>DATNBL010000023.1:0-2155 GCA_035571935.1 Pseudolabrys sp.
GTGCAGCATGTCGCCGGACACCGGCGCCGCGGCGCGCACGCCGGTGCCGCCGATCCTGACTTGCGAATGGCCGTTCATGGCGCGGAAGATCGCCACCGTCTTGCACATGCCGGCCTCGATCACGCCCATGGCGATGCCGACCAGCGCCTCGGTCGACGACCCGCCGCCGAACACGTCCATGTAGAAATTGAGGCGGATGCCGAGATCGCCGGCGATGAACGGCGCGAAGGTGGAATCGCCCGACTGGTAGGAGAGCATGCCGTCGATATCGGCCGGCTTGAGCCCGGCATCGGCTATCGCGTTGCGCACCGCCCAGGTCGCAAGCGCCCGCGTCGTCTTGCCCGAGCCGCGCATGTACTCGGTCTCGCCGACGCCGACGATGGCGTATTTGTCGCGCAGGAACTTGCCGCTGCTGGCGTCGATGTCGTCGGTCAAGGCCATAAACCCTCCCTACCCTCGCCCTTGTTGCCGCCCGGGCCTCCTGGCACGATAGACGAAATGCCGCGCACGCCGCCAGATGCGCGCGGCCGGGAGGATGCGATGGATTTCGGCTATTTCACGCTGAGCGACAATCACTACGACGACAACCGTCGGGCGCCCAACCAGTTCGTCGCCGACATCACCGCCGAGGCGATCTATGCCGACCAGCTCGGCATGCATTCGGCGTGGATCGGCGAGCACCATTTCAGCACGCTGGGCGTGCTGTCCTGCCCCGACCTGGTGCTGGCCTACGTCGCGGCGCAGACCCGGCGCGTCCGTCTGGCGCCGGCGGTCACGGTGCTGCCGCTGCACAACCCGATCCGCGTCGCCGAGCAATGGGCGACGCTCGACCTGCTGTCCGGCGGCCGCGTCGATTTCGCCGCCGGGCGCGGCTACGACCGCCGCGAGTACCAGCCCTTCCACGTCTCCTTCGAGGACAATCAGTCGATCTTCGCGGAGGGCATGGAGGTGGTGCGCAAGCTGTGGAGCGCCGACGGGCGGATCTCGCATCGCGGCGCGCACTACCAGTTCGAGAATGTCGGCATCACACCGAGACCGCTGCAACGGCCGATCCCGGCCTATGTTGCGTCGTTCTCGAAGCCGTCGATCGAGCTTGCCGCGCGGCTCGGCTGCGGCCTGGTGGTGGCGCCCTTCGCCGCGGCGCTGACTTATGGTGGATTGAAGCAGGTGGCGACGCTCTACCAGGAGAGCTGCGCCGCCGCCGGCAGCAAGCCCGGCCGCCTCATCTGCAGCTACTTCACGCATTTCGCCGACAACCCGGCCGAGGAGCAGGCGGCACGGGCGCGGCAGATCCGCTACTACAAGGAATGCGTCATCCCCGCCTTCCCCGGCGATCCCAAGACGGCGCCGCCGAGCTATCGCTATTTCATCGACCTGGTCGACCGGCTGCACAAGGTGCGGCCCGGGGATCTCGGCGAGAATTCGGTGCTGCTCGGATCGTCGGCGCGCATCGGCGAAATCCTGCAGAAGGTCGAGGCTGCCGGCTTCGACGAAGTCATCCTCTATTTCAATGTCGGCCTCAAGCCGCACCCGCAGGTGAAGGACGAGATGGCGCGATTCATGGCGGAAGTCGCGCCCAGTTTCGCGTAGCTGATTTATCTGAGACGTGGCCGGGCTTGTCCCATCCACGTCTTTTCTGCACGGTGCGGGCTCTCGCGGTTGCAAGAGCAACCGCTGACGCCCCGGCGATAACGCTGGCGCGTTACGCCAGCTTGTCCAGCTCGCGCAGCAGAGTGTCGCCCATCACCGTGGTCGAGACGCGGGCGGTGCCGGTCTGCAGGATGTCGCTGGTGCGCACGCCGCCCTTCAACGCGTTCTGCACGGCGCGCTCGACCAGGCTCGCTTCCTCGGCCATATCGAAGGAATAGCGCAGCATCATGGCGAAGGAGAGTACGCAAGCGAGCGGGTTGGCGGCGTCCTTCCCCGCGATATCCGGGGCGCTGCCATGCACCGGCTCGTAGAGCGCCTTGCGCCGTCCGCTGCTGTCCGCCGCGCCCAACGAGGCAGAGGGCAGCATGCCGAGCGAGCCGGTCAGCATCGCCGCGCAATCCGACAGCAAGTCGCCGAACAGATTGTCGGTGACGATGACGTCGAACTGCTTGGGGTTGCGCACCAGCTGCATGGCGCAGTTGTCGGCGTACATATGCGCCAGCTC
>DATNBL010000024.1:0-46927 GCA_035571935.1 Pseudolabrys sp.
CGTCGTCCACAACTTCCGCTACTACTCTGGGTAGCAGGCAGGGGCGGACAATGGTCCAGCGTGTCACCACCGTGGCGTTCGAGGGCATCGAGGCCCGCGCCGTCGACGTGCAGGTGCAGGTCGCGCCCGGCCTGCCGGCCTTCAACATCGTCGGCCTGCCGGACAAGGCGGTGTCCGAGGCCAAGGAGCGCGTGCGCGCGGCTTTGGTCGCCTCCGGGCTGGCGCTCCCGGCGCGACGCATCACCATCAACCTCGCCCCCGCCGACCTGCCCAAGGAAGGCAGCCATTACGACCTGCCGATCGCGCTCGGCCTGATGGCGGCGATCGGCGCGGTGCCGCCCGACGCGCTGGCCGGCTACGACGTGCTCGGCGAGCTCGGCCTCGACGGCTCGATTGCCGCGGTCGCCGGCGTGCTGCCCGCGGCCATCGGCGCCAATGCGCGCGGGCACGGGCTGATCTGCCCCTATGCCTGCGGCGCCGAGGCCGCTTGGGCGAGCCCCGAGATCGAGATCATCGCGGCGCAGTCGCTGATCCAGCTCGCCAACCACTTCAAGGGTACGCAGGTCCTGAACCGGCCGCAGCCGCGCATCCGCGAGCTCGACGGCGTGCCGCTCGACCTCGCCGACATCAAGGGCCAGGAGAGCGCCAAGCGCGCGCTCGAGGTCGCGGCGGCCGGCGGCCATAACCTCTTGATGATCGGCCCGCCCGGCGCCGGCAAATCGATGCTGGCGGCGCGGCTGCCGACCATTCTGCCGCCGCTGTCGCCGGCCGAATTGCTCGAAGTGTCGATGATCGCCTCCGTCGCCGGCGAGATCGAAGGCGGCGCGCTGACCAACCGCCGCCCGTTCCGCGCGCCGCATCACTCCGCCTCGATGCCGGCTTTGGTCGGCGGCGGCCTGCGCGCCCGGCCGGGCGAAATCTCCCTGTCGCACAATGGCGTTCTCTTCCTCGACGAATTGCCGGAGTTCGCGCCGGCGGTGCTTGATTCGCTGCGCCAGCCTTTGGAGAGCGGCGAGGTGGCGATCGCGCGCGTCAACCACCGCATCACCTATCCGGCGCGTTTCATGCTGGTGGCGGCGATGAACCCGTGCCGCTGCGGCCGCGCCTCCGATCCGGGCTTCGCCTGCCGGCGCGCGCCGAACGCGCGCTGCGCCGCCGACTATCAGGCGCGGCTGTCCGGGCCGCTGCTCGACCGCATCGATCTGCACATCGAGGTGCCGGCGGTGACCGCGGCCGATCTGATCCTGCCGCCGCCGTCGGAGGGCTCGCGCGAGGTCGCCGCCCGCGTCGCCCGCGCCCGCGACGTGCAGGCGCAGCGCTATGCCGCGCTGAAGCTCGATCATGTGCGCGTCAACGCGCAGGCCGCGGGGCCGGTGCTGGAGGAGATCGCCCGCGCCGACCATGCCGGGCTGACGCTGCTGCGCGACGCGGCCAGCGCCATGCACCTCTCGGCGCGCGGCTACCACCGCGTGCTGCGCGTCGCCCGCACGCTGGCCGACCTCGACGGCGTCGACAAGGTCGGGCGCGTGCATTTCGCCGAGGCCCTCTCGTACCGCTCGCTGGCCGACGAGATGCGCCACGCGGCGTGAGCGGCAGCGCGTTAACGCCACGTTCACCACGCTTCCGCGTCGGAACCCCGCACAGTTACTTTCCAATAAATCCGCAACGCTCAATGCGGCACAATCGGCGCCGACGAACCCGCCTGTGCGGACGGATAAGGGCCGCCCTACCGATGCCCGCGGATACCCGGACCAGATTGCGCGCGCAGCGCACAAAGCTCCGCAACAAGGCGGCGCTGATCCTGTTCGGCCGCACGGTGTACAGCACGCTCGCCGTCACCTCGATCGCCATCGGCTTCTTCACCGGCATCCAGATCGGCCGCGGCAATTTCGACACGGCGAGTTTCGCGACCGGCGTCGCCGGGCTGTTCTCGCTGGTCTGCGCGCTGCTGGCGCTGATGCTGATGCGGCGGCGCGGCCTGCTGCGGCGGATGCGCGAATTGCAGGCCGAGCTCGACGCGCTCGCCGACAAGAACTGGGAACTGCGCGAGGCCGAGGAGCGCGCGCGCGGCCTCATCGAGGCGCAGGGCGACCTCATCGTCCGCCGCGACGCCGCCGGCCGCATCACCTACGTCAACGACGCCTTCTGCAAGCTCGCCGGCAAGGGCCGGCCGAGCCTCGTCGGCGAGGCGATCGAATTGCCCGTGCGCGAGCAGGGCGACATCGCCGTGCTCGCCGACGGTACGCGCGTGCACGACCAGAAGATCGCCACCGCCGCCGGGCCGCGCTGGATCGCCTGGCGCGAGGTCGCCGTGCGCACCGAGGACGGCACCGAGGTGCAGGCGGTCGGCCGCGACGAGACGACGCGCGTCGAGGCCGAGCGCGCGCTGCACACCGCGCGCGACCAGGCCGAAGCGGCGAACCGCGCCAAATCGCGCTTCCTCGCCATGGTCAGCCACGAGATCCGCACGCCGCTCAACGGCATGCTCGGCATGGCCGACCTGCTGCTCGACACGCCGCTGTCGCCCGAGCAGGTCACTTACGCGAAAGCCGCCAAGACCTCGGGCGAGACGCTTCTGTCGCTGATCGAGGAGATTCTCGATTTCTCCAAGATCGAGGCCGGCCGGCTCGATCTCGAGGCACGGCCCTTTGCCGTCTCGGCGCTGGTCGAGGAGGCGGTCGAATTGCTGGCGCCGCGCGCGCAGGCCAAGGGCATCGAGATCGCCAGCTTCATCGACGAGCGCCTGCCCGCGCGCCTGCTCGGCGACGCGCCGCGGCTGCGCCAGGTGCTGCTCAACCTCGCCGGCAACGCCATCAAGTTCACCGAGAAGGGCGGCGTCGCCGTTGTCGTCGAGCCCGGCGCGCGCGCCGGCGAGGTGCGCTTCGTCGTGCGCGACACCGGCATCGGGCTCAAGCCGGAAGACCAGGCGCGCATCTTCAGCGAATTCGAGCAGGCCGACTCCTCGTCGACGCGCAAGTTCGGCGGCACCGGCCTAGGCCTCGCCATCTCGCGCCGCATCGTCGAGCGCATGGACGGCGCGATCGAGGTCGAGAGCGCGCCGGGCCGCGGCGCGACCTTCACCGTGACGCTGCCGCTTGCCGCCGCGGCGGGCGAGAAGGAGCACCCCTTCATCGTGCCCGACCTCTCCGACGCCGCGGTGATGATCGTCGCCGCCGCCGAGATCGAGGCGTCGCTTCTGGCGCGGCGGCTCGGCCGCTGGGGCGCGAAGACCTGCGCCGCGCTCGACCCCGCCGTCGCCTTCGCGCTGCTGCCGGAGCGGCGCTGGGACGCGCTCATCGTCGATTTCCCGCTGGCGAAGGCGATGATGGCGCAGGGCGACCTGAGCAAGATCGACGTCGCCAAGCGCATCGTGCTGATCCGCCCGACCGACCGCCATGAACTGCCGGCGCTGAAGCAGGCCGGCTTCAACGGCTACCTGATCAAGCCGGTGCGCGCCGCGTCTCTTGCCGCGCGGCTCGCCGCCGGGACCGAACTGGAACAGGCGGTCGCCGAAGCGGCCGACGAGGCGGTGGCCGCGGCCAACGGTATCGGCAGCGTCGGCAAGGGCCTGTCTATCCTCGTCGCCGAGGACAACGAGATCAACGCGCTGCTCGCGCGCTCGCTGCTGACGCGGCTCGGCCATCACCCGATCGTCGCCGTCAACGGCGCCGAGGCGATCGAAGCGTGGCACGCCGCGCGCGCCACCGGCTCGCCTTACGATCTCGTGCTGATGGATCTGCAAATGCCGGTGATGGACGGGCTCGAGGCGGTACGCCGCATCCGCGCCGCCGAGGCCGAGCCGGAGTTCGGCGAAAGCCCGACGCCGGTCATCGCGCTCACCGGCAACGCCTACGCCGAGGACCGCGAGGCCGCGCTGGCCGCCGGCATGAACGATCTTCTGGTCAAGCCGCTCGACCGCGAGCGGCTGCGCGAGGCGCTCGCGACGATCCACCGCGCGCCGGCGCCGCTTGCGGCGTAGTGGAACCTTCCGCTCAGTGTCATAATTCCGTGGTGCCGCCGTGGTGTAGGGGTAACGACGGCGGCATGCCCTGATTCGCTGTCGTCTTGGCGTCTTCCCGAGACTCCGCTAGGACCCTGGCTCCATGCCCCAGCACCTGAATTTGCCGCGCAACCTGTTCGGCCGCCTGCGTCCCGCGCCGGCCGGCAATGTGACGCGCCTGATCCCCGCCTTGCAGGCCTATGGCGGCCTGCAAACCTTCGCGGCGCGCGCGCAGCGCCCGCTGAGCCTCGGCCGCATAGGCAACCTCGAGGTACGGCTGGCGCATACCGCCGCCGAGGTGCGCCAGGCGCAGAAGCTGCGTTACCGCGTGTTCTACCGGGAGGGCTCGGCGGTGCCGAACCCGGCGCGGCTGATCGCCCGCCGCGACGTCGACGCCTATGACGCCATCTGCGACCACCTGCTCGTGATCGATCACGAGCAGCGTGAGCGCGGCGCCGGCAACCGGCCGGCGGTCGTCGGCACCTACCGCCTGCTGCGCCAGCCGCTCGCCGAGAACTACGGCGGTTTCTACACCGCCGGCGAATTCGACATCGGCGCGCTGGTCGGCCGCCACGGGCATTTGCAATTCCTCGAGCTCGGCCGCTCCTGCGTGCTCGCCGAATACCGCAACAAGCGCACGGTCGAATTGCTGTGGCACGGCATCTACGCTTACGTCATGCAGCACCGCTGCGACGTGATGATCGGCTGCGCCTCGATCGAGGGCACCGATCCGAAGCGGCTGGCGCTGCCGCTGTCGTTCCTGCACCACTATGCCCGCGCGCCGGAGCAATGGCGCGCCCGGGCGTTGCCCGAGCGTTACGTCGAGATGAACCGGCTGTCGAAGGACGCGATCGACGCGAAGGTGGCTCTGCGCGGCCTGCCGCCGCTGATCAAGGGCTATCTGCGGCTCGGCGCATTCGTCGGCGACGGCGCGGTCATCGACCGCGAATTCGGCACCACCGACGTGCTGATCGTGCTGCCGCTGTCGGTGATCCAGAAGCGCTACTTCGAGCACTTCGATTTCAGCCGCCGCGCGGCGTAATTACAGCCGCCTGAGCGACACGTGATCGACTGTGTGGTCCTCGCACTTCTTGAGGATCAGGTCGGCGCGCTGGCGCGTCGGCAGGATGCTCTCGTGCAGGTTCACGAGATTGATGCGCTCCCAGATCGACGACGCCGTGGCGATCGCCTCCGTGTCCGACAATCTGGCGTAGCGGTGGAAGTACGACTTCGGATCGCGGAACGCCGTGCCGCGCAGAGTCAGAAAACGGTCGACGTACCAGGCCTTGAGCACGTCCTCGTCGGCGTCGAGATAGACCGAGAAATCGAAGAAGTCCGAGACGAACGGGATCGCCTTGCCGTCCTTCGGCAGCCGCCCGGTCTGCAACACGTTCAGGCCCTCGACGATGAGGATGTCCGGCCGGTCGACCTCGACCCACTGGTTCGGAATGACGTCGTAGATCAAATGCGAATAGATCGGCGCCCGCGCCGGCCGGCGGCCGGCCTTCACATCGGTGAGGAAGCGCAGCAGCGCCGGCAGATCGTAGCTTTCCGGAAAGCCCTTCTTCTCCATCAGGCCTTCGCGCGCCAGCACCGCGTTCGGATAGAGGAAGCCGTCGGTGGTGACGAGGTCGACCTTCGGCATGTTCGGCCAGCGCGCGAGCAGCGCCTGCAACACGCGCGCAGTGGTCGACTTACCGACCGCGACCGAACCGGCGACGCCGATCACATACGGCATCTTGGCGTCCTTGGTGGCGAGGAACCGCTCCTGCGCCACGAACAGCCGCTGCGTCGCGTCGACATACATCGACAGCAGGCGCGACAGCGGCAGATAGATCTCCTCGACCTCCTTGATGTCGAGCCGGTCGTGCAGCGAATGCAGACGCTGCACCTCGTCGAAGGTCAGCGTCATCGGCGCGTCGGCGCGCATCGCCGCCCATTCGGAGCGCGAGAACGTCCGGTAGGGCGAGAGGTTCGGTTCGGCCCGCTGTTCCATCGGAGCGTTCCGTTCAGCCGCGCGGCCGCGACGCCTTCTCGGCGTGGCCCGACTGCGCGGTGCGCTTTTCCAGTTCGGCCTCGACTTCGGCGAGCGTAACGCCGCGCGCCTTCATCAGCACCATCAGGTGATAGATAAGATCGGCGGCCTCGGATACGAGCCGGCCCTTGTCCTCCTGCACCGCGGCGATGGCAGTCTCGAAGGCCTCCTCGCCCATCTTCCTGGCGCAATGCGCCACGCCCTTGTCGATGAGGCTGCGCGTATAGGAATCGGCGGCGCTCGCCTGCGCGCGCTCGGCGACGCGGCGTTCGAGGTCGGAGAGGGTGAAATCGGTCATCGCAAAGCCCTTTCGGGGCGGTGATTTAGCAGGTTTGAAGGGTTGCGTCATGCCGGGCCTCACCCGGCCCTCATGCTGAGGAGCGCTGCGCTGGTGGCGCGTCTCGAAGCATGGGGCCGCCCCATCCTTCGAGACGCGGGCTTTGCCCGCTCCTCAGGATGAGGCGGGTCTACGGATCGAGCCGCATCGGTAGGCCGGCGGCGGCCATGAACGCCTTGGCCTCGCGCACCGAATGCTGGCCGAAATGGAAGATCGAGGCGGCCAGCACCGCCGTGGCGTGGCCGTCGCGAATGCCCTCGACCATGTGCTGCAGCGTGCCGACGCCGCCGGAGGCAATCACCGGCACGGTGACGGCGTCGGCCAGCGCCCGCGTCAGCGGAATGTCGTAGCCGTGGCCGGTGCCGTCGCGGTCCATCGAGGTGAGCAGGATTTCGCCGGCGCCGAGCGACACTACCTCGCGGGCATATTCGATCGCATCGAGCCCGGTCGGCTTGCGGCCGCCGTGGGTGAAGATCTCCCAGCGATCCTGCTCGCCCGCCTTCGACACCTTCTTGGCGTCGATGGCGACGACGATGCACTGGTCGCCGAACTTCTCGGCCGCTTCCTTCACGAATTCACGCCGCGCCACCGCCGCGGTGTTGATCGACACCTTGTCGGCGCCGCAGGTGAGCAGCTTGCGGATGTCGTCGATGCTGCGTACGCCGCCGCCGACGGTCAGCGGCATGAAGCAGGCTTCCGCCGTGCGCTGCACGACGTCGAAGATGGTATCGCGGTTCTCGTGGCTCGCTGTGATGTCGAGGAAGGTGAGCTCGTCGGCGCCGGCGGCGTCATAGGCGATTGCCGCCTCGACCGGATCGCCGGCGTCGCGCAGATCGACGAACTGCACGCCCTTGACGACGCGGCCGTCCTTGACGTCGAGGCAGGGAATGACGCGGACCTTGAACATCAGACCGCCGCCCTGGTTGTTCGGATGAGCTTGAGCGCCTCGGCCGCGTCGAGCCGCCCGTCATAGAGCGCGCGGCCGGCGATGGCGCCGGCGAGCTTTTTCGCATTCGGCGCGAGCATCGCCTTCACGTCCTCGATCGACGCCAGGCCGCCGGAAGCGATCACCGGAATCGAGATCGCATCGGCGAGCGCGATTGTGGCGTCGAGGTTGAGGCCTTGCAGCATGCCGTCGCGCGCGATGTCGGTATAGATGATGGCGGCGACGCCCGCGTCCTCGAAGCGCTTTGCAATATCGAGGGCAGTCACCTGCGATGTCTCGGCCCAGCCCTCGACCGCGACCTTGCCGTCGCGCGCGTCGAGGCCGACCGCGACGCGGCCGGGAAACGCCTTCGCCGCTTCCTTGACGAAAGCCGGATCGCGCACCGCCGCGGTGCCGATGATGACGCGCGTCACGCCCTTGGCCAGCCAGCCTTCGGTCGTCTTCATGTCGCGCACGCCGCCGCCGAGCTGCACCGGGATGCTGACGCTTTCGAGGATGCGGTCGACCGCCGCGGCATTGACCGGCTTGCCGGCAAAGGCGCCGTCGAGATCGACGATGTGCAGGTATTCGAAGCCCTGCGTCTCGAAGGCGCGCGCCTGCGAGGCCGGATCGCGATGAAATACGGTCGCGCGCGCCATGTCGCCCTGCTGCAGCCGCACGGCGAGGCCTTCCTTCAGGTCGATGGCGGGAAATAAAATCATACGGAGTTCGTTTCGATCGTCGGCGCAACGGCGGCGCACAGTGTACGCCCCTCCCCCCGCGCAGCGGCGGGGAGGGGTCGGGGGTGGGGGGTCTTTGCTGTAGAAAGCGCCCCCCACCCCGACGCCTTCGGCGTCGACCCTCCCCGCCACGCGCAAGCGCGCGCGGGGGGAGGGAAAAGCGCGGCCGTTGCGATGCCCTTCATCACGGCGCCCACTTCAGGAAATTCTGGATCAGCTTCAAGCCAAGCCTCTGGCTCTTCTCCGGGTGGAATTGCGTGCCGACCATGGTGTCGCGGCCGACGATGGCCGTGAGCGGGCCGCCGTAATCGCTGTCCGCGATCAGGTCGGACCGGTCCGCCGGATTGAGCGCGTAGGAGTGCACGAAATAGGCGTGCAGCCCTTGCGGCCCGAGCGGCAGGCCGTCGAGCAGCGGGTGCCCGCGCTTCACGTCGAGCGTGTTCCAGCCCATGTGCGGGATTTTCAAATCGGCGTCAGCCGGCTTGATGCGGTCGACGTCACCGGCGATCCAGCCGAGCCCCGGCGTCACCTGATATTCGCGGCCGCGCTCGGCCATCAATTGCATGCCGACGCAGATGCCGAAGAACGGCCGCCCGCGCTGGCGCACGGCTTCGTTCAGCGCATCGACCATGCCGGGAATAGCGTCGAGCCCGCGGCGGCAGTCGGCGAAGGCGCCGACGCCCGGCAGCACGACGCGGTCGGCGCGCGCCACCGCCGCCGGATCGGAGGTGACGGCGATCGGCTGCGCGTGCCCGCTCTCGCGCGCGGCGCGCTCGAAGGCTTTCGCGGCGGAGTGCAGATTGCCGGAACCGTAATCGACAATGGCGACGCTCATCGGTTCTGCCCCGGCTCGGGGAAAAGACCGATCACGTCACGGCCGCTCGGCGGTCCGCGCCGCACCGGCACGGCCGGCGGCTCGCTCGGCGCCGGCGTAGCGCTCGCGCCGCGCGCCGCCCACCGCGAGAAGAAGCGATGCTCGGCCAGGTCCTGGTCCTCGCCGACGACGAAGCCGAGCGTCGCCCAGCCGCGGCGCGTCAGCGTCCAGCGGCGCAGGCTCGACGCCTCGAAGCCGACGAGCAGCGCGATGACGAAAGCGGCCACGCCCTGCGCCGAATACGACGCGCCGATGAAGGCGAGTCCGGCCGCAACCGCGACGGTGACCAGCACATAGAGCGCGAGCGCCAGCCACAGCCGGTAGGCGATCAGCCAGATCGGCGCCAGCAGGAAGGCCCAGCCGTGAAATCCGTCGCGCACGAACGCGAAGCGCTCCGGCGAGGCCGGCGCTTCGCCTTCCCGTCGCGGCGGTGCGTGCACGGTGAATGTGGGCATGGCTAAAAGTTACTCACACACTGTTTGCGTCATCCCTCCCTTGAAAGGGGAGGGTCGGACCGCGAAGCGGTCCGGGGTGGGGTCACCTCAGTCATTCGTGACTGCCGACCCCCACCCGCGCGCTTACGCGCGCGGCCTCCCCCTTGCAGGGAGAGGCAGAAATTCGATCAACCTCCCAGCGACCCCTTGGTCGAGGGCACCTCGCCCGCGGCGCGCGGATCGATCGTCACCGCGGTGCGCAGGGCGCGCGCCAGGCCCTTGAAGCACGACTCCGCAATATGGTGATCGTTCGTTCCATATAAAGTGGCGACGTGCAGCGTGATGCCCGCGTTCATGGCGAAGGCCTGGAACCACTCCTGCACCAGCTCGGTGTCGAAGGTGCCGACCTTGTCGCGCACGAACTCGGCGTTGAACACCAGATACGGCCGGCCGGATATGTCGATGGCAACGCGGGTCAGCGCCTCGTCCATCGGCATGTGCACGTCGGCGTAGCGGGTGATGCCCTTCATGTCGCCGAGCGCCTGCTTCACCGACTGGCCGAGCGCGATGCCGACGTCCTCGGTCGTGTGGTGATGGTCGACGTGCAGGTCGCCCTTGGCCTTGACCGTGATGTCGATGCGCGAATGCCGCGCCAGGAGGTCGAGCATGTGGTCGAGGAAACCGATACCAGTACTTATGTCCGCACGGCCCTGTCCCTCGAGATCGACCGCTACCTCGACCTCGGTTTCCTTGGTCTTGCGTTTCACGGCGCCTTTGCGCATGGCAGAAATCCTTCAATTGCGCCGCCTTTTAGCAGGGGTTTTGCGGATTCGCCACCGCCGCGGCGCCGGTTTGCATTCCTTGCCCGGTGTGCCTACATCACCGCTTTCAAGGAGTTAACCGTATGGCGTCCACCGATCTTCCCACCTGGCACGGCACCACGATCCTCACCGTCCGCAAGGGCGGCACGGTGGTGATCGGTGGCGACGGCCAGGTCTCCATCGGCCAGACCATCATCAAGTCGAACGCCAAGAAGGTACGCAGGCTCGGCAAGGGCGACGTCATCGGCGGCTTCGCGGGCGCCACGGCCGACGCGTTCACACTGTTCGAGCGGCTCGAGGCCAAGCTCGAGCAGTATCCCGGTCAGTTGACCCGCGCCGCGGTCGAGCTCGCCAAGGACTGGCGCACCGACCGCTATCTCCGCCGCCTGGAGGCGATGATGATCGTCGCCGATGCGCAGGTGTCGCTCGTGCTCACCGGCACCGGCGACGTGCTCGAGCCGGAGAACAACGTCATGGGCATCGGCTCGGGCGGCAACTACGCGCTCGCCGCCGCCCGCGCGCTGCTCGACCAGCCGCTCGACGCCGAGGCGATCGTGCGCCGCTCGCTCGACATCGCCGCCGACATCTGCGTCTACACCAACCGCAATATGACGATCGAGTCGCTTAAATCGTAACTGAGTATCTCCATTGACCGACTTCTCCCCCCGCGAAATCGTTTCCGAACTCGACCGCTTCATCGTCGGCCAGCACGACGCCAAGCGCGCCGTCGCCATCGCGCTGCGCAACCGCTGGCGCCGCCTGCAGCTCGACGAGAAGCTGCGCGAGGAAGTGCTGCCGAAGAACATCCTGATGATCGGCCCGACCGGCGTCGGCAAGACCGAGATTTCGCGGCGGCTGGCCAAGCTCGCCGGCGCGCCGTTCCTGAAAGTCGAGGCGACCAAGTTCACCGAGGTCGGCTATGTCGGCCGCGACGTCGAGCAGATTGTGCGCGACCTGGTCGAGATCGGCATGGCGCTGACGCGCGAGAAGAAGCGCAAGGACGTGCAGGTGCGCGCCGAGCAATCGGCGGAAGAGCGTGTGCTCGACGCGCTGGTCGGCCCCGGCTCGAGCCCGGCAACGCGCGAGAGCTTCCGCAAGAAATTGCGCGCCGGCGAGCTCGACGACAAGGAGATCGAGATCGAGGTTAGCCAAGGTGGCTCCGGCATGCCGATGTTCGAAATCCCCGGCATGCCCGGGGCGCAGATGGGCGCCATCTCAATCGGCGACATCTTCGGCAAGCTCGGCGGCGGCCGCACCAAGACGCGGCGCGTAACCGTGCACGACTCGCACCCGATCCTGGTCAACGAGGAATCCGACAAACTGCTGGATACCGACCAACTCACCCAGGAGGCAATCCGCTCCGTCGAGCAGAACGGCATCGTCTTCCTCGACGAAATCGACAAGATCGCCGGGCCCGGCCGCGAGGGTCGCGGCGGCGCCGATGTCTCGCGCGAGGGCGTGCAGCGCGACCTCTTGCCGCTGATCGAGGGCACCACCGTCGCCACCAAACACGGGCCGGTGAAGACCGACCACATTTTGTTCATCGCATCGGGCGCCTTCCACATCTCCAAGCCGTCCGACCTGCTGCCGGAGTTGCAGGGCCGCCTGCCGATCCGCGTCGAACTGAAGGCGCTGACGCGCGACGACTTCCGCCGCATCCTGACCGAGCCGGAAGCCTCGCTGATCAAGCAATACGTGGCCCTGATGGCGACCGAAGGCGTCACACTCGACTTCACCGAGGACGCCGTCGATGCGCTTGCCGACATTGCCGTCTCGGTCAATGCCTCGGTCGAGAACATCGGGGCGCGCCGGCTGCAGACTGTGATGGAGCGCGTGCTGGACGAGGTGTCGTTCACCGCTACCGACCGCGGCGGCGAGACGGTCCGCGTCAATGCGGACTTCGTGACCAGGAATATCGGCGACCTCGCCAAGAACGCCGATCTGAGCCGCTTCATCCTGTGAATTCGGCGCTTCGCGGGCCGGATGCGCGGCTCCGGAGTGGTAATAGTCATGGTTATTATAAACTAAAATCCGCGATAATCGGGCCTGCGGTTTCTTCTCCTCCCTTTCCGGTTGTAAAAAGTGGCGGCTTGCTTCGCGGCGGGTCACGCCGCGTCTGCCTTGCAGGGAGGGACCGATGTCCGCGCAATTCCGGGACCGCACCAAGCGCGGTGGCCCGCTCGATCCGGGTCAGCATCTGCGTGCGGAGCTGAAGCGGCTCGGCCTCAACCAGATCGACCTCAGCAAGGCCGCGGGCGTGTCGCGCCAGACGGTCAACAACATCGTCAACGGGCGGCATCCGATATCTCGCGCGATGGCGATCAAGCTCGGCCGCATCACCGGCCGCGGTCTCGACTACTGGCTCAAGGCTGCGTTTGCCGAAGCGTCGGCGCCGCGCGCCGCGCAGAACGGCATCCTCGTCGATCACCAGATCGTGCGCGCGGTGAAGGACGGCGTCATCGGCGTCGCCGGCTTCGACGAATCGCGCGTGCGCGGCGCCGCGCTCGACCTCACGCTCGGCGCGGTGACGGCGCCGCGCGGCATCGACAGCGCGCGCGGGGTGCGCGTCGCGCGCGGCCGCAGCGTGCGCGTCGTCACCGGCGAGCGCGTGGCCTTTCCGCACGATCACCTCGCGCGCATCGGCGCGACGCCGCATCTCGCGCGGCTCGGCGCCATCGCCGCGCACGCGTTGCACGTCGATCCCGGATTCGCCGGCCGCCTCGAAGTCTGTATCTTCAACGCCGGCGACCGCGACTTCGTGCTGCGCGCGGGCGACCCAGTGTTGAGTCTCGAAATCGTGCCGCTCGCGCCGGCGCCAAGCCGCGCGCCGGGCCGCAAGCGCCGGCGCCGCTCCACGCGATGACAAATAGCTGACAAATAAAATTTGACAGCTTGTACAACCGGTGTATGCTTCCGGTTGTAGGCACCGCGGCACGCGTACCGCCGCGCGCGCCGGGTACCGGGGCGTGACGCGCCGGAAAGAACAGTACGGGGGGGTACGATGAGCCGATCCGCCAAATCCGCCGAAACATCCGCCGGATCGGGCCGCCGGCCTGACATCGCCTGTCGCGACGACATCGAAAGCGAATTCCTGGGAATCTGGCTGGGGCTCGCCCGCCTGCGCGAGAAGGTTCGGCGGCTGACGGCGCGCGAAGCCGCCGCGCACGCGCCACGGCGGCCGGTCTAGTTCGCCATCATGCAGTCCATGAGAAACTTCGCGCGCGCGTCCATCGGCACGTTCTGAGCCGCGGCCTTCGCCTCGCACGCCTTCATCTTCGCCTTGTCGGCGGGCGAGGCCATCTTCTCGACCACGGTTGGCTTCATCGCCGTTGCCTGCGCGGCCGGCAGCGCGGCGGCGAGCGCGATCAATGCAAATATGGCCAGTCGCGACATCGCGTCCTCTCTTGCTCGAGGCGGCGATGATCGCGCCTTTCGCGCAATCGCGCCAGCCGCTCAGTCCGCTTCGCCGCGGCGGCGGCGCAAGCGCACATACATCGCGCCCTCGCCGCCGTGTGCGGTGTGCGCGTCCTCGAAACCGATCACGAACGCGCGGAAGTCCGGCAGCGCCAGCCATTGCGGCACCTGGCGCCGCAGCACGCCGCGCTCGCCGTCGCCGCCGCGGCCGCCTTTGCCGGTGATGACGAGCACCAGCCGCGCGCCGCGCGCGCTTGCCGCGTGCAAGAAGCGCGACAATGCCGCGTGCGCTTCCGCCTGGGTCAGCCCGTGCAGGTCGATGCGCGCGTCGATCTGCTCGCGGCCGCGGGCGACGCGCTGGCGCGTGCGGCGGTCGAGCGGCTGCAACGCGGGCGGCGCTTTCACCGGCGCTGGGGACGGCGCGGCCGGCGCCGGCGCACGCGGCACGCGTTTCGGCGCGGGCTGCTCCGGCGGCCGCGCGGAGTCGTCCTCGTCAGGCAGCTCGCCGTGCATCGGCGCGACGGATTTGGTCACCGTCGTCCACAGCACGCGCTCGTCATATGAAAGGGTGCGGCGCCTGCCGTCGCGCGAGGCCATGCCTCACCGCGCCGAGCCGACCGCCTCGGCGGTGCGCGTGGCGATCTCCGGCGGCCGCGCGAGCGGCAGCGGAATGTCGGCCGGCCCGCTGTCGCCCTTGAGCTCCACCGACTTCGGCACCAGCATCACGAACTCGCCGTGATCCTTGAGCCGCCCCGCGACGTGCTCGACATTGTGGCCGGCGCCGAAAAAGATGTCGGCGCGCGCCGGCCCGACGATCGCCGAGCCGGTGTCCTGCGCGATGACGAGACGGCGGAACGGCGTTGCCGGCTCTTCGCTCTCCAGCGGCAGGTTGGCGTCGATCCAGATCGGCGTGCCGTAGACGTGCAGCGACTTGTCGACCGCGACCGAGCGTAGCGGCGTCAGCGGGACGCCCTGCGCGCCGACGATCTGCGTGTCCGGCGCCAATGGCGTCTTCTCGAAGAACACGTAGGAGTGGTTCTTCTCGCGCAATTCCTTGCCTTCGGCCGGATTGGCTTCCATCCATTGCCGGATGCGGTCCATCGACATGTCCTGCTTGGCGATGATGCCGCGGTCGATGAGGTCCCTGCCGACCGGATAGTATTTCTGCCCGTTCGATGCGATGTAATTGAGCCGCAGCAGCGTGCCGTCGCTGAGCTTGACGCGCGTCGAGCCCTGGATCTGCGCGAAGAACACGTCGACCGGATCCTTCACCCAGCAGATCTCGAGGCCCTTGCCGGCGAGCGCGCCCTTGTCGATCTGCGCGCGATTGTATTGGCCGAACACCGTGCTGCGGCCGCCCGACTTCGCCGGGATGCGGTAGAACGGCACGTTGAATTCCGCCGTCTTGATCGGGGAACCCTCGATCTCGGTCTCGTAATAGCCGGTGTAGAAACCGTCGACGTCGCCGGCCTTGGCGACGCGCATCGGCTTGAAGCTGGTCTCGAAGAACGTGCGCGCGGCGGCTTCGCTCACGACGCCGCTCCTCTTCGCCTCTTCGCAGGCGATGAACAGGCCGCCGAACATCGGCCGTTTGTTGCGCATCGCCTTGCTGCCCTGAAGGATTGCGCCGCAACTGTTCATGAAACTCTTGAAGGCGGCGAGATGGTTGTCCTTCGCCCAGCCCTGCATCTCGGCAAATGTGAGCTGCACGACGTGCGCGTGGTGCAGCGTCATCGGCACCTCGCGCGCCAAAGCCGGCGCCGTCAGCGCCGCAACGACCGCGAGTGCGAGGCCCCGTCTGCGCATGCCCTAGTGCCCGGCCTCGGTCGCGACCAGTTTCCAGTTCGGATCGCGCGACGACACGTCGCGCGCGAAGGTCCACACGTCGGTGATGTCGGTGACGCGCTCGGCGCTGCCGTCGATGACATTGCCGTCCTTGTCGCGCGTCGCAGTGATGAGCTTGGAGTGGAAGCGCACCGTCACCTGCGCGTTGCGCGCGCGCAGTTCGGCGGCGGTGATGTCGGCGGTGTCGATCGAGACGAAGCGCGACTCGACCTTCTCGCCGCGCTTCTCGCGCTCGGCGATGGCCGCGTCGAATCCGTCATAGACGTCGCGCGACAACAGATTCTTGAGCGAGCGGCGATCGCTTTCGGCGAAGGCGGTCACGATCATCTCGTAGGCGGCGCGCGCGCCGGTCACGAAATGCCGGGCGTCGAAATTCGCATCGGCCGCGACGATGGCGTCGAGCCCGGCGGCGACCGGCGTGCCCGGCTCGGCGATGCCCTTCCAGCGCGCCTCCGGCTCGACCGCCTCGGCGGGTTCGGCCGGCTTCGAGGCGGCGATCGGCTCCGCCGTCCGCGGCGGCAGCGCCACCACCTTGTCCGGCGCCGGGCGCACCGGCTCGCGCGCGGAATAGGGGTCGTAAGGCGGCCGCTCCCGCCCTGTCCGCTGGCCCAGCACGCTGCGCAGCCGCAGGAAAATGAACACCGCGAGCGCCAGGAAGATGATGGTGTAAATGTCGAACACGTTCTGCATGCTTTCGGCTACCGTGACGGGCCGGCCTCCCGGCCGGTCCCCCGGAGGGACGGCATGGCAGCCCGGTCCACCAGTCTTATCTAAGCGGATGGCGGCGCCGATCCATAGGCGGGGAGCCGCACCCGGCCTCCCTGCCCGGTCGGACCTTAGACGATTTGCGGCACTGCCGCCAACCACGCGGGCCCGCCACAATTCACGGCCCGGACAAGGAGAGCGATGAGGCTCGCGCGCTGGCTGCTGACCGCCATCCTGATGCTGCCGCTCATGGAACTCGCGATGTTCGTCGCGGTCGCGGCGGCGATCGGTTTCGGCCCGGCCTTCGGCCTCATCCTGCTCGGCTCGATCGGCGGCATGCTGCTCTTGCGCCACGCAGGCGGCAGCCACGTCTCGCGCGTCCGCGTCGCAATGGCCGACGGTAATTTCAGCGCGCTGCAGGCCGACGGCACCGGCGGCGTCATCCTGCTCGCCGGCATCCTGCTGCTGATCCCCGGCTTCATCACCGACGTGATCGGTCTCGTCCTCCTGGTTGCGCCGCTGCGGCGGGCGCTGTTCGCCCTCGCCGGCCTGCGGCAGGCCACAGCCCCGCCGCGCGCCGACGGCGTCGTCGATCTCGAGCCGGAGCAGTGGCGCCGCGTGCCCGATCCTGAGCTGCCGGACAGCCGTAACCATCGCGACGGGCGTTAATTCCTCAAGGCCGGACCGTCCTTGTTCGCTGCGGGGGCCTGTGTTAGCGAACCCGCCGCAGCGCAGGAGAATTCATGTCGACCACCAACGGCGGCTCCGCCGAGCCCACCCCGCCGCAGCTCAGCGTGCTGGCGCAGTACGTCAAGGACTTCTCGTTCGAGAATCCGAACGCGCCGCAGTCGCTGATGCCGGGCCAGCAGCCGCAGATCGGCATCCAGATCAACGTCGACGCCAAGCCGCTGTCGGACAACGACGTCGAGGTCGCGCTCAGGCTCGAAGGCAAGGCCGAGCACCAGAGCACCCTGATGTTCGCGTTCGAACTCACCTTCGCCGGCGTGTTCCGCATTCTGAACGTGCCGCAGGAGAGCTTGAACGCCGTGGTGCTGATCGAATGCCCGCGCCTGTTGTTCCCGTTCGCGCGCGAGATCATCGCCAATGCCGTGCGTAACGGCGGCTTCCCGCCGCTCCTGCTCGATCCGTTCGATTTCGTCGCGCTCTATCGCCAGAAGATGGAGCAGACGCAGCCGAGCCCGGCGACGGCGTAAGCCGCGCGCTTCGGATTACTTCTCGGCCGTATACGTCAGCCAGATCGCGCTCTCGCCCAAGGTGGCGATGAAAGCCGCGTGCGCCTCGCGCTCGGCGTCGGTCAGCCGCGCCGCCAGCGGTGCCGGCCGCGTGCGGATCGCCACCATGCCGTCGCCGCCGTTGGCGCGCACCTCGACCGCTTCGGTCAGCCCGAGCTTTGCCTGCCGGCCGCCGATCAATTCGAGATAGACCTCGGCGAGGATTTCGGCGTCGAGCAGCGCGCCGTGCTTGGTGCGGCGCGAATTGTCGATGCCGTAGCGCGTGCACAAAGCGTCGAGGCTGTACGGCCCGGCGGCGTGCTTGCGCCGCGCCAGCATCAGCGTGTCGACGACCCGGTCGCGCGGCAGCTCGGCGCGCGCCGCGCGCTTCAACTCGTGGCAGATGAAGCCGTAGTCGAAACCGGCATTGTGCGCGACCAGCGGCGCGTCGCCGAGGAAGGCGAGGAAATCGTCGGCGACGTCGGCGAAGCGCGGCTTGTCCTTGAGGAACTCGGCCGACAGGCCGTGCACGGCGAAAGCCTCCGCCGGCATGTCGCGCTCAGGATTGAGATAGGCGTGGAACGTCGCGCCGGTCGGAATGCGGTTGAGCAGTTCGACGCAGCCGAGCTCGACCACGCGATGCCCCTGCTCGGGGGAGAGGCCGGTCGTTTCGGTATCGAGGACGATCTCGCGCATGCGCTTTCTTCCGTCAGCGATTCGGCATTCTAGCAACCCGCGCCATAATGTCCCGAACCTGCGCGCGGGCGGCGTCGAAGCCCCGCGACGTATCCACCACGAAATCGGCGCGGGCGCGCTTCTCGGCGTCGGGCATCTGCTTGGCCAGGATCGCGGCAAATTTCGCCTCCGTCATGCCGGGGCGCTCCAGCACGCGCTGGCGCTGCACCTCGGCCGGCGCCGAGACCACCACGACGGCGTCGCAGAGTTTCTCGCCGCCGGTCTCGTAGAGCAGCGGGATGTCGAGCACGGCGATTTTTGCGCCTTTGCGCTCGGCTTCGGCCAGAAACGCGTCGCGCAGCTTCGCCACGAGCGGATGCACGATCTGCTCGAGCCTCTTGATCGCCTCCGGATGGCCGATCACCCGCTCACCGAGTTTTGCGCGATCGACCTTGCCGTTCGCGGCGGTGCCGGGAAACGCCGCCTCGATCGCCGCCACCGCCTCGCCTTCGTACAGCGCGTGCACGGCGGCGTCGGAATCGTGAACCGGCACGCCTTCGGCGGCGAACATCTGCGCCGTCGCCGACTTGCCCATGCCGACCGATCCGGTGAGCCCGAGGACAAACATCGTCACCCGTCCACGAATCCCGCGCCGCGCAGATAAGTCAGCAGTTGCAGGAGCGGCAGGCCGAGGATGGTGAAGTAGTCGCCCTCGATGCGCTCGAACAGATGCACGCCGATGCCCTCGAGCTGGTAGGCGCCGACGCTCGCTAGCGCCAGATCGCCGGCCATATCGAGATAGTCCTCGAGGAAGCGGTCGGACAGATCGCGCATCGTCAGCCGCGCCGTCTCGACGCAGTGGAACAGCATTTTGCCGTCGGCGACCAGCGCCAGCGCCGAATGCAGCTCGTGCGTGCGGCCGCGCAACGCCTGCAATTGCGCGAGCGCATCGGCGCGGTCTTTCGGCTTGGTGAAGCGCTGCGCGCCGCGCGCCAAGGTCTGGTCGGCGCCGAGCACCGGCCGGTCCGGCATGGTCGCGGACACGGCCTCGGCCTTGGCGCGGGCGAGGATGCGCGCGGCGGCGTAGGCGTCCTCCGGCTTCGCCGCGGCCTCGACGCCGCGCTCGTCGATGTTGGCGGGCCTGATCTCGAAGCGGAGCCCGGCGGCGGCGAGGATCTTGCCGCGGATATCGCTCTTCGAGGCGAGCACTAAAGGTTGCGCTACTAGCCAGAGCGGCATGATCAGGCCCCCGGCGCGCGGCGGCGATCTGTCAGGAGCCGCATCACCGCCGCGGCGGTCTCCTCGATCGAGCGGCGCGTCACGTCGATCATCGGCCAGCTGTGCCGCGCGCACAGCCGCCGCGAAAACGAGATCTCCTCCGCCACCGCAGCCTTGTCGATGTACTGGTCGTCGTCGCGGTGCGCCTTCAGGCCGAGCAGCCGGTTCTCGCGGATCTGCACAATGCGCTCCGGGCTGGCGTAGAGCCCGATCACCAGCGGCCGCGTCAACTGCTCGACTTGCGGCGCCAGCGGCACGCCCGGCACCAGCGGCACATTGCCGGTCTTCATGCCGCGGTTGGCGAGATAGATCGAGGTCGGCGTCTTCGACGTGCGCGACACGCCGATCAGCACGACATCCGCCTCCTGCAATCCTTCCGGATGCTGGCCGTCGTCGTGCATCATCGTGTAATTGAGCGCATCGATGCGCTGGAAATATTCGGCGTTGAGCACGTGCTGCGCGCCGACGCGATGGATCGTCTCGGCGCCGAGATAGGACTGGAACAGCCGCAGGATCGGCCCCAGCACCGACATGCACGGCAAGCCGAGCTCTCGGCACTTGTTCTCCAGGAGCCCGATCAGGTCTTCCTCGAGCAGCGTGTAGAGCACGAGCCCGGGCGACTCGGTGATCTCCGCGAGCACGTGGTCGAGTTGCTTCTTCGAGCGCACCATCGGGTAAAGATGCTCGACCGGCGACACGTTGGCGTACTGCGCTGCCGCCGCGCGCGCGACTGTGATCAGCGTTTCGCCGGTCGCGTCAGACACGAGATGCAGATGGAAATAACCGGTCCCGGCCATGGATAACGAAAGGTTTCGCGTGTGGACAGTTGGGGAGGAGGCCACCTTTGACGGCCAGAGGCAAGCCGACTCTTCGATTCTGTCCTCACCGCCTCCACAATCCGTCAATGAGGAGCGGCTAGACACCATGCATCCGGTCTCGCCGCGGCATGTGGACAGCCGCCTGGGGATGCGCGTGGATATCTGAGCAAAAGCCCGGTCAAAGGCCCTGTATCGCTGTGGACCGCTCGCCGCCGGATAGAAGGGGAATCTGGATCGTGGTTGCCGCCTCAGTGGACAGACTGTTGACCGGAAGGCATGAGTCTAATCAACGGTCTAATAACCAAATCAGCTAAGCTAAAGAGATTCTGGATGGATGTAGACGGGATCGGCCGTGCCATGGGGATAAAGCCCCTGCTCCGCGTGCTTGCAGGTGAACGGCAAGCTGTTCCTCCCATCTGGATGATGCGCCAGGCGGGACGTTATCTGCCTGAGTACCGTGCCGTACGCGAGAAGGCCGGAGGGTTTCTCGACCTCTGTTTCAATCCAGAGCTCGCGGCGGAGGTGACGCTACAGCCGGTGCGCCGCTTCGGATTCGACGCGGCGATTTTGTTCTCGGATATTCTGGTGGTGCCGCTTGCGCTCGGGCGCAAGGTTGCGTTCCTTGCCGGCGAGGGGCCGAAGCTCGAGCCACTAACCGACCGCGATGGCGTCAAGCGTCTTGCCGCGCATATCGATACCGCGGCCGTGGCGCCGGTGTTCGAGACAGTGCGGCGCGTGCGCAAGGCGCTGGACGGCAAGACGGCGCTGATCGGTTTTTGCGGCGCGCCGTGGACGGTCGCGACCTACATGGTGGCTGGCGAAGGCACGCCGGACCAGGCGCCGGCGCGGATGTTCGCCTATCGTGATCCGGAGACCTTTACGCTGCTGATCGACCGTCTGGTGACGGCGTCGATCGATTACCTCGTCGGGCAGCTGAAAGCCGGCGCTGAATGCGTGCAGATATTCGATACCTGGGCCGGTGTGCTGCCGCAGGCGGAGTTCAAACGCTGGTCGATTCAGCCTACGAAACGCATTGTCGACGGTGTGCGCGCGCAGGTGAAGGACGCCAAGATCATAGGCTTCCCGCGTGGTGCCGGCGCGAAACTGTTGCGGTATGTCGAGGAAACCGGCGTTGATGCTGTTGGCCTCGATTGGACACAGGAGCTTGCCTACGCGCACGACATCATTCAGCCGTTCAAGCCGGTGCAGGGCAATGTCGACCCGCTGGCTCTGCTTGCGGGCGGCGCCGCGCTCGACCGCGAGGTCGATGCGGTGATGGACGCGCTCGCCGGCGGGCCGTTCATCTTCAACCTCGGCCACGGAATCCTGCCGCAGACGCCAATCGCGCATGTCGAGCGGATGCTGAAGCGCGTGCGGGGATAGCGGTGCTTGTCATGGCCGGGCTTGTCCCAGCCATCCCGCTTGGCTAGGCACAACGCATGTACCTCTGGCTCAAAGCCCTGCACGTCATCGCCGTCATCGCGTGGATGGCCGGGCTGCTCTACCTGCCGCGGCTGTTCGTCTATCACGCCGCCGCGGCGCCGGGCTCCGAGCAGTCCGAGACCTTCAAGTCCATGGAGCGCCGGCTGCTGAAGGCGATCATGACGCCGGCGATGATCGCCACCTGGCTGTTCGGCCTTGCGCTGATGTTCACCGGCGGCTGGCTCGCCGCCGGCTGGTTGCATGTGAAGTTGGTGCTGGTTCTCCTCATGACCCTGATGCACGGCCTGATGAGCCACTGGCAGGCCGACTTCCAGCACGACCGCAATTGCCGCACCCAGAAATTCTTCCGTATCGCCAACGAGATACCAACACTGTTAATGATCGCGATCGTCATTTTGGCCGTGGTCAAGCCGTTCTGACGCGCCGCCGCGCCGGCCGAAAAATTTCGCTTGTGTAGAAACGACCCGCGCATGGCGGCGTTGTCGAGGGTCTTCACACCCGGCCCGCCCCCCGCCTCTTGCGGAAAATCACGGCTCAACATATGTTGTTTGCATCCCCCCGAACGCAGGCGGATGCCGTCGCGTTCCGGAACCGATCGCATCGGAACCGGCCGTGGCATCGGGCCCCGGGACCCTTCCCTAAGCGCGCCCAATCAATCCAGACCTGCGACCCCAGACTCTCTTTCCAAGGTGGCTCCCGATCTTCATCCGGCCGCCGGATCTCTCTACAGGACCAATGCCCCCATGCGGGAAATGAAGTTACAGGACCTCAAGTCCAAGACACCCCCCGAACTCGTCGCCTTCGCCGAAGAGCACCAGGTCGAGAACGCCTCCACCCTGCGCAAGCAGGAGCTGATGTTTGCGATCCTGAAGCAGCTCGCGAGCCAAGAGATCGACATCATCGGCGAGGGTGTCGTCGAAGTTCTCTCCGACGGTTTCGGCTTCCTCCGGTCGCCGGAATCGAACTACCTCTCCGGCCCGGACGACATCTACGTCTCGCCTTCGCAGATCCGCCGCTTCGGCTTGCGCACCGGCGACACCGTCGAAGGCCACATCCGCAGCCCTAAGGAAGGCGAGCGGTATTTCGCGCTGCTCAAGGTCAACACGCTCAACTTCGAGGACCCGGAGAAGGCCAAGCACAAGGTCAACTTCGACAACCTGACGCCGCTCTATCCCGACGAGCGGCTGAAAATGGAGCACGACGATCCGACCAAGAAGGATCTCTCGGCGCGCGTCATCGATATCGTCGCGCCGATCGGCAAGGGCCAGCGCGCGCTGATCGTGTCGCCGCCGCGCACCGGCAAGACGGTGCTCTTGCAGAACATCGCCCACGCCATCACCGCCAATCACCCTGAAGTGTTCCTCATCGTGCTGCTCATCGACGAGCGGCCGGAGGAAGTCACAGACATGCAACGCTCGGTGAAGGGCGAGGTCATCTCCTCGACCTTCGACGAGCCGGCTTCACGCCACGTGCAGGTCGCCGAGATGGTGATCGAGAAGGCCAAGCGCCTGGTCGAGCACCAGCGCGACGTCGTCATCCTGCTCGATTCGATCACCCGCCTCGGCCGCGCCTACAACACGGTCGTGCCGTCGTCCGGCAAGGTGCTCACCGGCGGCGTCGACGCCAACGCCTTGCAGCGGCCGAAGCGCTTCTTCGGCGCCGCGCGCAATATCGAGGAAGGCGGCTCGCTGACCATTATCGCCACGGCGCTGATCGACACCGGCTCGCGCATGGACGAAGTGATCTTCGAGGAGTTCAAGGGCACGGGCAACTCCGAGCTCATCCTCGACCGCAAGGTGGCCGACAAGCGCACCTTCCCGGCGATCGACATCACCCGCTCCGGCACGCGCAAGGAAGAGCTGCTCACCGAGCCAGCCGTGCTCAAGAAGATGTACGTGCTGCGCCGCATCCTCAATCCGATGGGCACGATGGACGCGATCGACTTCCTGCTCGACAAGCTGCGCAACACCAAGACCAACGGCGAGTTCTTCGAGTCGATGAACACGTAAGCCGCGAATCTCTGCGCGAATTTGCAATGGCCGGGCCGAAAGCCCGGCCATTTTGCATACTAGCGGCGGCATCTCAATTGTCATGGCCGGGCTTGTCCCGGCCATGACAGCGAAGTAGGACGGCTCAGCCGCCTCTCAGGTCACATAGGGGTGGACGATGCAGATCGCATCGGAGCCGCCGATCGCCTTCTTGCACACAGGCGCTCAATGCCCGGCGTGCAACGCCTTCCACATTTCCATGAAGAACAGCACGCAGCCGGTCAGGGCGGCGAAGATGACAACGATCTTGATGAACCAGTTACGCTCGACGCTGCCAACCGCGCCCTCGACCCGCTCGCTCAGCGTGGTGGTGCCCGGCAGCGCGCCGCGCACCGGCTTTTCGCCGAGGAAGGACGCGATCGCGTTGTGAAACTGCCGATGCGCCGGCTCGTTCGGCAGCAGCATATGATTGCGGCCGTCGAGCGGTACGAATTTGGCGCCCTGGATGCCGGCGGCGATCTCCTGGCCGAGCGCAAACGGCACGCGAACGTCATTACGCACATGCAGAACGAGTGTGGGCGCCTTCACCTTCGACAACAGATCGACAACATTGACGTTGGCGGTCTCGATCAGGAACCGTTCCGCCATTTCGGGCGTGGCGCTGAGCCGTGCGAGCTCGTTGAGCGCATGTTGCTGCTCAATCGAGCCTTCGGGAATGAACTGCGACGTAAAGAACTGCCGATGACTCTCCTCGTTGCTACCCCAACCCTCGCGCACGAGGGCGCAGGCAAGATCGAGGCTCTGCTTCTGCTTGTCCGGATCGCCTTCGCGGTGCAAGAGCCCGCGGGCATAGCCGCAATAGATGATCAGTTGCGACACCCGCTCCGGATGGCGCGCAGCATATGCGATCGAAATCGAGGCGGCCTGCGAGATGCCGACCAGCGGAAAGCGGTCGAAGCCGGCTGCGTCCACGACCGTTTCCAGGTCGGCGACCCAGCGCTCGAACGAAACCTCCACGTTGTCGCGTTGCGACAGGCCGTTGCCGCGCGCGTCGTAGCGCAGCAGGCGATGGCGATGGGCGAGCCCGAGCACGAAGTGCCGCTGGATCGGACTGTTGAGATCGTGGTCGAGATGCGTGAACCAGTGCGGCGCACGGACGATCGGCGGGCCTTTGCCAAGCAGGGCAAAGGCGAGCCGCACCCCGTCGGGCGCGCTGCAAAAGCGTATTTCCTGCTGCATCGGCTCTCCAGCCGCGACGCGAATAGATCTACATCTATATTTTGTTTTTGAAATCAGGCAAGCGTCCGCGGACCGTAAGCTCAGGACGCCGACGATGTAGAGGCTTTCGAAGTTGGGAACTCAGCCGGTCGTGGCCGGCGTGCGCCTTTGCCCCCGGTCGAAACAAATCGCCCGATTTTGAGCGGCGCCGCGCCGGCGGATCAAGCCGGGCGCATCGCAGCCGCCGCCGCGGCAACGCCGTCCGGTTCCGTCACCGGCAGCGAGCAGCGCTCGCCGACGCAGACGAAGGCGGCGCTGCCGGAGACCGCTTTCAACTTTTCCTGCGCCGGATGCGCGGCGGCAAGATCGGCGGCACTCGCGGCGCGCAGCACGATGCGGCCGGTGAAGGGCAGCTTGAGCGCGGCTTGCGCGAAGCGCTCGGAATCGGGACCGGCCGCGACGATCTCGGCCCCGGTCAGCCGCAGGTCGAGCGCGTTGAGCAGCACCACGTGGCCGAACAGATTGCGCGCATTGGCCGAGAGGATGTGCTCGATCAGCCGGTCGGCGCGGGCGCGGAAGGCATCGTCGCCAGCCAGCACCGCGAGCCGCACCAGGTTCCCGGCGGCAAGCGAGTTGGCGTTCGGGATGGCGTCGTCGGCGGTCGCGTGCGGCCGCAGCAGTAGGTCGGAGGCGTCGTCGGCCGCCAGATAGTAGGCGCCGGTCTCGGCGTCGCTGTAATGCGCATCGAAGGCCTGCTGCCAGACCAGCGCGCGGTCGAGGTATGGGCGCTCGCCGGTCGCCTCATAGAGCGCGAGCGCGGCGCGGATCATCGCCGCATAGTCGGAGGCGAGCCCCGGAAGCAGCAGCTTGCCCTCGCGGTATGAATGGCCGAGGCGATCGCCGCGCGTCATCGTTTCCGCGATGAAGCCGAAGGCGCGCTTGGCCATGCCGATCCAGCCCGGCTCGCCGAACACCGCACCGGCATTGACCAGCGCTGCGATCATCAGTCCGTTCCAGTCGGCGAGCGCCTTGTCGTCAAGGCCCGGCCGTACACGCGCCTCGCGCGCTTCGAGCAGGATCGCGCGCAGCGCCGCGAGGCGCGCCTTCTCGTCGCTCGTCCGCGGCACGCTATGGAGACGATTGAGGATGTTGTGCCCCTCGAAATTGCCTTCGTCGGTCACGTCGTAGTGCCTCGCGAAGAACTCCGCCGCCTCCGGGCCGATCAGCTCGACGATCTCGTTCTTCGACCAGACGTAGAACTTGCCTTCCTCGCCCTCGGAGTCGGCGTCGAGCGAGGCACAGAAGGCGCCGTCCTTGGTCGTCATCTCGCGGGCAAGCCAGCCCACGGTCTCGCGCGCGCGCTGCGCGAACAAGGGCGTGCCGCTCCGCTGCCACGCCAGCGCCAGCAGTTCGAGCAGCTGCGCGTTGTCGTAGAGCATCTTCTCGAAATGCGGCACCAGCCAGCGCTCATCGACCGAATAGCGCGAGAAGCCGCCACCGAGATGGTCGTAGATGCCGCCCTCGCACATGCGTTCGAGCGAGTGCTCGACGAGCTCGAAGAAGCGGGCGTCGCCGGTGCGCAAGCCCGCGCGCCAGAGCATCTCCAAAATCGCCGGCTGCGGAAACTTCGGCGCGCCGCGCAGGCCGCCGTTGACCGAATCGAACATGTTGCCGATCTGGCGCGCGGCGGCGTCGAGCTCCTTGACGCCAACGACGGCCCGGCCATCGGGCCGCGCCTTCTGCGCCAGGTTGGTGAGCAGCGCGGCACGGTTCTGCGCGATCTTCTCCGGCTCGTCGCGGAACAGGCGTGACACCTCGCGCAGGACGTCGACGAAGGCGGGGCGCCCAAAACGCGACTCTTTTGGAAAATACGTGCCGCCCCACACCGGCTCGCCCGCCGGCGTCAGAAACATCGTCAGCGGCCAGCCGCCCTGCTCGCCGAGCAGATGCAGCGCGTTCATATAGATCTGGTCGATGTCAGGCCGCTCCTCGCGGTCGACTTTGATGTTGACGAACAGCTCGTTCATCACGCGCGCGGTCGCTTCGTCCTCGAAAGACTCGTGCGCCATCACGTGGCACCAGTGACACGCCGCGTAGCCGACCGAGAGCAGGATCGGCCGGTTCGAGCGCTTGGCCTCAGCGAGCGAGTCCGCGCCCCACTGCCACCAGTCGACCGGATTGTGGGCGTGCTGCAAGAGGTACGGCGATGTCGCGCCGGCGAGACGGTTTGTGTGGGCGGATGTGGGAGCGGTCATCCGTGCAACCTAGCGCGGATTGGCCGCGGCGTCATGGCGCGGCGGGGCGCTCTACTTGCGTGCGCTGGCCGAGAGCAGTTCGGTGAGGATGAGCGTCGGCCCGCTCATCTTGCGCGCGGCCCACTGCTTGACGTCGGCGACGGTGTACTTGTCGAGGAACGGATTGGCCTTGACGATCTGCTCGCGCTTCGTCTTGCCGCTGGCGTCGGCCTTCGCCATGACCGCCGCGGCATCGGCATCGTCGGGCGCCTTGAGCAGCGCGGCGGCGCCGGCAGCGCCCGCGAAATGCGCGAGATAGAGCGTGCCGGCGGTCACCGGCAGGCCGCGGTGCTTGAGCGTCGCCGCGTTGCGCTCGGCAAAGCGCATGGCGATCTCGCGCGCGAGGCCGGGCCTCTGACGCAGCGCCAGCAGGTCGTCGCGCGAATGGCCCTTGGCGAGATCGGGCCGGTAGGCGCGGATCAGCTCGAGCCAGGTGTCGTCGAGGAATTGCGCCGGGCCGGCGGCGCTCGAGCGCTTGTTCTTCGGATCGGCGGCACCGCGTGACTCTGCGGCAAGGATGCGCGTCACGACGGAATCGACCGCGGCCTTGCCGCTCAAGGTGCGCTCGCCGATGAGATGCGCGATGTTGAACGTGGCGATGATCGCGAGCCCGGTGAGCGCCACGCACGTCAGCGCGATGACGATCGCCGTGCGCGGCCCCTGCCCGCTGGCGGGCGGCGGCGGCATCCACGTGATCTCCGGCGGCCGTGGCGTGACGGCCGGTTCGCTGGGGTCCGCCGGGCCCGTGGCGACGCGCGCCAGCGCGTCGAGCTGGCGGTCGACCTCCTCGAACAAGCCGATCGTTGCTGCCTGCATGCCGTGCGCGTCCTTGCCGAATGCGCAAGTCTCGCGCGCAGGCGTGGCCGAAGCGTGACCGCGGGCGTCATCCCGCCGCCATGGTTAAGCCGCCGATAACAAGTCGAGCGACCGGGAACCCACAGACCCTACGGCAGTATGGCAAACGCCCGCGCCGGAAAGCCGAGGCCATTGCGCACTTTCGGCCAGGTCACGACGATCAACGCGCCCTTCGGCGGCACCTTGTCGAGGTTCGCCATCACCTCGATCTGGTAATGCCCGTGCTCGAGGATCCAGGTCTCCGAATCCATCTTGTCGGTGGTGTCGGTGTCCATCGCTTCGTGGCCGGTGGCGGTGACGCCGCGCTCCTCGTAGAGAAACTTGATGGTCTCGAACGCCCAGGCCGGAAACGGCGCGCGCTTGAAACGCTCGGGGTTCGCGTCCCAGTCCTTGGACATGTCGGTGCGTAGCGCCACGAACGAGCCCTTCGGCACGCGGCCGTGCTTCTTCTCCCACGCCTTCAGGTCGGCAATCGAGAACGCGTGGTTCGGCTCCTTGGCCAGATACGGCGTATCGTCGAGCACGATCAGCGGCAGGATCATCTGCTTCAGCGGGATCTCGTCCATGGTGAGGCCGTTCTCGGCGAAATGCGCCGGCGGATCGACATGCGTGCCGTACTGCCCGACCATGTCGTAATAGGTGGTGCGGAAGCCGTCCTCCTCGATCGTGTAGGGCCGCTTCGTCTTCGGATCGTAGGCCGGCGTGAACTTGGCCTGGCCGAAGCCCGACCACACCGGCGTCTCCGGCGAGAAGCTGTGCGTGAGGTCGACGAATGTCTTCGACGCGATGATGTGCCACGCGCGCGCCAGATCGGACTGCGCCTGCGCCGTGAGCGGCAGCGCGGCGATGGCGAGCGCGAGGCAAAGCGGCTTCCAGAGTTTCATGGGCGTCCCCCTGTGACCGGGGCATGATACTACGGCCGCTGCCGACAGATGCCCGCGTGCGCCGCACCCTCCTCCGCGCTATCATCGCCCCATGGCTGACGTTCTCGACATGGCGGCGGTGGCGGCTTTGGTGGGCGATCCGGCGCGCGCCAATATTCTCTATGCGCTGATGGACGGCCGCGCCTATGCCGCGGGCGAGCTCGCTTACGCCGCGCACGTGTCGCCGCAAACCGCGAGCGGCCATCTCGCTAAGCTCGCCGGAGCCAAGCTGATCGTTTCCTCGCCCGCCGGGCGGCACCGCTATTTCCGCCTCGCCGGCCCGCAGGTGGCGGTCATGCTGGAGAGCATCATGGCCGTGGTTGCGGCGGCGCCGCCGCGCCTGAAGCCGCCGCGTATCGCCGACGACCTGCGCGCCGCGCGCATGTGCTACGACCACCTCGCCGGGCGGCTTGGCGTCAGCCTCGCCGACACCTTGCAGGCGCGCGGCTTCGTCGAATTCGGCAACGATGGCGGCGTCGTCACCGGCGCCGGAGAGATGTTCTTTGCCGAGATCGGCATCGACATTGCGGCCGCACGCAACGGCCGCCGCGCCTTCTGCCGGCCCTGCATCGACTGGAGCGAACGCCGCCCGCACCTCGCCGGTGCCGTTGGCGCCGCGCTGGCGGACCATCTGTTCGGCCTGAACTGGATCGGGCGCGTGCGCGACAAGCGCGCGGTGACGATCACGCCGAAGGGTCGCCTCGGCCTTGCGCGCGTTTTCGGCGTCGAGCTAGCGCATTCGCACGAGCACACGTCCCGACGCGCCAGCGCGTGACGCTCTCCTCTCCCGTTACCCTGAGGTGCGAGCGCGGAACGCGCGAGCCTCGAAGGGTCTGGGTGCTGATGAGTTCTGGACCACTGAGAGGCACAGGTCCTTCGAGGCGCGCAAGGGCGAACACCTCAGGACGACGAATGGCTTTGGCATCTCTCTTCGACGTTTCGTGTTCAAAACGCGCTGCCGTCCTTGTGCGTGAACACGTAGCCATCCGGCGTCAGTTTGGCCGCGATGTCGTCGGCCGGATAGCTGCCCTCGTCGCCCGGCGTGCGGTCGCCGACCTCGAGATAGACGACATCGTTCGCCGTGCGGTTGACCAGCTGATGCGCGAGGCCGGTGGCGGGAAATCCGGCGCACATGCCGGGCGCAAGCTGCACCTCGCCGCGGTCAGTGACCAGCGTCGGCCGGCCTTCGAGGATGTAGATGAATTCGTCCTGCCTGGTGTGGCGGTGCAACAGCGCCGACTCGCCGCCGGGCGCGATGCGCGTGATATTGACGCCGAAATTCTTCAGGCCGAACACATCGCCGAGCGGCCGCTTCTCGCGCTTGCCCATGCGCGACAGGAACGGCTCGGGATAGCTCGACTGCCGGGCGCGCGGCGCCGCGTCGGCGGCGACGATGGCGAGAGGCGCTTGGTCGGACATCGGTTGTCTCCGCAAATCAGGTGGCGAGCGTCTGCCGGCCTTGGGCGGTAGAGGCTGTGATGAGCGGAACACGCTATCGCCGCCGGACATCGTGTCAATAAAGGTGTCCCATTGTCTTTTGTGATCGCGTCCATCGCAGTCAGCGATGGAAATTCGCGATCTGCAGCGACCAGGCGTTCCAGACGCAAACCCAGATCAGGATCAGGCAGCTCAGCGTCACCAGAAACATGCCGCCGCCGGCGTGAACGATGAGACCGGCGCCGCCTGCCGCGCCGACAAGCCATGCGACCGTGCCGAAGAACAGGCGCAGCGGCGGCAAGCCCTTCACGGCCGTCAGCCAGCTTCGGATGAGCGGGAGCATCAGGACGACGAGCGCGAACAGGTTGAGTGCGATCAGCTCGTAGCCGAGCCATTCCGCCGGTTGCGGCACCAGAACCAGCAGCGATTCAATCAGCGCGGCGATCAGAGCGAATGTGTTGGTGAAGGCGCGTCGCGCCCAATGCGGGGTCTGAGCGACCTTGTCGACGTGCAGCGATGTCGCGACGAACAGGAGCCCGGTCAGCGCCGCGAGCGCGCCGCCCATCGTGACATAAAGTTCGTGCCAGGCTTCAGGGTGATAGGCGTTCGGCATCGGATTCTCTTCAGTGAGGCTTTCGCGCTTTGAAGACGATCGAGCGCACCGAATATGAGACGGAGCCATCGGCGGCCGCTGGCAACATGCGACGCATCACGTTCCGCAGCTCGGCGCGCTTCGTCTCGTCGAGCGCGGCAATGGCTTTGCCGGCCGGCGCAATGGTCAGCGTTTGCACATCCCAGTAGTCGTCGAAGTCGCGGAAGCTTCGACGCGCTTCGACGGTCGCGATCTCGATATCGGCAAAGCCTGCCCGCTCGAGCGCGGCGCGTGCGCCGGCGGGCGTCGCTTCCACGACGACAGGCGGCCGCAAGATATCGGCGCCGATGGCTCTCAACCCGGTCTCGATCGGTGCGAAAGGTGAATGATCCTCGCCGGGATGCCGGTCCCACTGATAGGCGGAGACGGTGCCGCCGGAACGCAGGACGCGGTGCATCTCGCGGAATGCGGCCGGCCGATCGGAAATGAAGTTGATGACCAGCGCCGATGTCACGACATCGAACTCACCGTCACCGAATGGCAAGGCGGTGGCATCCGCGGCGCGGATATCGGCTTGCGGCGTTTGCTTGCGGGCGTGTTCCACTTGCGCCGGTGCCGGGTCGATGCCGGCGATCGTTTTCGGTGCGCAATGTTTCACGACCAGTTGGGTGAACGCGCCGGTGCCGCAGCCGACATCCAGCCAGCGCAGGCCGCTCGCCGGAGAGAGCCAGTCCAGAAAACGCTCGCCGACGGCGCGGCTCCATCCACCCATGACACGTTCATAATCATCGGCGGCGTCGAAGGCGACTCTGACTTCGGACATGATTGGTCGGGTCTGAATTTCCAGGGATCGCGGCGGGGTCGGGGATGACGTTCACCATCCTGTCGGTTTGCGATGGAAATGGCGAGACGCCAAATCGGAAAGCGACAGATGGTCGCCCCTTGACCTCCCCTGCCCTGCGGCGCTTCCTCGCGCCGCAATGAGCGAGCCGTCCCGCGACACCATCTTCGCCCTTTCCTCCGGCCGCCCGCCCGCGGCCATCGCCGTCATCCGCATTGCCGGTCCGCACGCCCGCGCCGCGCTTCAAGCGCTCGGCGTCAAGGTGCCGGAGCCGCGCCGCGTCGGCTTCGCGCGCTTCCGCGATCCGGCGTCCGGCGAGGTCATCGACGAGGGCCTGGTGCTGTTCTTCGAGGGGGCGAAGAGCGAGGTCGGCGAGGACACCGCGGAACTGCAGCCGCACGGCGGCCGCGCTATCATCGCCGCGCTCATGGCCGCGCTCGGCCGCCTCGAGGGCCTGCGCCCGGCCGAAGCGGGCGAGTTCACCCGCCGCGCCTTCGAGAACGGCAAGCTCGATTTGACCGCGGTCGAGGGCCTCGCTGACCTGGTGATGGCGGAGACTGAGGGTCAAAGGCGGCAGGCTTACTGGCAGATGCGCGGCACGCTCGGCAAGCAGGCTGACGCCTGGCGGGAGAAGCTGATCCGGGCGCTGGCGCTGGTCGAGGCGCGCATCGATTTTTCCGATGAGGGCGATGTGCCGGAGGATCTACTGGCGCCGGCGGTGGCGATTGCGCGCGAGCTCGCGGGCGAGATCGGCACGGCTTTGGCCGACGGCAGGCGTGGCGAGCGGCTGCGCGAGGGGTTGGTCGTGGCGATTGCCGGGCCGCCGAATGCCGGCAAGTCGACGCTGCTGAACCGGATCGCCCGGCGCGAGGCGGCGATCGTGTCGCCTTATGCCGGCACGACGCGGGACGTGATCGAGGTGCACCTCGACCTTGGCGGCCTGCCGGTGACGCTGCTCGATACGGCCGGGATTCGGGAGACCGACGATCCGGTCGAGATGGAGGGGGTGCGGCGGGCGCAGGCGCGCGCGGCCGAGGCTGATCTGGTGCTGTGGGTCGTCGACGCGCGGGACGGGGCAGGCGCCGCAAGGCCGCCGGCGGGGCAATCCGCGCCGGCCGTCTGGCTGGTGCGGAATAAAGCCGATCTCATACAAGGGGCTACGTCGGATCCGCTGCCGGGCGCATCAGGCCTTAGAAGTGAATCGAAAGATGGGTCTAATAAATCCTTAAAAGTTATGATAAACGGTGGATTAACGGCAAGAAATGAACTCCATTCTCAAATAAGTGGTTTAGAATTCACTCTTTCAGCCGCCTCCGGCGAGGGCGTTTCGGCTCTCCTGAGCGCCCTAGGGCGGTACGCCGCCGCGTTCCTGGCCGATTCCGAGCCGGCGCTCATTACCCGCGCCCGCCACCGCAAGGCGCTCGAAGACGTCCTCGCCGCTCTCCGCCGGGCCTCAACTCGGCAAGTGGCCGACCGCGAGGATCTCCTAGCCGAAGAGTTGCGCCTTGCGGCCCAAGCTCTCGGCCGGCTTACCGGGCGCGTCGACGTTGAGGACGTCCTGGACGTGATCTTCCGGGACTTCTGTATCGGAAAGTGAGCCGTATATCCCGCAATCCGGGCACGTTTCACGTGAAACATTCCGGTCGTGACGGCTTTTGACCCTCGTATCAGCCTCGGCTAAAACCGACCGATGTTCAGCGCTTTCGACGTCATCGTCATTGGCGGCGGTCATAGTGGCTGCGAAGCCGCAGCCGCAGCCGCGCGCATAGGTGCACGGACCGCGCTGGTGACGCATCGGTTTGCGACCATCGGCGCGATGTCGTGCAATCCGGCGATCGGCGGACTCGGCAAGGGCCATCTGGTGCGCGAGATCGATGCCCTCGACGGCCTCATGGGCCGGGTGGCCGACCAGGGCGGCATCCAGTTCCGGGTCCTGAACCGCCGCAAAGGCCCGGCCGTCCGCGGCCCCCGCGCCCAGGCCGACCGCAAGCTCTATGCGGCGGCGATGCAGGTGGCGATCCGCGAAACGGCAAATCTCACGGTCATCGAAGGCGAAGCCGACGATATTCTGCTCTCGAACGGCCGGGTATCCGGCGTGCGGATGGCCGATGGCCGCGAAATCGGCGCCGGATCCGTCGTCCTGACCACCGGCACCTTCCTCCGTGGCCTGATCCATATCGGCGAGAAGCAGATTCCGGCCGGCCGCGTCGGCGAAGCTCCGGCGTTGGGCCTGTCGAAGACCCTCGAACGGGCCGGACTGGAGCTCGGCCGCCTCAAGACGGGCACGCCACCTCGTCTCGATGGCCACACCATCGACTGGCAGGCGCTGGAGATGCAGCCCGGCGACGATCCGCCGGCGCCGTTCTCGATGCTGACGGACAAGATCACGACGCGGCAAATCGAATGCGGCATCACCCGCACGGTCGCGCCGACGCACGAAATCATCCGCGACAACGTCCATCGTTCGCCGATGTATTCCGGCCAGATCGCCAGCCGCGGCCCGCGATACTGTCCCTCTATCGAGGACAAGATCGTCAAGTTCGGCGACCGCGACGGCCACCAGATCTTCCTCGAGCCGGAAGGCCTCGACGATTCCACCGTCTACCCGAACGGCATCTCGACGTCGCTGCCCGAAGAGGTGCAGCGCGCGCTGGTCGCGACCATTCCCGGACTCGAAAACGCGCGCATCGTGCGGCCCGGTTACGCGATCGAATACGACTACGTCGATCCGCGCGAGCTCACGCCGTCGCTCGAAGTGAAGAAGCTCGCTGGACTTTTTCTCGCCGGCCAGATCAACGGCACGACGGGATACGAAGAAGCCGCGGCGCAAGGCCTGCTCGCCGGACTCAATGCGGCAGCAAAAGCCGGCAGTGGCGATGCGATCATCTTCGATCGCGCCGAAGCCTACATCGGCGTGATGATCGACGATCTCGTGACGCGCGGCGTCACCGAGCCGTACCGCATGTTCACCTCGCGCGCCGAATATCGTTTGCAGCTCCGCGCCGACAATGCCGATCAGCGCTTGACGTCGAAGGGAGTAGCGCTCGGCTGCGTCGGCAGTGAACGCGCGCGCTTCCATAGCGCGAAGAGCGCGGCGCTCGACGACGCGCGCGCATTTGCACATTCGGTTTCGCTGACGCCGAAAGAAGCGGCGAAGCACGGCCTCTCGCTCAATCAGGACGGCCAGCGCCGCAGCGCTTTCGAGCTGCTGTCGTATCCGACCATCGCGATCGATGATCTCGCGCGCATCTGGCCGCGCTTCGGTGCGCTGGCACCGAAGGTCGCCGAGCAAATTGAAATTGACGCGAAGTACGAAGTCTATCTCTCGCGCCAGGCGGCCGATGTCGCGGCGTATCGGCGCGACGAAAGCTTCGCGCTGCCGGACGATCTCGATTACGAAGCGCTGCCCGGACTCTCGAACGAAGTGCGTCAGAAGCTGATCGCGCAAAAGCCGCGCACGATCGGTCACGCCGGAAAGATCGACGGCGTCACGCCGGCGGCGCTGACGTTGCTCGTTGCACATGTGAAGCGAGGCCGCGGCAAGGCGGCCAAGAGCGCTCGAGAGAGCGCTTGAGCAAGAGCGGGCAGGGCGATCTCGCCGCCGACAGAGCGAAGGCGCTGACGTTGACTCCTGTTTCACGTGAAACGGAAGCGCGGCTGGAAAAGTTCGTCGGGCTCCTTCTGCAATGGCAGAAGACGACGAACCTGATTTCGCCGGCGACGATTCCGGAGCTGTGGACGCGCCACGTCGCCGACTCGTTGCAGCTCGTCGATCTCGTGCCGGGCGCGAAGACGTGGGTCGACTTCGGCTCCGGCGGCGGCTTTCCGGGAATTCCCGTCGCCTGCGTTCTGGCCGACCGGCCGGGGGCGCAGGTGTACCTGGTGGAGAGCAATGGCAAGAAGGCCGCGTTTCTGCGCGAGGCGATCCGCGCGACCGGGGCGCCGGCGGTGGTCCATGCGCAGCGAATCGAGGATTGTGGGGACAGCTTTGGGGACAACGTCGACGTGGTCAGCGCAAGAGCCCTGGCGCCGTTGAAATCTCTCTGCGATCAGGCGTTTCCTCTGATCTCTAGGGGCGCGATCGGGCTGTTCCCCAAGGGCCAAGATGTAGCGTCTGAATTGACCGAGGCCGCTAAATATTGGAGGATCAAGGCCGAAACGGTGCCGAGCCGGACGAGTCCCGAAGGCTGCATCGTGGTGGTCAGGGGACTTGAGAGACTTAAGTCCTAAATATAGGCCACTGGCCGACTTTGGCGAGCGAATGGGGCGCCGCCGCCCGGCCGTCGTCCTGAGGTGCGAGCCGCGCTGGCGGCGCGCCTCGAAGGAGGACGGCGGAGAGTGAGAAGACCCTTCGAGGCCGTCGCTGTGCGACGGCTCCTCAGGGTGACGGGTGGCTCGCCTTCGGCGGGCGACACTGGGCGACGGATAGCCAGGACGCGGCGGGCGCGTCCGGGTGACGGACAGAGTTCTGGATTCGATTGAAAGCTGGAAACCCATGACCGACACGAGCGAGCCGACCGGGACACCGGACCAGACTGCCGCGGTGCCGGCGCCCGAAGCCGCGCCGCAGGTGGTGCCGTTGCGCCAGCCGGCGCTGGGCGGCGATGCGCCGGGGCCGCGCGTCATCGCGGTCGCCAACCAGAAGGGTGGCGTCGGCAAGACGACGACCGCGATCAACCTCGGCACCGCGCTCGCCGCCATCGGCGAGCACGTCTTGATCGTCGACCTCGATCCGCAGGGCAACGCCTCGACCGGTCTCGGCATCGAGCGCAAGGCGCGCCGCACCTCGACCTACGACGTGCTCACCAATCAGGCGCCGATGCGCGACGCGGTGCTGCCGACCGCGGTGCCGCAGCTCAACATCGCGCCGTCGACGCTCGACCTCTCCGGCGTCGAGCTCGAGATCGGCCAGCAGCGCGACCGCGCCTATCGCCTGCGCAACGCGCTCAACGAGTTGAACAAGGGCCCGCGCGCGCACGACTTCACTTATGTGCTGGTCGACTGCCCGCCGTCGCTCAACCTGCTCACGGTCAACGCGATGGCCGCGGCCGACTCGGTGCTGGTGCCGCTGCAATGCGAGTTCTTCGCGCTCGAAGGCCTGTCGCAACTTCTGAAGACGGTCGAGCAGGTCAAGACCGCGCTCAATCCGAAGCTGTCGATCCACGGCATCGTGCTGACGATGTACGACTCGCGCAACAACCTCTCCAACCAGGTCGTCGCCGACGTGCGCGAGTTCATGGGCCCGAAGGTCTACGACACGGTGATCCCGCGCAACGTCCGCATCTCGGAGGCGCCTTCCTACGGCAAGCCGGTGCTGGTTTACGATTTGAAATGCGTCGGCAGTGAAGCGTATCTGCGGCTGGCGACCGAGATCATCCAGCGCGAGAAGGCGCTGAAGGCGGGGTGATGCTCGCTTATCCCTCCCCCGCTTGCGGGGGAGGGTGGCGAGCGTAAGCGAGCCGGGTGGGGGCTCGTTTCCGATTGCGACGCGACCCCACCCCCGGCGCGTTCCGCGCCGGACCCTCCCCTTTCAGGGGAGGGGTAAAGAAGCAGAAAAGAAGAATCAGGAAGGCGTAGCGTGGCGGATCGGTCAGGAGCGGCGGCGATGGCGGAACACAAGCGGTTGGGACGGGGCCTCGCGGCGCTGATCGGCGACGTCGGCGAGGAGCCGTCGGTCTCGCAGTCGCCGGCGCCGAACGAGTCGCAGCGCCGCCCGCGCCGCGCGCCGATCGAAAGTCTCAAGCCCAATCCGCGCAACCCGCGGCGCACCTTCCGCGACGAAGAGCTCACCGAACTCGCCGAGTCGATCCGCGAGCGTGGCATCATCCAGCCGATCGTCGTGCGCGACGCCGGCGACGGCTCTTACGAGATCATCGCCGGCGAGCGGCGCTGGCGCGCGGCGCAGCGCGCCGGCCTGCACGACGTGCCGGTCGCCATCGTCGACGCGACCGACGTGCAGTCGCTAGAATTCGCCATCATCGAGAACGTGCAGCGCGCCGACCTCAATCCGATCGAGGAGGCGTCCGGCTATGTCGCGTTGATGGAGCAGTGCAATCACACGCAGGACCAGGTGGCGCAGATCGTCGGCAAGAGCCGGCCTTATGTCGCCAACATGGTGCGGCTGTTGAAGCTCGGCGAGCCGGTGAAGGAATTAGTCCGCAAAGGCCAGCTCTCGGCCGGCCACGCCCGACTTCTCGTCAACCAGCCGAACCAGCTCGAGATCGCGCTCGAAGCGATCGCCAAAGGCATGAGCGTGCGCCAGCTCGAGGATTGGGGGCGCGAGGACGGTGCGCGGCAGGCGGCCGAAGTGCGCCGCGAGTTGCGCGACGCGCAAAATCCGATCAAGCCGACACGCGGCGTGAACAAGGATGCCGACACGCGCGCGCTGGAGCGGCGGCTGACCGACGCGCTCGGGCTCGAAGTGACGATCGACCACCGCGGCGAGAAGGGCACGCTGTCGATCAAGTATACCGATCTCGATCAGCTCGATGCGGTGGTCAGGAAGCTGGAGGGGTAGGGGAGAGCTCATTCCTCTGGCGGGGAAACGAGCAAATTGTTATATTCAGGCCATGACAGCAAAAGCCCTGAAGGAAGCGCTGCGCCGCGTTGAAACCTGGCCCGATCACGCGCAGGATGCGCTGGCCGAGCTTGCGCTCGAGATCGATCAGGAACTGCACGAAGGCAAATACCACGCGACGGCTGCCGAGCTCGCCGGAATTGAGCGCGGCCTGAAGGCCGCAAACGAAGGTAGGTTCGCGACCGACGAAGAGGTCGAAGCCGTCATCGCCAAACACCGCCCAGCATGAAGGTCGTCTTCACTGATGATGCCCTTCGCGATCTCGACGACATCTTCCGCTTCATTTCAGAACGCTATCCGGTCATCTATCGACAATTCGAAGGTCGATTACGAGCGATCGTGACGCGCATCGGCACGTGGCCCGAAAGCGCCCAGGAAGTTGCCGAAATGCCCGGCATTCGCAGTGTCCCATTTCTCCGGTACCCGTACCGCCTTTTCTATCGCGTGCTGGCGGATCGTGTCGAAATTCTGCATGTGCACCATGCAGCGCGTGACGATGATGCCGCCGCTCATTGACGGATTGCGTCGCCTCTCCTTCGTGATGGCATGAAGGCCGTAGGGTGGGCAAAAGGTCGCGCCGTCCGCGCGCCGTGCCCACCGCGGCGCATTTCATATCTGAGGCCATTATGGTGCGCTCGGCGCGTACCACGCCTTAGCGCACCCTACGCCCGCGGGAGCTTCGGCGGGCACCCTTCCCCGCTTGCGGGGGAGGGTGGCAGTCCGTAGGACCGCGGGGTGGGGGCGATTTAAAATATCCCGTGTATTTCTTCGGCCTCATGCTGAGGAGCGCGCCGCAGTTCCTCAATGCCCTCTCCCACGGAGGGGAGAGGGCGCAGCGATGTCCGCCGGCGAAGAGGAGGCGCCTACGCCTTCTTCTTCAAAAAGAAGCTGCACCAGCCGCTGGGGCTGACGTCGCCCGCAACCAGCTGGCACGTCTTCGGCGCGTGGAAATAGTTGCACTGCGAGCAACTCTGGCCGTTGTTCGGCTTGTCCTGATATTTCGCCGTCTTCTTGTCGGTCTTGGACTGCGCCTCGGCGAGCGTGGCGAACGAAATCGCGCTGCCGCCGACGGCGACGGCGGTCAGCAGGCGGAACACCTCGCGGCGCGACTGCGCCGGCATCGTGCCTGAACGGCAAATCGGGGACTTTCGATCGGGACCGGACATTGTGCGACTCCACGCCACGTCGCCGCCTCCGTTGGGCCGAACGCATCGGCGCGCGCTGTGTTCCGCGATGAACGGCCGCAGGCGCCCTTCACCTCTCCCCAGCGGGGAGAGGGAGTCCGCCGTGCCGCTGGCAGACGCAGCGATCACTCTCGCGCCACTCTGCCCTTCACCGCATTGGCCCAGGCGGTGAGCGTGACGCGGCCGTCCGCGGCCGACGGCAGGCGCTTGCGCACGCGGTCCTTCAGGTCCGCCTGCACGGCCGGCGGCATGTTCGCCGTCGACGCCTTGATGCTGGGGCTGCCCTGGATGGAATTCCAGAACGCGTCGAAATCCTCATAGCTGCGCTCGACCTCGATGACGCGGGCTTCGACGTCGGCGAGGCCGGCATTGCGCCAGAGCGCCTGCATTACCGCCCGGTCGGACGCCTCCGGACGCGGCGGGCCCATCGGCGTATGCCCCATGGCGCGCAGTTCGGCGAACACCGGCTCGTACGGAAACCCGCCGCCGGGAATGTCCCAGACATAGGCGGAGACCATGCCGCCGGGCTTCACCACGCGGACCATCTCGCCGACGCCCTTCACCGGCTCCGGCACGAAGAACAGCACCAGCGCCATGGTGGCGGCGTCGAAGGCGTTGTCCGGAAACGGCAGGTCGAGCGCGCTGCCCTGGCGGAATTGCATCTTGGCGGCGTGCGGGCGCGTGCGCGCGAAGTCGAGCTGGCCCTCGGACGGGTCGATGCCGTGCACGGCGTCCGGCGCCGCGCGCGTGACGATCAATTCGCTGAAGGCGCCGTTGCCGCAGCCGACGTCGAGCCAGGTCAACCCCGGTTCGGGCTTGAGCCAGTCGAGGAAGACGTCGCCGGCGATGCGGCTCCACGCGCCCATCATCCGCTCGTAGGCGGCGCCGTCATCGAAGCGGATCTCGGCCATCTGCGTCCCCCGATTGCCTTAGCCCCACGGCGAGCATCCAGGGGCTACCACCGGAAAGCAAGGGGAGAGGCGGGGCCTGCGGAACCAACATTGTTCCCGGCTGTTCTTCCCCCGCAAGCACCGTGGAGGAGGCGACACCATGCGCGTTGCGGCACTTCTGGCTTTCGGGCTTCTCGTCACATCATCGAGCACGGTTTTTGCCTACACGCAGGAAGAGGTGAACGCCTGCACGCCGGACGCGATGCGGCTGTGCCAGGCGGCGATCCCCGACGCGCACCGGGTCGGCGACTGCCTCTATCACGCGCGGCGTCAGCTGAGCCCGGCCTGCGCCGCGGTGTTCGCGCGCTATATCGGCCACGGCGCGCAGCAGCGGCGCGCGGTCGCGGCCGAGACGAATTGAATTTGGACTTGACGGCTTCTTCCTCCGCACTGGCCGGGCCTTGGCGCCCGGCTTTTTCTTTGCCTGAACGCCGGTACGGCGCGCCGGAACAAAGGTTCACGACGGGGCGTTGGAACCGCTGCGCACTCCATGGAGGCAACCCATGCGTTTCATTCTGTTCATCATCGTCATCATTCTGCTGTTCGGCGCGCTGCCGACCTGGCCGTATTCGTCGGGCTGGGGCTATTACCCGTCCGGCGGTCTCGGGCTGGTCCTGATCATCCTGATCATTCTGTTGCTGCTCGGGCGCATCTAGCGCCGGCGCAGCACGCCGGGCCGCGCGAGGAGGCCGCGCGGCCCGTCCGCCTGTCAGCGGCCCGCGCCGCTCCTGGGGAAGCGCATGCGGCAGATGATGCCGTCGCGCGCGAACTCAATGCGCGCCGCGCCGTCGAAGGCGCCGAGGCTGCGCTCGATCAGATTGGTGCCGAAGCTGCGCTTTGACGGCGCCACGACCTGCGGCCCGCCGCGCTCGATCCAGTCTAGCACGATGTCGTCGCCGTCCTCGGCCCAGTCGATATGGATCGAGCCGTTCGGCACCGACAGCGCGCCGTACTTCGCCGCGTTGGTGGCGAGCTCGTGCACCACCAGCGACAGGACCGACGACAACTTGCCCGACAGCGTCAGCGGCTCGCCGCGCATGACGATGCTGGCGCTGCCGTAGGGCGCGAGCTCCATGTCGATGATCTGCTTCAGCGGGATCGCCTCGCCGCCGCCGCCGACGAGGAAATCGTCGGCCGCCGATAGCGCGCGCAGCCGGCCGGCGGCGCTCTGCCAGACGTCGGGATGGCCGCGCAATTCGTGGCGCAGGATGGCGTAGACGGTGGCGAGCTTGTTCTTGACGCGGTGGCCGAGCTCCTCGACCACGACCTTGCGGTAGGCCTCTTCCTCGCCGAGGCGGCGCAGCAGTGCGCGGTAGCGGTCGGCGATCCAGATGATGGCGAAGGCGGCGAAGAAAAACAGGCCGAGGCTGACGACATCCTCCAGCTTGACGCTCGCCAGCGAGAAGCGCGGCGGCACGAACATGTACCACGCGGTGAGCGCGCCGGTGAGCGCGGCAACGGCGCCGGCGGCGGTGCCGGCGACGAGCGCGGCGATCAGCACCGCCGGAAAATAAGTGGCGAAGGGCACGGCGTCGGTGGCGACGACGTCGATCGCAAGACGCAGCACGGTGGCCGCGGCGACGCAGAGGATGGCGAAGGAGATGGCGGCCGGCGAGCCCGGCCGCAGGCCGCGCCGCGCGAAGGCGGTCAGCCATCCGCCCGATGTGTCGGTGGTGTCGTCCATCGCCTTACCCTGCGCGGCAGGCTAGCGGCGCGTGTGGCGCAAGCCTGGCTCCCGCGCTCGTCGAATGCATGCGCCGCCTGCGCCGCACGAATGTCGTCTCAGGGACATTCCGCGGCGGGCGGCCGCGGTTATTCGAGCTCCTGAAAACCCTTGGCGCGCGCGGTCTGCGCGTGCAGCCGCTCGGCGTCGCTCAACGTGCCGAGCACGGCGTCGACCGCGTGCGCCAGCCGCGCGCCGATGCCTTCCGGCTTCGCCTTCGGCTTTCGCGCGGCCTTGCGCGCCGGCTTCCTCGCGGATTTGCGCGCCGCCGCGCGCCGGACCGCCTTGCGCCTGCCCTTGACGGCGGCCTTGCGCCGGCCGGCCTTTGCCGCCTTGCGTTTCTTCGCCATGGTCTTCCCCCTGTACGCACGCAGGGCCGCAAGCATAGGTACCCGTCGCGCGCCTGACCAGAGCACCCCCGCTGGATGGACCCCGGCCTCTCTGCTAGGTGATGTTTAAACAATCAGGGAGAAACGGAAATGCCCGCGCCGATGCTCGGCCCTTTGCAGCCGACGGTCTACCGCTTCAAGCTCGGCGCCTTCGAGGTCGCCACCATCCTCGACAGCAAGGCGGTCCGCGACGGCCTGCATCCGAATTACGGCGCCAACGCCACGCCCGACGAAGTGCAGACGCTCGCGCGCGCCAACGGCATCGATCCGCAGCGCTTCGAGCACAACAACATTCCCTCGATCGTCAACACCGGGCGTGAGCTCGTGCTGTTCGACACCGGCAACGGCGTGCTGCCGAAGGAGTACGAGCAGCTCAAGGCGCGCATGGCGCTCGGCAACACCGCGGCGCGGCTCGCCGAGCTCGGCTACAAGCCTGAGGATGTCGACGTCGTCGTGCTGACGCATGGCCATCCCGACCACATCGGCGGTCTCGTCGCCGGCGGCCAGCCGGTGTTTCCAAACGCGCGCTACGTGTTCGGCGCGGCGGAATACGATTTCTGGCAGAAGGGCGAGAACGTGCGCGAGGCGCGCAAGTTCAACCGCGAGCTCTTCGTCAAGATCTGCACGCCGCTGTCGAACCGCTCGACCTACGTCAAGCCGGGCGATCAGGTGGTGCCGGGCATCACCGCGGTCGACGCGGCCGGCCATTCGCCGGGCCTGCTCGCGTTCAATGTCGAGAGCGAGGGCAAGCGGCTGATGATCACCGCCGACACGCTGACGCAGTACGTCATGGCGGTGCAGAAGCCGGAATGGTACTTCGACATGGACGACCTAAAGGATCAAGCGGTGGCGACGCGCAGGCGCATGCTCGAGCTGCTCGCCGCCGAGCGCATCCCCTTCATCAGCTTCCACATGCCGTTCCCGGGCGTCGGCTACATCGAGCGCAACGGTGGCGGCTATCGCTGGGTCGCGCACAGCTATCAGATGAATTTGTAATTCGTTCTGTCGTCCCCGCGCACAGACATCGGGTGTACCCGATGTCCGTCACTTAGAGCGCGCAAGTCGGCTATAGCCGGCTTGCAATGGGGATCCATACGCCGCAGCTTATCGTGAGACTGCGGCGTATGGGTCCCGGGCCTCGCTGACGCTCGCCCGAAACGACAGTTAAGTCACGAATCCCGACGTCTCGCGCTCATCGCGATGTTCAGGAGCGCGCGCTGGGCGATGGCCGCGGCGAGCGGGCCGTTGCGCCGCGCGTCGAGTGAGGCTTCGCCGAGCTGGCCCATCACGCGCGCGAGCCGCGGCGCGGTCCACACGCGCAGCGCCGCGCCGACGATATCCTTGCGCGAGAAATGCACCGGCGGCGCGCCGCGCTGCATGGCGAAGTCGGCCGAGTCGCCGTCCTCGACCGAAAGCCGCATGCGGTGCAGGTTGGCGACGTGACGGATGGCGGCCGAGATGATCGCCGCCGGCGACGAGCCGTCGGCGCGCGCCTTGGCAAACTCGCTGTCGACGTCGGCAGGCTTGCCGGCAAAGGCCGCGTCGAGCACGCCGTCGAGCGCCACGGCCGAGGCGTCCGCCACCACCGCCATCACGTCGGCGAGTTCGACGCGCGACGATCCGCGCGCGTAGAGCGCCAGCTTCTTGACCTCGTTGCGCGAGGCGAGCCGGTCGCCGCCGAGCAGCGAGACGAGCAGCGCGCGCGCGTCCGGCGCGATCGTCAGGTTCTCGGCGCGCAGCTCCTCGTCGACCAGGCGGCCGATCGCGGCGGCGTTGTCGACGTAGCAGGGCAGCGCCGCGGCCCCCTTCGCCTTTTCGCACAGCGTGCGCAGCGGTGAGGTCTTCTTCAGGTCGCCCGCCTCGATGATGATGCGGCATTCGGCCGACGGCGCCGCGATCACCGTCTCGACCGCGCCGGCGATGTTGCGCGAGCCGGCCTTGACCAGTACGGCGCGGCGGCCGCCGAACAGCGGCACGGTGTGCGCCTCCTCCACAAGCCGCGACGGATTGGCCGAGAGGTCGTCGCCCTCGATGCGCACGAAGGTGAATGGGTCGCTGACATCGTCGACGCTGGCCTTGACCAGCGCGTCGACGCGCTCGCGCACGAGGCCGGCATCGGGCCCGTAGACCAGCACGATCGGCTGGCCCGGATCGGGGCGGGCGAGGAAGCGGTCGATCTCGGCGGTCTTGAGCGCGGTCATGGGGGGAAGGTACAGCGCATTGCGATCGGGTTGAAGCACGCCCCAAGCACAGTGGGCCCCCTCTCCCCGTTGGGGAGAGGGTTGGGGTGAGGGGGTCCTGAATCTCGAGCTCTGTAACCCCTCACCCGGCGCACTTCGTGCGCCGACCTCTCCCTATGGGAGAGGTGAAGAACGCGTGTGCCGCTAAGCACGGGAGCAGCAGTCACGTCGCCACCATCAACACCTGATCGCTCACCCGCGCCGGCTCGCTCCGCGCGATGCGCCAGCCGGCGCGTTCGCCGAGCGGCGCGAAGCCTGCAAGTCCGCGCGGATAAAGCTTGAACCGGCTGGTGGCGATGTTGCGGCGGTGCGCCTCGTCGGCGCTGGTGACCGAGCCGGCGACGGCCTTCACGTTCGCCGCGCGCAGCGCGGCGAGGTTGGTGACGATCGCCTCGTCGCCGCCGTATTCGAACAGGCCGCCTTCCGAGGACGCCGCGACGATGGCGCCGGATGCGTTCACCTCGCGCACCAGCGCTGCGAGCGCCGTTGCATTGTTCCAGTCGTAATGCCGTTGGCGGAACGTGACATCGAGGCCGGCCAGCGGCGCGCCATCGGCCATCAACGCCGCGAGCGCATTGGCGCCGAAGAACGGGCCGGCGTCGTCGCCGTCGAGCACGTGGACGACGACCGGCCGCTTCAGGTCAACGCCGCGCTGGCGCAGCAGGATCAGCGCATTCATCGAGTCGATCGCGGGGCCACCGGCGATGTTGACGAGATGCAATGGCGTACCGGGCGCTTTCGCCAGCTCCGGCGCCAGCGCATCGGCGAGCAGCGTCGCCACCTGCTGCGTGCGCAGGCGCAGCAGCTTGAGATGCGCCGACGCGGCGACGCGCCGGTCGGTATCGCCGTCGTAAGGCGGCGGCAGGTTCTCCGCGCCGAGCTTCATCACATAGGTGGCGATGCCGTCGAGGAACGAGGCGTCGCCGGTGAACAGCGCACGCAGGATCAGCGAATGCCGCGCCGCCCGCCGCAGCAGGAAGCGCATGATGAAGGCGGGCAGGCGGCGTTGGCTGCGCGTCTCATCGGCGGCTTGCGCGAACAGGCGGGCGAGGCTGTCCGCGTCGTCGGCGACCGTGAAGCGCGGATCGGTGACGTCGAGCACCGGCAGGGAGAGGCCGTCGCGGGTGAGGGCGCGGAGGAGAGGAGAAGATATATCTGGCATCGCGTCGCGAATGCGGGAGGAGATTTGAAGTAAACGACTCAAGACATTGCGGATGGAGCTCTTTTTGTCGAACCGACTGTTCGGTTATCGGCTCCTTTTGCCCATTCATTGAAGCGGAATCGCCCTTAACTCGATGCCATTCTGCGACAGGCGTACATCGAAGCGAGCAAGAAAGCTCATTCCTAGGAGCCCGTCCAATTGACCACCGAATGGATCGTTGGCTCCTCGAATTACCGCGATAGCTACGCCCTGTGCTTCAGCGTTTCCGACTGACACCTTGTCGGCGTAGCCGAGGTCTGCAACTGTGACGCCGCCAACCGTTTTGATGGGTAGCTGGCGAGCAGCTTCGAGCTTTATCTTTGCTCGCTCAGAAAACTCGGGCGTTACCGCGACATACGTTGCACCCGAATCAAGTATAAAATTTCCAGAGATACCATTTACCATGACAGACAGAGTGTGCACGCCGGTCGCGCCAATGAGCGGCACGTGTCCCGCACCTCGAGCATAATCAAGATCACAATTTCCCTTTTTGGCGTATTCGGAAATCAGCTTCGTTGTTTGGGCGGTTCGCCTTTGTGCTGGATTGAATGAAATAAAGGTCTCTATCGGAGCAATTGCATCACAGTATCGACCTAGTGCAGCGTACATTGAGGATATGTCGTAGAATTGGCTGCCTGCGATTTTGGAAGGATCTCCCAACAGCTGTAGTGCGGCGATATAGTCGTTTAACGCCCCAGAATAATTTTTGAGCTGCTCATACGTGGCGCCGCGACTATATCGGTATTGTGCATCTGCTGGATTGTAATTGACCAATTGATCGGCGATCCGTAGCGCGGCAGAGAAATCACTTATTTTTTTAAATGAGGTATAAGCACGAATTAAAATTGACGCATTCTCTGCGCCGCCACATTGCTTTGCAAATGCGACAAGGATTGTAGCGCTTTCGCGCGGGTAACCTGACCCAAGCAACGCGTCGGA
>DATNBL010000025.1:0-64692 GCA_035571935.1 Pseudolabrys sp.
CGGGTTTACCCGACTTGCGCACTAATATGCCGATCTCGGGTAAACCCGAGATCGGGTGCGCTCCATTCCCTTCGGGGAAAGGAAAAAGGGACACCGGCGCGCCCGCGCCGACCAAAGAACAGGGCCGATGAATCACGTCTCACGTCTCCCGTCGTCCTGAGGTGCGCGCCGAAGGCGCGCCTCGAAGGACGACGGAAAGCATACGGCCCACCCTGCGGAACAGGCGCGTGGGCAGTTCGGCACGGCGAAACCGCGGCAACCGGCCCGCATTGCGCGCCATTGCCGCTTTTGCGCAGACGACTAGAATACCGGTCAAATCCGCGAACACGATTGCAAGGGAGTTCACGATGACCGCGATCACGGGTCATATCGCGCCGGAAGCCAAGGACGGCGATCTCGGTGTCCATTCGCTCGACCAGTTCGTGCTGCAGGTGCCGGACGCCAGCAAGGCCGTCGACTTCTACGGCAATTTCGGCCTCGACGTGCGCCGCGACGGCAACGTGCTCGCCATCAAGACCTTCGGTCACGATCATCGCTGGGGCTCGGTGGTCGAGGGCGCGAAGCAGAAGGCGCTGCATCATCTCTCTTTCGGCTGCTACGCCGAGGACTTCCCGCGCCTGAAGACGCGCATCGAGGCAGAGGGCATCAAGCTCGTCGACGCGCCGCCGGGATTCCAGTCGAACGGCATCTGGTTTCGCAACCACGAAGGCATCCTGATGGAGATCAAGGTGGCGCCGAAGGTGTCGCCGGATACCAAGGCCGACAGCAAGTGGATCACCGTCGGGCCCGGCGTCGCAGCCGCGACCACGCGCGAGAAATCGCCACTGGTGCGGCCGCGCCGCCTGTCGCACGTGCTGATCTTCACCAAGGACATCGACGCGTCGATCAAGTTCTATTCGCGCACGCTCGGTTTGCGCCTCTCAGATCGCGCCTCCGACCTCGTCGCCTTCATGCACGGCATCCACGGCAGCGACCATCATCTGCTGGCGCTGGTGAAGTCGAGCGGCCCGGGCTTCCATCATTGCTCGTGGGACACCGCGAGCATCAACGACATCGGGCTGGGCGCGATGCGCATGCACGACAAGGGCTACCAGAAGGGCTGGGGCCTCGGCCGCCACGTGCTCGGCTCGAACTACTTCCACTACATCATGGATCCGTGGGGCAGCTTCGCCGAATACTCCTGCGACATCGACTACATCCCGAAGGAAGAGCGCTGGCCGGCCGCCGACCACAAGCCGGAGGATTCGTTCTATCTGTGGGGGCCGGACGTGCCGCGCGAATTCACGGTCAACGTCGAGGCGGGGGAGGCGTGAGGCCGACTTTGTAGGGCGGGCAAAGGCGCGCTTCGCGCCGCGCCCCCCTGCAGCATTTCGACATGTGGTGAATTCAGCGGCGGGCTTCGCTGCGCTCAGCCCACCCTACGGCAGAACGGGAGCGCGGCTACTCACTCCACCACGATCTTCACGCGGTCGCCCGGCCTGACGCGGTCGCCGGGACCGAGCCCGTTGAGCACGCGGAACGTCTCCAGCCCGTGATCGGCGACGGCCATGCGCCTGGCCAGGCTCTCGACCGTGTCGTGCGGCCCGGCGGTGACGACCGCAACGCGCAGCGGCCTGATCTGCTGCGCCTCCTTCAGGCTCATGCGGCGGAACGTCGACACCGACTCGCGGAAGCTGCGGTCGGCCTCGCGCGTGCGCTCGCGCGCGGCGAAGATGAAGCGGTAGACGTCGCTGCCGTAGCGGACCGCGTAGAGGCGGAACGACCAGCCTTCGCCCGCGGCGGTCGCGGTCGCCGCGGGGAAGCCGTTGATCGCCGTCTCCTGCACGCTGGCCTTGTCGACGTTCTCCATCCAGCCGGAGGTCAGGTACGCGCCGAGCGTCTGCCCGGGCGGCACGCTGACGACGTCGAGGCGCAGCGCCTGGCCGCCGCCGTCCTTCAGGCCGAGCACGGCCTCGGCGGTGTTGTCGAGGGAAAATCCCGGCGGCGCGCTGAAGGTGAAGCCGAGCTTCGGATGCACGAAGCGGCGGCCGCGCACGAAGCCCTCGCTCGGGTCCTCGCCATAGACCATGCCGGAGAGCGTGCCGAGATAGTCGGCGCGGTCGCGCTCGCCGGTCGCGCCGGGGCCGCCGAACTGCCGCGCGTTGGCGACGGCGTTCCTGACGCGGTCGGGCGTCGCCGGATGCGACGAGATGAAGTCGAGCATACGCGTGTCGTTGGCCGCGCCGCCGGCCTTCAATTCGGCATTGCGCTGCATGTCGGTCAGGAAGCGCGCGGCGCCGTAGGGGTCGAAGCCGGCGCGCGCTGAGATGCCGACGCCGATGGCGTCCGCCTCGAACTCCTGCGCGCGCGAGAAGCTCGCCAGCGTCAGCTTCGATTTGGCTAGCGCCAGCGCGCCGGCGTTCGGGTCGCTCAAGACGTCCGACACCACATGCGCGACGATCGCCGCCTGCTTGGCCTGCTCCTCGCGGATGGCCGCGTGGCGGGCGATGACGTGGCCCATTTCGTGCGCCAAAACGGAAGCGAGCTCGGCCTCGTCGTTGGCCAGCGCGATCAGCCCGCGCGTAACGTAAAGCTGCCCGTTCGGCAGCGCGAAGGCGTTGATCGCCGGCGAGTTGAGGATGGTGACCTTGTAGGCCAGGTCCGGCCGCTCGGACGCGGCGACGAGACGGTTGATGGTCTTCTCGACCAGCGCCTGCACGCGCGGGTCGTCGTACTGCCCGCCATAGGAGGCGAGGATGCGCGCGTGCTCGCGTTCGGCGGCGGTCTGCGTGTCGGCGTGCGGCGCCGCCTTCGGCAGCGGCAGCGACACCTGCTTGTAGTCGGGCGAGCTGGTGCAGGCGGCGAGGACGAGGCCGAGCGCGACCGCCGCGCCGCGCAGCGCGTTCATCCGGGCCTTAGGTGCCGCAATCGCCGCCATTTTCGACGCACTCACTCGATGATCTCGATCTGCTCGGGCGCCGTGACGTCCACGATTGGGCCGCGGCGGTACTCCAGCCAGCCGCGCGCGCGGATGCGCCGGCCTTGCAGTGACGAGGGTTCGACGCCCGCCGCGGTGAAGTCCCCGCGCAGGCGGCGCAGAATGGTCAGGGAGAGGTCGCGTGTAAAGCGGCGCCCGAAATTCACGTAGATGGTGGCGCCGCTCTGGCGCACCGACAGGACTTTCCCCTCGACCAGCACAAACCGGCCCCTTTCAGCCCGGAACCGGCCATAATCGTCGGCACGCAAAGGGGCGAAATTTGGATCGGCCCACAGGCCGAGCCGGGCTTCGCGGGCCTGCCGCTCGCCGGCCAGCAGCGCCTCGGCGCAGGCCTTGCCGGTGGCCCGTCCCGAAAAGCGGGCATCGCCGGCGGAAAGCAGTGATTCCTGAACGGTTTGGGCGGCATCCGGAGCCATGGCGAAGGCGGTGAGGCGGCCGTAGCGGTCGCGGACCTCCGCGCCGGACTTCAGGGTCAAAGGCTGGCCTTCGAGCGCCCGTAGCGCGGCCTCGCGGCCGGCCGGGATGTCCAGGGCCGCCAACCGCAGGGTTCGGCCGTCGGCCAGCAGCAGCGTGCGGACGTCGCGCACCGCCTTGACCGTGACGGTCCCCAGACCGGCGCCGCCGCAGGGCGATTGCGCCGCCGCAAGCGATGACAGCAGCATGCCGACAATCAAGATCAACGCACGCGCCATGCCGGTATTCTCGGCCGCGGGCGGCTAACGGTCCATGAAATTTATAAATAAAAGCCGCTCACATGCGGCTTCCGGCGGAACATCGGTGCGGCGAGCGCGGCGTGCGGAACGCGTGGTTGCTTGGGCCGTTGCCGGGAGCGGGGGCGTGAACCTTCGGGAGCTTCATCCATGAACATCGCATCCCTCGCGCTTGCTACCGCGCTCGCCGCCATCCTCGGCTGCGCGCAGCCGGCCTTCGCGCAGACGCAGGATCAGACCGGCGCGACGAACCCGGACAGCATGAACAATGGCGCCGGCGACGACGGCAACGGGAACTCGCGGTCCTGGGCCGAGCGCCGGTCGATGACGATCGGCCCGATGTGGCGGCACCGCCGGATGATGATCGGCGCGGCCGGCGCAGGCGGTGCGCATTTCCATTTCGCCCGCGGCAAGGCGCGCATCGACGTCACCTGCTCGGTGCAGGAGGACACGGAGGCCTGCGTCCGCGCGGCGGGCCAGCTCATCGACAAGATCGCCGAACTGCGCGGCGGCGGGCCGGACCGAGACAATACCACGGGCGCAGCCGGAAGCGGCGAGCGCGCGGGCCCCTCAAGCAACGAGTCCGACGACACCGGCGCGCCCGGCGAGCGGATGTAGCGATTCGCAGCCATGCACAGGCCAGCGCCGCGCCGCGCGGCGGGCGTGCGCCGCCCGTTTTCGTGTGCTAATTGACGGGGACAGCGGTTCCGTAGCTCAGCTGGATAGAGCAGCGGTTTCCTAAACCGAAGGTCGGAGGTTCGAATCCTCTCGGGACCGCCAGCCGCTCCAAACTCGCGCTACTTCCCGCTCGCTTTGTAGAACGCCGCCGCGTCGGCGGTGAACGCCTTGCGCGAGGCCGGGTCGAGATAGACCATGTGGCCGCCGCGATAGGTCTTGAGCACGGCGCGGCCCGGCGGTGTCTCCGGCGGCAAATGGTCGAGCACGTAGCGCGTCTCGGCATAGGGCGTGACGAGGTCGGACAGGCCGGAGCCGATCAGCACGCGGAATTTCGGCGAGAACGCGAGCAGCACGCGCAGGTCGGATTCGACGCCGGCGTCGGCGCGTCCGGTGCCGCCCCAATCCCAGCGGCCGGCGACGTCGGAGGCGAGCAACGTGTAGGTCATCTCCGTCTTGAAGCCGAGCTCGTTGCGCGCATAGGCCGCGAAGGCGCCGCCATAGGCGCGCGCCACGCCGTCGAGGATCGGGTCGGGCCCGCGTGAGCCGTTTTGCTCGGGGAATGGATCGTCGACCGCGAAGGTCGCGTCGTAGCGGCTGACCACCTTGCCCTTTTGCAACGTCTTGAGCGCGCCGCCGCCGACGAAGCCGCGCGCCTGCGTCACGGCGTCGATCGACAGGCCGGTCATTTTCGCGACGCGCTCGTAGAAGGCGCGCGCCGCCGCGCCCTGCAACGGCGCGCCGGCGAGCGTCGTCAGGTAGTCGCCGAGCGCGAATTTTTCCGCCGCCGCGAGCGCCTCGCGCGTGAAGCTGCTGGTCGTTTCCAGATGCGTGGCCGCGAGCGACGGCAGTTGCAGCGCCGCGCGCAGCGCCGACTGGTCGTCGCCGAAGGTCAGCCAGCCCTCCAGCAGCGGCGACAGCATGACGATGCCGTCGACATTGATGCCCTGGCCGCGCTTGAGCGCGTTGGCGACCTTGGCGGCGCGGAAGCCGCCATAGCTCTCGCCGAGCAGATAGAGCGGCGCGCCGGCGCGGTCGTTGTGCGTGACGTAGAGCGAGATCGCCTTGGCCATCGCGTCGGCGTCGGCGCGCACGCTCCAGAAGTTCTTGGCGTCGTCGGGCTTGACGGTGCGGCTCCAGCCGGTGCCGATCGGGTCGACCAGCACGAGATCGGTGAAGGCGAGCCAGGTGTCGGGATTGTCGGCGAGCTTCGCGCCGGCCTCGGGCGCCTCCTGGCCGAGCTCGAGATGGCGCGGGCCAACCAGCCCGAGATTGAGGAAGGCGGAGGCTGCGCCCGGCCCGCCGTTGAACACGAAGGTCAAAGGCCGGTTCGGCGCGCGGTCCTTGGCGACGTAGGCCACGTAGAAGACCGCCGCGCTCTGCTCGCCGGACTGGTCGTAGAAGGCGAGCGTTCCGGCGGTCGCCGTATAGGCGAGGCGGCCCTGCGCGGTCACGACGGTATGGTCGGTCACGCTGTCACGCGGCAAGAGCCGTACCACGCCCTTGCCGTTCGCCGGGCCTTGCTGCTGCTGTTGCTGTGACGGCTGCGGGCGGTCTGGCTTCGGCTGCGCGAAGGCCGCGCCAGTGCCGAAAGCGAGGAGGAGGGCAAGTGCGAGACGGGGAACGGGGTTCATCGGCACGCCGAGACTCCTGAGGTCATTCCCCCGCGCGCCCCAAGGCCGGCACGATGCCGGCCGTCAGGCAAGTCTTCTAGCGGCGGCGGAAGTTCGGCCGGCGCTGCTGCGGCGCCGAGGTCGGCGCGTCGCCCTTGTGGCGGAAGCTGATGCGCCCGCGCTGCAGGTCGTAAGGGGACATTTCCACGATCACGCGGTCGCCGACGCCGGTGCGGATGCGGAATTTGCGCATCTTGCCGGCGGTGTAGGCCAGCACCTCGTGCCCGTTATCGAGCTTCACACGGAAGTTGCCGTCCGGCAGGACCTCCGTGACGGTGCCGTCGAAATCCAGCAGTTCTTCCTTCGCCATCCAGTCGTCTCCAAGGCGGCCCCGTTCGGCCGCGCCACAACCATCTCGAAAACCGGTTCCCGCCTCCGGGTCAAGCCCGAAGGCGGGATTTTGTCAGGATCGTGCCTCAGCGAGGCGCGCGATGGCCGGCATTGCGGCGTGGCGCGCCTCCCTGGCGCTGCATGAAACTAACACTTCTGAAGTCCTTTGGCTCGCCCCGGCCGTGCTCGGGCTGGGCGTGCTGCCGGTGCTCATGCTGGCCGTGGCCCTTGTGGGGGCGCTGGTCGGTGTGGCTCTTGTGCGGGCGGCCTTCGCTCTGGCCCTGGTGCGCACGCGGCTCGGTGTGGCCGTGATGGCCGCGCCGGTCGTTGCCGCCGCGCTTGTGCGGATGGCCGTTGCGGCCCCGCGGCTGTTGCTGGCGCGGCTGCTCGGCCTGCGCCGGGACCGGCTTGCCGGTGCGACGATCGGTCGACGGGATTGCCATGCGGATCAGCCGCTCGATGTCGCGGAGGTAGGCGCGCTCCTCGTGATCGCAGAACGAGATGGCGACGCCTTCGGCGCCCGCGCGCGCCGTGCGACCGATGCGGTGCACGTAGCTCTCCGGCACGTTCGGCAGGTCGTAGTTGAACACGTGGCTGACGCCGTCGACATCGATGCCGCGGGCGGCAATGTCCGTCGCCACCAGCGTCCGCAGCGAGCCGTCGCGGAACGCGGCGAGCACGCGCTCGCGCTGGTTCTGCGACTTGTTGCCGTGGATCGCCTCGGCGGTGAAGCCGGATTTCTGCAGGCCGCGCACGACCTTATCGGCGCCGTGCTTGGTGCGGGTGAAGACGAGCACGCGGTCGACCTGCTCGCTCTTGAGCAGTTCGGCGAGCAATGCCTGCTTGGCGGCCTTGTCGGTGTGGATCACGCGCTGCGCGATGCGCTCGACAGTGGTGGCCTGCGGCGTGACGGCGACGCGCGCCGGATCGCGCAGCATCTGGTCGGCCAGACGCGTGATCTCCTGCGGCATGGTGGCCGAGAAGAACAGGGTCTGCCGCTCTTTCGGCAGCATCGCGATGATGCGCTTGATGTCGTGGATGAAGCCCATGTCGAGCATGCGGTCGGCTTCGTCGAGCACCAGCACTTCGAGCTGGTTGAGCGTGATGGCGCGCTGGTTGACGAGGTCGATCAGGCGGCCCGGCGTCGCCACCAGCACTTCGACGCCGCGCGCGAGCGCGCGGATCTGCCGGTTGATCGGCACGCCGCCGATGGCGAGCGCGATCTCGAGCGGGCGGATGTGACGGCCGTAGGCGCGGAAGCTGTCGGCGATCTGGCCGGACAGTTCGCGCGTCGGCGACAGCACCAGCACGCGCGCGGACTTGCGCTCGGGCCGGCGGCGGTTGGCGAACAGGTGATGCAGGATCGGCAGCGCGAAGGCCGCGGTCTTGCCGGTGCCGGTCTGGGCGATGCCGATGACGTCGCGCTTGGCGAGCGCGAGCGGAACGGTCTGGGCCTGGATCGGAGTGGGGGTGACGTATTTCTCTTCCGTGAGGGCACGGAGGATCGGCTCTGCGAGGCCGAAGTCGTTAAAAGAAGTCAAAAGAGCTCTTTCTCATATGGCGAAACGGCCGGCTCGCCTCGTGCGAGGCGGCGGTATCGCGGGGTTTCAAGACATCCCGCGTTGCCAGGGTTGTCGGTCGGTTCGGATTACGGATGGGCGGGGCGAAATTCGTGTAATCGAGCTTCGTGCACGCGGCCCGCGACCCATTTCGGAAAGGGTCGAATCATCCGTTGGCGTCCATATGGCAGGGGTCCGCGGCCTTTTCAAGGCGCATAGGGCCGATTGTTCCGTTCAGGATGAACGAATTGCCTCTTTTTGCCGCGCTTTGCGCGGTTTCAGCCATGTCCGCAGCCCGATTTACAAGGCCGGACAGATCGGGGATTGTCATGCCCCCAAAGTATTAGACGCAGCAGCGTCCCGTCACTCCGGAGCCGTCGAAATGCCGTTTCCCAGGGCTTCTCAGGCCCTTTCCCGTTTTACCGTGCTCGATCTCACCCGCGTCCGTTCCGGCCCGACCTGCGTGCGCCAGCTCGCCGACTGGGGCGCCAATGTCATCAAGATCGAGACGCCGCCGCATCTGGAAAAGGGCGAAGGCCCTGGCGGCCCGCGCGACAACGCCGACTTTCAAAACCTGCATCGCAACAAGCGGTCGATGACACTCGATCTGAAGTCGAAGCAGGGCCTCGCCGCCTTCAGGCGCATGGTCGAGAAGGCCGACGTCGTGGTCGAGAATTTCCGCCCGGACGTAAAGGATCGTCTCGGTATCAATTATGAGGACTTGAAAAAGGTCAACAAGCGCATCGTGCTCGGTTCGATCTCCGGCTTCGGCCAGGACGGCCCGTATCGCGACCGCCCCGGATTCGACCAGATCGCGCAGGGCATGGGCGGGCTGATGTCGATCACCGGCGAGCCGGGCCGCGGGCCGATGCGCGTCGGCATCCCGGTCGCCGATCTCACGGCCGGGCTGTTCTGCGCCATGGGCATCCTCACCGCGCTGCTGGAGCGCGAAGTCTCGGGCGAGGGCCAGTGGGTCTCGACCTCGCTGCTGCAGGCGCAGATCTTCATGCTCGATTTCCAGGCCGCGCGCTGGCTGCAAATGCAGGAGGTCGCCAAGCAGGCCGGCAACGATCATCCGACCTCGATCCCGACCGGCGTTTTCAAGACCAAGGACGGCCATATCAACATCGCCGCCGCCGGCCAGGTGATCTGGGAGCGCACGTGCCAGGCGCTCGGGTCGCCGGAAATGTTCGCGCGCGAGGACTTCAAGACCGGCGCGCTGCGCTCGAAGAACCGCGTCGCGGTGAACGAGGCGATCAACAAGATTACCTTGAACAAGACCAGCGCCGAATGGATCGACATCTTCAACAAGGCCGGCGTGCCGTGCGGGCCGATCAACTCGATCGACCAGGTGTTCGCCGATCCGCAGGTCAAGCATCTCGGCGCGGCGATCGCCGGGCACAAGGCGGACGGCAGCGAGCAGCTCTTCGTCGCGCAGCCGTTCAAGATGTCGCGCACGCAGACCAAGATCGCCGCCGTGCCGCCGAAGCAGGGCGAGCACACCGACGAGGTGCTGAAGGAATTCGGCTTCTCCGACGGCGACATTGCCGATCTGCACAAGGCGAAGGCGGTGTGATGCCGCTGCGCGCGGTCTACTCCCTCGTCATCCCGGGACGGCGCGTAGCGCCGGACCTGGAATCCATACCCCGGAGCCGAAATGTGGCGGTTTAGGCTGTCCGATATACTGCGGCGTATGGATTCCGGGCTCGCTCGCTCTGCTCGCGCCCCGGAATGACACCCGAAAAAGGATTGCCCATGCCCTTCACCGACAAAATGCAGGCCCGGAAAGAGGGCAGCGTCGGCTATCTCGTCTTCAACAATCCCGAACGGCACAACGCCGTGTCGCTGGAGATGTGGGAGGCGGGCGAGCACTACCTGAAGGACTTCAGGGACGACCCGGCGGTGCGCGTCGTGGTCGTCACCGGCGCGGGCGGCAAAGCCTTCGTATCGGGCGCCGACATTTCACGTTTTGAAAAGGAGCGGTCGACCAAGGAAGCGATCGATCGCTACAACGTCGTCGTCGACCGCGCCTACACGGCCTTCTCGGAATTCCCCAAGCCGACCATCGCCATGATCCGCGGCTATTGCATCGGCGGCGGCGTCGGCCTCGCGCTCTGCTGCGACATGCGCATCTGCACCGAAAATTCGAAATTCGGCGTGCCGGCGGCCAAGCTTGGCCTCGGCTACGGCTTCAAGGGCATCAAGAAGCTGGTCGACGTGGTAGGCCCGTCTTTCGCCAAGGAAATCTTCTACACGGCGCGGCAATTCACCGCGGCGGAGGCGCAGGTCATGGGGCTCGTCAACCGTGTGCTGCCGGACGGCGAACTCGAGGCCTACGTCAAGAATTACGCCGACACGATCAGCGCCAACGCGCCGCTGACCGTCGATTCGGTGAAATTCATCGTCAGTCAGGCGGTGATCGACGAGTCCAAGCGCGACCTTCAGAAATGCGCCGATCTCGTCAGCGCCTGCTTCGCCAGCGGCGACTACAAGGAAGGGCGCACCGCCTTCATGGAAAAGCGCAAGCCGCGCTTCACCGGAACATGATAGGGTGAGGCGGCCGGCGGGACTACGCGGCCGCCGCGGTTGTTACAATAAAGCGGCACAAGCCGAGACAATCGGCGGGCACGTGGGAGGAGAGAGGGGTGGCTTCGGTCGAGTTGCGTTCGCTGACGAAGCGCTACGGCGAAGCCGCCGTGGTCGATAACGTGTCGCTGACGATCGCGCACGGCAATCTGGTCTGCCTGCTCGGGCCGTCCGGCTGCGGCAAGACCACGACGCTGCGGCTGATCGCCGGCTTCGTCGAGCCGAGCGCCGGCGAGATCCGCGTCGGCGACCGCCTGGTGTCCTCGCCGGCGCAGACCGTGCCGCCCGAGCGTCGCAACATGTCGATGATCTTCCAGAGCTACGCGCTGTGGCCGCACATGACGGTGGCTGAAAACATCATCTACGGCCTGAAGCTGCGCAAGCTCGACCGCGCGACCATCGCCAAGAAGCTCGATGCGATCCTCGCCACCACCAAGCTCGCACCGCTGGCGCAGCGCTATCCCGGCGAGCTGTCCGGTGGCCAGCAGCAGCGCGTGGCGCTTGCACGCGCGCTTATCGTCGATCCGGAGACGCTGCTGCTCGACGAGCCGCTCTCCAACCTCGACGCCAATTTGCGCGAGGAGATGCGCTTCGAGGTGCGGCGCCTGCACGACGAGTACCGTTATACGACCGTCTACGTGACGCACGACCAGTCAGAGGCGATGACCACCGCCGATCTCATCGCGGTGATGAACGGCGGCAAGATCGAGCAGGCCGGGTCGCCGGAAGAAATCTACGACCGGCCGAAATCGGAATTCGTCGCGCGCTTCATCGGCGCCAGCAACGTCGTCCGCGCCAGGGGGCTCGACGCGACCCACGCCGAGTTCGCCGGCGTCGCGCTCACCTGCGTCGGCGAGCGCATGACCGCGGGCGTCGACGTGCCGATCTCGATTCGCCCGCACGATATCGCGCTCGCGGCCAAGCCGCCGCAGCAGGACACCAACGTCGTGCCGGCGAAAGTGACGCGGCAGGTCTTTCTCGGCGGCACCCGCGACTACGTCGTCGAGACGAAAAACGGCATGCAACTGCGCGTGCTCACCGCCGCGCCAGAGAACATCCCGGCGGGCACCGATGTCTGGCTGCATCTGCCGCCGGAATGCTGCCGGGCGCTCAGCCGGTAGCCAACAACAAGAAACATCAATCAGGAACCAGGAGGATACGCGATGAAGGACTTCCGGATCTCACGCCGCGACCTGATGATCGGATCGAGCGCGCTCGCCGCCGGCGGCCTGTTCTCGACGCAGGTGCTTTCGGCCGCGCCGCCGGCCAGCGCGGTGACGCCGCAGCTCGTCGAAGCCGCCAAGAAGGAAGGCAAGGTCGTCTGGTACACCTCCGTCGACCTGCCGCTCGCCGAAAAGATCGGCAAGGCGTTCGAGGCGAAGTATCCGGGCGTCGCGGTGCGCGTCGAGCGCTCGGGCGCCGAGCGCGTGTTCCAGCGCATTGGCCAGGAATACGGCTCGAACATCCACGCGGTCGACGTCGCCAATTCGTCCGACGCCGCGCATTTCATCGTCTGGAAAAACCAGAAGATGCTCGAGGCCTACGTCCCGGAGGACGTCGCCAAGTTCTATCCGGCCGAGCACAAGGATCCGGACGGCAATTTCGCCAGCTTCCGCGTCTGGGTCTGCATCATCGCCTACAACACCAACCTGGTGAAAAAGGAAGAGGCGCCGAAGAGCTACGCCGACCTGCTCGACCCGAAATGGAAGGGCAAGATCGTCAAGGCGCATCCCGGCTACAGCGGCACGATCATGACCGCGACCTACCAGATGCAGCGCGACCTCGGCTGGGGCTACTTCGAGAAGCTGGCCAAGCAGAATATCATGCAGGTGCAGTCGTCGGCCGATCCGCCGAAGCGCCTGGCGCTGGGCGAGCGCGCGGTGATGGCCGACGGCAACGAGTACAACATCTTCCAGATCATGGAGAAGAAAGGCCCGGTCGCGCCGGTCTACGCCACCGAGGGCTCGCCGCTGATCGTCGGCCCGACCGGCATGTTCAAGGCCGCGCCGAATCTGAACGCGGCGAAGCTCTTCTGCAATTACAGCTTCTCGCCGGAATGCCAACAGCTCATCATCGATGTCGGCGGCCTGCGCTCGATGCATCCGCAGACCAAGGAGAAGGCCGGCCGCACGCCGTTCAAGGATATCAAGACGATGAAGGACGATCCCGCCGCCGTCGAGAAGATGGCCGACGAGATCAAGCGGCATTACGTGCAGCTGTTCCACGTCTAGTCTGACCGCAAAACAACGCGGCGCGAAAATGGGGAGGCGACCATGCGCAAGATGACGATCAACCGGCGCGACGTCCTGAAAGGCGGCACGGCGTTGGCGGCGTCAAGCATGTTCGCCTCGCCGCTTCGCGCCGCGCCGCCGCCGGCCGAGGCGATGACGCCGGCGCTGATCGCGGCGGCGACGAAGGAGGGCGCGGTGACGTTCTACACCGCGATGGACCTGGCCTTCGCCGAACGGCTTGGCCGCGTCTTCGAGCAGAAGTTCGCCGGCATCAAGGTGCGGGTCGAGCGCTCCGGCGCCGAGCGCATCTTCCAGCGCGTCGGCCAAGAGTACCAGAGCAACATCCACGCGGTCGACGTCGTCAACACCGCCGACCAGTCGCACGTCATCTACTGGAAGCGGCAGGGCTGGCTCGCGCCTTATCTGCCGGAGGACGTGGCAAAATACTACGACAAGAAATACTACGACCCTGACGCGCTGGCGATCGTGACGCGCGTGCTGGTGTCGCCATTCGGCATCAACACCAATCTCGTCAAGATGGCGGACGCGCCGAAGAGCTTCGCCGACCTGCTCGATCCGAAATGGAAGGGCAAGATGGTCAAGGCACATCCCGCTTACAGCGGCACGATCATGAACGCGACGTTCCAGATCGCGCGCGACCTCGGCTGGGACTATTTCGAGAAGCTGGCCAAGCAGAACGTGCTGCAAGTGCAGTCGGCGACCGATCCGCCGAAGCGCATCGCGCTCGGCGAGCGCGCGATCATGGTCGACGGCGCCGGCTATCTGGTCATTCGCGGCAAGGAAGCCGGCCAGCCGGTCGACGTCATCTATCCGTCGGAGGGCACGCCGGTCGCGACCAGCCCGAGCGCGCTGATGAAGGCTGCGCCGCATCCGAGCGCGGCCAGGCTGTTCCACAACTGGATGCACGCGCGCGAGGGCCAGCAGCTGCTCATCGACTATGCGCGGCAGTATTCGCCGCATGCGCAGGCGGTGGAAAAGCCGGGCGTGCGCAAGCTGTCCGAGATCAAGCTGATGAAGGAGGACGCCGCGGGCGTCGAGAAGTCGGCCGACGAGATCAAGCGCCGTTACACGCAGTATTTCAAGGTGTGATGGTGGTGATCTGCCGCAAGCACAGCGCGCTCCCTCTCCCCTGTGGGGAGAGGGTTGGGGTGAGGGGGTTCATGACTCTCAGATGCTGTAACCCCTCACCCGGACCGCGTCGCGGTCCGACCTCTCCCTATGGGAGAGGTGAAGACAGGTTTGCTATGGGCTGCTGCCAATGACCGTCGCCGTTCCGGCAACGAGCGCGCCGCGCCGCTTCGGCTTCGACCTGACGAAGCCGGTGCTCTATCTGTTTGCCGCCGTGCTGTGCGTGCTGATCGTGCTGCCGCTGTCGTGGCTGTTCGTCTACAGCCTGACCGACCAGAAGGGCGCGCTGACGCTCGCCAACTTCTACCGCCTGTTCAGCGAGTCCTCTTTCTACGATCCGCTCGTCACCACCTTCGTCATCGCCGTCTCCTCGGCGCTGATCTGCTGCACGGTGGCGGCGCCGATGGCCTGGCTGGTGGCGCGCACCGACCTGCCGTTCTCCGGCACGGTCCGCGCCCTGGTAACCGCCTCGTTCGTCACGCCGCCGTTCCTCGGCGCCATCGCCTGGGAATTGCTGGCCGCGCCGAACAGCGGCCTGCTCAACAAATTGTTTCGCGACGTGACCGGCGCCGATCAGGACGTGCACCTGTTCAACATCTACACCGTCAGCGGCATCGTCTTCGTCATCTCCTGCTACACGTTCCCGTATGTCTTCACTTTGGTCGCCAATTCGCTCGACCGTACGCCGGGCGAACTGGAGGACGCGTCTTCGATTCTCGGCGGCGGCCGCTGGTACACGGCGCGGCGCGTGACGATTCCCTTGGTGCTGCCGGCGCTCTTGGCCGGCGGCCTCGTCGCCTTCCTCCAGGCGATGACGCTCTTCGGCTCGCCGGCGATCCTGGCGCTGCCGGCCGGCTTCCATACCATGACGACCAAGATCTGGAGCTTGTTCCAGTTTCCGCCGAAGCCGGAGCTCGCCGCCGCCGCCTCGCTGCCGCTGCTGGTGCTCACGGTGCTGCTGCTGCGCGCCGAGCACATGATCCTCGGCCGCCGCGGCTATTCGATCGTTGGCGGCAAATACGGCGCGCCGCGGCTCATTCCGCTGCGCGGACTGCGCTGGCCGGCCTTCGGCCTCTGCGTCACGGTACTGATGCTGCCGGTGTTCCTGCCTTATCTGGCGCTGCTCAACGCCGCCTTCTCGCCGATCGCCACGTCCTTCGTGACGTTCAAGACCGCGACCTGGCAGAACGTCCACTTCGTGCTGTTCGAGCTCTCGGCCATGACGCTGGCGCTGAAGAACACCGTCATCCTCGGCACGTCGGCGGCGACCATCGGCACGGCGATCGCGCTGGTCATCGCCTATGTGACGACGCGGCAGGCGGTCGCCGGCTGGCGCGTGCTCGGCTTCCTCGCCACCGCGCCGATCGCGATTCCCGGCATCGTGCTCGGCGTCGGGCTGTTCCTGAGCTACACGCGCGAGCCGTTCGTTCTCTATGGCACGCTGTGGATCCTGCTCATTGCCTTCGTCACCATCGCGCTGCCGTCCGCCTACCAGCAGCTCCAGGCGGCGTTCCGCACGATCCATCCGGAGCTCGAGGACGCGAGCCGCATCCTCGGCGCGACGCGCCTGCGCTCGCTGTGGCAGATCACCGCGCCGCTGTTGCGCACCGGCGTCGTCGCCACCTGGTGCTTCATCTTCGTCGGTGTCATGCGCGAACTGTCGGCGGCGATCATTTTGTTCACCTCCGAGACCAAGGTGGTCTCGGTGCTGATCTACGATCTCAACGAGAGCGGCGATCTCGGCGCCATCTCGGTGATCGGCCTCGGAATGCTCATCATCACCTTCGCCGTGGTCATCGCGGTCAACAGGATCCCCGGCTTTGGGACGGTCCGCTTCAGAAACTGAGCCCCATGGACGCGACGCTTCCCGCTATTTCCCTCGCCGAACAAATGGCCGGGCGCATCGTGCGCCTGCGCGCCGGGACTTTGCCCGCCGCCGTGCGCGCCAAGTGCGAGGACCTGCTGATCGACGTCGCCGGCCTTTGCCTCACCGCGCGCAACGAGGATTACGTCAAGGCGACGCTGGCCGGCCTCGACGACGACGGCCCGTGCACCGCGATCGGGCATGCGCGCACGCTGAGCTCGGCCGGCGCCGCGCTGGTCAACGGCACGGCCGCGCATGGCGAGGATTTCGACGACACCTTCGAAGGCGGCCCGGTCCACGCCGGCGCTGTCATCGTGCCGGCGGTGCTCGCCGCCTGCGAGCGGCACGGGCGGAACGGCGCCGACGCGCTCGTCGGCATCGCGGTCGGCTGTGAGGTGATGTGCCGGCTGTCGACCGTGGTGCCGAAGGCCGTGCACAAAGCCGGCTTCCACCCGACCGCGATCTTCGGCGCGATGGGGGCTGCCGCGGGTGTCGCGGCAACGCTCGGGCTGACCGAGAAGCAGGTCGTCGACGCGCTCGGCATCGCCGGCTCGATGGCGTCCGGCATCATCGAATATCTCGCCGAGGGCACCTGGACCAAGCGCATGCATCCGGGCTGGGCGGCGCAATCGGGTCTGCGCGCCGCGCTGCTGGCGCGGGCCGGGTTCCTCGGACCGCGCACCGTGTTCGAGGGTGTGCACGGGCTCTTTCACGGTTTCGCGCACACGACCAAGGGTGACTACGGCCAGCTCGACACGTTCGGCGATGCCTGGGCGATCGAGACGCTGGCCTTCAAGCCCTATCCGTGCGGGACGATGGCGCATCCGTACATCGACTGTGCCCGCCGCCTCGCCGCGAAGGGTATCAAGCCCGCGGACGTGATGGAGCTTGTTTGTGAGGTCGCCGAGGGCACCGTGCACCGGCTGTGGGAGCCGCTCGCAGCCAAGCAGCGGCCGCCGAACGGCTACGCGGCGAAGTTCGCGACGCCGTTCATCCTCGCCACCGGCTTCGTCAAGGGCGGCGTCGGTCTCGATGCGTTCACGGCGGATGCGGTCAAGAACCCGGACGTGCTCGCGCTCGCCGCCAAGGTCCGCTACGTCATCGATCCGGACAATCCCTATCCGAACGGATTCACTGGCCACATCCGCGCCGTGCTCAAGGACGGCCGCGTGGTCGAAGAGCGGCAGCCGCATTTCCGCGGCGGCGCGCACGAGCCGTTGACGCGGCAAGACATCGAGGAGAAGTTCGCGCTCAACGCCCGCCACGGCGGTTGGGATGCGGCGCGCAGCGCGGCCGCGCTGAGGCTGCTGGCGAAATTTTATCAAGGGCCGATCGATCTGCGATCGCTGCGAGGTTAGTCCATGAGTGAACCGGAACTCGCCGGCAAGGTTGCCATCGTCACCGGCGCCGGACGCAATATCGGCCGCGCCATCGCGCTGAGGCTGGCGCGCTCCGGCGCGGCTGTGGTCGTCAACGCACGTTCGAACAAGGCTGAATCGGACGCGGTGGTGAAGGAGATCGCAGCCGCCGGCGGCAAGGCCATCAGCGTCATTGGCGACGTCGCCGACCCGAAGACGGCGGAGGCGCTCGCCGCGGCGGCGCTCAAGGCGTTCGGCCGCCTCGACATCCTCGTCAACAACGCCGCCGTCCGGCGCGAGAAGCCGATCACCGACATGAGCTATGCCGATTGGCGCGAGGTTATGGACGTGACGCTCGACAGCGCCTTCCATTGCGTCAAGGCCTGCCTGCCGGGCTTGCGCAGGCAGGGCGGCGCCATCGTCAACATCGGCGGCATGAGCGCGCATATCGGCTCGAAGCACCGCGCGCATGTGATGGCCGCCAAGGCCGCGCTGGTCGGCTTCACGCGCGGGCTGGCGCACGACCTCGCCGCCGACCGCATCTCGGTCAACTGCGCCGTGCCCGGCGCCATCGATACCGCGCGCGCGGCGGGCGTGCGGCCCGCGCATCATCTCACCCACGGCACTATCACCGGCGAGCGCGGCACCTCCGAGGACGTTGCCGCGCTGGTACACTTCCTTTGCACGCCCGCGGCCCACTACATCACCGGCCAGGCCATCCACGCCAGTGGCGGGGCGTATCTGGGGTCCTGAAGCCGGGGTGGCCGCATTCGCTCGGAAATGCTAATCCAGCGGCCGAATTCGCCCTCGCAAAATGGAGTGCTGCATGTACACCGACCTTGCTCTCTACATCGACGGACAATGGCTCACCGGCGGCGGCCGCAAGGGCGAGGACGTGATCAATCCGGCCACCGGCAAGGCGCTGAGCCACCTGCCGCATGCCAGCAAGGCCGATCTCGACCACGCGCTGGCCGCGGCGCAGAAGGGCTTCGCCCAGTGGAAGGCGACCTCCGCCTATGACCGCTCCAAGATCATGCGCAAGGCCGCGGACCTTTTGCGCGAGCGCGCCGACCACGTCGCGCGCGTGCAGACGCAGGAGCAGGGCAAGCCCTATCCGGAATCGCGCGCCGAGGTTCTGACCTCCGCCGACATCATCGACTGGTATGCCGAGGAGGGCCGCCGCGCCTATGGCCGCATCGTGCCGGGCCGGCAGAAGGGCGTGCGCCAGATCGTGACGCAGGAGCCGGTCGGCGTCGTCGCCGCCTTCACGCCATGGAATTTCCCGACGCTGACCCCGGTGCGCAAGATCGCCGGCGCGCTGGCGGCGGGCTGCTCGATCATCATCAAGGCTTCGGAAGAGACGCCCGGCGGCTGCGTCGAACTGGTCAAATGCTTCGCCGATGCCGGCGTCCCGGCCGGCGTGCTCAATCTAGTCTTCGGCGTGCCGGCAGAAGTCTCCGAGCACCTGATCCCGTCGCCGATCGTGAAGAAGGTCTCCTTCACCGGCTCGATCCCGGTCGGCAAGCATCTCGCCGGCCTCGCGGCGAAGGGCATGAAGCGCGCCACGATGGAGCTCGGCGGCCACTCGCCGGTCGTCGTCTTCGCCGACGCCGATCCGGAGAAGGCAGCCGACGTCATCGCCGCGTTCAAGTATCGCAACGCCGGGCAGGTGTGCATCTCGCCGACGCGCTTCTACGTGCAGGAGCAGTCCTACCCGAAATTCCTCGCGCGCTTCACCGAGTACGCCAAGAGTCTCAAGATGGGCGACGGCCTGGAGAAGGGCACAACCCTGGGCCCGCTCGCCAATCCGCGCCGGCTCGACGCGATGGAGTCGTTCGTCAACGACGCCAAGGATCGCGGCGGCAAGATCCAGACCGGCGGCTCGCGCCACGGCAACCAGGGCTTCTTCTTCCAGCCGACGGTCGTCACCGAGGTGCCGGACGATTCCAAGATCATGACGCAAGAGCCGTTCGGCCCGGTGGCGCCGATCGTGCCGTTCAAGACCTTCGACGAGGTGGTCGAGCGCGCCAACTCGCTCGAATACGGGCTTGCGGCCTATGCCTTCACCGCGTCGGCAACGACGGCGACCGCCATCGGCGAGGCGATCCAGTCGGGCATGGTTGGCGTCAACTCGGTCGCGGTGTCGACGCCGGAGACGCCGTTCGGCGGCGTCAAGGAGTCCGGCTACGGCTCCGAAGGCGGCATCGAGGGCCTCAGCGCGTACCTGAACACGAAGTTCGTGTCGCAGGGGTAATCGGCGCATCTCTCACGAAATGCAAATGGCCGGGCATGTCCCGGCCATTTTTTTCTTCTGTCATCGCCGGGCTTGACCCGGCAATCCATGATGGCTGTCCGCGACCGCCGGACATACGTAACGCTTTACGCGTGGCGCTTCGTCATGGATGCGCGGGTCATGCCCGCGCATGACGCAGAGTTTGTTTCCCGCGCCGCAGTCTTTACTTGCCAGCCGACCCCTTCCGGCACGCGGCCCACACCTTCGCCGGCGTTGCCGGCATCTCCATGTGATTGGCGGCGCCGTTCGGGATCGCGTGCGCGATCGCGTTCATCACCGCGGCAATCGCCGCCGTGGTGCCGGCCTCGCCGGTGCCCTTGACGCCTAGCGGGTTGGTGGTCGCGCGCGTCGAATGCATCGCCTCACGAAGCTCGGCCGGCATGTCGTGCGCATGCGGCATGCCGTAGTCCATGAACGAGCCGGAGACGAGCTGCCCGCTCTGCGGATCGTAGACCGCGTTCTCGGTCAGCGCCTGGCCGAGGCCATTGGCGATCGAGCCCTGCACCTGGCCTTCGACAACGATGGTGTCGAGCGGCACGCCGCAATCGTCGACCGCAGTGTAGGTCACGAGATCGACACGGCCGGTGTCGGGATCGATCTCGACTTCGGCGATGTGGCAGCCGTTGGGGAAGGTGAGCGGCGCTTCGGCCTTCTCCTTGCTGTCGAGCGGCTCGCCGCTCTCTTTCGCGCGCCGGGCGGTCTCGAACAACGACACCTTGCGGTCGGTGCCGACGACTTCGAACGAACCGTTTTTGAACTGAATGTCGCCTTCCGACGCTTCCAGCAGCCCGGCGGCGGCTTTCCTGCCTTTGGCGACGACGGCGTCGGCCGTGGCGATGATGGCCGCGCCGGCGCACATAGCCGAACGCGAGCCGACCGACGCGAAGCCCGCGAGGCCCATCGCGGTGTCGCCGTGCCGGTGCTCGATGGTTGTCGGGTCGATGCCGAGCTTCTCCGCCAGCACGCGCGCGAACACGGTCGCGTGGCTCTGCCCGGTCGATTGCACGTTCAGGCCGAGCGCGAGCTTGTCGCCTCCGGGAAAGCCGATCGAGGCCGACTCGGTCGGCATGGCGCCGGCGTGCTCGAGCATGCAGGAGACGCCGATGCCGCGCAGCTTCTTGCGCCTGGCCGACTCGCGCCGGCGCTTGTTGAAATTGGCGTAGTCGGCGAGCGCCAGCGCCTTGTCGACGAGGCCGGGGAAATCGCCGCTGTCGTAGGTGTTGCCGACGGCAGTCTTGAGCGGGATCGCCGATTTCGGGATCAGGTTCTTCTTGCGCAGCCGCACCGGGTCCATCTTGAGGATGCGCGCCGCTTCCTCCACGACGCGCTCGAGCGCGTAATTCGCCTCCGGCCGTCCCGCGCCGCGATAGGGGCCGATCGGCGTGGTGTTGGAGAAATAGCAGGCGGCCGACACATCCACTTTGGGGATGCGATACATGCCCGGCAGGCAGCGCGCGAAGTTGTTGGTGTTGATGTTGACGCCGGCGACCGAGACGTAGGCGCCCTGGTTGCACAGGTGCCGCACGCGCAGCGCCAAAAACTTGCCGCTATCGTCGAGCGCGAGCTCGGCTTCCGTCACCGTGTCGCGCGCCTGCGTGTCGGTGAGGAAGGCTTCCGAGCGGGTCGACTGCCAGTGCACCGGCCGCCCGGTCAGGCGCGCGGCGACCAGCACCACGGCGTATTCCGGATAGAACGGCGTCTTCATGCCGAAGGCGCCGCCGACGTCCTCGGTGATGATGCGCAGCCTGTCCGGCGTCACGCCCATCACGGCGGCGCCGGGACCCTGCAGCGCGAAGGCGCTCTGCGAGCCGGCGTAGAGCGTGTAGGCCTCCTTGTCCTTGTCCCAGACGCCGGTCGCGCCGCGCGTCTCCATCGAGGCGACGACCATGCGCTGGTTGACGACCTTGACGCGGGCGACGTGCGCCGCGCCGGCGATGATCTTCGCGACCTCGCGCTCGTTGTCCTCGCTCGGCAGCGGGCCGGGCCAGTCGACGCAGAGATTGCCCGGCGCCTCGGGGAAGAGCTGCGTCTTGCCCGCCATTGCGTCGTCGAGCGTGATGACCGGTGTCAGTTCCTCGTAGTCGACCGCGACCAGATCGGCGGCGTCCTGCGCATTGGCGGCGGTGTCGGCGACAACGGCCGCGACGGCGTCGCCGACATGCATCACCTTCTCGCCGGCCAGCGCCGGGCGGAACGGCATCGGCATCTTGGCGCCGCCGCGGCCGACGACCGGCGGGTGACGTGCTACCGAGCCGACGCCGGCGGCGGTCATGTCGGCCGCGGTCAGCACCGCCAGTACGCCCCTGGCCTTGCGGGCGGCCTCCACGTCGACCGCCTTGATCCGGGCATGGGCGTGCGGCGAGCGCACGAACACGCAGGCCGCCTGGTTCGGCAGCCGCGGATCGTCCGTGAACCGCCCGTGCCCCGTCACCAGGGCGTCGTCCTCGACGCGGGGCGGGCGTTGCGTGCGGGCGGGGCTGGTCGATGACATGGAGACTTCCGGATGGATGGGACGGACGCGGCCGGATGCTAACGCAGGTCGGCGTGGGGAAAAAACCGGATTTCTCGCAGCCTGTGCAGCGCCGGATTGCCGGCGAGGGGCTTGCGCGCCTGCGGCCTGTACGGCAGGTGAGGCGCGGCCCGCAGCGCACGGCCCGCACGCACCTTTCAGGGGATGAAATGAACAAGACGCGGACGATCGACACGCACACGCACATTCTGACGCTGGAAACGGCGGCGATGCTGACCAAGGCCGGCGCCAAGGTGACGATCACGCGCGACAGCGAAGACCTATCGACGCTCGATGTGAATGGCGTCGTCTACAAGGCGTTCCCGACCGGCGGCTACGACATTCCGCGCCGGCTGGAGGACATGGACGCGACGGGCGTCGACGCCCACGTGCTGTCGGCGACGCCGCAGACCTACCTCTACAATCTCGAGCCGGAGGTCAGCGCGGCCTTGGCGCAGATCCAGAACGATCAGATGGCCAAGCACGTCGCCGCGCATCCGGATCGCTTCATGGCAATCGGAACCTTGCCGCTGGCGCAGCCCGCGCGCGCCGCCGACGAGCTCAGGCGCGTGATGACGAAGCACGGCTTCAAGGGCGCGATGTTCGCGTCGAATGTGAAAGGCACCAATCTCGACGACCCGATGTTCGAGCCGCTGTGGGCCGAAGCCGAGAAGCTCGGCGCCTTCATGTTCGTGCATCCGAACAATGTCGCCGGCGCCGACCGGCTGACGGCCTACTACCTCGCCAACCTCATCGGCAATCCGCTCGACACCACCATCGCCGCCGCTTCGCTGTTCTTCGGCGGCGTCATGGATCGCTATCCGAAGCTCAAAGTCATGCTCGCGCATGGCGGTGGTTTCACGCCATACCAGGCGCCGCGCTGGGAGCACGGCTGGAAGGTGCGCGCGGAGGCGAAGAAAAATATCAAGTCGCAGCCGAAGAACATCGCCGGCCGCTTCCTCTACGACACCATCCTGCACTCCGATAAGACGCTCGAGGCGATGATCGGCCTCGTCGGTGCCGACAAGGTAATGCTCGGCAGCGATTATCCTTACGATATGGCGATGCTCGATTGCGTTGCCCACGTGCGCGGCCTGAACATCTCCGACGCCGACAAGCAGGCGATCCTCCAGGGCAATTTCGAGAAATTCCTCGCCGGGATGCCGAAATGAACGCGCCGGCTAAAGCCGCTCGCATCTCTGTCGCCGCCGCGCGCGGCCTGATCGGCGATGCAATGCTGAAAGTGGGCGTCCCCGACGACGATGCCGGCAAGATCGCCGAGCTGATGGTCGAGGCCGACCTGATCGGCGCCGACGCGCATGGTGTGTTCCGCCTGCCGCAATACATCCAGCGCCTGAAATTCGGCTCGACCAATCCGCGGCCGAACATCAGGGTCGAGCGCAGCGCGCCGGCGACCGCGCTGGTGCACGGCGACAACGGCATGGGCCATCTCGTCGTCGCGCGCGCGGCGGAAACCGCGGTCGAGCTTGCGCGCGAATGCGGCGTCGCCTGGGTCGGCTGCAACATGTCGGGCCATGCGGGCGCGGCCGGCGTCTACGCCGCGCTGCCGCTGAAAGCCGACATGATCGGCATGTATTCGGCGGTGGCCAACGCCAACCACATGCCGCTCGCTGGCGGCGCCGAGCCGCTGCTCGGCACAAATCCGTTCGCCATCGCCATTCCGGCCGGCGAGGAGCCGCCGGTGGTGCTCGACATCGCCACCTCGATTGTGTCGTACGGCACGATCAAGAACCATCGTCTCCAGAACAAGCCGCTCAAAGGCGACTGGATGATCGATCCGAAGACCGGCGAGGCGATCATTGACCCGCACAAGAGCGCCGAGGCCCTGCTGCTGCCGATGGCCGGTTACAAGGGCGCGGGCCTGGCGCTGATGCTCGGCCTGCTCGCCGGCACGCTCAACGGCGCGCTGTTCGGCCGCGACTGTGTCGACTTCAACGCCGAGCCGGACCGCGTCACCAACACCGGGCAGTTCGTGGTCGCGCTCGATCCGTCACGCTTCCAGAAGCTCTCACACTTCAAAGCCGAGGTCGACCGTCACGTGCGCTCGTTGCGCAACTCGAAGGCGCTGCCGGGCGAGAGCGTGCGGCTGCCGGGCGACGCTCGCGCGCAGCGTCGCGCCGATCGGCTGGCGAATGGACTGGCCCTGCCGCCGGAATTGCTGAAGCAGCTCGATAAACTGGCGGTCGAGATGGCGATCAAGCCGCTCGGCGCGCGTTAGCGCCTAGGCAACGGCCCTCAAGTCGTCGTCGCTCAGCGGCAGCGCGACCGGCTTCTTGCGCTTGGCCGACAGGTCGAGCGCCTTGGTCAGCAGCAGGTTGCGATGCGCTTCCTCGACGGTCGCGGCCGCGGTCGGCAGGCCGAGCGAGACGCGGTTGAGCCAGCTCACCGTTTCGTCCGCCATCGGCCCGCGCAGTTCGCCGAGCGCCATGTCGCCGGGCGGATAGCTGCCCATGAAGTCGACGAGCCTTGTGGCATCCGGATTGTAGCCTTCCGATTGCGCCTTCGACACCGCGAGCACGATGTCGCGATGCGTGTCGTCGATGGTGAGCACGCCGGTGGTGCCGGAAATGCCGACCTCGAGCGAATAGACCGCGGCGGGCCAGGTCACCGGCATCGCCCACGACATGCTCAGATGATAGATCGTGCCGTCGGAGAAGGTGATCATGCCGGCAGTGGCGTCGATGCCCTGATAGAGCGGGCCCATCACCTTGTCGATCGAGCGCGCATAGACTTCGACCGGCGTCTTGCCTTCGAGGCACCACATGCAGATGTCGAGCGCGTGCGTGCCGGAAATGACCATCGGCGAGATGGTCGATGGATCGTCGGTGCGCTTGTAGTTGTCGATGGCGACGAGGCGGTTCATGAAGGCGCGCGAGGTGACGAGCGTGACGTCGCCGAGCGCGCCGGTGCGGCACTTTTCCTTTGCGGCCAGCCAGCGGCGGCGGAAGCGCTGCGTATAGCCGACCACGGCGTCGATCTTGGCGTCCTTGATCAGCTTCAGGACGCGCGCCGATTCGTCGAGCTTCGTCGCCAGCGGCTTCTCGATCAGCATCGGGATGCCGCGCTCGACGCAGGCCATGATCGGATCGACGTGCAGGTGCTCGTCGGTGGCGATGATGGCGCAGGTGACCTCGGGCCGCTTGATGAGCTCGACGTAGCTCTGCGTCACGAAATCGGCGCTGACCTTCGGCCCGACCTCGCCAGCGCGGTTCGGGTTCTTTTCCGCCAGGCCGATCCACTCGACCGCCGGATGCCGCGCCGCCACCTCGCCGCGGAACAGGCCGACGCGCCCGCCGCCGATGATGGCGAGGCCGAGGCCCTTGGCTGATTTTCTCATTTCGCAACTTCCTCTCGGCATTGCAACTCTCCCCGCAAGCGGAGAGAGGGAGCCCGCCGCTAATTATTCAACCCCGCACGGATTTTCTTCTTGAAATCGGCAATGGCCGAGATCGCTTCGTTGTTGAGCGGCAGGCTGACCGGCTCGCCGATATCGGCCGACAGGTCGGCGGCGCTGTAGGTCTCCATGACGCGCCGCGCGCTCTCGGGCGTGACCATGACCGGCCTGTTCTTGATGCAGGACTCGAGGAAGTAGATCGTCTCCGGCCCGATGCCGCCGGCGAACACGTGATCGACCTGCTCGCCCGGCATGGTCGACATCGGGAATTCCTGGCCGCGCCGTTCGGTGTTGAGCCAGTTGTCGCGCTGCGTGTCGTCGAGGAACAGCGAGCCGTCAGTGCCGGTAATCTCGATCCAGGTCGAGCAATAGTTCGGATAGCTGCCGGGCAAATTCCAGCCGCCGCCGATCATGACGACGACGCCGTTGTCCATCGTGACCGTGGTGAACATCACGTCGTGCGAGCCGTTCACCGGCTGCATGTAGCCGTAGGCGCCCTGCGAGTAGACGCGGATCGGCTTGGCCGGCTCGAGCAGCCAGTAGACGAAATCGAGGTCGTGGGTGGACTCCATGACCACCGGGGAGAGGCGGACGCGCCCGGCGATCTTCTTGCCGAGTTCGCGCGACAGGTGACGGCTGACCAGCACCGAGACGACATTGCCGAGCGTGCCGTCGACGATCTTCTTCTTGGCGTAAGCGATCTTGGTGTTGAACCGCTGCGAGTAGCCGATGGTGAATTTCAGGTTGTTCTGCTTGGCGAGATGGATCAGCTCGTCGGCTTCCCACAGCTCGAGCGCGATCGGTTTCTCGAGCATCACGTGCTTGCCGCCCTTCAGGCAGTCGCGCGCGATCGGGTAGTGGTTGGCCTCCGGCGTGGTCGAGATATAGACGACCGAAATGTTCGGGTTGTTGATGATGTCGTTGTAGTCGGCCGTCGCGACTGCGGGCTTGTACAGCGCCTTCACCTCGGCGAGCCGGTCCGGCTTGATGTCGCACAAATGCAGCTTGTCGACGAGCGCGGTTCGCGACAGCGCTTCCGCGCGCAAACCTCCGATCCAGCCGACACCGACGACCGCAGCTTCAACCGTTTGCACCGGCGTTTCCCCGTCTCGTTGCTTCGTGAGCCGGGAGAGTAGCCACAGGTCAGCGCCTCGGGAAAGAGGCTCTATTTCGTGCGCGCATCTTTCACTTCGCGAAAGCGCCAAACACTGCCTGTGCGAACTGCGGATAGACCTCGGCCAACTGCGGCGCCACCGCCTCGCGCATCAGCCGCAGTGTTTCAGGCGACGGCGCCGGGGTGTCCGGAACGCTTGCCGGCCGGTCGAAATCGAAGCCGGTGTTCTCGATCACCTCGGCGACCGTATGGCCGGGGTGGACGGTCTCGAGCCGGAAGCGGCCATCGGCGAAGCCGAATACGCAGCGGTTGGTCACCAGCGCGATCGGGCCGCCGGTGCGGAACACGTTCGGCTCGCTGGCGCCCGGCGCGCTGACGAAGTCGACCTGCGGCACCAGCGTGCGCCGCGAATGCTCGGTGCGGAACAGGATCACCTTCGGTACCACGTAATAGAGATAGGCCGAACCGAAGGAGCCGGGGAAGCGCACCTTGGGGTGGCCGTGTTCGCCGATCTCGACGAGGTTGATGTTGCCGTGGCCGTCGATCTGTCCGCCCGAGAGGAAAAACACGTCGATGCGCCCCTGGCCGGCGCAGTCGAACAGTTCGCGGCCGCCGTCGGTCCAGAACGTGTGCTTCGCGCTGCCGAGCAGCGAGACGTAAGGGCGGCCGTTGCCGCGTTCGCGCGCCAGCAGCGCCGCGGTTGCGGGGATCGGCGAGGCATTTCCGACGGCGACGTGACGCACGTCGCCGATCAGGTCGGCGATGACGGAAGCAAGCATCTCTTCGGGACGGAAGGTCACGTTCACTTATCCCTCCCCTGCAAGGGGAGGGTCCGGCGCGCGTAAGCGCCGGGGGTGGGGTCACGTCGCAATTGAGAGTGCCCCCACCCGGCTCGCTTCGCTCGCCACCCTCCCCCGCAAGCGGGGGAGGGATGAGAAAGGTTACGCCGCCCGCTTCTCATGCACATATTTGTCCAGATACTCGGCGAAGCCTTCCGCGGTCGCCGCCATCTTCGCGTAGAGCGCAAGGTGCTCGCCATCGGATTTGTAATGATCGGGCAGCGGCAACGGCCAGGCGCCGCGCTCGGCCACCGCGACGTGCTCGACGTAGAAGCCGGGCAGGGTGCCGGCGGCGGTCAGCGGATCGGCGAGCAAATCGTCGTCGACGATCTTCTCCACCGTAACGATCGTCTTCGCCGCGGCGTGTGCCATGGTTGTCAGCTCGCGCTGGCGGCCGATCCATACATTGCCGAAGCGATCGGCCATCGGCGCGTGGAAAAGCGCGACGTCGGGTTTGATCGCCGGCAGCAGCACGATCCGATCGTCGTTCCCGAACGGGCTATCGACGACTTTCCAGTCGTCGCGATATTTCAGCACATCGGAGCCGATCAGCCCGCGCAGCGGCATGAACGGCACGCCTTTTTCGGCCGCCTGCAAGGCCGCGTGCAGTGCCGGGCAGGTGGCGTCCTTCATGGTGAAGGCGCCGCCGGTGACACCGGCCGAAAAGCGCGGCGCCGGGCCGAATTCGCCGAGGCTGACCGCGCTCGTCTCCAGCGTCGCCACGCACCCGGCGCCGATCAGCAGGTCGGCCTGCATGCTCGACGTCGGCAGCGCGACGAGATGCAGCCGCTTCACGCCGCGCCGGATCATTGCGCGCGTGGCGGCCATCGGCACACCGGCGACCTCGCGCGGCACCACCAGCAGGCAGCCGTCGCCGATGGGCGCGAGCGCTTCGTCCAGTGAAATCTGCGCCATGACCGGCCCTTTGGGACGCGGCCCACGCCGGCCGCGCAGGGCATTTCTCACATTGTTGCGCTTGCCAGGTCCAGACAATTTTGCCACGTGAAGGGCATGGCAACACTGCAAGACAAGCTCGCCCAGGGCCGTTTCGTCCTCACCGCCGAAGTCACGCCGCCCGTTTCCGCCGACCGCAACGATCTCCTCGCCAAGGCCGCGCCGCTGAAAGGCCTCGCCGACGCGGTGAACGTGACCGACGGCGCCGGCGCGCGCACGCACATGTCCGCGCTGACCGCGGCGATGCTGCTGAGCGACGCCGGCATCGAGCCGATTCTTCAGCTCACCTGCCGCGACCGGAACCGTATCGCCTTGCAGAGCGATCTCCTTGGCGCCACGGCGCTCGGCATCCGCAACCTGCTGGTGCTGCGCGGCGACGATCCGTCGGCCGGCGACCAGCCCGACGCCAAGCCGGTGTTCGACCTTGACGCGCGGCAGTTGATGGCCACTGCGCGCCGCCTGCGCGACGATGGCGAATTGCCGACGGGGAAAAAGGTCGGCGGCAAGCCCGCGTTTTTCATCGGCGGCGCCGACAATCCGGTCGATCCGCCGGCCGGCTGGGAGCCGAAGGCCCTCGCCGCCAAGATCGAGGCCGGCGCGCAATTCGTGCAGACACAGTTCTGTATGGATGCGGGCGTCGTGCGCCGCTATCTGGCGCGGCTCGAGGACTGCGGCCTCGGCGGCAAGCTCGCCTTCATCATCGGCGTCGCGCCGTTGCGCTCGGCGCAGTCGGCGCGCTGGATGAAGGAGAAGCTGTTCGGCACGATCATCCCGGACGCCTTCGTCACGCGCATGGAGCAGGCGAGCGATCCGCTCGCGGAGGGCCGGCGCATCTGCGTCGAGACCATCGCGGCGCTCAGCGAGATCCCGCAAGTCTCCGGTTGCCACATCATGGCGCCGAACAACGACGCCGCCGTACCGGTGGTGATCGGCGAGGCGCGCAAGGCGATCAAGCGGCTCGCCTAGGCGAGTGCGCCGACGGCCGCGAACAGTGCCCGCACTTCGCGCTCCGCAATCCCGCGCGTGATAAACACGACACGGCTCGTGCGATCGCCGTCCGGCCACGCCTCGAGCTCGACCGGCGGCGGCGCCAGATGCTGCACGAACTGCACCAGCACCGGGCCCTGACAGCCGTCGACGGCGAGGAAGCCCTTAACCCGCAGCAGGTCCGGCCCGCGCAGCGCGATGAGCGCGTCCATCGTGCGCGCGAACACCGGCCAGCGAACGGGCTTGTCGAACGTCAGCACGAAGCTGCCGATGCCATCGGAATGCTCGGCCTCGGCGACGAAGGCATTGCGCTGCGCAGCGACAGGTTCGGTCAACCGCGCCGGATCGAGCGCGCCGTCGACCGCGATGTCGATGCCGGCGCGCGGATTGAGCGCGCGCAGGCGCGCCGCCAGTTGCTCGCCCGCCGCCGCGCCAGCCACGTCGGTTTTGCTGACCGCCAGCCGGTCGGCGAGGATCGCCTGCCGGCGCGCTTCCGCCGACTGCGCGAGCGTGGCGAGTCCGGTCGCGGCATCGGCGACCGTCAGCACCACCTCCACGTGGAACGTGTCGCCGAGCGCGCGGTCAGTGGCGAAGGTTTGCAGGATTGGCGAGGGGTCGGCCAGCCCGCTGGTCTCGATGACGACGCGGCGGAAATCGGGGATATCGCCGCGCTCGCGGTCGATGACGAGCTTGCGCAATGTCTCCTGAAGGTCGCTGCGCGACACGCAGCACAGGCAGCCATTGCCGAGCAGCACGGTCTCGTCGGCGCTGGCGCGCACCAGAGCGTCGTCGATCGGCGCCGCGCCGAACTCGTTGATCACGACGGCGGTGCCGCGGCCTTCCGGCGTGGCGAGGAAGCGATTGAGCAGCGTCGTCTTGCCGGCGCCGAGGAAGCCGGTGAGCACGATCACCGGGATGCGCGCGCCGCGCTCGCGCCTTTGCTTGCGGCCGAAAAGGCCGGCCGCGGGCGAGGAAAAGAGGGTGGTCATGGGCTCATCATATCAGCGAATGAGGGCGCGCTCCCTCTCCCCTCTGGGGAGAGGGTTGGGGTGAGGGGGTTCCCGAAATCGAAAGTTTGTAACCCCTCACCCGGCGCGCTTTGCGCGCCGACCTCTCCCTAGGGGAGAGGTGAAGAAAGTGAGCTTGTCGCCGACTTTGCTAGAAATCCATCTCCAGCGTGTACAGCCCGCCCGAAAACCGGTCGACCGTGTAGATCACGCCGCGTTCGTCGACATAGACGTCATTCAACTGCACTGCGCCGACCGGCGTCCCCGCCGGCGCTGGCGGCACGAAGGTCGCGACTTCCTTCGGTTGGTACGGATTGGAGATGTCGTAGGCGCGCATGCCGCCGTTGAAGAACGTACCGAACACGAGCTGGTCGGACTGGAAGGCGGTCGGCACCGGCGTGTTCTCGTGGATGTTGTGCGCGCCGAAGCGTCCGCCGCGGTCCTTGTAAGCGTCGACCGGCGGCAGCGGGCAGGTCGAGATTGGCACCAGATGCTCCTCGTCGCGGGCGTCGAGCACCCAGATTAGCTTCGGCCAGTCGATGGCGTTGTTCTCGGTCGATTCGTCGGTGACCAGCATCAGGTTGCGGTCGAACAGCGGCACGGCGGTGTGCATGAAGCCGGTGTAAGGCGGCGAATTGGTCCAGTGCGAGATGACCTTCGGGTTGGCCTTGTCCTTGATGTCCATCACGAACATGCCGCCGTCGATGTAGCAGAGATAAAGGCGGTCGCCGCGTTGTGGATAGACGTTGGTGTTGTGCGCGCGATAGCCCTTGTCGAGCGGATGGCGCGGCGGCGGCTTGACGTTGTCGGTCGACGATGTGCCCGGCATCCACCAGCGTCCGACCTCGACGGGTTTCGACGGATTGCGCACGTCTATGCAGCGGTAGAACTGGTCGTCGTTGGGATGGCTCGGCGTGAAGTCCGGGCTGCCTGAGGCCATGTGCACGTATTCGCCGTCGCAGAACCAGAGCTGGTGCACGCCGCGCGAATGCGCGCCCGAGCAGTCGAGGAAGGCGATCGAGCGCGGCTTCTCCGGCACCGAGATGTCGAACAGTTCGAGGCCGGCCGGCTTCTGCCCCGTCTTCTGCGTCTGGTAGGCGACCGCCATTACGTCGCCGGCGACGTCGAGCGAGTTCGAGCGCATGTGCGCCTGCGGCAAATCGGTCTGGACGACCACCTTCGGATTGCGCGGATCGGTGACGTCGACGCCGGTGAAGTTCTTCGGCGCGCTCTCGTGCGCGAGCCAGGCGATGCGGCGGCCGTCCTTGGCCAGTTGCACCGCGATGCCTTCGCCCATGCCGCCGAAGCCGCCGAGATTGTTCTGCGCCAGCAGCTTGAAATTCCAGGTGATCGGTTCGCCGCTTTTGTCGAGCGGGTTGGTCGCTGCCGGCATCAGGGTCTCCGGGGCTTTTTACCCTCCTCCGCGAAGCGGCGGGGAGGGTCGGTTTGGATCGCGTCAGCGATACAAACCGGGGTGGGGGGACTTCAATAGTGGTGGCGTAAATTTCGAGAACGGACCCCCACCCCCACCCCCGACCCCTCCCCGCCACTCGCTATCGCTCGCGGGGGGGAGATGGAGGTGGCGGGGGGAGGGTAAGAAATCAGCCCATCGCCTTCTTCATGAAGTCCTTGCGGAAGGCTTTGCTCCAGTCAGGGATGGCTTTGACCTTCTTCGCGGCCAGCAGCACCTCGGCGTGGTGCTTCATGTAGGGCTCGAGATCGTCCGGCCAGCCGGGGCCGACCTCGACGTTGGCCAGCGCCTTGCTGAAGGTCTCCTTCGACATCTTGTAGCCCTTCGAGGTGTAGAACGCGTAGATCGTGTCGGCGACCTTGGCGTGGTTCTCCTTGAAGTCCTTGGCGACGTCGAGCCAGGCCTTCAGGTAGGCGACGATCGCGTCCGGGTTCTTCTCGACGAACTCCGGCGTCGCCGCCATGAACACCGGCAGCTTGTCGAAGGAGTAGAAATCCTCGAGCGAATTGGCGAGGCCCTCGGCTTCGGCGATGGCGTTGTACGGCTCGACATTGACCATCGCGTCGACGGTCTTGGCCGCCATCGCCGCGACCATGTCGTTCACGTTCATGCGCACTTCCTGATAGTCGCCCTTCTTCAGCCCCGCCTTGGCGGCGATCTGGTCGGTGAAAATGTTGCCGGTCGACGAGCCGGTCTGGTTGGCGACCTTCTTGCCGCGTAGGTCGGCGACGGTCTTGAGGCCGAGATCCTTGCGCGCCATCACGCGCGCGGTCTTGCCGACATATTCGATCTTGGCGATGGCGATGAGGCCGCCCTTCTCATGGCCGATGATGAACGAGGGACCAGCATAGGTGCCGAGATCGACCTGGCGCGCCACCTGCTGCTGCATGGTGAGGTTGCCCGACGGCACGGCGAATTCCTCCGCCTTGATGCCGTGCTTCTCCAGGTGTCCGGAGTGCAGCAGATAATAGGTCGGCATGCCCCACATATTGGTCTGGTAGCCCTGCTTGACCGTGGTCTCGGCCAGCGCGGGCCGCAGGCCGAAGCCCGCGGCGAGCATGCCGGCGCCGGTTGCGACCAGCGTTTGGCGGCGCGTCAATCCGTTCTTCGTCATCTTGATCCTCCCTTAGGTCGTTGCCTTGCCGTTGCTTTTATGAGTCTCGTCACCGCCCGGCTCATGGCCGAGCTGGCGCAGCAAAATCTTCTGCCAGTCGAGGAATTCGGCGCTCAGCGGATCGCGCGGCCGCGTGAGCGGGATGCGGATGTCGGCCTTCACCGTTCCCGGATGCGGCGACATTACGATGACGCGGTCGGCAAGGTAGACCGCCTCGGCGACGTTGTGCGTCACGTAGATCACGGTCTTGCGCGTCTCGCGCCAGACGTCGGCGAGCAGGCGCTGCATGTCGTCGCGCGTCAGCGCGTCGAGTGCCGCGAACGGCTCGTCCATCAACAGCACCGCCGGGTTGTAGGCGAGCGCGCGGGCGATGGCGACGCGCTGCTGCATGCCGCCGGAGAGGTGGTGCGGATAGGAGGCGGTGAATTTCTCGAGCTTGACCAGTCGCAGTTGCTCGCGCGCGATCTCCTCGCGCTCGCGCTTCGCCACGCCCTTCATTTCGAGCCCGAAGGTGACGTTGCCGAGCGCGGTGCGCCACGGGAAGAGCTGCGCGAAGTCCTGGAACACGACGCCGCGGTCCATGCCGTGCCCGGTCACGGCCTTGCCGCCGATGCGGATTTCACCGGCCGCCGGCGTCAGGAAGCCGGCGACGATGTTCAGGAGCGTGGATTTGCCGCAGCCGGACGGGCCGACGATGCAGACGAATTCCGACGCATCGATGTTGATGCTGACGTCCTTCACGCCCGGAACCTTGCCGCCGGGCGTGTCGTAGATGAGCGAGACGCTGCTGATTTCGATCGGAAGCATGAACCGCTCTATCCCTTCGCCATCCGCACCATGCCCCATCGGTAGACGGTGGCGCGCTCGATCGAACCGAACACAAGGCGCTCAAACACGTAGCCGATCACGCCGATGACCACGAGCGAGGCCATCATGATATCGGTTTGCAGGAATTCCTTGGAATCAAAGATCACCCAGCCGAGCCCGAAGTCGGACGCGGCGATCATCTCGGCGCCGACCACCGCGATCCACGAGCGCAGGAAGGCTTGTCTCATCCCGGTGATGATGAAGGGCGACGCGCCCGGCACGATCACCTTCCAGAACAATCGCCTCTCGTCGGCGCCCATGGCGCCCGCCGCGCGCAGCCACAGCGGATTGACCGAGCGCACGCCGGTCCAGGTGTTGAACAGCATCGGGAAGGTCGCCGCGTAGAACACGATCAGGATCGTCGTCACGTTGCCGATGCCGAACCACAGCATGAACAGCGGCACCAGCGAGAAGGACGGGATCGGCATCAGCGCGCTGACCAGCGGCAGGAAGAAGTTTTCGACCGCCTTGAAGCGCGCCATCGCAATGCCGATCGGCGTGCCGACGGCGATGGCCAGGCCGAAGCCGATGAGCACGCGGTAGAGCGTCGCGCCGGCGTGCTGGAGCATCGTGCCGTCGGCGAGCATGCCCCACAGCGTCGTCAGCACGACGGGGATGGGGGGCAGCAGCACCTTCGGGAACAGCCCGGCCATCGACACGGCCTGATAGAACGCCGCCGCCGCGGCGATCGACAGAAGACCGCGGATCAAGGTGCGCCGGCGCTGTGCGGAGTCGGTCATGCGGTCAGCCCATCGATTCCATCATGCCCCAGCGCACGACCGTGTAGTCCTCGATCTTCTGGAACACGTATTTCTCGAGCCCGAGCCCGATCAGCGCGATGACGACGATGCCGGCCATCATCGCATCGGTGTTGAGGAACTCGCGCGCGCCGAAGATGAGCCAGCCGAGGCCCCACGGCACGGCGGCGAGCATCTCGACGGCGACGAGGATGCGCCAGGCCTGCGCCAGCCCGAGCCGCAAGCCCGTCAGGATGTAGGGTAGCGCCGCGGGCAGGATGACGTGGCGAAAGGTGCGCCGGTCGTCGGCGCCCATGGCCATCGCCGAGCGCAGCCAGATTTCCTTGACCGCCTTCACGCCGGTCCAGCTGTTGAAGATGATCGCGAACATCGACACGAACGCGACCAGCAGCACGGCCGAGACCTCGCCCGGCCCGAACCACAGCAGGAACAGCGGCGCATAGGCGAGGCCGGGGATCGGCGCGAGGATCGAGACCAACGGCAGGATGATGTCCTCGGCCCGGCGCGAGCGGCCCATCAGCACGCCGATCGACACGCCGACGATGGCCGCCAGGCCGAAGCCGCCGAGCAGCCGGAACACCGTCTCGATCGCGTGATGCGGCAGGATGCCGGACACGGTGAGGTCGACGAAGGAGCGCGCGATGTCCTCGATCGTCGGGAACAGCTGGCGCGGGAACATGCCGGAGCGCGCGACGATCTCCCAGATCGCGCCAACCACGACGAACGGAAAGGCGTTGCGGGCGACGGCCCGCAGCCGATCGCTGCCCACCGCCGGCGGCGCGCCATAAGTCGCGGCATCGTCCATTGTGCCGGCGCCCTCCCTTGGATTTTCTGTCACGGGCCGCTTGTTGCCGCGGCCGCGCCGGGCTTTGTGCCAGCCCTTGCGCGGAGGATAGTGCGCTTTGCGCGGCGGCCACAAGCGGGCGTGTCGCGTCGCCCGCGCGCATTGACGGTACCTCTGGCGCCGATGCGCCAGACCGGCTAAAGCCTGCCGCGCCGCGCGGCGGTTGAACGGGAGAGTTTCGGCATGTCGAAGAATTCACAGAAGATTGGCTGGATTGGCGTCGGCCGCATGGGCTTCCAGATGGTGGAGCGCCTCATCAAGGCGAACCACGACGTCTCTGTCTGGAACCGCACCAGGTCGAAGGCCGAGCCGCTGGCCGCGCACGGCGGCAAGATCGTCGACAAGCTCGCCGACCTCGCCGGCGTCGACATGCTGTTCGCCATCGTCTCGGAGGGCAAGGATCTCGAGGAGGTCTATTTCGGCAAGGACGGCATCGTCACCAACGCGAAGTCTTCAGGTAACTTGGGCAAGCTGCCGAAAATCTTCGTCGACTGCTCGTCGATCTCGGTCGAGGATTCGGTGCGCATCCGCGGCCGCCTCAAGGAGCATGGCGTCGAATTCGTCTGCGCGCCGGTGTCCGGCAACGGCCTCGTCATCAAGGCCGGCAAGCTGTCCTCGGTCGTGTCCGGCCCGGAGGCCGCGGCGAAGGAGGCCATGCCCTTCATCGAGGTGTTCGCCCCGCGCGGCGTGTCCTACGTCGGCGAGGGCGAACTCGCGCGAATCTGCAAGATCGCGCACAACGTCATGCTCGGCGTCGTCATCGAGAACCTGATCGAGATCACGCTGCTCGCCAACAAGATGGGTGTGCCGCGCCATGCCTTCCTGGCCTTCATGAACAACGGCGTCATGGGATCGATGTTCACGGCGTACAAGACGCCGGCGCTGGTCAATCTCGACTGGACCGCGACCTTCACGCCGGAATTGCTGCGCAAGGATCTCGACCTCGGTCTCGAGCTCGGCCGCGAATGGGACGTGCCGATGCCGGTGACGGCGGCAACGCGCGAGGTGATCCAGCAGCACATCGGCAAGGCGCTGTCGCAGCCGAACAGCAAGGAGATCCTGGGCCAGGACTTCGCCAAGATGGCCGAGACCATGGCCGATCTCGCCGGCATGAAGCTTTCGAGCGAGAACAAGAACGTCGGCACCGGCCTTTAAAGGCCCTCAAATTGCGAACGTCGTCCGCCGGTGCGGGCGGCGTTTTCGTTTGGCCGCGCCACAAAAAAAGAGGGCCGCTTTCGCGGCCCTGTGTGCATAAGGTGGAGGATTCACGCCGCCACTCGGCCTAAGAGAGGAAGAGCAGCGGCTGCGCACGAGACCAATCAACCGGTCGCGCGCATCAATCACAAGTAAAATGGCTATAAACACGCGGCTGGTATTCCAGCGCGGGCCTGCGCATCATGTCGCCCGAAAGCAAAAAAGGGTGGAACCATGGCATTCACGCTCTACAACGCCCCGCAATCGACGTGCAGCCAGCGGGTGCGCTTCGTGCTGAACGCCAAAGGCCTGCCGTTCGCCGAGATCAAGCTCAATCTGCTCGAGGGCGACCAGCTCAAGCCGGACTACCTGAAGCTCAACCCGAATGGGGTCGTGCCCACGCTCGACCACGATGGCGCGATCGTGATCGATTCGACGGTCATCACCGAATATCTCGACGAGGTGGCGCCGCGCGGCGGCTTCACGCCCGAAGACCCGGTCAAGCGCGCCCGCATGCGCGCGCTCATGCACTTCGCCGACGAGATGCCGGCCGCGGCGGTGCGGGTGCCGACCTTCAATCTCGCCTTCCTGCCGACGTTCCAGAAAATGAGCCGCGAGGACTTCGTGGCGATGGCGGAATCCAAACCGTTGCGCCGCGAGTTCATGATGACCATGGGCCAGACCGGCTTCCCGAAGGCGGAGATGGACGCCGCGCTCGCCCGCCTGCGCCGCTCCTGGGAGCGGATGGACGCGGAGATCGAAGCGAGCGGCGGGCCCTGGCTGCTCGGCCCCGACATCTCTCTTGCCGACGTAGCGATCATGCCGGCGGCGGTCCGCATGCACGACCTGCGGATGGCGGACTGGCAGGACCTGCCGCGCGTCGTCACCTGGTTCGACAACATCCGTGCGCAGGAGGCCTTCCGGCCCACCTACTACCACGGCTCGTTGCTTTCCGAACGCTTTCCCCACCTCCGCGAAAAGCCGGCGAAAACGGCGTAAGCTTGCCGGCGGCGGGCACCCGCCTCGCCCGCAGGGAGGCAACTCATGAATCAGATCACCGTCCTCGTCACCGTCGTGCTCGGCGCGATCGCGGCCGTGCTGTTCATGGCGCAGATGCCTTTGCCCGGCCTCGTGGTCGCGGTCGTCGCGGTGCTGGTGTTCTTCGGGCTGAAGATGGCCAACAACTGGGAGCGGTTCGTCATCCTGCGCGCCGGCAAGCTGTCGAGCGTCAAGGGCCCGGGCCTGTTCTTCATGGTGCCGATCATCGACAGCGTCGCCGCGGTGATCGACGAGCGCATCCAGACGACCGGCTTCAACGCCGAGCAGGCGCTGACCCGCGACACCGTGCCGGTCAATGTCGACGCCATCGTGTTCTGGCACGTGCACGAGGCGCAAAGCGCGGCGCTCAACATCACCAACTATCGCGAGGCGATCGAGCGCGTGGCGCAGACATCCTTGCGCGAGATGATCGGCTCGTCGATGCTGTCGGCGCTGCTCGCCGAGCGCAAAGCCGCCGACGAGGTCCTGCGCACCGAGATCGCGCGCAAGACCGCCGACTGGGGCATTTCGGTCAACTCGGTCGAGATCAGGGACGTCGCCATTCCGGTGGCGTTGCAGGACGCCATGTCGCGCCAGGCGCAGGCCGAGCGCGAGAAGGAAGCGCGCGTCATCCTCGGCAGCGCGGAAGCCGAAATCGCGGCGAAGTTCGTCGAAGCCGCGAAGACCTACGGCAGCGACCCGGCGGCGCTGCACTTGCGCGCGATGAACATCATCTACGAGACGACCAAGGAGCGCGGCGCGACCATCCTGATGCCGACGAGCATGGTCGATTCGATGAGCGTCGCCTTGCCGGCCGCTTTTGCCGAGCAGGCCGCGCTGAAGCAAAAGCCGCAGGGTTGATCCACGCTGCCTCCGAAGGTGCCGGCCCTATTTGGTCGTCACCTTGGGCAGTTCGAGCTTCACGGTCGACGATTTCGAGCCGAGCGTGCCCGTCGCGAAAAGAATGCCGCCGCCGACGATGATGACGATGAGCGCGCCGACCAGAACGCCGAGCACGCCGACGCCGCCGCTGTTTCCATCAGCCATTTCAGCCTCCCAATTGTCTCGCGGGACACAAGTTCCGGCGGCGGCAATTGGTTCCGGCGGGCTCTAGGGAGCGGCGGCGGGCGGCCCGGCGACGATCCGGCGGCCCTTTGAGTCCTCGAAGCCGTGCATGCCGCCGAACCATTGCATGGCCACCACGGCGCCCTTGATCGGTTGCAGCAGCGTCAGCGTCATGATCAGCGCGATCGACGGCCACATCGTCATGCTCAGCCACAAAGGCGGCGCGTACACGGTTTCCACCGCCAGGAGGATCGGCACCAGAACGTGGCCGACGATGACGATGTCGAGATAGGTGGGGAAGTCGTCGGCGCGGTGGTGGTGCAATTCCTCGCCACAGGCCGGGCATGCATCGGCGACCTTGAGGAATTTCCGGAACATGCGGCCCTTGCCGCAGGCGGGGCAAAGTCCGCGCAGCCCGCGCATCAACGGCTCACTCGCTCTGGCGGGCGGGGCGGCGGAGAAAATCTGGGTCATGGAGGTCGTCATCCGGCGAGGCTGTTGCCGTTCAGGTAAGCGGTGCCGGGGGCCGGGACCAGCGCCGGCGGCGCAGACCTGCCTTGCGGCAGTGCAAAAAAGAGGGGCCCCGAAGGGCCCCTCATATATCCGATTGCGGCGCCTCAGTACCGATGCGTGATCGGCAGCTCTTCCGCCGGGAACAGCGTGATGACGCGGCAGCCTTTGTCGGTCACCACCACCTCTTCCTCGATGCGCGCGCCGGAGAAGCCGTCGGTCGCGGGGCAATAGGTCTCGATGGCGAACACCATGCCCTCCTTGATTTCGGTCGGATGGTCCATCGACACGACGCGCGAGATGATCGGCCGCTCATGCAGCGCCAGGCCGAGGCCGTGCGCGAATTGCAGGCCGAAGGCCGAAGTCTCGTCCGGGAAGCCGAACTCGTTCGCCTTCGGGAACGCCTCCGCGATGTGCGAGGTAGTGGCGCCGGGCTTGATGCGCATCATGGCATTGTCGAGCCATTCGCGACACTGCTTGTAGGCGTCATGTTGCGCCGGGGTGGCGCGGCCGACATTGAAGGTGCGGTAGTAGCAGGTGCGATAGCCCATGAACGATTGCAGGATGTCGAAGAAGGCCTGGTCGCCGGGCCGCAGCATGCGGTCGGTGAAGTTGTGCGGATGCGGGTTGCAGCGCTCGCCGGAGATGGCGTTGACCGCTTCGACGTCGTCGGAGCCATGGCGATAGAGGAACTCGTTGACCTTGGCGACGATGTCGTTCTCGCGCACGCCCGGCTTGAGCTCCTCGTTGACCATGTGATAGGCGCCGTCGACCATCGCCGCGGCGCGATTGAGCAGCGCGATCTCGTCCTGCGACTTGACCTCGCGCGCTTCCAGCATCACCTGCTGGCCGTCGACGATGTTGAGGCCCGCCTTCTGCAATTCGAACATCATCGGCGGCTCGATGATGTCGACGCCGATCGGCATCTTGTCGCAGCCGGCTTCCTTGATCAGCGCGGCGATTTCCTTGGCGTGCTTGGCCATCAGGCCGAAGGCCGGGTCGACCATGCCGCGCATGCCGATGATGCCGGCCTTGCAGTTCTCCGGCTTGAGCCACGGCGTATAGAGCTTGTGGTGCACGGCGGCGGAGCCGAAGTCCCACAGGATCGGATCGCCGGTGCGCGTCAGCAGCGCCCAGCGGCAGAGCTTGTCGCGTTCCCACTCGCCGATCTTGGTCGAGGTGATGTAGCGGATGTTGTTGACGTCGAAGACGAGCAGCGCGCCGAGTTCGGAATTCTCCAGCGCCTGCTTGACGCGGCCGAGCCGGTAGCGGTGCAGCCGGCGATAGTCGACGCGTTCCTCGAAATCGACGCCCATGGTGCCGAGCGACGGCAAAGCGCGGCCCCAATTGTAGCGCGGGTTGATGTCCTCGGCGCGGATCTGCAGCGGGTCGCGCGTTCTCTCGTCCATTGCGGGCTCCTCCTGCCGTCTAAGGCGGCTTGTGCGGAATGGTTCGGCTGGCCTTATACACCCGGACACCGGCGCAAGTCATGCGGCGCAAAGCGCGGATGCGCCTTGCTTATTCGGCGGGTTGTGGGCGGGGCGGGGGGCGGCGCAGGAAGGTGGGACGGGCGCCGCCGAGCTTGCGGTGCAGCCCGTCGAGCAGGAGATAGATCACCGGCGTCGTGTACAGGGTGAGCACCTGCGACACCAGCAAGCCGCCGATGATGGTGATGCCGAGCGGCCGCCGCAATTCTGAGCCGGGGCCGAGCGCGATCACGAGCGGCACGGCGCCCAGCATCGCGGCCAGGGTCGTCATCAGGATCGGCCGGAAGCGCTCGAGGCACGCCTCGTGGATGGCGCGTTCGGGCGACAACCCGCGCCGCCGCTCGCCGTCGAGGGCGAAGTCGACCATCATGATCCCGTTCTTTTTCACGATGCCGATAAGCAGAATGATGCCGATAAAGGCGATCACCGTCAGCTCCGTGCCCGAGACCTGCAATGCGAGCAGTGCGCCGAGGCCGGCCGACGGCAGCGTCGAAATGATGGTCAGCGGGTGCGCCAGGCTCTCGTACAGCACGCCGAGCACGATGTAGACGGCGATCAGCGCCGCGAACAGCAGCAGCGGTTGCGCGCCGGCGGATTGCTTGAACTGCTGCACGTCGCCGGCGAAGTCGGTGTGAATCACGTCCGGGATGTGCATCTCGGCGACGGCTTGCGTGATGGCGGCGGTTGCCTCCTCGATCGTCGTTCCCGGCGCGATGTTGTAGGTGATCGTGGTCGAGGGGAATTGCCCCTGGTGGTTGACCACCAGAGGCGCGATGCCGCGCTCGACTTTGGCGACCGTCGACAGCGGAATGGCCGCGCCGCCCTTGCCGGGGACGTGGATATTACTCAGGTCGTTCGGATCACGCCGGTACCGGCTGTCGACCTCGAGAATGACCCGGTACTGGTTGCGCGGCCCGTAGATGGTCGAGATCTGCCGCTGCGAGAAGGCATCATTGAGCGCGTTGTCGATGTCCTGGATGCGCACGCCGAGCCGCGACGCGGCCGTGCGGTCGATGTTCACCGTCGCCTGCAGGCCGCCTTGCTCGCGGTCGGTGGTGACGTCGACGATGCCGGGAAGCTTCTTCACGCCGTCGAGCACCTTCGGCACCCAGGCCTGGAGCTGGTCGATGTCCGAGCTCCACAGCGTGAACTGATATTGCGAGTCGCTCTGGCGCCCCCCGGTGCGGATATCCTGCGCCGGCACCATGAAGACGCGGATGCCGGGGATGTGGTTGAGCTTGTTGCGCAGCCGGTTGACCACCTGCTGCGTCGACTCGTTATTGCGCTGCTCGAGCGATTTCAGGCTGATGAACAGGCGGCCGCGGTTGACCGACGCGTTGAAGCCGGAGGCGCCGACCGAGGAGCCGACGCCGCCGACCGCCGGATCGGCCAGCACGACCTCGGTCGCCTGCTGCTGTAGCTTCTCCATCGCGTCGAAGGAGATGTCGGTCGAGGCCTCGGTGCCGCCGAAGATCAGCCCGGTGTCGTCCTGCGGGAAATAGCCTTTCGGCACCTTGATGAAGAGGCCGATGGTCAGCGCGATGGTGGCGACGAACACGATCAGCGCCAGCGGGCGATGCGCGATGGTGAAGGCGAGCGTGCGGTCGTAGAAGCGCGTCGTCCGCGACAGCGCGCTTTCGACCAGCCGGTCGAGCCAGGTGGCGTCGGGGCTCGGCCCCTGCCGCACGAAATAGGCGCAGATCATCGGCGTCACCGACAGCGACACCACGGTCGAGACGGCGATGGCGAAAGCGAGCGTCACCGAGAACTCGCGGAAGAAGCGGCCAACGATGCCGCCCATGAACAAAAGCGGGATGAAGGCGGCGAACAGCGAGATCGAGATCGAAATGACGGTGAAGCCGATCTGCCGCGCGCCGGCGAGCGTGGCGCGCAGCGGCGACATCCCGGCTTCGATATTGCGGAACACGTTCTCGATCATGACGATGGCGTCGTCGACCACGAAGCCGACCGAGACGGCGAGCGCCATCAGCGACAAATTGTCGATCGAGAAGCCCGCCACCCACATCAACGCGCAGGTGCCGGCGAGCGACAGCGGCACGGTGATGCCGGCGGCGATGGTTGGCGGGCCGCGGCGCAGGAACAGGAACACGACCAGCATCACCAAGACGACGGTGGCGGCCAGCGTTCCCTGCATGTCGTGCACGCTGGCGCGGATCGTCTGCGTGCGGTCGGTCAGCATCGAGACGTCGAGGCCGGCCGGAATCCACTGCCGCAGTTCGGGCAGCAGCGCGTAGATGCGGTCGACGGTCTCGATGACGTTGGCGTCGCCCTGCTTGGTGATGATGAGCAGCACCGAGGGGTCGCGGTTGTACCAGCCGGCCGAGCGGCTGTTGCGCACGCCGGGGCGGATCGAGGCGATGTCGGGCAGGCGCACGACGTTGCCGTTCACGGTCTTGACCACCAGCGTGTCGTAGTCGGGCGCGGTCTTGAGCTGGTCGTTGATGCCGATGGCGGTGGCGCGCGCCGGGCCGTCGAACGAGCCGAGCGGCCCCATCGCGTTGGCATTCGAGATCGCGGTGCGCACGTCCTCGAGCGACACGCCCATGCTGGCGAGCCGGGTCGGATCGACACGCACGCGCAGCGCCGGCTGCTCGGAACCGGCAACGGTGACGTCGGCGACGCCCTCGACCTGCGACAGGCGCTGCGCGATGACGCTGTCGGCCGCGTCGTAGATGGCGCTCGCCTGCATGGTCTTCGACGTCAGCGCCAGGATCAGGATCGGCGCCGCCGAGGGATTGTATTTGCGGAAGGTCGGCAGCGTCGGCATGTCGCCGGGCAGGTCGGAGAGCGCGGCGTTGAGCGCCGCCTGCACGTCGCGCGCCGCGCCGTCGACGCTGCGCGACAGGTCGAACTGCACGGTGATGCGGGACGAGCCGAGCGAGGAGACCGAGGTCAATTCGGTGACGCCGGCGATCTCGCCGAGCCGCCGCTCGAGCGGCGCGGCAACGGTCGCCGCCATGATGTTGGGGTCGGCGCCGGGCCGGCTCGCGGTGACGCTGATGGTCGGGAGTTCGACGCTCGGCAGGCTCGCCACCGGCAGGAACACGTAGGCGACCGCGCCGACCATGAACAGGCCGATCGCCATCAGCGCGGTGCCGATCGGCCGCCGGATGAAGGGCCAGGAGAAGTTCATTCTTGCCCCCGGTGCAGGGCAATGCAGTGCGGCCGGCACAACGCGCCCCCTCTCCCCGTCGGGGAGAGGGTTGGGGTGAGGGGGGTCCTGACTATCGATAAGCCATAACCCCTCACCCGGATCGCTTCGCGATCCGACCTCTCCCTATGGGAGAGGTGAAGTAGAGGCTGCGCCGGACCGCCCATCTCCTCACTCCGCCGGCAGGGCGCGCGTCGCGCCGCGGCCGGACAGCCGCGCGCGCAGCCGCTCCATGTAGAGATAGATGACCGGCGTCGTGTACAGCGTGAGCAACTGGCTGAGCAGCAGGCCGCCGACTATGGTGACGCCGAGCGGGTTGCGCAGCTCCGAGCCGGTGCCGCTCTCCAGCGCCAGCGGCAGCGCGCCGAACAGCGCGGCGAGCGTCGTCATCATGATCGGCCGGAAACGAAGCAGCGCGGCCTGCACGATCGACTCTTCCGGCGACAAGCCTTGATGCCGCTCCGCCTCGAGCGCGAAGTCGATCATCAAGATCGCGTTCTTCTTGACGATGCCCATCAGCAGCACGATGCCGATCAGCGCGATCACCGACAGGTCGTAGCCGAACAGCATCAGCGCCAGCAGCGCGCCGACGCCGGCCGAGGGCAGCGTCGACAGGATCGTCAGCGGGTGGATGAAGCTCTCATAGAGCACGCCCAGCACGATGTAGATGGTGATGGCTGCGGCGAGGATCAGCCACGGCTCGCCGGCGAGCGAGCGGGCGAACTCCGAGGCGTCGCCGGAATAGCTGCCGGTCACCGAACTCGGCATGCCGATCTCGGCCTGCGCCGCGGTGATCGCCGACACGGCATCGGACAGCGCATAGCCCGGCGCGAGATCGAAGCTGATCGTCACCGAGGGGAACTGCTCCTGGTGTGCGATCGCGAGTGGGGCAGTGGTGCGTACGAAGCGCGCGAAGGCGGCGAGCGGCACCTGGTTCGAGCCGGTCACCGAATTCGGCGTCGCGGTGGTGTTGGTGTTCGTCGTGCCGGTCGCGGTGTTGCCGACGGTCGCCGCCGTGCCGGTCGACGTGGTCGAGCCGGTGACGTAGATCTGCGACAGCGACGACGGGTCCTGCTGGTAGCGCGGCTGCGCCTCGAGGATGACGCGGTACTGGTTGGCCTGGCCGTAGATGGTCGACACCTGCCGCTGGCCGAAGGCGTCGTACAGCGTGTCGGTGACGCTCTGCATCGACACGCCGAGGCGTCCGGCTTGCTCGCGGTCGACGCGGACGTCGATGCGCGGGCCGCCCTCCTGCGCCTCGGACGCGACTTCGCGGAAGGCCGGCTCGCCGCGCAGTTCCTGCACCAGCCTGTCGCCCCAGGTGACGACCTCGTTCCGGTCGGTGGAGACGAGCGTGTACTGGTACTGCGCGCGGGCGGCGCGGGTCGAAATCTGGATGTCCTGCGTCGGCTGGAAATAGACGGTCATGCCGGGAATGTTGGCAACGTCCTTGCGCAGGCGGGCGATGATCTCGGTGACACTTGCCGCGCGCTCATCGCGCGGCTTCAGCGTGATGGTGAGCCGTCCGGCATTGGGCGTGGCGTTGAGCGGGCTCACCCCGATCACCGAGACGACGCCGGTGACGTCCGGATCCTGCCGCACCGCGGCCTCGACCTTGCCTTGCTGGAGTTGCATCGCGTCGAAGGAGACGTCGGTGCCGGCTTCGGTCACCGCGGTGATCAGCCCCGTGTCCTGCAACGGCAGGAAACCCTTCGGCATGAAGACGTAGAGAAGGATCGTCATCGCCAGAGTCGCGAAGGTGACGATCAAGGTTTCCGGCTGATGCCGCAGCACCCACAGCAGCGAGCGGTGATAGAAGGCGACGGTGCGCTCGACCAGCAGGCCGAAACCGCGCGCGGGACGCTCCTCGCCGTGGCCGCCGCGGCCCGGCCGCAGCAGGCGGCCGCACATCATCGGCGTCAGCGTCAGCGACACGATCGCGGACGCGACGACGGCAATAGTCAGCGTCAGCGCGAATTCGCGGAACATGCGGCCGACAAGCCCGGTCATGAACAGAAGCGGGATGAACACGGCGATCAGCGACAGCGTCAGCGAGATGACGGTGAAGCCGATCTCCCTGGCGCCGCGCAGCGCCGCTTGCAGCGGCTCCTCGCCGTCCTCCATGTGCCGCACGATGTTCTCGATCATGACGATGGCGTCGTCGACGACGAAGCCGGTGCCGATGGTCAGCGCCATCAGCGACAGATTGTCGAGCGAGAAGCCGGCAAACCACATCACGCCGAACGTCGCGATCAGCGACAAGGGCAGCGCCACGCCGGCGATGATCGTGGCGCTGATCGTGCGCAGGAAGATGAACACCACCAGAACGACGAGGCCGACGCTGAGCACGAGCGTGAACTGCACGTCGTGCACCGAGGCGCGGATGGTGCCGGTGCGGTCGTTGACGACGGTGAGGTTCGCGCCGGCCGGCATCGCGCGGCGCAGCCGCGGCAGCTCGGCCTGGATGCGCTGCACCGTCTCGATGACGTTGGCGCCGGGCTGGCGCTGCACGTCGAGCACGACGGCGGGCTGCCCCTTGTACCAGGCGCCGACCTTTGTGTTCTCCAGGCCATCCACGACGTCGGCGACGTCGGAGACGAGCACCGGCGCGCCGTTGCGATAGGCGACGATGACGCTCTTGTAGGCGTCGGCGCTGGCGATCTGGTCGTTGGCGGCGATGCTGTAGGATTGGTGCGTGCCGTCGAGCGAGCCCTTGGCGCCGGCGACGTTGGCGCTGACGATGGCCGTGCGCAGATCCTCCAGCCCGATGCCGTAGGCGGCCAGCCGCGACAGGTCGGCCTGGATGCGGATCGCCGGCTTGATGCCGCCCTGCACCGAGACGTGACCGACGCCGCTCACCTCGGAAAGGCGCGGCGCCATCACCGTGTCGGCGAGATCGCTGAGCGTGCGCTGGTCGATGGTCTTCGAGGTCAGCGCCAAAGTGACGATCGGCGCGTCGGCCGGGTTCACCTTGGAATAGAGCGGCGGGTAGGGGAGGTTGCGCGGCAGCGTCGAGGCGGCGGCGTTGATCGCCGACTGCACGTCCTGCGCCGCGGCGTCGATGTCGCGGCTGAGGTCGAACTGCAGCGTCACCTGGCTGATGCCGAACGACGACGACGACGTCATCGTCTGCAACGACGGGATCTGCCCGAACTGGCGCTCGAGCGGCGCCGTCACCAGCGAGGCGATGGTGTCAGGATTGGCGCCGGGCAGTTGCGTCGTCACCTGCACGGTCGGGAAGTCGACCTGCGGCAGCGACGACACCGGCAGCCACCAGTAGCCGAGCAGGCCGCCGAGCATCACCGCGATGCCAAGCAGGGAGGTGGCGATCGGCCGGTGGATGAAGGGCGATGAGACGCTCATTGCTGTGCGGCTGGCCTCGAACCGTTGCCGCCCCGCTGCCGCCGTTCGCCGTTGCCTTGCTGACCCTTGGCCGGCGTCGCGGCCGCCGGCTGCGCGGCGGGCGGATTGTCGCTGCCGATCGTCACCTGCGTGCCGTCGGTCAGCCGCGCAAAGCCTGACGTCACGACCTTGTCGGAGGGCTTGATGCCGCTCGCCACCACGGTCTGGTTCTCGTCCTGGCGCTGAACCTTGATCGCCCGCATCGCCGCCTTGTTGTCGGCGCCGACGACGTAGACGAAGGTGCCGTTCGGCCCGCGCTGCACGGCGCCGGTCGGGATCACGGTGACGCCCGTGAGCGTGTCGACCAAGAGCCGCACGTTGACGAACTGCCCGGGCCAGAGCTCGATCGCATCGTTCGGGAATTCGGCCTTGAGTTTCACGGTCCCGGTCGATGAATCGACCTGGTTGTCGACCACGGTCAGCGTGCCGTGCTCGATCACCTTGTTGCTGTCGGAGCGCAGCGCGTCAGCGGCGAGCGGCCCCTTGGCGAAGGCGTCGTTGACGGTCTGGATGTCCTGCTGCGGGATGCTGAAGGTCACCGCTATCGGCTTGATCTGCGTGATGACGACGATGCCGCCCGAATCCGACGCGTGGATGATATTGCCGACGTCGACCTGACGGATGCCGGTGCGGCCGTCGATCGGCGCGCGAATGTCGGTATAGCCCAGGGTCGCTTGCGCGCTCTCGATCGCCGCCTGGTCGGACTGCGTCTGCGCGGTGTATTGCGCGACCAGCGCGCGCTGCGTGTCGGCCTGCTGGCGGTTGATGGCGTTGGTGGCGGCGAGTTGCTCGTAGCGCGCGAGGTCATTCTTGGCGTTGGCGAGCAGGGCCTCGTCCTGCGCCTTCTTGGCGGTCGCCTGGTCGAGCGTCGCCTTGAACGTGGTCGGATCGATCCGCGCGAGGATCTCGCCCTTCTTGATGTCCTGGCCTTCCTGGAAATTGACGGAGATCAGCTTGCCGTCGACCTGCGACCGCACCGTCACGGTATTGAGCGCCTTGGTGGTGCCGACCGCGGTGAGATAAACCGGCACGTCCGCGGCTTCCGCCGCCGCGACCAGCACCGGCACCGGCCCCTGCGCGGCGAAGCGGGCGGCGCGGCCGCCGACGCGCGGCGTCGGCGCATGCATGCCGAAGAACACATAGGCCAGCGCGCCGGCGACGACGGCGAGCACGACGAGGATCGCCAGCCCGCGGCGCCAGCGGCTCTGCGGCGTCATCGCCAGCAGTTTTTTCGGGAGCTCACCGTGCATGCGCGGTTTCCGGAGGCTTGGGCTTCCAGCCGCCCCCCAGCGCCTGGTAGAGGCTCACGACCGCCTGGATATGCGCGAGCCGCGCCACTACCAACGTGTCCTGAGCGGAGTACAGGGTCTGCTGCGTCTGCAGCACCGTGACCAGGTCGATCGTGCCTTCGCGCAGCCGCTGCTCCGATATATCGAAGGCGCGGCGCGAGCTTTCAACCACGGCCCGCTGTAGACGTTCCCTCAGCGCCGTCTGGCGCACATTGGTCAGCGCCGTCTCGACGTCGGAGAAGCCGGAGATCACCGCCTTGCGGTAGTTCTGCAAAAGCTCGTCCTGGCGGCCCTTCTGCTGGTCGAGATTGCCGAGCAGGCGGCCGCCCTCGAAAATCGGCTGCGTCAGCCCCGAGGTCAGCGTGAAGAAGGCCGATTCCGGCCGCAGCAGCGTCTTGAGGATCGCGCTCTGGTAGCCGCCTTCGCCGGTCAGCGTGATCGACGGCAGGAACTGCGCGCGGGCATTGGCGACATTGGCATTGGCGGCGGCAAGCTGCGCTTCGGCCTCGCGGATGTCGGGGCGCTGCGCCAGCAGCTCGGACGGCAGGCCGGGCGTCACGCGCGGGATGGCGATGGCGTCAAGCGAGCCGCCGCGGATGCGCACGCTCTCCGGCGAGCGCGCCATCAGCACCGCGAGCGCGTTCTTGAACTGCGCCACGGTCTGCTCGAGCGGCGGAATCGAGGCGTTGATCGTGTCGATGACGCTCTGCTGTTGCGCCGTCTCAAGCGCCGAGGCGGTGCCGGCCTGAAGCCGCTGCGCGATCAGGTCGCCGACGCGCTTGGCGCTGACGAGGTTCTGGCGCGCGACGCGCAAGCGGTCCTGCGCCGCCAGCACCTGGAAATAGGAATTTGCCGCGGTGACGACCGTCGACAGCGCGACCACGTCGCGGTCGTAGCGGGTGGCGATGGCGTTCTCTTCCTGGGCCCTGAGCGCGAAGCGGTTCTTGCCCCAGAAGTCGATCTCGTAGCTCGCCGTCAGCGAGGCGCTGAGATTGTCGCGCTCCGAGCTGCCGGAAGAGCCGCCGCCGCTGGTGGACTGCGAGGCGCGCGAATGCGTGGCGCTGCCGTTGAGGTCGACCGTCGGCAGCAGCGCCGCGCCGGTGATGCGCGACTGCGCGTCGGCCTGGACGATGCGCGCGATCGCGGCGGCGATGTCGAGGTTGGCGCCGTTGGCATTGTCGACGATGCCGGTCAGTTCGCGCGAGTGGAAACCGCGCCACCAGTCGAGCGAAGGTGTCGCTGCGTCGGCCAGCGACGGCTTCTTCGGCCCGCCGCTATAGGCAGGAGGAATGTCGAGGCCCGGCTCCGGCGGCGTGCCGTTGATCCAGCAGCCGCCGAGCGGCACCGCGATGAATGCGGCTTGCAGCATGGTCCACACCGGACGCGCGGCGACGGCCGCCGTCCATGCCCTGCCTGCTCCAAAACGCATACCGGCCCACTCTTGTCGACTGACGCTACCGGCCCGAAGCCTAGCCCGGACTAACGGTCCTTGCTTGCGGATTTTCGGTTTGGAGGCCAGTCGGCCAGCGCGAGACGGCCGGCACGCGACATGTTGGAGGCGGCATCGGCGAAGATGCCTTGCAGGATCTGATCGAAATTCTGTCGCGCGGCGCGGGTCTTGGCCATGGCCGCGCGCATCTCCTCGGAGCTGAACGGGTCATGCCGCAGGGCGGCGTGAATCTGCTCGCGGGCTGTGAAGAACTGGTGCTGTGCCTCCTGCAGCGCCTGCCGCCGCGGCGCGATTTCGCCGCGCAGCAGGTCGGCGTCCGGCGGCGGCAGCGTCGCGGCGATCCGCTCGATGCGCACGAACACGTCACGGTCCCAGGTCGATGAAGTCGGCGCGCGGATCGCCATCGCGACGGCGATGCCGACGAAGAACAGGTTGAGCGCCAGCGAGCCGAGCAGCAGCCAGCGGGAAGAGCCGCGCGCCATCGCCGCCGGCGCGAACTGGGCAACGCTCATGGCCGTGCTCCGGTGATGGCTTCCGGCTCGAACACCACCGCGGTGATGCCGCCGGGGCTCGTCTGGGCGATGCCGGCGCGTTCGAACGGACGGTCGAGGCCGGTAATGCCGATGGTGAAGCCGACAGCCGCGCAGCAGGCGAGCGCCGCCAGCCGTGGCCAGGCCGGGGCGAATTGCCAGTCGAGCAGCACCGCCGGCCAGCGCCACCAGGCGCGATCCTGGCGCGGCAGCGGCGCGGCGAGCCGCGTCAGCACGCGGGCGGCCGCCGTCTCGTCGGCCGGGGTCACCTTGGCGAAGCGCGCCAGCGCCGTGTCGAGCCGCTGCGCCGCTTCGTGCGCGACGTGCGCGTCGGCGTCAGTAGCGATCAGGCTGAGCGCCGCGACGCGCAAGGCTGCCGGCCATTGCGCCGGATCGGCGCCGTGGCTGTCGAGCAGGGTCTGCAATTCGTCTAAAGTCATCTCACTCACCTTCATCGATCACGCCGCTCAACGCGCGACGTAAATTCTGCTTGCCGCGAACCAGCAACGTCTCCACCGCCGAGACGGAGGTATCGAGGGCCTCGGCGACCTGCGCATTGCTCATGCCCTCGCTGTAGGTGAGGACGATGGCCGCGCGCTGCCGCTCCGGTAACTTTCCGATGGCGGCAGCCAGAAGGCGCTCGCGTTCATCGCTTTCGGCCCGTTCGCCCGCGCCCGGCGCGGGGTCGACGATTTCACCGGCCGCTTCGAGATCGACCCATTGGGCGCGGCGCTTGCGGTCGAGGCAGAGATTGACCACGACGCGCGTGAGCCAGGTGCGGAACGCCGCAAGAGGCTGCCAGCGGGGGGCGTGGGTCCAGACGCGGAACATCGCTTCCTGGGCGACGTCTTCGGCCTCGGCGGCATTGCCGAGAACGCGGCGGGCGAGGCCAGCCATGGCGGGCAGATGGCGGCGGGCAAGCAGGCGGAACGCCTGTTCGTCGCCGCGCGCGACCCGGGCCATGAGCGCTTCGTCACTGTCGTCCATCGCGGCTCGGCGATTGGCATCCTGCGGTACCCGTCCATTCTCGACCTTGCCTGGCCATTCAACGGTCAATGGTGGCAAAACCTGCCCCGGGGGCATCCCGGTGGGCGGGCGAAAACCGGGTCTTCCGGCTTCTAAGTATCTGTTTTTCTGTGGTTTGGCGACCCGTTCCACGTGGCCCGCGGGGTGCGGTGGACAGCCATTCGTAGTTTTGGGCCGCCGCCGCATGGACGGCCTCGCCCGGCCTCTGCCACGATGGCCGCGGCCAGGGAGGACACCGCGAATGGACAAGGCTCTCTACGACAAAGGGATGGCGACCCGCCGCCGCGTGCTGGGTGACGAATATGTCGACCGCGCCGTCGGCAACACCACCGATTTCGACCGCAAGTTCCAGGACCTGCTCAACGAGTTCGCCTGGGGCGCGGTGTGGAGCGACGACGACCTCAAGCCGCGTGACCGCAGCCTGCTGAACATGGGCATGATCGCGGCCTGACGCAAAAGGAACTCGGCGCCGTGCTGCGGCAGGTCGCGATCTATTGCGGCTTCCCGGCCGCGGTCGAGGCGCACCGCGTCGCCAAGAAGGTGCTGGCGGAAATGAAGGCCTGAGCGGCGCAGGCCCAAGGCGCGGCGGCCATCCGTGTGCGAGCCGGCTAACGGTCTGCAATCGTTCAGGCTTTCTTGACCGGCGGCGGCCTATGCCGCCTCTCGCGGGCGGCGAATCGCGCTATGGTCTTGAATGTGCCTATATCCCGGGGCAAGTGAGGCCGGCGATTGGCGGCGCGGGGGCCGCGCTTCCCCCCAAGGGTGACGAATGATCCGGAATTTCGGCGGTTTCCTGCTGGTCGTGCCGGCAGCGGCGGTCCTTCTGGCGAGCCCGGCCAGCGCGCAACTGTTTGGCTCGCAGCCTTCCACGCCGGCTCCGGCCGTCACCGAGCAGCAATTGCCGCCGCCGAGCTTCGGCACCGAGACCCGTTACAACGACCGCGGCATGCCGGGCCGCTACGCGCCCGCCCCGCAGGCGGCGCCGATGCCGCTCTATGACGATTCCGCCGACGCGGGCACGCTGCCGCCGCCGGGCCTGCCGGCTCAGGACGGCCGCGGCTATGGCCATCAGTTCGGCGGCAACGATGCCGACGCGATGCGCCCGCCGGGCGCCGTCGGCGCGCCGCAAGCAGCACCTTCGCGCGCCGCCACCGCCGCTCCCGCGCCGGGCGCCCCCGCCGATGCCGTCCCCGGCACCAGCGTCATGACGCTGCCGCCCGAAGACCAGCCGGAGACCGGCCAGCCGAAGGAATTGCCGGCGAATCTGAAAAAGCAGCTCGTCGAATTCCAGACCAAGGAGCCGGCCGGCACCATCATCGTCGACACGCCGAATACCTACCTCTATCTCGTGCTCGGCCACGGCAAGGCGCTGCGCTACGGCATCGGCGTCGGCCGCGAGGGATTCACCTGGGCCGGCACCGAGCGCATCTCGCGCATGAAGGAATGGCCGGACTGGTTTCCGCCGTCCGAAATGATCGAACGCCAGCCGTACCTGCCGCGCATGATGGCCGGAGGTCCGGGCAATCCGCTCGGCGCCCGCGCGCTCTATCTCGGCCACACGCTGTACCGCATCCACGGCACCAACCAGCCCTCGACCATCGGGCAGACCGTGTCGTCGGGCTGCATCCGCCTGCTCAACGGGGACATTGAGGATCTCTACAGCCGCGTGCAGGTCGGCACGCGTGTCGTCGTGCTGCCGGGCAAGGCGCCGGAGGCGGTGGCGAGCACCGGCGCGGGCGCGCCGTCGCAGGTGCAGGGCGCTTCGGTCAATACCGGCGCGCTGCCGCCAATCCGGTAAACGGGCTCCACAATTTAAAAAAGGCGGGCCCATTCGGCCCGCTTTTGTTATGGCGGAAGCCAGTCTCGTGTCGTCACCGGGCTTGTCCCGGTGACCCCGCTTAGACGGGCAAAGCGATGCCATCTTGACCGGGATGGCCGGGACAAGCCCCGCCATGACAACAAGGGTTTACCGGCTTACTCTGCCGCGGCGCTGGCCTGCTTGCCGATCGCTGCGTTGACGCGCGGCAGCACCTGTTCCGCCATCAATTGCAGCGAGCGCCTCGCCAGCGCGGGATCGACCCAGTCGAGGCCCGCATAGACGAGTTCGCCGAACTCGCCCGTCTCCTCGCGCAGCTTCAGGATCGCATCGACGACCTTGTCGACCGAGCCGAAGGTCACGCAGTTGTCGAGCACCCAGTCGAGCGTGATCTCCTCGTCCGGCTGCTCCTTGTGGCTCTTGAACACGTAGAGCCGGTTCGATCGCTTCATCTTGGCGAACATGTTCGCAAAATAATGCCGGTACGGGCTGTTGGCGTCGTCGCGGCCGTAACGCTTCGCCACCGCGTCGTCGTCGGCGACGAAGATCGTGCGCGCGACGCGCCAGTCCGCGACGTTCGCCTTTTCGCCGGCCTCGGCCTTGCCCTTGGCGTAGTTCTGCCAGTGCGAGCGCAGGTGCTTCGACAACAGGAAGTTCGCCGACAGCGGATGGAAGTCGCGGCGGCCCATCAGCACCACGCCGGGCGAGAACGGCGCGACGACCGTGCCGACGATTTCCGGCCGCGGCTTCTGAAACGGCTTCGCCAAGATGCCGACGCCGAGCTCGCGCGCGGCGGTGCGGGCGAAGCCGACCTTGAAGCGGTTTCCCGGCAGGTCGATGTCGTAGGGCGGGTCGCGCTCCCAGATCGCCAGGATGACGTCGATCGCCTCGGCGAAGATCTTGTTGCGGTCCTCGTCGAGGATGCCGATCGCTTCCGCGTCCGAGGTCAGCGCACCGGCCGACACGCCGAGAATGAAGCGGCCCTGCGCCAGATGGTCGAACATCGCGGCGTTGACCGCGACCGTCACCGGATGCATCTGCGACAGGTTGGTGGTGCCGGTGGCGAGCTTGATGCGTTTGGTCGAATGGATCAGCGTCGCCTGGAACAGCATGCTGTTGGTGATGTTCTCACAGGCGTCGGTCAGGTGCTCGCCCACGAAGGCGTCGTGGAAACCGAGCTCGTCGCACAGGACGATTGCCTCGCGGTCCTCGCGCAATGTCTGCGACCAGTCGCGGCCAAGGGGGTGCACCGGCATGGTGAAGTAGCCAAGACGCATTCAAGTCTCCGGATCAAAAAAAGCCGTTTCCGGCAAGCTATCCGAGGCCGCCGGCAAATGCAGCAAAAGTCGCGCTGTATCTCGGTAAGTCCTTTCGACGGCGCGAAAACCGCGGTGCATCCCCGGCGTTATCCCCAATGCCGCGCGGCCGCCAGCCGTTGCGGCAATGACCCGCCGCCGGGTTCGCCCCGGACGGGCGAGCGCTTAATGTGTCGTCACCGATTCGCGGTCCGGAGGCCCCCCGCCATGATGCGATGGTTTCATGCCCTGATGCCGAAGGAGGAGCGCTTCTTCGAGCTGTTCGCCCGCCATTCCGACGCGGTGCTCGCCGGGGGGCAGGCGCTGCGGGCGATGATGGAAGGCGGCGCCGCTGTCGCGGCCAATTGCGAGGCGGTCGTCGCCAACGAGCACAAGGCCGACGACGTCACGCGCGAAGTGCTGATCGCCGTGCGCCGCACCTTCATCACGCCGTTCGACCGCGGCAGCATCCGCGACCTCATCACCGCGATGGATAACGCCATCGACCAGATGCAGAAGACGGCGAAGACCGTGATCCTGTTCGACGTGCGCGACTTCACGCCGCAGATGAAGGACATGGGCGATCTGATCGTCAAATCGGCGCAGATCGTGAAACAGGCGGTGCCGCTCCTGAACGCGATCTCGTCGGAGGCCGTGCGCATCAGCGAATTGACGGCGCAGCTCTCCGCGCTCGAAGGCCGCGCCGACGAATTGCACGACGTCGGGCTCAAGGCGCTCTACCAGGCCAATGTCAACAACGCGATGGCCTACATCGTCGGCAACGAGGTCTACGACCATCTCGAGAAGGTCGTCGACCGCTTCGACGACGTCGCCAACGTCATGCACGGCATCGTCATCGAGCATGTGTAGTGTCGTCCCGGGCGAGCACCAGCGGGGCCTGAACAAATGAACGTCGCGTTGTCGTTACCAGTGCTGGTCGGCCTGATCGCGGTCGCGCTCGCCTTCGATTTCTTGAACGGCCTGCACGACGCGGCCAATTCGATCGCCACCATCGTTTCGACGCGCGTGCTGCGCCCGCAATACGCGGTGGCCTGGGCCGCGTTCTTCAATTTCATAGCCTTCCTGTTCTTCGGCCTGCACGTCGCCAACACGCTGGGCACCGGCATCATCGACGCGGCGGCGATCGACGCGCGCGTCGTGTTCGGCGCGCTGATGGGCGCGATCCTGTGGAACCTGATCACCTGGGGGCTCGGCATCCCGTCGAGCTCGTCGCACGCGCTGGTCGGCGGCCTGGTCGGCGCCGGCTGCGCCAAGGCCGGCATCTCGGCCATCGTCTGGCACGGGCTTATCCCGACGACGGCGGCGATCGTCGCCTCACCGCTGATCGGCTTCTTCCTCGCGCTGGTGCTGGTGCTGCTGCTGTCGTGGACGCTGCTGCGCTGGACGCCGTTCGCGGTCGACCGTTATTTCCAGCGGCTGCAATTCGTCTCGGCCTCGCTCTATTCGCTCGGGCACGGCGGCAACGACGCGCAGAAGACGATGGGCATCATCGCCGTGCTCTTGTTCTCGCAGGGCCATCTCGGCGCGCATTTCTACGTGCCGTTCTGGGTGGTGATCGCCTGCCAGATCGCGATGGCGCTCGGCACGCTGATCGGCGGCTGGCGCATCGTGCGCACGATGGGTTCGAAGATCACGCGGCTGACACCGATGCAGGGCTTCTGCGCCGAGGCCGGCGGCTCTCTCACATTGTTCGGCGCCACCTGGCTCGGCATCCCGGTGTCGACCACGCACACCATCACCGGCGCGATCATCGGCGTCGGCGCCGCGCGCAAGACCTCCGCGGTGCGCTGGAGCGTCGCCAACAACATCGTCATCGCATGGATCATCACGATCCCCGCGTCGGCGGCGATCGCGGCGGTGTTCTACTGGATCGTCGGGGTGTTCTAGGCCGCGACCTGGGCGAGGAAGCCTTCGACCTCGCGGCGCAATTCATCGGCGGCGGCCTCGACCGCCTCCGAGGCGGTGAGCACGCGCTCGGCCGAGCGGCGGGTGTCGCCGGCCGCGCCGGCGACATCGGCCAGCACCGAGACGACGAGCTTGGCGCCGTCGGCGGCGCCGGTCACGTTCTGCGAGATTTCCGCCGTCGCCGCGCTCTGTTGCTCGACCGAGGTCGACACCGCGGTGGCGCAGCCGTCGATCTCCTGCATGCGCGTGGCGATGCGCGCGATGGCGCCGACGGCGCAGCCGGTCGCCGCCTGCACCGACTTGATCAGCGCCGAGATGTCCTCGGTCGCCTTCGCCGTCTGCACGGCGAGCGATTTGACCTCCGCCGCGACCACGGCGAAGCCCTTGCCCGCTTCGCCGGCGCGGGCGGCTTCGATGGTCGCGTTGAGCGCCAGCAGGTTGGTCTGGCCGGCGATGGCGCGGATGAGCTTGATCACGTCGCCGATCTTGTCGGCGGCCTGAGCCAGCATCGCAATCTGCGCGTTGGTGTCCTGCGCCTCGCCGACGGCGTCGCGCACGATGTTCGCCGTCATCGCCAGCTGCCGGCCGATTTCGCTGATCGAGGAGGTGAGTTCGTCGGCGGCCGAGGCCGCGCTCTCGACATTGGTGGAAGCTTCGTTCGAGGCGTCGACCGCGCCTTCCGAGCTCATCGCCGTGCGGCCGGAATTGGTCAGCAGCGTGCCGGCGGTCGTGCGCATCGCCGCGGCGCCCTCGGCCACGGTGCGCAGATGGTCCTCGACACGCTGGCGGAAGGAGAGGATTGCCTGCTCGACCGCGCCGCGCCGCGTCTCCTGCTGCTGGATGTCAAGGCGCTCGCGCTCGGCGGCACGGCGGTCGGTGACGTCCTCGTGCGTCGCCACCCAGCTGCCATCCGGCATCGGGCGGTTGACGACCGAGGTGACGCTGCCGTCGCCGGAGATCACCTCGCGGCTGGTGGTCTTGCCTTCCGCGAGCGAGGCCGTGAGCTGGGCGCGGTAGGCCACAACATCGGCGGAGAAGTTGCCGGCGGCAGCGCGATGCTCGAGCAATTGCGAGAGGCTGGTGCCGGGCGCGGTGTGGGGCTCGGACAGCCCGTACATCTGCCGGTAGCGCGCGTTGCAGACCAGGAGCCGTTCGTTGCGATCGAACATGCACAGGCCTTGCGACATGTTGTCGAGGGCGATGCGGGTGTCGCCATTGCGCCGGCGCAGGCGGCGCGCGCGCAGGACCGCGACCGCGGTCGCGATCCATGCGCCGAGTCCCGTGGCGGCGAAGGCCGACATCGCCGGCGTCGTGCCGATGCCGAGCAGGGGCAGGGCGTAGTCGACGAGCGGAAAGCCTGCGACCAGACCAGCAAGGCCGGCAAGCGCGATGGCGCCGTGGCCGCGCATGTCCAAGGGGATGAATTGACGGCTGTGCATCGGTGATTCCGGCGTCGGGGGGACGGTATTCCGGAACGGGTTGTTTTGCAGTTAACTGCGGCGCCTGTACGGTTAAGCAATCCTTAAACAGCGGCCCTCCGCGCGGCCGCGTGCCATCCCCTCGGAGGCTTCCGCATGAACGCACCGACCGCCGCCAGAGCCGACTTCAGCCGCTGGACGGGGCGGCTCGAGGACGAAGCGCTGCTGCGCGGCGCGGGCCGGTTCGGCGACGACGTGAAGCCGCAGGGGGCGCTTGCCGCCGCCTTCGTGCGCTCGCCGCATGCCTTCGCGAGGATCCTGCGCGTCGACACCGCCGCGGCCAAAGCCGCGCCCGGCGTGGTCGCGGTCATCACCGCGGCCGATCTCGAAGCCCAGCATTATCACTCGGTGTCGCACGGCCACCCGATTCCCGGCCGCGGCGGCAGGCTGCCGGTCTCGCCCTATCGGCCGGTGCTTGCTGACAAGCGCGCGATGCATGTCGGCGAGCCCATCGTGCTCGTCGTGGCGGCGACCGCGGCGCAGGCGCAGGACGCCGCCGAGAAAGTCGTCGTCGAATACGAGCCGCTCGCGCCCGTCACCGACGCGCGCGAGGCGGCAAAGTCCGGCGCGCCGCAATTGTGGGACGAGGCGCCCGGCAATATCGGCTTCGATTTTACCGCGCCGGCCGATCCCGACGGCAAGAAGAACGCGGCGCTGGAAAAGGCGTTCGCCGAAGCGGCGCACGTGGTGAAGATCGAACTGGTCAACCAGCGCCTCGTCGTCGCCTCGCTCGAGCCGCGCACGGCGACCGCGAGCTACGACGCCGGGGCGAAGCAGTTCACGCTCCGCTGCGGCACGCAGGGCGTGGCCGGCGTGCGCATGGGCGTCGCCGAGATCATGGGCGTGAAGCCGGACGAGTTGCGCGTGCTGACCGACGACGTCGGCGGCGGCTTCGGCATGAAGGCGGCGACCTATCCCGAATACGGCGCGCTGCTGCACGCGACGCGCGCGCTCGGCAGATCGGTGCATTGGGTGTCGACGCGTTCGGAGGCCTTTCTCACCGACAACCAGGGGCGTGATTCATTCTGGACCGTGGAGTTGGCGCTGACCGCGCGCGGCCGCTTCCTTGCTCTGCGCGCCAACGGCATCGGCAATCTCGGCGCCTATTTCACCGCGGTCGCGCATTTCGTGTTCACGACGCACGTGTCGGGCTGTCTGCCGACCGTCTACGACATCCCGCTGGCGCAGGTGAACTCGCGCTGCGTCTTCACCAACACGCCGCCGACCGGGCCCTATCGTGGCGCCGGCCGGCCCGAGGCGAGCTACCTGATCGAGCGGGTCATCGACGCCGCCGCCAATGTCACCGGCATCGACGCGGCGGAGTTGCGCCGCCGCAATCTCATTGCGCCGGCGAAAATCCCTTACGTCACGCCGTTCGGCAACACCTACGACAGCGGCGATTTCCCCGCGCTGTTCGAGCGCGCGCTGGCGCTCGCCGACTATTCAGGCTTCCGCGAGCGCAAGAAGGCCGCGAAGAAAGAAGGCAAGCTGCGCGGCATCGGCATCGGCTGTTATCTCGAGATCGCCGGCGCGTTCCCGGAGGAGGCCGCGCGCATCTCATTTCGCGGCGGCAAGGCGGTCGTCAGCATCGGCGCGGGTTCGAGCGGGCAAGGGCATCGCACGGTGTTCGGCGCGGTGGCGGCGCAGCGCCTCGGCATCGCCGCCGATGCGGTCGAGGTCAGTTCCGGCGATTCGGCCCGCGACGTTCCGGGCTTCGGCGCGGTCGCCTCGCGCTCGGCGATGATGGTCGGCAGCGCCATTGCGCGCACCGCCGATCTCGTCATCGAGAAGGGCAAGCGTGTCGCCGCCATGCTGTTGCAGGCGAGCGAAGGCGACGTCACTTACGCCAACGGCAGGTTCAGCGCGGGAAACCGCGAGGCGACCCTGTTCGAGGTCGCCGATCGCGCCGCCGAGTTGGCGCGGCAGGGCGTCATCCCCGAGAGCCTCGACACACAAGGAGGCGTCAAGGTGCCGCCGTCCTTCCCGAACGGCTGCCACATCGCCGAAGTCGAGATCGACGCCGCGACCGGCGCGCTCGGGGTCGTCAACTACGTCGCGGTCGGCGATTCCGGGACCGTGCTCGACGACGTCATCGTCGAGGCGCAGGTGCATGGCGGCGTGGCGCAGGGGCTCGGACAGGCGCTCAGCGAGGCGACGATCTACGACCGCGACGGCCAGCTCGTCTCCGGCTCGTTCATGGACTACGCGATGCCGCGCGCCGACACCGTGCCGCCGATGACGGTCGAGCACTTCGCCGTTGCCTGCCGCACCAATCCGCTCGGCGTGAAGGGCACCGGCGAGGCCGGCACCACCGCCGCACCGCCGGCGCTTGTTAACGCCGTCCTCGACGCGTTGCCGCCGGGCACCAGCCTCGACATGCCGGCGACCCCCGCGCGCATCTGGCAGGCGTTGTCCGAAAGTTCAAATCGCTAGGCGGCACACACAAACGCTGCTCACCCCCGCATTCGCGGGCATGAGAGGACATTGAACTCAATGCGTCTCGAGCTTCACTTCCGTGGTGATGGTCTTCCAGTGCGCGATTTCGCCTGCGAGCCAGGTCTTGGCGTCGGCGAGCGACTTGTTCGGCGTGAACTCGAAGTTCTGCTTGCTCAGCTTCTCCCGCACGCCTGGATCGGCGAGCGCCTTGGTGGCCAGCGTGAACAGCTTCTCCAGCACCGGCTTTGGTGTCTCGGCCGGTGCGAACAGGCCGTTCCACGCGACGGTGCCGACGTCCTTGAAGCCGACCTCCGCCATCGTCGGCACGTCCGGGTAGGCGGCGAGCCGCTTGTCGTTGACCAGCGCCAGCGGCCTGAAGGTGCCGGCGCGGACCTGACCGGCCGTGCTCGCGACATTGAGGAACGCGGTCTGCGTGTCGCCGCGCAGCAGGTCCTGGATCACGCCCGAGGCGCCGTTCTTGTTCGGCAGCGCCACCATCTGCAGGTCGCCGGCCTTCTTGTCGAAATAGGCCATGTCATAGTGCGGATAGGAGCCGACGCCGACCGTGCCGTAGCGCACCTTGCCGGGGTTCTTCTTCGCGTAGTCGATCAATTCCTTCACGGTCTTCGGCGGAAAATCATTGGCGGTCGACGCCAGCAGGAAGGCGGGAACGGCGACGAGATTGGTGACGGCGGTGACCTTCTTGCCGTAGTCGAAGCTCATCTTGTCGCCGTAGAGCACCGGCGTGATGGCGTTGGTCGAGACGTTGCCGATCATCAGTGTGTAGCCGTCCGGCGCCGCCTTCACCATCTCGTCGATGGCGATCATGCCGAACGCGCCCGGCTTGTTGAGCACGATGACCGGCTGGCCGGACAGCGTCTGCATCTTGTCGGCGACGATGCGCGCGACGATGTCGGTCGAGCCGCCCGGTGCGTAGGGCACGACGATGCGAATGGTGCGGCTCGGATAGGCGTCCTGCGCCGCCGCCGCGTGCGCCATGAGCCCGGCAACAAGCGCCGCGGCCAGAAGTCTGAGCAGAGCTTTCATCGTGTCTCCTCCCTTGCAAATGACCCGAGGCTCTTCGTCCCCTTGGCCGTGTGAAACAGTCAGCCCGCCTTCATGCCATGCAGGCTGTGCGAGGCGTCCTTCACCGTGAAGAACACGACGTCGCCGTCCTTGGTCGCGCCGCCGGAATGGATCGTCTCGGCGGGGATGTAGAGGCAGGAACCGGCCGGCGCCTCGACCGGCTTGCCGCCGACGGTGCCGCGGAAAGTGCCTTCGAGCACGTAGATCCACTGCTCGTTGGGGTGCGAATGCGGCTCGGCGCCGGTGCCGGCCGGCATGCGCATCAGCGCGACGATCATGCGGTCGCCCTCGACGCAGGGCCCGTGCGCGGTGGAATAGGCGGGGCCGCCCATGATCTTGGCGACGGTGCCGAGGTCGAAGACGTAATCTCCGGGGGCGGCGCGGGTAGCGCCGGGCGTGCGCGCGGCCGATGCGCTCATGATGTTTCTCCCTAAGAAATCTGCCTTTTCTTTTGCCGACGATGCTAGTGGAGGCGCGCGCGGCGCGCCATCCCCGCGTGCGGCGGTTTCGTACCGGATCACGGGACCGGCGGTTTCGTTTGCAGTCTTTTCACCACCGTTCGGCCATGGTCATGGGGCTGTTGTCGCCGCTCTTCGCCTGTTCGGGGTTCCCAAGAATGCGCTTTGCCCGCCCGCTCGTGCCTCTGCTGGCGTTGACGATGCTCGGCGCCTGCGCGCTGTCCGACAACTACACGCCGAAGGGCGAGCCGAGCTTCTACCGGAACCTGGCTCAGCCCGGCGCAGAACTCGACGCCGCGGCGGCGGCCTCGATGATTACCGGCTACCGCGCCAATAACGGACTGCCGGCGGTGAGCCTCGATCCGGAATTGATGCGGCTGGCGCAGGCGCAGGCCGATCTCATGGCGAAGCGCGACAGACTCGACCACAACGCCGGCAAGCCGTTCAACGCGCGGCTGAAGCAGTCCGGCTACGATGCGAAAGAGGCGGCCGAGAACATCAGCGCCGGCTATCACACTCTGGCGGAAGCGTTCTCCGGCTGGCGCGATTCGCCGCCGCACCGCGCCAACATGCTGCTCAAGGCCGCGACGCGCATGGGCATCGCGGCGGTCTACACGCCGCGCTCGAAGTACAAGGTGTACTGGGCGCTGATCCTGGCGCAGCCGGACGAGAAGCGCGGCGGGTGACGCTCTTAATCCCTCCCCTGAAAGGGGAGGGTGGCTCCGCGCGTAGCGCGGAGACGGGTGGGGCCACGCCGAAATTGAGAATGCCCCCACCCGGCTCGCTTGTGCTCGCCGCCCTCCCCTGCAAGCGGGGGAGGGATAAGAGAGCTCACGCCGCCACGATCCGCGGCGGCCAGGGGCGGTCGGGCCGGTAGAACAGCGCCAGCTTCAGACTCTCCGCGATGCGTGCCGCTTTGTCGTTGAACACCGCGGTCAAGTCCGCGTCGAACATCTCGCGGCAGGTCTCGTCGAACAAAGCGAGCCAGCGGTCGAACAGCGCGATGTCGATGCCCTGGATGCGCTGGTGCACGGCGACCGGATTGCCCTTGTAGCGGCCACTGGTGAGCATCACCGACGACCAGAACTTGCGCATGGTCTCGAGATGCGGTCCCCAGTCGGAAATCGCGCGCTCGAACACCGGGCCGAGCGCGGCGTCGGCCCGCACCTTCACATAGAAGGCATCGACCAGGCGGCCGATCTCGTCCTCGGTCGGCAGCGCCGGGCTCTCCGTTGCCACATCGCTCACGTGATCACCACGGCCGCCAGCATGCCGAGCACGATCCACACCAGCGAATTCACCAGCATGCGCACGAGCTCGCGCTTGTCGCCACTGTCGAGGCCCATGGCGCCGCAGGCGAGATCGCCGGGGAACAGGAAGACGCGCGCGAGCGTGCCGACGAACGAGGTGGAGCCAGACATCGCGGCCCTCCTATAAGATGTATAGTCCATACATCTTATTTGCGGCATTGCCAAAAAGCAATATCCAGAATACATCTTATTCAACCCCTGCGGAGACCCGCCGCCATGCGTCTGACCGTCTACACCGATTACGCGCTGCGCCTGTTGATGTATCTCGCGGTCAAGGACGACGGGCTGGCCACCATCGCCGAAGTCGCCGAGAGCTACGACGTCTCGCGCAACCACATGATGAAGGTGGCGCATCAACTGGGCGTCGCCGGCTATGTCGAGACGGTGCGCGGCCGCACCGGCGGCCTGCGTCTGGCGCGGCCGGCCGCCGACATCAATCTCGGCGATGTGGTGCGCAACACCGAGCAGGACATGGCGCTGGTGCCGTGCATGAGCCCGGCCGACGCCGCCTGCGCCATCCGCCCATCGTGCCTGCTCAAGCGCGCGCTCGGCCGCGCCACCGCCGCCTTCATGGACGTGCTCGACGAATACTCGCTCGGCGACCTGGTGAAGCCGCGGCACGCGCTGCGCAATCTTCTGGAGATCGAGGCGCCGCGGCGGCGTCCGGCGCGGGCGAGTGCCTGACGTGACGGAAGACGACATCGCGCGGGCGATCGTGACCGGCGAGGCCGACGCGGTTGTCGGCTGCGACCGCGACGGCGTCATTCGCTTCTGGAACGCCGGCGCCGCGCGCATCTTCGGTTTCAGTGCCGGCGAAGCGGTCGGGCAGTCGCTCGACATCATCATTCCGGAGCGGTTGCGCGCGCGGCATTGGGGCGGCTGGGGCCACACGATGGCGACCGGCACCAGCCGCTATTCGGGCGGCGACACCTTGTCGGTTCCGGCGCAACGCAAGGATGGCGCGACGATTTCGGTCGAGTTCACGATCACGCCGCTGCGCGACGCCGCCGGCGCCATCGCCGGTCTTGCCGCCGTTATGCGCGACGTCACCGCGCGGTTCGAGGAATTGAAGGCGCTGCGAAGGCAAGTGCGGGAGCGGTCTTGATCTCTTCTCTTTCCGGGGTAAGCGACACGAGGTCTGCCGCACCGCAGCACAAAATCTTTTGTATTAGGAGTGTTGACCGTTCCTAGGATATATGCCTATGATCCTCTCGTCCGGTCCGGCCGGGGGCGTCGTCGCGAGGCGTCTCGATTGACGGGAACGGATGCGGTGCCCGCGGGCGAGGGAAAAACGCATCTCCCGCCCCCGGGCGGCGACGGGGCTCCACTCCCGGGCACTAAGACCCGGCGCCAGGAGCTGGCTGACGGGCGTGGCTGGTCCACGTACCGGAAGCGTGGCCCGTACGCCGTGCAACGACACCGCTGTGGCGCGCCGAGAGG
>DATNBL010000026.1:0-120038 GCA_035571935.1 Pseudolabrys sp.
CGATTTGACGGGTGTGAAGCCGATCCTGCCGATGCTGCACAAGTTCGCGTACAAGCCGCTCGGTCAGCCGATCCTAGCCGAGGGCGAGGTGCGCTTCGTCGGCGAGCCGGTCGCGGCGGTCGTCGCTTCCTCCGAAGAAGAAGCCGAGGACATCGCCGACGAGATCGAGCTCGTCATCGGCGACGAAACGCCGATCGTCGACGCGCGCGAGGCGCTCGAGCATGGCGCGCGGCAGATCCATGCCGGCGTGCCCGGCAACGTCATCCTCGAAGGCCGCATCCAGACGCCGGGATTCGACGAGGTGTGGGCGAGCGCCGCCAGGATCGTCACCGTCGAGGCGCGCTCGCGCCGGCAGAACGCCACGCCGATGGAGCCGCGCGCCGCGCACGCCGCCTTCGACGCGTCGACCGGCCGGGTCACCCTGACCTGCACCACGCAGATGCCGCACCTGACGCGCACGGCCATCGCCGACGTGCTCGGCATGCCCGAGGCCGATCTGCGCGTGATCGCGCCCGACGTCGGCGGCGGCTTCGGGCAAAAGATGTCGCTCGCCAGCGAATATGTCGTGCTGGTGTGGCTGGCGCGGAAGCTCAAGAGCTCCGTCGCCTGGACTGAGGACCGCCGCGAGAACCTGATCGCCTCGTTCCATTCGCGCGACCAGTACATCGCTTTGCACGGCGCGTTCGACGCGCACGGCAAACTGCTGGCGCTCAAAGGCGACGTCGTCTCCAATGTCGGCGCCTATTCGTGCTTCCCCACCACCTGCGGCGTCGAGCCGCTGATGGCGATGGCGGAAATGCCGGGGCCGTACGATTTTCGCGCCTATGATTGCCGCGCGCGGGGCGTCGTCACCAACACCTGCACGATGGCGCCCTATCGCGGCGTGTCGCGGCCGATCATCACCTTCACGCTCGAGCGATTGATGGACAAGGCGGCGCACGCATTCGGCATCGAGCCGGTCGACATTCGCCGCCGCAACCTGATCGACAAATTCCCCTACACGTCGGCCGCCGGTCTCAAGTTCGACGAGGGCTCGTATAAAGAGACCTTGGAAATGGCGGTTGCGGCCATCGGCCTGCCGGCGTTCCGCAAGCGGCAGAGCGCCGCGCGCGCCAAGGGCAAATATCTCGGTATCGGCTTCGCCACCTTCTCCGAGCGCACCGGCTATGGCAGTCCCGCCTTTGCCGCGCGCGGCATGGCGATCACGCCCGGCTGGGAGACGGTCATCCTCACCGTCGATCCGTCCGGCTTCGTCGAGGCGCGCATCGGCGCGTCGCCGCACGGCCAGGGTCTGCGCACGACGCTCGCGCAGATCATCGCCGACGAGCTCGGTGTCACGCCCGACGTCATCAAGGTGGTGCACGGCGACACCGACCGCTCGCCTTACGGCTGGGGCACCTTCGCCAGCCGCTCGCTGGTCATTTCGGGCGGCGCCACGCTGATCGCGGCGCGGAAGGTGCGCGCCAAGCTGCTCAAGCTCGCCAGTCATGTGCTCGAAGCGGCAGAGGACGACATCGTGATCGAAGACGGCGCGGCCAGGGTTGCCGGCACCGATCGCAGCGTCACGATCGCGGCGCTGGCCCGAGAGGCCTACACGCAGACGCACCGCTTCAAGGGCGAGATCGAGCCGGGCCTGACCGAGACCGGCACGTACGATCCGCCGGGCACCTTCTCCAATGCCTGCCACGTCGCCGAAGTCGAGGTCGACGTCGACACCGGCCGCACGACGGTGACGCGTTATCTCGTCGCCGAGGATGCCGGCCGCATCATCAATCCGATGATCGCCGACGGACAGGTGCATGGCGGCGTCGCGCAGGGCATCGGCAACGCGCTCTATGAAGAGATCATCTACGACGAGAACGGTGCGCCGCTCACCGCCACCCTCGCCGACTACATGACGCCGACGGCGCGCGAGATTCCCGCGATCGAGCTGCACCACAAGGAAACGCTAAGCACCGAGTCGATCACCAAGGCCAAGGGCCTCGGCGAAGGCGGTGGCATCGGCGCGCCGGCCGCGGTGATCAACGCCATCAACGACGCGCTGGCGCCGTTCGACGTCGTCATCGACGAGATGCCGGCGACACCGCAGCGCGTGCGCGCCGCGCTGCGCGCCAAAGGGCAAGCCGCATGACCGACAAAACCTCCATCACCCTGACCATCAACGGCCGCGCGCACGCGATCGCGGTCGAGGCGCGGCGCACGCTCGTCGACGCCATTCGCGAGGACTGCGGCCAGACCGGCACGCATATCGGCTGCGAGCACGGCGTCTGCGGCGCCTGCACCGTCATCGTCGACGGCGCGCCGGTGCGCTCGTGCCTGATGTTCGCCGCGCAGGCGGACGGCAAGACAATCCGCACGGTCGAGGGGCTGGCGGACGGCGACAGGCTGCACCCGATGCAGCAGGCCTTCATCGACCACCACGGGCTGCAATGCGGCTTCTGCACGCCGGGATTTTTGATGCTCGCGGTCGGCGTACTCGAGCGCGAGCCCGACATCAGCGATGAAGACCTGGTCGACGTGCTGTCGTCGAACCTGTGCCGCTGCACCGGCTATCAGAACATCGTCAAGGCCGTGCGCGCCGCGGCCAAAGAGATGCGGAAGTGACATCGGCGAAAGTCATCGGCCGCTCGCTGCCGCGACGCGAGGACCCGCCGCTGGTCACCGGACGCGGGCGCTTCGCCGCCGACATCAACTTCCCCGGCCAGTGGACCATGCGGGTGGTGCGCTCGCCCGTCGCGCACGGCGAGATCAGGCGCATCGACGCTTCCGCCGCGCTCGCTCTGCCCGGCGTGCACGCGGTGTGGACGCATGAAGACGTCGCGCACATCCCGCGCATCCCGTTCCGCCTCACCGGTCTGAAATCGCTGGAACCGTATCAGCAGCCGATCCTCGCCGAGGGCGTCGTGCGCTATGTCGGCGAGCCGGTGACGCTGGTTTTCGCCGACGACGCCTATATCGCCGAGGACGCGGCCGAGCTGGTCACGCTCGACATCGCGCCGCGCGATCCCATTCTCAACGCGGCGGACGCGCCCGGCATGTTCGCGGACGGCCGCTCGACCGAGACCGAGATCATCCGCAAGGGTTACGGCGACGTCGAGGCCGCCTTCGCGAAAGCCCACGCGGTCGTGTCGCTGGAGCTTGCCGTCGGCCGCCATTCCGGCGTGCCGCTGGAGACGCGCGGCGCCATCGCCACCTACGACGCGGCCCGCGACCTGCTGGAGATGCACGGCGCCGCCAAGGTGCTGCACTGGAACCGCGACTCGCTGGCGCGGATGCTCGGCCGCGCGCCGGAAACGATGCACCTGCACGAGGGCCATGTCGGCGGCGGCTTTGGCATCCGCGGCGAGATCTACCCCGAGGACGTCGCGGTCTGCGCGGCGGCGCTTGCGTTCAAGCGGCCGATCAAGTGGATCGAGGACCGGCGCGAGCATCTGATCGCCGCCAACCATTCGCGCCAGCAGCGGCACCATATCCGCGCGGCGGTCGACCGCGACGGCCGCATCCTGGCCATCGACGACGAGTTCTTTCACGACAACGGCGCCTACATGCGCACGCATGCCGCGACCGTGCCCGATCTCGCCGCGGCGATGCTGCCCGGGCCCTACCGCGTGCCGGCCTACCGCGCCACCGGCCACATCCGCCTCACCAACAAGACGCCGTGCGGCACGTATCGCGCGCCGGGCCGCTACGAGTCGTCCTTCGCGCGCGAGCGGCTGATGGACGCCATCGCCGCACAATGCGGGCTCGACCGGGTCGAGGTACGCCGCCGCAACCTGTTGCCCAAAAGTGCGATGCCCTACGACGCGAGGCTCGACACGCTCGGCACGCACATCGTCTACGATAGCGGCGACTACGCGCTGCTGCTCGACAAGGCGCTCAAGCTCGCCAACTGGGACGCGCTGCAGGCGGACATGAAGGCACGCCGCGCCAGAGGCGAGCGTGTGGGCGCCGGCGTCGCCATGTTCGTCGAGAAGAGCGGGCTCGGGCCGTTCGATACGGTACGCATCGAGATCACGAAGGACGGCGTCGAGGTCGTCACCGGCAACGCCTCGGTCGGCCAGGGGATCGAGACCGTGGTGGCGCAGATTTGCGCCGAGACCTTGGGCGCGCGCTACGACACCATCGACGTCGTGCACGGCCACACCGACCGCATCGCCCGCGGTATGGGCGCGTTTGCCTCCAGAGTGACGGTGATGTGCGGCGAGGCGACGCGCATGGCGGCGGTGAGACTGCGCGCGGCCGCGCTGAAGGCCGCGGCCGAACTGATGCAGACCTCGGCCGAGCGGCTCGATATCGCCGACGGTAACATCGTCGCATCGGACGGCGCGTCGATGCCGCTCACCGCGCTTGCGGGACTGACAGCGGAGGACACGTTCGAATCGAGCCACATGGTCTACCCTTACGGCGTGCACGTCGTGGCGTTGCGCGTCGATGCCGAGACCGGCGGCGTCGCGATCGAGAAATACGCCATCGCCTATGACATCGGCCGCGCGGTGAACCCGAGGCTGGTGGAAGGCCAACTCGCCGGCGGGCTGGCGCAGGGCATCGGCGGCGCGCTGTACGAGGAGTTCCTCTACGACGAGGCCGGCGAGCCGCTGTCGGTGACCTTCGCCGACTACCTGATGCCGACGGCGCGCGAGGTGCCGGCCCCGCTCCTCCTCGTCACCGAGGACGCGCCGAGCCCGCTCAACACGCTGGGCCTAAAAGGCGCCGGCGAAGGCGGCGCCAATCCGGTCGGCGCCGCGATCGCGTCGGCCATCGACGACGCGCTGCAACGGCCCGGCGCGGTGACGCAGCTTCCCGTCACGCCGCAACGGCTGAAGGCGCTGATAAAGCGCTGATCACGGATGGAAGTGCGGCTTGTAGCCGCCCGCCGTCTTCTCGATGCGGCCCGCGAACGGCAAGCCGACATGGCCGGGGAACACCAGCGCGCCGGTCGCGGCGCAATGGTCGAGCACCTTGCGGCGCGACACCACCGCCTGCGCGGCGTCCGAGTTCTTGGTGAAATTCCAGTCGGGGTGAAGCACCTGCAGCAGGTGATGCCAGACGTCGCCGATGAACGCGGCGCGCTCACCCTTGCTCTCGAGCTTGAAGAAGACGTGGCCCGGCGAATGGCCGGGCGCGCCGTCGATCTCGATGAAGTCGTTGAGCCGGTGCGCGCCGCCGGAGACGAGATCGGCCTTGCCGTATTCGAGGATCGGCACGACGCATTCGCGGAAGGTGCCGAGCTCGGCCGGGCCCTCCTTCGGATCGGCGTCGATCTTCGAGAAATAATCGACGTCCGGCTTGGAGAAGACGTAACGCGCGTTGGGGAAGGTCGGCACCCATTTGCCGTCGCGGTTGACCGTATTCCAGCCGACATGATCGTGGTGCAGGTGCGTGCACATGACCACGTCGACGTCCTCCGGCCTGACGCCGGCGGCGGCGAGCCGCGCCAGATACGGCTCGTTGAGCATGTGCCAGAACGGCCGGCCGGGCTTGTTCTTCTGATTGCCGCAGCAGGAATCGATCAGGATGGTCTTGCCGCCGACCTTCAGCAGCCACGAATGCACGCTGAGGATGGCGCAGCCGCTCTTCGGGTCGTAGTGGTGCGGCGCCAGCCACGGCATGTACGCCTCGAGCTGGGCGTCGGTGAGCTGCGGAAACAGCTGCTTCACCGGATAGGTGGGAAGCGCCGTCTCCTCGATGCGTTGAACGGTGGCGTCGCCGACCTTGAACATTGCGCTATCTCCCCTCACCGGCTTTGCAGGATCGCTTTCGCGGCGTCGCCGACCGCTTCGACATTCTCGCCGGCATCGAGGAAGCAGACGATGCGGCACGGGCAGCCTTCGAGGCCTTCGTAGCGCCACGGGAAGGCGCCGATCAGGCAGCGCTTGTTCAGCATCAGTTCGATATCGCCGCCGATGTTCTCGGCGTGCAACAGGCCTTCCTGGAAGGCCCAGTTGTGGAACGGGAACACGTCGGCCGAGACCTTCCGGCCCGAGCGCTTGTGCGTGTATTCGAACGTGCCGAAGAACTCGCCCGGCGTCTTGCCGTGCTTCTTCGTGAACTCCTCCGCGAGGTCGGGCCTCATAGCGCGGATCGAGGTGTTCATGGCGTGGTCGCAGGAGCCGGTGTCCATGCCCCACCATTTGATCTTCTTCTTCAGCATCCACTGAAGCGTCTCGAGGCTCGGGCCCGGGTGGTAGCAGAAGTACTTCACCAGATCCTGCTGCTTCTGGCCCTCGTAGTGACGGTGCCAGCCGGTGTGCAGAATGAGGATGTCGCCCTCGCGGATGTCGGCGCCGGCCGACTCGATGATCTCCGGCGTGATCACCGCCCAGTCGTGCATGTGCTTCGAGATGTCGACGACGACGCCGCGGTTGACCAGGTAGTCCATCGGCAGATGCGCCATGTCGCCGGTCGGATTATCGGTCGCGTGCATGGCGCCGTCGAAATGCGTGCCCACGTGCAGCGCGGTGTCGATCCGTTGCGCGACGATGCGCACCGTCTGGAGATTCTGCGCGTAGTACATCTTGTTGCCGGCGTAGCCGACCCAGCCGGGCGTGTGCACGTTCATGACGTGGGTGAGATCGACGATCTTCATGGCCGCTCCGTTTCGAAGGCGGCCAATCCGATCATAGAAGCCCGTGCAGCGCCAGATGCGCGCCGAGCGCGAGCAGGCCGATGAAAAAGCATAGCCGGAATGTTTTCGGCGAGGCGAGGCCGCGCACCTTCTGGCCGATGACCATACCGATCAGGGACGTGACCAGCGCGGCCGACGTGGGCAGCGCGACGCCCGCGTTCATCTCGCCGGAGTGGGACAGCGCCGCGGCGAGCGCGATCGACGACGTGGTGAAAGAGAGACCGAGTGCCTGCACGAGACGATCGCGGTCGAAGCCGAGCGACTGGATGTAGGGCACGCCCGGAATGGCGAACACCGCGGTGGCGAGACTGATCATGCCGGTCAGGACACCGATGATGGCGCCGATCCAGCCTTCGTGCCGCTGCGGCGTGTGCAGGTGGATGTTGCAGAGGCCGAAGCCGGCATAGACGACGAGCGCGAGGCCGAGCCAGATGGTCGCCTCGCCGCCCTGCGCGCTCGGCAGATAGACGGCGCCGATCCAGGTTCCGACGCAGATGCCGGCAAGCATCGGCCACAGCCGCCGCGCGACGTCGCGGAAGTGGCCGCCGGCGAGCCCCTGCCAGATGTTGGTGACGAGCGACGGCAAGATCAACACGGCGGCCGCCTGCGACGGCGGCATCATCAGGCCGAGCACGCCGACGGCGACAGTCGGTAGCCCCATGCCGATCACGCCTTTGACGAATCCCGCGAGCAGGAAGATGGCGGCGATGAGGAGAAGCGAATTCATGCGCGCGACCGTGCGCGAACGAGCGAACGGCGGCAATGCGCGATTGGGAAAGGGGGGTGTTCGAGGACGGCGAAGGCGTCCCCCGTCCTCCTGAGGCGCGGGCGAAGCGATGTGCCACCGCGGCGCATCAAATCACGCTTCGCTGCCCGGCCTTGCAATTAGACGTGTATATGAGCCGAAATCTGCCGAATGACCCGCTTGACCTTCGGGGAGCCAAAAGATTTGAGCAAAAAGAAACCAACGGCGATAACAGCGAGCGCCACTTCAGCATAGGTAATCGCTTGTAATGCCATGATCTTAGCTCCGGACTGCTTCTTTCTTCGATTTCTTGGGTTTGTATTTCAGCTTCGCTATCTGGGCACGCAAATCGACGAGTTCAAGCCGGTCAGCAACTTGAGCCTTGCGTTCCTGTTCCCTGTGCTTCTCAGCCGCTCCGGAGAGCCAGAGCTCTGTAGATAGGCTCACGACCAGTCCAACGACGATCGCTTCAGAGTACAGTGAAATCGTGTCGCCGGGAACAACAGTATTGCCCGGGAGCACCAAGAAGCCGACAAATCCGGATACCAGAACAAGAAAATTCAAAATCAAGGCGATCAGCGCGCCGAGAGCGCTGTCCGTTTCGTGCTTGGCGCACAGATAATCAATTGTAGTTGACAATGACACGGCCGAAGCCGGGACGACCAAGAAGAACAGATCTCTCAAATGGCCGATTTTATTGATCGGCGCGAATAACGCCATTGAGTGGAGAATTGTATAAAGGCCCGTGACCTGGACCGTCGGGAACAAAGCGATACCGACCGCGCCGGACCACAAGATCAGCCTTATCAATGCATAGAGAACCAATCGCCGACGCATACTCGCTAAAGTAGCAATACCATTGTACTGCAGTCAAATTTGACAGCAAAAGATACTATCTTTACTATCCTTCACGCCCGCCCCATACTGGCCGCCTCACGAGGACTTTCGGCGATGCCGCCTGCGAGCGTCCGGCCCCCGGTGACGATGAGCGGTGACCTGACCGCGCGCATCATGTTTGCCGGCCGCTCGTCCTCGCTGTCGGCGCGCATCGTCAGCCACGTCCGCGACGCCCTCTTCGCCAAGCAGCTCAAGCCCGGCGACTTCCTCGGCACCGAGAAGGACCTCGCGGCGCAGTTCGGCTGCAGCCGCATCGTCGCGCGCGACGCGCTGCGCACGCTCGAGGCGCTCGGCATTGTCGAGATCCGCATGGGCAAAGGCGGCGGCGCGCGCATCGCGCACGGCAATCCGCGCCTGTTCGCCGAGGCGCTGGCCGTGCAGCTCGACCTCACCGGAGTCTCCGCCGCCGAGATCATGGACGCGCAGCGCGCGATCGAGACGCTCGGCGCCGAGCTTGCCGCCGAGAACGCGACGGCCGAGGACGTCGCGCGGCTGCGCATGCTGCTGAAGCAGGCGGAGAACGTCATCGGCGACCTCGACGCCTTCACCGCCCTGTCGCGCGATTTCCATCTCGCCGTCGCCGAGGCCTCGCACAACCGCGTCCTGGTCGTGCAGTTGATCTCGCTCGAGCACGTGTCTTGGCCGCGCCGCAACGCCACCGCGACGCCGGCCTTGGCGCGGCACATCCTCGAAATTCACACGAAGCTCGCCGATCTCATCGAGCTGCGCGACGCGGCCGCCGCGCGCGCGCTGATGGACGACCACGTCAAAATGATCCGCGCCCGGCGCGTCGCCGAACGCGGGCATTCACATCAAGCCCCCGAAGAGGGGCATAGCTGCTGCTGAGTTGCCCGTCGCCCTTCGAGGCTCGCGCTTCGCGCGAGCACCTCAGGGTGACGGAGGAGAAAACGACGACAACGAAAGGGAGAAAGCCAATGTCCAAGTTCATCATCGAAGCGCACTTCCGCCTGCAGGAATGGATCGCCGAGGAAAAAGGCTACTTCCGCCAGGAAGGCCTCGACTACGAATTCCGCGAGCTGATGCGCTCGACCGGCGGCAAGATCCACGACAAGGGCGACAAAGTCGGCGCCTACCAGTCGTTCGAGGAAGGCCGTAAGTCGAACGTCTCCTGCGCCTGCCACTGGACGGTGAACGTCGCCGCCAGTAACGGCCACGGCAAGATGTATTCGGACGTCTATTCGGTGGCGCCAGCGGGCATCTTCGTCGCGCCGGATTCGCCGATCAAGGACCCGTCGCAGCTCGCCGGCGTGCCGGTGTCGGTCGGCTACCAGTCGGGCAGCCATTACTCGACGGTGCAGGCGCTGGAGCAGTACCTCAAGCCCGAGGAGATCAACCTCGTCTATTCCGACGGCATGCTGTTCGCGCGCATGGAGAAGCTGTTCGAGGGCACGGCGCCGGCGGTGCATCTGTTCGGCGGGCCGTACTACTTCGCCGAGCAGCTCGGCTACCGCAAGGTGATCGACTGTACCTTCATGATCGGCACCATGATCCACGGCGATCCCGATCCGGAGGACCTGCGCAAGTTCTTCCGCGCGCTGCGCAAGGCGCAACGCGACCTCGACCTGCGCCCCGAGCTCTACACGCACTATTACAAGAACGAGTTCCCCGACCGCTTCCACGCGAAGATGGACACGCGGCGCTGGGGCCCCGGCGAGCGGCTGGTGTTCGAGCCCTACACCAAGGAGGTCTACGAGGAGTCGTTCGAGTGGATCGCGGCGCACGGCATGTTCGACGAGGGCGCCATGGGCGCCGGCCAGTACGAGAAGGCCACCGTGTCGCTGGTGTGAGGGGATCAACCTGTCTTCGCCGGGCTCGTCCCGGCGACCTCGCTTAGGAGGGCGCTGTGCCCGCCTGAGCGGGACGGCCGGGACAAGCCCGGCCATGACAAGCCCCCAAACAGTGGGATGCCCAACCATCAGGGGCCCGGGAGGGCCCCGAGACGCCATGCCGCGCCGCGAAGGGCCATTCGCGGCGCTTTTCTTTATTCCCGTCCTCATGCATTCTGTCCCCCAAGGAATTCAAGAAACGTCTATTCGGGAGGGACCAATCATGAAGCGCATCCTGTTGACCGGCCTCGCCATGCTGGCGGCCGCCGGACTGTCGACCGCGGCCAGCGCGCAGGGCACGGTCAAGATCGGCGTCATCGCCGCCTTTTCGGGCCAGTTCGCCGACACCGCGGCGCAGATCGACAACGGCATCAAGCTCTACATGAAGCAGCACGGCGACAAGGTCGCCGGCAAGACCATCGAGATCATCCGCAAGGACACCGGCGGCCCGAACCCGGACGTCGCCAAGCGCCTCGCGCAGGAACTCGTGGTGCGCGACAAGGTCGACATCCTCGCCGGCTTCACGCTGACGCCGGAGGCGCTCGGCGCGGCCGGCATCGCCACCGAGGCGAAGAAGCTGATGGTCGACATGAACGCGGCCACCTCGATCGTCACCGAGAAGTCGCCCTACATCGTGCGCGTGTCGCTGACGCTACCGCAGATCGCCGAGACGCTCGGCCACTGGGCCGCGACCAAAGGCGGCGTCAAGAAGGCCTACACGATGGTGTCCGACTTCGGCCCGGGCATCGACGCCGAGAAGGGCTTCCAGAAGGCGTTCAAGGACGCCGGCGGCGAGATCGTCGGCTCGGTGCGCATGCCGATCGCCAGCCCGGACTTCTCGTCCTTCGTGCAGCGCGCCAAGGACCTGAACCCGGAATCGGTGTTCCTGTTCGTGCCGGGCGGCGCGCAGCCGGCCGCCATCGGCAAGGCCTTCGTCGAGCGCGGCATGGATCCGAAGAAGATCAAGATCTTCTCGACCGGCGAAGCGGTGGACGAGACCGCTGTCAAGGCGCTCGGCGACCTCTCGCTCGGCCGCCTGTCGGCCTGGCACTACGACTTCAACCACAAATCCAAGATGAACGCCGACTTCGTCAAGGCGTTCAACGCCGAGTTCAAGCGCAACCCGGACTTCTTCGCCGTCGGCGGCTATGACGGCATGCACCTGATCTACGAGGCGCTGAAGAAGACCAAGGGCTCGACCGACGGCGACGCGCTGCTCGCGGCGGCGAAGGGCATGAAGTGGGAAAGCCCGCGCGGGCCGATCTCGATCGACCCGGCGACCCGCGACATCGTGCAGAACGTCTACATCCGCAAGGTCGAGAAGGTCGGCGGCCACATCGTCAATGTCGAGTTCGACACGGTCAAGGACGTGAAGGACCCGACGCATAAGTAAGGTGCGCGCTCCAGACCGTTACCCGCAATCGGATGGGGCGACTAACGTGGTCGCCCCATTGCCGCGTCCGGTGCTTGTGCCACTCACGCCGCCGCATGCACCGCTTCACCTCTCCCATAGGGAGAGGTCGCCCGTCGTAGCGCAGCGAAGACGGGCGGGTGAGGGGTTACAGCGTTAGTGACTCAGTAGCCCCCTCACCCCAACCCTCTCCCCAGTGGGGAGAGGGAGCTCGCTCTCGCTTGCGGGCCGGCTTCCGGTTACAACGAGCGCTGTTTAGAGGATCGCAGGTTTCGATGCTGCCTCCCGTCTTCGGTGTCCTGTTCGACGGCCTGGCCTACGGCATGCTGCTGTTCGTGCTGTCGGTCGGCCTGTCGGTGACGCTCGGGCTGATGAACTTCGTCAACCTGGCGCACTGCGCCTTCGCCATGCTCGGCGGCTACGTCACCGTCACCTTGATGCACGACTTCAACTGGCCGTTTTTGGCGACGCTACCGGCGGCCTTCGTCGCCGCCGCGGCGGCGAGCGTGGTGCTCGAGCGCATTCTCTACCGCCATCTCTACCGTTCGAGCGACCTCGACCAGGTGCTGCTGACCATCGGCATCGCCTTCATCTCGGTCGCGGTCGCGGCTTACATCTTCGGCACGCTGCAACAGCCGATCGAGACACCCGCCTTCCTGCGCGGCGCCGTCGGCGTCATGGGGCTGGCGTTCGGCAAGTACCGGCTGTTCCTGATCGCCGTCGCACTCATCGTCACCTTTGCGCTGGTCGCCGCGCTCGACTACACGCGCTTCGGCGCGCAGGTGCGCGCGGCGGTCGACAACCAGCGCATGGCGCGCGGTTTGGGCATCGACGTCGACCGCACCTTCGCCGTCACCTTCGCGCTCGGCTCGGGGCTGGCGGGGCTCGGCGGCGCGCTGGCCATCGACATCGTCGGCCTCGATCCGAATTTCGCCTTCACCTATCTCGTCTACGTGCTGATCATCGTCTCGGTCGGCGGCCTCGGTTCGATCGCCGGCTCGTTCGCGGCCGCGTGCCTGATCGGCGTCTCCGACATCGCCGGCAAATATTACGCGCCGGAGCTCGGCGCCTTCATGATCTACCTCGTCATGGTGCTGGTGCTGATGTGGCGCCCGGCCGGCCTGTTCGGGAAGCGGTGACATGAGCATCTCCGCTTCGGTCACCCCGCAGCAATACCTGCAACGCCAGGGGCGCTGGCATCCGCTGGAGATCGTGTTCTGGCTGGCGACGCTGACGCCCTACGTGCTGTTCCCCGACTATTTGTCGCTGGCGAGCCAGATCGCCGTCGCCGCGCTGTTCGCGCTTTCGCTCGATCTGATCCTCGGCTACGCCGGCGTCGTCTCGCTCGGCCACGCGGCCTTCTTCGGCATCGGCGCCTACACCGCCGGCATCTTCTCGAAATTCGTCTGGGGCGACGTATTCTCCGGCCTGATCGTCGCGGGACTGCTGGCGGCGCTGGTCGGCTGGGCCTCGAGCTTCATCGTCGCCCGCTTCCGCCATCTCACCCTGATCATGATCACGCTCGGCCTCGGCCTCTTGCTCGCGGAGGCCGCGAACCGCGCGCACTGGCTGACCGGCGGCTCGGACGGGCTGCAAGGCATCGCAATCTGGCCGATTTTCGGCGTGTTCAATTTCGATCTCTACGGCAAGACCGCCTACGCCTATTCGCTCGCCGTGCTTTTTGTGATGTTCCTCGCCGCGCGGCGGCTGGTGAACTCGCCGTTCGGGCTGGCGCTGCGCGGCATCCGCGAGAACTTCACGCGCATGCCGGCGATCGGGGCGGAGAGCCGCGCCCATATCCGCACCGTCTATACGATTGCAGCCGGTATGGCCGGTATAGCCGGCGCGGTGATCGCCCAGACGACGCAGACCGTGGCGCTCGAATCGATCGGCTTCCAGCGCTCCGCCGACGTGCTGGTGATGCTGGTCCTCGGCGGCGCCGGGCGGCTCTATGGCGGGCTGATCGGCTCGATCATCTTCATGGTCGCGCGCGACCAGCTCTCCGGCGTGGCGCCGCAATACTGGTATTTCTGGATCGGCGTGCTGCTCATAACCGTGGTGATGATCCTGCCGAACGGCATCCTCGGCGGCCTGTCGGTGCTGTGGTCGCGCTGGAGGAAGCCATGACCGCGTTGTCGATGCGCGGCCTGTCGAAGAGCTTCGGCTCCCTGCCGGTGTCGCGCGACATCACGCTCGACCTGCCGGCCGGCGCGCGCTATGCGCTGATCGGCCCGAACGGCGCCGGCAAGACCACGCTCATCAATCTCGTCACCGGCATGCTCACGCCCGACGCCGGGCAGATCCTGCTCGGCGAGGAAGACATCACCGCGGTCGAGCCGCAGGCCCGCGTCAAGCGCGGGCTGGCGCGCACCTTCCAGATCAACACGCTGTTCGCCGGCCTCAATCCGCTCGAAGCCGTGACGCTCGCCGTCGCCGAGCGCGAAGGCATCTCGCGCAATTTCTGGCGGCCGCTGGCGGCGAATGGCGCGGCGATCGACGAGGCCTACGAGATCCTGCGCAAGCTCAAGCTTGCCGACAGCTGCTACCAGGTGACGCGCGAACTGCCCTACGGCCGCCAGCGGCTTCTGGAAATCGCGCTGGCGCTGGCGACGAAGCCGAAGGTGCTGCTGCTCGACGAGCCGGCCGCCGGCGTGCCGCCCGAGGAGTCAGGCGACATCTTCGAGGTGGTCGCGGGCCTCTCCGACCAGTTGACGCTGCTGTTCATCGAGCACGACATGCACGTCGTGTTCCGCTTCGCCACGCACATCATCGTGCTGGTCGGCGGCGCGGTGTTCACGCAGGGCTCGCCGAAGGAGATCGCCGCCGATCCGGGCGTGCGCGAGGTCTATCTCGGGACGCGCAAGCATGGCTGAGCCGCTTCTGAGACTCGAGGGCGTGACGGCGGGCTACGGCGACGCCGTGGTGCTGCATGGCGTGTCGCTGGCCATTCCCGAGCACGGCAGCCTCGCGGTGCTCGGCCGCAACGGCGTCGGCAAGTCGACGCTGCTCTTGACCATCATGGGCTACACGCAGATGCGCGCCGGCAAGGTCACGTGGCGCGGGCAGGACGTATCGCGGCTATCGCCGAACCGCCGCGCGCTCGCGGGCATCGGCTGGGTGGCGCAGGAGCGCGAAATTTTCCCGTCGCTCTCGGTCGAAGAGAACCTCACCGTGGCGGCGCGGTCGGGCGACTGGACGATCGAGGCGATCTACACGATGTTTCCGCGGCTTGCCGAGCGCCGCCGCAACATGGGCAACCAGCTCTCCGGCGGCGAGCAGCAGATGCTGGCGATCGCCCGCGCGCTGATGACCAATCCGGCGCTGCTGCTGCTCGACGAACCGTTCGAGGGGCTGGCGCCGGTCATCGTCGAGGAGCTGATCAAGGCGATCACGCTGCTGCTCGCCGACCGCAAGATCGCCATCGTGCTGGTCGAGCAGCACACCGAGATCGCGCTGGAACTGACGCGCGAGGCCATCGTGCTCGAGCGCGGCGCGGTGGCACACCGCGCGGCCTCGGACGAACTGGCGCACGACACCGCGACGCTGGAGCGGCTGGTCGGCTTGCGCGTGGCCGCGAGCGCGTGACAAAATTTCTCATCTGACGCCGGCCTCTCACCTCCCCTCCCCCCACGAGCTTGCGAGTGGTGGGGAGGGGTCAGGGGTGGGGGGCCTTCGTGCCGAGACACAAACACCCCCCACCCCGGCTTGCAATCGCGAGCGATTGCAAGCCGACCCTCCCCACCGCTTCGCGGGGGGAGGGAAAGACGACAGCGCAAGGACTTTCGTTATGCCCACTCCCATGACCCCGCGCGAACGCGCCGACTTCTCCGCCATCGTCGACCGCCCGCCGCTGAAGCTGCCGGGCAAGGCGCGCATCGTGTTCTGGACCATCGTCAATTACGAGGTGTGGGACATCGGCAAGCCGATGGCGCGGCAGGTGCTGGCGCCGCCGACCGGCGTCACGCTGCAGCCGGACGTCGTGCACTGGGCGTTCCACGAATACGGCATGCGGGTGGGCTGCTGGCGCTTCTTCGAGCTGTTCAAGAAGCTCGGCATCCGCCCGACACTCTCGGCCAATGCGCGCATCTGCGAGGACTATGAGCGCGTCGCGGCGCAGGCGCGCGACGACGGCTGGGAGTTCATGGGCCACGCCTACGAGCAGGGGCCGATCCACAAGGAGCAGGACCAGACGGCGATGATCGCGCGCTCGATGGACATCATGGAGAAGTTCACTGGCAAGCGGCCGGTCGGCTGGCTCGGACCGGGCCTGACGCAGACTTTGGAGACGCCGGACCTGCTCACCGCCGCCGGCGTCAAATACATCGGCGACTGGGTCTATGACGACGAGCCGACGACGATCCGCACCGCCAACGGGCCGCTGGTCACCCTTCCCTACACGCTCGAGATGAACGACATCCCGATGATGCTGGTGCAGCATCACGAGAGCGACTATCTCCTGAAACGGATGATCGACCAGTTCGACCGGCTCTACGCCGAGAGCGAACACCGCGCCAAGTTCTGTGCCATCGCCATCCACCCCTACATCAGCGGCCAGCCGCACCGGATAAAATATCTCGAGCAGATCTACGACTACGTGAACCGGCACGACGGCGTGCTGCACTGGAACGGCGCGCGGATCCTCGACTGGTACAGCCGTGTTGCCAAAGGCTGACGGCCTCAAGTAGCGTTCCTCCCGCGATCAACAAAAAATAACGACTTTCGCGGGAGGAAAACGATGCAAATCAAGGGATTCTTGCGCCTGCTTGCCGGCGCCGCGCTGACCGCGGCGCTCGCCGCACCGGCGCTCGCCGCCGACAACGAAATCCGCCTCGCCCAGCAGTTCTCGATGGGCTACCTGCAACTCAACGTGATGCACCACGAGCAGCTGATCGAGAAGCACGCCAAGGCGCTCGGCATCGCCGACCCCAAGGTGTCGTGGTTCCGGTTCAACGGCCCGACCGCGGTCAACGAGGCTCTGATCTCGGGCAATGTCGACATCGGATCGGGCGGCGTGCCGGGGCTGCTGACGTTGTGGGCGCGCACCAACGGCACACCGCAGGAAGTGCTCGGCATCTCGGCGCTGTCGTCGCAGCCGTTCCTGCTCAACGCGCGCAACCCGGCGATCAAGACCATCGCCGACTTCAAGGACAGCGATCGCATCGCCGTGCCGGCGGTGCGCACCTCGGTGCAGGCGCTGACCTTGCAGATGGCGGCCGCAAAGCAATGGGGCGACAAGAATTTCGAGAAGCTCGACCCACTGACGATCTCGATGACGCCGCCGGACGCCACCATCGCGCTGCTCAAGGGCGGCGCGCAGATTTCCGCGGCGTTCAGCGTGCCGCCGTTCCAGTTCATGCAGCTCGACGACAAGGAGGTGCACACCGTCCTGAACTCGTACGACGTGCTCGGTGGGCCGCACACCTTCACCGCGATCTGGACCTCGAAGCGGTTCCGCGACGAGAGCCCGAAGATGTACAAGGCCTTCATCGAAGCGCTGAAGGAGGCGACCGACCGCGTCAACGCCGACAAGCGCAAGGCCGCGAGCTACTGGATCGAGGATTCCAAATCGAAGCTGCCGCTCGACACCGCCGAGAAGATCGTCTCCGGCGCGCAGGTGCACTGGACCATGGTGCCGGAAAACACGATGAAGTTCGCCGACTTCATGGCGCACGTCGGCCGCATCAAGGCGAAGCCGCTGTCGTGGCAGGATTACTTCTTCCCCGAGGCGCACGGAATGAAGGGAAGCTGAGCTTCTTACCCTCCCCCCGCGCAGCGGTGGGGAGGGTCGGATCGCAATCGCATGACGATTGCGATCCGGGGTGGGGGGATTTCGCGGCGCGGAGCAAGTTCGCCCCCACCCCTGACCCCTCCCCGCCACTCGCTTCGCTCGTGTGGGGCGGGGAGCGACCGCGCTCGAGATACCGCCGGCGGCGCGCGATAGACAGCTTTGGAACACGGACGCCAGCCAGCGGACCTGCATCAAAGTGCAGGTCTCTCTGCTTCTTGGCTGGCACGACCTAGCAGCCTGCACAGTTTTGCCGGCGTGGCCGCGGCGCGATCTTGCTCGTGCGTGAGAAGCAACAGCAATCATCACGGCGGCCAAGTCCGTCAGCAGGAGGCGAGCATGAGCACGAGCATGGCGTTGGAGAAAACCTTGCACACCGGCCCGATGCCCGACGAATTGGTTCCGTCGCGCTACGCGCTGCAGGTCGGCGATATCGACGTGCTGGTGGTCAGTGACGGCGTGTTCTCGCTGTCGTCGGCGACGATGGCCACCAATGTCGAAGCGCCCGCCCGGGCGGCCTGGCTCAAGGACATGTTCCTGCCGGACACGTTCGATTGGGCGCTCAACGCCGTCATGGTGCGCAGCGGCGACCAGACCATCCTCATCGACACCGGCATCGGCGAGCAATTCCCGAACTTCCCGAAGACCGGGCAACTGGTGCAGCGCCTCGGCGCCGCCGGCATCGATCTGGCGTCGGCGACCGACATCATCCTGACGCACATGCACTTCGACCACATCGGCGGGCTGCTCATCGACGAGGTGAAGGAGCGGCTGCGTCCCGATCTGCGCATCCACGTGTCGGCCGCCGAAGCCAAGTTCTGGGAGGCGCCCGATTTCTCCCGCACTGCGATGCCGCCGAACATGACGGACCTGATCCGCAAAGCGGCCAAACGGTTCATGAGCGAGTACAAAAGCCAGTTGCGCCTGTTCGACACGGAGCAGCAGGTGGCGCCCGGCGTTGTCGTCAGCCGCACCGGCGGCCACACGCCCGGACACAGCGTCGTCCGCCTGAAGTCGCGCGGTGAGGCGCTGATGTTCGCTGGCGATGCCATCTTCCCGGTCAGCTTCGAACACCCCGACTGGCACAACGGCTTCGAACACGACCCCGAGGAGGCGACCCGGGTCCGCACCCGTCTCATGCGGGAACTGGCCGAAAGCGGTTCACTCATGGTGGCCACGCACATGCCATTCCCTTCGGTCGGTCACGTGGCGTCCGCCGGCGACGTGTTCCGCTGGGTGCCGGCGTTCTGGGATTACTGAGCGCGTGTCCTCCCCGCGCGTGTAGGGGGGGTGACGGGCGGCCGCGGCTGCTCTTGCCCTCCCCCCGCGTGCGGCTTGACCTAGCGGTCCGCCACAACCAGATGCCGCTGCTCGCCCAGACCGTCGATCGACGCGGTCACGACGTCGCCGGGCTTGAGATAGACCGGCGGCTTCGCCCCGAGCCCGACGCCGGCGGGCGTGCCGGTGAGAATGACGTCGCCCGGCTGCAAGCTCATGAAGCGGCTGATGTAGGAAACGAGCGTCGCGACGGAGAAGATCATGTCGCGCGTCGAGCCGTTCTGGCGTTCGACGCCGTTGACGCTGAGCCTTAAGCCGAGCGCCTGCGGATCTGGAATTTCGTCGCGCGTCGCCAGCCGCGGCCCGAGCGGCGCGAAGGTGTCGGCGCTCTTGCCCTTGAAGCCCTGGCCGCCGCGGTTGAACTGGAAATCGCGCTCGGAAAAGTCGATGCCGAGGATGTAGCCGGCGACGTGATCGAGCGCGTCGCGCTCTTCGATGTAGACGCCGACCGTGCCGATGACGACGCCGAGTTCGACCTCCCAGTCGATGCCCTTGGAGCTGCGCGGGATGACGACGTCGTCGTTCGGCCCGCACAGTGCGCTGGTCGCCTTGAGGAACAGGGTCGGCTCCTTCGGCAAGGGCAGCCCGGTCTCCGCGGCATGATCGCGGTAGTTCAGCCCAACGCCGATGATCTTGCCGACGCGGCGCAGATCGAACACGCCACCGTCGAGCGGCGCGTGCGGATCGCGCGTAAAGCGCACCATTTTCATCGCTTCGAACCCCGTCTCTCATGCCCTGTACAAGAGCGCTTCACCCTGCAAACATTGCCGCAACGAAACGCGCAAGGAAACGCCCGTGCACTACGCCAAGCCGCCCGTCGGCATGCTGCCGAACGACCGCATCGCCTATTCGCCGATCGTCAACCGCAAGCCGCTCAAGCTGCCGAACAAGGCGCGCATGGTGGTGTGGACCGTCACCAATGTCGAGGAGTGGGACCCGACGCAAACCATGCCGCGCACGGTGCTCACCCCGCCGGCCGGCGGCTCGCCGATGCCCGACATCCCGAACTGGTGCTGGCACGAATACGGCAACCGCGTCGGCTTCTGGCGGCTGCTACAGGTCTATGACGACTTCAAGATTCCCGGCGTCATGAACGTCAACGGCGTCGCGGTCGAGGCCTTCCCCGAAATGATGAAGGCCTGCGTGCAGCGCAAATGGGAGTTCGTCGGCCACGGCTACACCCAGCGCAACATGCAGAAGGTCGAGAACGAGCGCGCCGACATCCGCAAGAGCGCCGAGGTGCTGGAGCGCGTGACCGGCAAGCGGCCGCGCGGCTGGCTCGGGCCGGGCCTCACCGAGACCTGGGAGACCGCCGATATCCTCGCCGAGGAAGGCTACGACTACGTCGCGGACTGGGTGATCGACGACCAGCCGGTGTGGCTGAAGACGCGCGCCAGGCCGATCCTCAACATCCCCTACACGCAGGAATGCAACGACGTCGCCATGATGCTGATCCAGCACCACAAGGCGAACGAGTTCTACGAGCGGGCGATGGACCAGTTCGAGCAGATCTACAAGGATGCCAAGGCGCTCGACAGTGCGCGGGTGATGGCGATCTCGGTGCATCCCTACATCATGGGCGCGCCGCACCGGGCCAAATATTTCCGTATGATCTTCGAGAAGCTCAGGAAGAAGAAGGACGTGCTGTTCTGGAACGGCTCGCAGATCGCCGACTGGTTCATGAAGACGGGTCCGAAGGCTTAATGATGATTGTCGTCGCCGGGCTTGTCCCGGCCGTGACGAGCAACGCAGGTTAGCCCATGCATCCCCGTGAACGCCTCTCCTACTCCCCGATCGAAGGCCGCGCGCCGCTGAAGCTGCCGAAGGGCGTGCGCATGGTCATCTGGCCGGTGCTCGCGCTCGAGGAGTGGGACATGAGCCGGCCGATGGCGCGCATGGTGATCTCGCCGCCGCAGGGCCAGCCGCAACAGCCCGACCATCCGAACTGGACCTGGCACGAATACGGCATGCGCGTCGGCTTCTGGCGGCTCAGGCGCATGTACGAGACGCTCGGCATCGCGCCGACCGTGACGCTGAACGCGCGCGTGTGCGAGACCTATCCGGCGGTCGTCAAGGCCTGCATGGACCTCGGCTGGGAGCTCAACGCGCACGGCTACGACCAGGTGCCGATGCACAAGACCGAGGACCAGCGCGGCGTCATCATGCGCTCTATGGACATCATCGAGAAGTTCTCGGGCAAGCGGCCGCGCGGCTGGTTCGGCCCCGGCCTGACGCAGACCTTCGACACGCTCGATCATCTTTCGGAAGCCGGGATAGAATATATCGGCGACTGGGTGCTCGACGACGAGCCGGTGACGCTCAAGACGACGCACAAGCCCGTCGTGGCGCTGCCGTACAATTTCGGGATCCACGACATCGTGATGATGGCGCTGCAACACCAGATGTCCGACGCGATGCATATCCGCGCGCGCGATCAGTTCGATTGCCTCTACGCCGAATCGGCCGAGCGGCCGAAGATCATGGCCATCGCCTGCCATCCGTACCTGTCGGGTGTGCCGCACCGCTTCGGCCATGTGCAGCGCACCTTCACCGAGCTGCTGGCGCGCGACGGCGTCGTCGCCTGGGACGGCGCGCGCATCCTCGACTGGTACAAGACGCAAGCATGAGCGAGCCCCTCTCCCGCTCGGCCTTCGTGCCGCACAATCTCGCCGCGCCGCTGCGCGGGGCCGCCAATGGGCCGCTCGCCGGGCTGACCGCCGCGGTCAAGGACATGTACGACATCCTCGGCACGGTGACCGGCAATGGCAATCCGACCTGGCTCGCCACGCACGCGCCGGCCACCGCGCACGCGGCGGCGGTGCAACGCATCCTCGACGCCGGCGCGATCGTCGTCGGCAAGGCGGTGTGCGACGAGTTCTTTTACAGCGTCACCGGCGCCAACGCGCATTACGGCACGCCGAACAATCCGCGCGCGCCGGGGCGCCTGCCGGGCGGCTCGTCGAGCGGCTCGGCTTCCGCCGTCGCCTCCGGCGCCTGCGACTTCGCGCTCGGCAGCGACACCGGCGGCTCGGTGCGCATCCCCGCCTCGTTCAACGGCATCTACGGCTTGCGGCCGACGCACGGCCGGGTCGACGCGACCGGCGCGACGGCGATGGCGCCCTCCTTCGACACGCCGGGCTGGTTCAGCGCCGGGCCGGGCGTGCTGCGCAAGGTGGGTGCCGTCCTGCTCGATGCCAGGGACCGCGTCGCGGCCAAACTCGACCGCGTCATCGTGTTGGAGGACGCCTTTGCGCAGGCCGACGACGCGGCCGCCGACGTGCTGCGCATGGCGATCGAGTTGATGAGCGGCGACTTGCCCGTCATCGAGCACGCGCATATCGCGCCGCAGGGTTTCGACGGCTGGCGCGATGCGTTCCGCGTCGCACAGGGCTTCGAGGTGTGGCAGACCTTCGGCGATTTCGTCACGCAACACAGGCCGCAGCCCGGTCCCGGCATCCGCGAGCGGCTGGAGATGGCGGCGGGCATCACCGCCGCGCAGGCGGACGCGGCGCGCGCGGTCATCGCCGAGGCGCGGGCGCACATCCGCCGCGTCGCCGTGCCGGGCACGCTGCTTGCGCTGCCGACAGCGCCCTGCATCGCCCCGCCGATCGGCGGTAATGCCGGCGAGATGGACCACTTCCGCACGCGGGTGATGCGGCTGACCTGCACCGCCGGCATCGCCGGCCTGCCCCAGATCAACCTGCCGGCCGGCACGGTCGACGACTGCCCGGTCGGGCTCTCCTTTATCGGCTGGCCGGGCGGCGACGAGGCGCTGCTCGATCTCGCCTACGATCTTGGCCGCCATTGCGGCGGTGCGATCGGTGTTTCGGGCTAGGCCGGTCCCGCCAGCTTTCGCTTGAGCCGCACCACGGCTAGGTCGAGCGCCGAGAGAAAGCGCGACAGGTCCTGCCGCGACAGCGGCTTCGGCCCCCTCGTCTCGGCGCCGGCCGAGCGCAAGTCGGTCATCAGGTTGCGTGTCGCCAGCGCCATGTGGATGGAGTCGTCGTCGAACGGCCTGCCCGTCGGACTGACGACGCTCGCGCCGTTGCGCACGCAACGTGCGGCCAGCGGAATGTCGGCGGTGACGACGATGTCGGTCGCGCCGGCGCGTTCGGCGATCCAGTCGTCGGCGACGTCGGAGCCCTCGGCGACGATCACGCGCTCGATCAGGTCGCTGCGCGGCACGTTCATGAAGGCATTGGCGACGACGAAGACCTTCAGCGCGTAGCGCTCGGCGACGCGATAGACCTCGGGCTTCACCGGGCAGGCGTCGGCATCGACGAAGATGCGGATGGCCGGCGGCTGATTTGGCGCTTCCATGACTACGGCCCGCGTGGTCCAATCGTCGGTAACGAGGGAGGCACTCATGGCCAAGGCACGCAGGAAAGTCCAGTCGAAGCGCAAGACCGCAAGAGCTCCGGCCAAGAAGGCCAAGAAAGCGGCCAGAGCGAAGACGAAAGCGCGCAAGCCGCAACGCTTCACCGTCAGCCATCACCGCGACCAGGATTTCGACCACGGCCTGCGCGCCTATTCCGCCTATCGCGATCTCGGCATTGCGAAGGCGACGAGCGGCATGGTGCAGGCCCACGTCATCCGCATGACCAAGCCGTTCGAGGAAGGCGAGGTGTCGACGCCGCACCTGCACGATGTCGATTTCCAGATGGTCTACGTGCTCAAGGGCTGGTTCCGAAGCGAGTTCGAGGGCGAAGGCGTGCACACCTTCTCGGCCGGCTCGTGCTGGATCCAGCCGCCGCGCATCAGGCACACCGTGCGCGGCTATTCCGACGACTGCGAGTTGCTGGAGATCGTGCTGCCGGCCGATTTCAAGACGGAGACGCTGGCCTGAGCGCGCGCCCGGGACACGCGGTCACACCAGCCGCATCAGCAGCAGCCCGCCGGTGACGATCACGAACATCACCGCGGTGGCGCCGAGGGCGCTGGCGATGTGCCGCCAGCCGAGCGCGATGATGACCTTGATCGAGGTGCCGAGGCCGAGCGCGGCGATGGCGAGCAGCAGGCCCCAGACCGAGGCCTCCGACAGCACCTTCTTGACCGGCGCGTAGACCGGCAGCAGCGACGGCGCCAGCGGCATGGCGCTGTTCACCGCACACAGGATCAGGAACACGATGCCGAACACCGGCACCGGCACGCGCGCCTCGCCGTGGCGCAGGCCCTGGCGCGTGAAGTACCAGCCGACCGCCAGCACCGCCGGCAAAAGCAGGAACACGCGGAACAGCTTCACGATCACCGCGGTGTTGCCGACCGTGTCGGACACCGCGTAACCGGCGCCGACCACCTGCGCGACGTCGTGGATGGTGCCGCCGAGCATGACGCCCGTGGTCTGCGGATCGAAGCCGAGCAGCAGGCAGATCGGCGGATAAGCGAGCATGGCGAGCGTCGCCAGCGCGTTGACGGCGACGACGACGAAGGCGATGTCCGGCTGCTTGCCGGGATAGTCCGGCACCACCGTCGACGTGGCGAGCGTGGCCGAAGCGCCGCACACGGCGGTGCCGACGCCGACCAGCGCGCCGAAGCCGGCGTTGCGGCCGCTCCATTTTGCCAGCGCGAAGCCGGCGGCGATGGTCGCCGCCATCGCGATGACGATGAGCAGCGCGGTGGAGAGGCCGAGCGCGGCAATCTCGCCGACCGCGACGCGCAGGCCGAGCAGCGCCACCGCCCAGCGCAGGATCGTGCGCACGCAGAAGGCCATGCCCGGCTGCACCGAGGGGCGCACGGCGATGGGGTTGAGGGCGATGCCGATGACCAGCGCGATGACGATGTTCGGGATCGGCGCAACTTTCGCCACGTAAGGCGCGGCGATGTAGCCGGCAGCCGCGACGGCGGCGGACAGTGCGATGCCCGGCAGCAGATCGGGCCAGTGAGCGGGCAGAGTGCGGGCGGCCTTCGACAGGGTCACGCGGGCGGGTTCCAGAGAAGCGGGCGCGGCGGGACGCCCTCTCTACACCGGCGCGCCGGCGCGGGCCAGCGGCTAGCCCGTCCCCTGCACGTCGTCATCATCGAGAATCCGCAGCGCCGCGCCGTCGACATCGCTGTATTGCCCGGAACGCAGGGCCCACAGGAACGCGAACAGGCCGGCGAGCCCGAGGCCGAGCGCGAGCGGAACCAGATAGACCAGCACGTTCATGTCGCTCCTCCCCGCCGCGCGCGCAGCGCGTTGAGCGTCACCAGGAGCGACGAGCCGGACATCGCCAGCGCGGCAATGAGCGGCGTCACCAGCCCGGCGATGGCGATGGGAACCGCGACGGCGTTGTAGACGACCGCGAGCACGAGGTTCTCGCTCATCAAACGGCGGGCGCGCCGCGCGGCGACGATCGCGTCGGCGACCGGCGCGAGCGAAGCGCCGAGGAATACCGCGTCGGCCTGCGCCTGCGTCAGGTCGGCGGCGGAGATCGGCGATAGCGACACGTGTGCGGCTGCGAGCGATGGCGCGTCGTTGAGGCCGTCGCCGACCATCAGGACGCGGCGGCCCTGACGTTTGAGATCCTCGATCAACGCGATCTTGTCGGCAGGCTTGAGCGCCGCGCCCCATTGCCGGATGCCGAGCGCCTTCGCGACCGGCGCCGCCGCCTCGGCGCGGTCGCCCGAGAGCATGCGCACATCGAGCCCGAGGCCGCGCAGCCGGGCCACCGTCTCGGTCGCGTCGGGGCGCAGGCGCTGCGCCACAGCGATCGCGGCCGCACGCGCCCCGTGCACGACATAGATGTGCGACAGGCCGGGCAGCGGCGCGGCTTCGGGAGTGCCGCAGAAGGCGGCGCTGCCGGCGCGCGCCTCGACGCCGCCGACCATGGCGCGCACGCCTTGCCCCGGCTCTTCCACCGCGCCGTCAAACGGCACGCGCGGGCTTGCCTCGTGCGCCAGCGCCGCCGCCAAGGGATGACGGCTCGACAGCGCCAGCCGCGCCGCGATCTGCATGAGACCGGGATCGATATTTTCCGCGGCAGTGACGCGCGGCTCCGGCAGAGTGAGCGTGCCGGTCTTGTCGAAGATGACGGTGTCGGCCACGGCGAGGCGCTCGATGGCATCGCCGGTATTGAGGATGACGTTGGCGCGGAACAATGCGCCGGCGGCCACCACCTGCACCGCCGGAATGGCGAGCGCCAGCGCGCAGGGGCAGGTGATGATGAGCACGGCGATGGCCGTGACGATGGCGTCGTGCACCGATGCGCCGGCAAGAAGCCAGCCGATGCAGGTCAGCGCCGCGGTCGCGTGCACCACCGGGGCATAGATGCGCGAGGCGCGGTCGGCCAGCCGCAGCACGCGCGATTTTGCGCTCGCGGCCTTCTCCAGCAGTGTCTCGATCTCGTCGATCAGCGTGGCGCCGCCCGCGGCCGTGACGGTGAGCCGCAGCGCGCCGTCGTAATTGAGGCTTCCGGCATAGACGGTGTCGCCGGGCGCGACGCGCCGACGCGCCGTCTCGCCGGTGGTCAGGCTCTCGTCGATCTCGGAGCGGCCGGTGACGATCGTGCCGTCCGCCGGCACGCGCTCGCCGGGCTTCACCAGCAGGCGGTCGCCCGCGCGCACGGCCGCGGCGGGCACGGTGACGATCTCGTCGCCGGCGAAGCGATGCGCGGTGTCGGCCTTCAGCGCGGCGAGATTGCCGGCCACCGCGCGCGTGCGCCGTCGCATGGCGTGATCGAGCGCGCGGCCGGTGAGCAGGAAGAACAAAAGCATGATCGCCGAGTCGAAATAGGCCTCGCGCGCGTGATGCGCGGTCTCGACCACCGACATGCCGAGCGCGAGGACGACGCCGATGGTGATCGGCACGTCCATGTTGGTCGAGCGCGCCTTCAGCGCGCGCCAGGCGCTCTGGAAGAACGGGCGGCCGGCATAGGCCGCCGCCGGCAGCGCGATCAGCGCCGAAGCCCAGTGGAAGAAATCGCGCGTCTCTCCCGTCATGTCGCTGGAATTGCCGGACCACACCGACACCGACAACAGCATGATGTTCATCGCCGCGAAGCCGGCGACGCCCAGACAGCGCGTCAGCCGGCGTGCTTCCGCCGCCTCCTCCTGTTCGGCGCGCAGCGGAACGAAGGGATGGCCATGGTAGCCGTTGGCCTCGAGCGCCTCCACGATGCGCGACGGCTCGAGCGCGCCGCCGGTCCACACGACGTGCAGGCGGCGGTTGGTGTAGTTGAGCCGCGCCTCGGCGATGCCGGGCAATTGCTTTACCGCGCCCTCGATGCGGCCGATGCAGGCGCCGCAGGTCACGCCGTCGACGGCGAGGTCCATGCTCAGGCGGCCGTCATCGTCCGGCGTGGCGTAGAGCGAGAGGTCGGTGGCGGCGGGCATGGCTGCTAGCGGAGGACCACCCTGCTGCGCGAGCGGAAGACGCGGTTTTCGCCGCGGTACAGATCGACGATCAGTTCCCACTGGCCCGGCTCGGCGCCGGTCTCGCCGCGAAATTCGCCGCCGCCGATGCGCGCGAGCGCGATTTCGTGGTCGCGCCGCTCGTCGGCCGGATGGGCAAGCCTCGCCTTCGCGGCAAGCCCGGTGAGCGCCGCGCCATGCTCGTCGCGCGCAACGATGTCGAGGATGGCCGCGCCGCCCGAGGTGCGCACGAGCCCGCCGCCGACCTGCCAGTGCCGCGCGTCCTGGCGCCCGGCGCGCGCCACCTCCTGCTCGAACATCTGCCCGGCCTTGTAAGAGCTCGACGTCTCGACACCGCCGAAGGTCGAGGTCGCCGCCTTGATCATCACGCCGTTGACCGCGAACACGACGCCGAAGAAGGCGACGAACCAGATCAATACGGCGCGGCCGGTGAGTTCACGCGGTGTCTTCTCTGCCATGGCGGCTACTCCCTACGGGCCGAAGAAATGGTCGCGCATCTGCGCGACCTGACCGCTGTCGATGTCGATCAGCGAGAACAGGATCGAGGTCGAGGGAGGCGGCGGCGCTGTCGAATAGTCGGTGACGGTGACGCGCACCTCGCGCGTCTGGTCCGGGCCGACGGTGACGAGCTGGCGGCCGTCGGCGCGCGGCGGCAGGCCGACGAAATCGATCAGCGTCGACGGCAGCCCGTCGACGCCGAGGATGAAGTCGCGGTACTTGAGCTGCTTGTTGACGATGCGCACGGTGTAGGCGTTTCGCAGCGCGCCGTCGGACAGCCGCACATACATCGGATTGCGGTCGTGGATGACGCTGATGCCCTCGCTGTCGCGCGTGGCGAGCTGGAACAGCATCAAGCCGCCGACGACGGCGATGATCGCGGCATAGAGCACGGTGCGGGTGCGCACGAGCCGGTAGAACGGCTTCTTGCCCTCGAGCCGCGCCTTGATGTTGAGGTCGGTGTCGAAGGCGATGAGCCGCGTGGCGCGGCCCAGCTTCGCCATGACGTTGTCGCAGGCGTCGATGCACAGGCCGCACTGGATGCAGCCAAGGTTCGCGCCCTCGCGGATGTCGATGCCGGTCGGGCACACGTGCACGCATTGCAGGCACTCGATGCAGTCGCCGGCCGGCGCGCCGTGCGCGCGCAGTTGCTCCGCCTTTTTCACCGAGCAGCGCGGCTCGCCGCGGTCATAGCGGTACGTGACATTGAGCGCGTATTCGTCGGTCAGCGCCGCCTGGATGCGCGGCCACGGGCACATATAGAGGCAGACTTGTTCCCGCATGTGCCCGGCCAGCGCATAGGTTGTGACCGTGAGCATGCCGATCCAGGCATAGGCGACGAAGGAGGCCTCGCCGGTGGCGAGGTCCTTCACCAAGGTCGGCGCGTCGGCGAAATAGAGCACCCAGGCGCCGCCGGTCCACCACGCGACCATCAGCCAGAGGAAATGCTTGATGCCCTTGCGCGCCCAGGTCTGAAGCGTCCACGCGCGCGCGTCGCGCTGCATGTGCTCGCGGCGGTCGCCTTCGACGAAACGCTCGATGGCGAAGAACAAGTCGGTCCACACCGTCTGCGGGCAGAGGTAGCCGCACCACAGCCGGCCCGCGACGGCGTTCATCAGGAACAGCACCATCGAGGCCAGGATCAGCAGGCCGGTGAGATAATAGATTTCCTGCGGCCAGATCTCGATCGGGAAGAAATAGAAGCGGCGGTTCGGGAAATCGATCAGCACCGCCTGATGCGGCGCGTTCGGCCCTCGGTCCCACCGCACGAAGGGCAGGAAATAGTAGATGGCGAGCGTGGCGAAGAGCACCGCCCACTTGATGCGGCGGAACGTGCCGCTCACGCTCTGCGGATAGATCTTGCGCCGCGGCGCGTAGAGCGGGATGTCCTCGATCTCGTCGTCCACCACAGGCGGCGGCGCGGGCGGCTTCGGCTTCGGCTTCGCGGCCTTCACGGCCGCGTCCTGCACCAGCTCTTCGAGACCCGTCATGGCATTTTCGCCTTGGTGTTGCCGCGGAAATCTAGAGGCCGCGCGGCGCTCCGCCATTGACCTTCGTCAAGCCGGCGGCGCGAAAAGGCGATGTGGGGCGGGCCCCTGGAGAGAACCCGCCCCGCCCCCCTCGCTCAACCCGGCAGCGGCTATTTCTCGCCGCCGCCGAGCGACCAGACATAGACGACGAGCGACTTCAGCGTGGGCTGGTCGAGCCGCTGGCCCCAGGCCGGCATGACGCCGCCGCGGCCGTTGACGATGCCCTGCATGATCGTCGTCTTGTCCGACGCGTAGAGCCAGATCTTGTCGGTCAGGTTGGCCGAGCCGACCTCGCGGTTGCCTTTGCCCTCGGGGCCGTGACAGACCGCGCAATTGTCGGCGAAGATCTTCTTGCCCGCGGCAAGATCGGCGCCGGCCTCGGCCGGAAGGCCGGACAGCGAACGCACGTAGTCGGCGACGTCCGAAATCTGACCGGGCTTGAGGATACCGTCGCGGCCGAAGGGCGGCATATTGCCCTGATGGCCCTTGTCGTCGCCGGAACGGGCGCCGTGCGTCACGGTGTTGAGGATGTCGGCGAGCTTGCCGCCCCACAGCCAGTCGTCGTCGTTCAGGTTCGGATAGCCTTTGGCGCCGCCGCCGCCGGCGCCGTGGCACGGCGCGCAATTGTCGGCGAAGGCGACGCGGCCGACCGCGCGCGCAAAATCGGAGAGCTGCGGATCGGCGGCGATCTCTGCGACCGACGCGCCGGCGAGCTTGTCCATCATGGCGCCGCGCTTGGCCTTCAATTCGGCGAGATCGTCGACCACCGCGCTGCGCGTGTGCCATCCGAACACGCCCTGCGTCGAATTTGTGATCAACGGCCACGCCGGATAGACGACCCAGTAGCCGACGGCCCAGACGATGGTGATATAGAACAGCCACAGCCACCAACGCGGCAGCGGCGTGTTGAGCTCATGGATGCCGTCCCACTCGTGGCCGGTGGTCGCGGTGCCGGTCAGCGCGTCGACGTCTTTATGCTCTTGCGCCACGGCGTCAGTCCTCCTTGAGCGGGATGCGCGCCGCTTCGTCGAAGTCCTTCTTGCGCGACGGCCACAGCGCGTAAGCGAGCACCAGCGCGAACAGCAGGACGAAATAGACGAGCCCGATCTGTTGGGCGGCTTCGGCGACGGCTCGATAGGTCGGGTCCATGGCGCTTACCGGATGTTGGCTTTGTCGTCGTAAAGCTTGAAATCGACAAATGTGCCGAGCACCTGGAGATACGCGATCAGCGCGTCGGCTTCGGTGATGCGCTTCGGATTGCCGTCGAAGTCGCGCGCGTTCACCTTCGGGTAGCGCTTGGCAAGCTCGGCGGCGTCGGGACTGTCGGTGGTCGTCTGCGTGACGACGTCCTTCCGCGCGTTGTCGATGTCGTCCTTGCTGTAGGGCACGCCCAGCGCGGCCTGCACCTTCATGTGCTCGGCGATGTGCGCGTAATCGAGATCGGTCTCTTCGAGGAAACCGTAGGCCGGCATCACCGAGCCGGGCACCACCGAGCGCGGCTCGCGCAGATGGTCGCGGTGCCAGTCGTCGGAATACTTGGCCCCGACGCGGGCGAGATCGGGACCGGTACGCTTCGAGCCCCACTGGAACGGCCGGTCGTACATGCTTTCGGCGGCGAGCGAGTAATGGCCGTAGCGCTCGACCTCGTCGCGCAGCGGCCGGATCATCTGCGAATGGCAGAGATAGCAGCCCTCGCGCACGTAGATGTCGCGCCCCGCGAGCTCAAGCGGCGTGTAGGGCCGCATGCCGTCGACCTTCTCGATCGTGTTCTTCAGGTAGAACAGCGGTACGATCTCGACCAGGCCGCCGATCGCGATGACGATCAGGATGCCGATCACGAGGATGATCGAGTTCTTCTCGAGGATGGCGTGTTTCTGCCAGAGCGACATGGGCGTGCCCGCCTTATTCCGCCGGGACCAGGAGGGCGCGTTCGGACGCCGCCTGTTCGGTCGAGGTCACGGTTTTCCAGAGATTGAACGCCATCAGCAGCGCGCCGGTGAGGAACAAGAGGCCGCCGAGCGCGCGGATGACATAGAATGGGTGCATCGCTTCGACCGTCTCGACGAAGGAGTATTCGAGGAAGCCGAGCGAGGTGTAGGCGCGCCACATCAAGCCTTGCAGGATGCCCGACACCCACATCGCGGTGATGTAGAGCACGATGCCGATGGTCGAGATCCAGAAATGCCAGTTGACCAGCTTGAGCGAATAGAGCGGCCGGTTCCACAGCCACGGCACGAGGCAGTAGAGCGCGCCGAAGGAGATGTAGCCGACCCAGCCGAGCGCGCCGGAATGCACGTGACCGATGGTCCAGTCGGTGTAATGCGACAGAGAATTGACGATCTTCACCGACATCATCGGCCCTTCGAAGGTCGACATGCCGTAGAAGGCGACCGACACCACCATCATGCGCAGCACCGGATCGGTGCGCAGCCGGTCCCAGGCGCCGGAGAGCGTCATGATGCCGTTGATCATGCCGCCCCATGAGGGCATCCACAGCATGATCGAGAAGGTCATGCCGAGCGTCTGCGCCCAGTCCGGCAGCGCGGTGTAATGCAGGTGATGCGGGCCGGCCCAGATATAGAGGAAGATCAGCGCCCAGAAGTGGATGATCGACAGCCGGTACGAATAGACCGGGCGGTCGCACCGCTTCGGGATGAAATAGTACATGATCGCCAGGAAGCCGGCGGTGAGGAAGAAGCCGACCGCGTTGTGGCCGTACCACCACTGCACCATGGCGTCCTGCACGCCCGACCAGACGATGTAGGACTTCGGTGAGAACAGCGACACCGGGATCGCGGCATTGTTGCCGAGATGCAGCACGGCGATGGTCAGAATGAAGGCGAGATAGAACCAGTTGGCGACGTAGATGTGCGGCTCGGTGCGCCGCATGATGGTGCCGAGATAGACCAGGAAATACGTGACCCAAACAACGGTCAGCCACAGGTCGGCGTACCACTCCGGCTCGGCATATTCCTTCGACTGCGTGATGCCGAGCAGATAGCCGGTGCCGGCGATGACGATGAAGAAGTTGTAACCCAGCACGACGAACCACGGCGCGATGTCGCCCGCGAGCCGCGCGCGGCATGTGCGCTGCACGACGTAGAACGACGTGGCGATGAGGACGTTGCCGCCGAAGGCGAAGATCACCGCGGAGGTGTGCAGCGGCCGCAGGCGGCCGAACTCGATCCATTGCAGGCCGAAATTGAGTCCGGGAAAGGCGAGTTCGAACGCGATGTAGAGCCCGGCGCTGAAGCCGGCGATGCCCCAGACCATCGCGGCGATGCTCGAGAACTTGACCGGGCCCATGTTGTAGTTGGGCTTGCCGTTGACGGCGAGCGGCGCGGCTTCCGCCGGGCGATCGAAATAGCGGTTGACGATCGCGAACACGGCGGCAACGCTCGCCGCGCAGAACAGGTAGGCGTGGAACGCGTAAGCGGGCGTCCAGGCCTTGGCGGCAACGACGATGGCGAGGAATGCGAGCGCGACGAAAGCGAGCGCCGTGCCGCCCTCCCCGATTGTCATTCGTTTCGCGGGAGCGAGCGCGTTCGCCATTGTCGTTCGATCCGTGTTTTCGTGGCTAAGGACGCCGTTGGGAGGCCGGTGCACGGACTATCCGTCGCGGCGCATCGGCCTTCCTTGATGCAGGTCAACCCGGACCGTCTGCAACTAATTCGACCGCGGGGCCCAATGCCGCCAGCCCCAGCGGCGCGGCCCCGAGTGGTCGAGCTTGGCCTTCTGCTCGTCGCTGAGCGTGGCGTAGAACGCGTCGAAGGCGGGCCGCACGGTCTTGATCGCCGCGAGCATCGTCTCCATCCGCTTTTCCATCAGTTCGAGCCGCGCCGTGGCGCTCGCCGGGAAGTCGCGCGGACAGGCCGACGCGATCTGCTCGGCCGCCTTCGTCGAGGCGGCGCGCAAATCATTGAGCGCGGCGCGCTGCGCCTCGGTCGGCTGCACGGCCTCCTCGATGCGCTGCATGCGCCATTCGGCAAGGCCGGCGCCGCGCGGATCGCACAGCATGCCCATGCCGCCGCGGCCGCCGAAGCCCATCATGCCGGGGCCCATCATCATGCCCGGTCCCCAGCCGGGACCGCCGCCCGGGCCGCCCGGGCCCATCATCGGCTGCGCGAGAGCGGGTAAAGCGAGCATCGCCGCGCCGGCGAGCGCGGCCGCGAGGACGAGGACAGCGAGCTTTCTCATGGGATGTCTCCGGCTTGTCTGTTTTGCCGGCAGCCTGCGGCGCGCGCGGCGCGCGTGCATTGACGCACCTCAAGCGTGTCGTCGTGATTGCGGCTTAGTGCCTGGTCGCGTCTTCCGGCGCCTCGACGACGAGGCCGGAAGTCGGCTCGATCCAGACCAGGTGATCCTTGACCGCCTTGACGCCGGGGATCGTCTCGGCGGCGATCTTCAACGCCTCGCGCTGGCGATCGTCGATCACCGCGCCCCAGAGCTCGACTACGCCCTCGCGCACGACGACATTGACCATCGCCGCCGGCGCCCATGCCTGCGCCTGAATCTCGGCCAGCAGGCGTTCGCGAATCTGCGCGTCGCCCTGCGGCGCCGGCGCCTCGCCGCGCGCGATGCTGACCATCGCATGCATGAGGTTGGAGCGCGTTAGGATGCCGACCATCCTGCCCGCGCGCATGACCGGCACGCGCTTGATGCGCCGCCGCTCCATCAGCTCGACAACCTCCTCGAGATCGGCATCCTCGCCGACCGCCTCGACGTCCTCGGTCATGACCTCGGTAACCCTGGCGCCGTGCGAATGCGCATATTCGGAGGCGAGCTTGCCCGGACCCATCAGGAATTCGAGCCAGCGCGAGCGGCGGTGCTCGGTCGCGGTTTCGCGGCGGCGCAGGAAGTCGCCTTCCGAGATAATGCCGACGAGCGCGCCTGAAGCATCGACAACCGGCAGGCCGCTGATGCGGTGCTGCAGCATCAGCCGCGCCGCCTGCAGTACCGTCGCGTCGGGCCCGACCGAAATGACGTTGCGGGTCATCACATCCCTGGCCTTCATGGTGCCTCTCCCTGGTTCGCCGCCATGAAAGCACGCGGCCGCGCGCGCACCTTGACCCAGGTCAACGTGGGCGGCGTGGGCAGGGTCACGCGGGCCCGATTGCCGCCGCGCCGCGATCGGCGTTACGCTCGGCGAAAAGAACGGGCCAAGGGGCCTCACATCCGGGGAGAAACACGATGTCCAGCGATGCGATCGACCGGCGCGCGATGCTCGCCGGCACCACCGCGCTGACCGCGGCCGCGCTGCTGCCGAAACGCGCCGGGGCGCAGGCCGCCTCATCGACGCTTCCGTCGCGCGGCGAGTTCGTGATCCGCGGCGCGCGCGTGTTGTCGATGGATTCCGCCATCGGCGACTTTGACAGCGGCGAGGTGCATGTGCGCGACGGCGCCATCGTTGCGGTCGGCGCCACCGTCAATGCGCCCGGCGCGCAGGCGATCGACGGCAAGGGCATGATCTGCATGCCCGGCTTCGTCGACACGCACTGGCACCACTGGACGACGTTCCTGCGCTCGGTGATGCGCGCCGACGATCCGAAGAAGACCTATTTCCCGGTCACGTTCGCGCTCGGACTGCATTACACGCCCGAGGACAGCTACCGCGCCGTGCGGCTCGGTCTTGCCGAGGCGTTGAGCGCCGGCGTCACCACCACGCACAACTGGGCGCACAACGTGCGCAGCCCGGCGCACGCCGACGCCGAGGTGCGCGCCATGCGGGACAGCGGCCTGCGCGGCCGCTTCGCCTACGGGCCGGCGCTGGGGATGCCGAACGACCAGCCGATGAACATGGCCGACATCGCGCGCATGAAGAAGGACATCGGCGCCGACCCGATGCTCACGCTCGGCATCTGCTCGCGCAACGTCGACGGCAACACCGGCGGCACGCGCGGCGCCATCGACGCCGCCATGGCCAGGAAGGAATGGACCGCGGCGCGCGACCTCGGCCTGCCGATCACGCTGCACACCTCGGGCACCGGCGCGGTCAAGCTCCTGAACGACGCCGGCCTGCTCGGGCCGGATCTCCAACTCGTGCACCCGCTCAATACCGCCCCGGAGGATTGGGCCATCTTGGCCAAGCACGGCGTGCACTACTCGACCTCGCCGCTCGGCGAGGCCGGACGCGGCGGCGAGATGCAGTTCATCGAGATGATGCAGGCGGGCGTGCTGATGTCGATGTCGATCGACAACGTCACCGCCGAGCGTTGCGACTGCTTCGCCTGCATGCACATGCTGCAGACGATCAACAAGCATCGCACCGGCGGCAAGTTCAAGCTGACGACGAAGAAGCTGGTCGAGATGGCGACCATCGACGGCGCCCGTGATCTGGGCTTCGACAAGGTCACCGGCTCGCTGACGCCGGGCAAGCGCGCCGACCTGATCCTGGTGCGCACCAATGCGCCGAACATGGGCGACATCGGCGATGCCTACGACGCGCTGGTGCAGCTCGCGCAGCCGACCGATGTCGAGCTGGTGATGGTGGACGGCCGCATCCTGCACCGAAACCGGCGGTTCACGGCGCTGGACTACAACAAGCTTCTCGCCGACGCGGCACAATCTCTCGACGCGCTCAAGACCAAGGCGAAGTGGAGCTGATAAAAAAGCCCCGGCGAAAGCCGCCGGGGCAGTTTAGCCGAACTCAGATCGGGGAGAAACGACGTTCGGCTTAGAGGGAAGACGTCAGGCGTTCAGGCGGCTCAGCGCGGCGCGGTTGCGCAGCACGATGCGGCGCGAGGTCGGCACGGCGATGGCCGCGCCCTTCTCGAGCTGGGTGAGCGTGCGCGACACGGTTTCGATCGTGAGGCCGAGATAATCGGCGATGTCCTGACGCGACATCGGCAGGTCGACCTCGGTGACGGCGGCCGAGCGCTTCGCCATCTCGAGCAGGAAGCCGGCGACGCGCTCCTGCGCGGTCTTGATCAGCAGCATGATGTGATCTTGCGCGCGCTGCAGCTCGGCGGCGGTCATGGCCCAGAGCTGGCGGGCGACATCGGTGTCGCGCGCGGCGAGCCCGACAACGGACGAGCGCTTGATGACGAGCACCTTGGAGTCGACGATCGCCTCGGCCGAGAAGGAATGCTCGTCGCCGATCTCGAGCCCGAACATGTCGCCGGGGAGATAGAAGGCGCCGATCTGGCGGCGGCCGTCATTGAGCACCTTGTAGGTCCGCACGGTGCCGCTGATCACCTTGTAGATGTACTCGGCCGGCTCGTTCTCGCCGTAGATCTCGGCATTGCGGCCGAAGGGCATGGGCGCGCCCATCAGCTCGATCGACGACTGGAAGGCCTTGCTGCCGGCGGAAGTGGTATTCGGGCGGGCCGGCTGGTGGGCGGTGGAGGTGCGTTCGATCGCCGAGTGCGTGAGCATTGCGGTTGATCCCGTTTGCATCCGATGATGATGGGATAGCGCTGGCGCCACGCGGCCGAAATTCAGATAATGAACATAAGGGTTTCCCCTTAGGGCGCCGGGCGCACGCAAGAGCCACACGCATCGTTTGTGCTGATGTCACAAGCCACTGACAAGACTGGCGTAATTCACTCGTCGGAACGGCGCGGCTGGGTCGCCTATGCGCTCGTGCCGGCCTTTGTCATTGCCTCGCTGCTGGTCCGCAGCCTGTTATTGCCGATTCTGCACGAGCAATCGTCGTTCCTGTATTTCGTCCCCGCGGTCCTGCTGTCGGCAGGAATCGGCGGCGCCGGCCCGGGCCTGCTGGCCACCGTGCTCAGCCTCATCTGCGTCTTCGTGGTCATCATCAGACCTGACGACATCTCCGCCGTGTTCCTCACCAACGGCACCGCATTCGCGCTGATCGGCATCGGCATGGCCTGGGGCGGCGCGCTGCTGCGCCGTGAGCGAAAGCGCACGATGGCCATGACCGCGGACGCGCTGGCGCGGCAGGCGCATCTGCAATCGATTCTCGACACCGTGCCGGAGGCGACCGTCGTCATCGACGAGCGCGGCATCATGCATTCGTTCAGCGTGGCCGCCGAGCGCCTGTTCGGCTACACGACCGCCGAGGCTATCGGACAGAACGTCAAGATCCTGATGCCGGCGCCTTACCGGGAGGCGCATGACGGCTACCTCGCCCGCTACATGCGCACCGGCGAGCGGCGCATTATCGGCATCGGCCGCGTCGTCGTGGGCATGCGCAAGGATGGTACGACCTTCCCGATGGAGCTCGCGGTCGGCGAGATGAATTCCGGCAACCAGCGCTACTTCACCGGGTTCATCCGCGACATCACCGAGCGTCAGCGGACGGAAGCGCGGTTGCAGGAGCTGCAATCGGAGCTCGTCCACATCTCACGCCTGACCGCGATGGGCGAGATGGCCTCGACCCTCGCACACGAGCTCAACCAGCCGCTGTCGGCGATCCTGAACTATCTCAAGGGCTCGCGGCGCATGCTGGAGGCGGTGGACGACGAGCGCTCGGCCACGTTGCGCGACGCCCTCGACCGCGCCGGCGACCAGGCGCTGCGCGCGGGGCAGATCATCCGGCGTCTGCGCGACTTCGTCTCCCGCGGCGAAAGCGAGCGCCGCGTCGAAAGCATCACCAAGCTCGTCGAGGAGGCGAGCGCGCTGGCGCTGGTCGGCGTCAAGGACCGCGGCATCAAGGTGCGCTTTCAGTTCGACCCGTCCGTCGACCTCGTGCTCGCCGACCGCGTTCAGATCCAGCAGGTGCTGCTGAACCTGATCCGCAACGCCATGGACGCCATGGAGGAATCGACCGTTCGCGACCTAGTGATCTCGGTCGAGCCGGAAAGCAGGACGCATGTGCGCGTCAGCGTCGCCGACAACGGCTCGGGCATTTCGCCCGACATCTCCGAGCAGCTGTTCCAGCCGTTCGTCACGACCAAGCGGCACGGCATGGGCGTCGGCCTGTCGATCTCGCGCACGATCGTAGAGGCCCATTCCGGTCACATCTGGGTCGAGCCCAACCCCGGCGGCGGCACGGTTTTCAATTTCACCCTGGCGGCGGTGAACGAAGAGGATGTCGACGATGCCAAATGATGCAATCATCTACGTGATCGACGACGACGACGCGGTGCGCGAGTCGCTGGAATTCCTGCTCAAAACCGCCGGCATTCGCGTGCACGGCTTCGAGTCGGCAATGGCCTTCCTCGAGGTGCTGCCCCGGATCAATGCCGGCTGCATCATCACCGACGTGCGCATGCCGGAGATCACCGGCATTGAGCTCCTGCAGAAGGTGATGGACGTGAAGCCGGACCTGCCGGTCATCGTCATCACCGGCCACGGCGACATCGCGCTGGCGGTCGAGGCGATGAAGATCGGCGCCATCGACTTCCTCGAGAAGCCGTTCGACGACGACCAGCTTCTCAACGCGGTCAGGAGCGCGCTCGACCGCGAGGCCGATCTCGCCGGGCGCAAGGCGGAGGTGCAGCGGATCCAGGACAAGCTTGCGTCGCTGTCGAACCGCGAGCGGCAGGTGCTCGATGGCCTGGTCGCCGGCAACCCCAACAAGACCATCGCCTTCGATCTCGGCATCAGCCCGCGCACGGTCGAGATCTACCGCGCCAACCTCATGACGAAGATGTCGGCGAACAGCCTGTCGGACCTCGTGCGAATGGCGATGATGGCGGGGATATTGGAAGGCGGGAAGAAGTAGCCTGCTTCTCCCCTCTTCCGCGAGCGAAAGCGCCACCACATTGGCCCTCTTCCCTTGTGGGAGAGGGTAGCCGCAGCGTTGCAGTGAAAAAGAATGAGTGAGGGGTCCGACCCCTCACCCGTCATCAGACTTGGAGAATCTCTCAACGCCCTCTCCCACAAGGGGAAAGGGCGCAGCGACATGCGCCGCAATCGCGGCAATGTGCGCCCTACGTCCTCACACCCAGCCCCACCATGAAGCGCTGGCGGATCTGTACCGGATCGCGATCGGTGGTGCCGGTGCCGGGCTTGTCGTCGATGCGCGCCGCGATGAGCGTCGGGCCGCCGTCCTTGAGCGCCGCCGCGAACAGCCGCTCGAAGTCGTCCTCGTCCGCCGCCCAGGCACTCTTCATCAGGCCGCAGCCGCGCGCCACCGCGACAATGTCGGTGACGCCGGCGCTCGCCGTCGGCTGGCCGCCGGTGATCTGGTACATGCCGTTGTCCCAGACGACCATCGTCAGGTTATTTGGCTGGCGCATCGCCACGGTGGCGAGGCAGCCGAGCTGCATCAGCAGCGAGCCGTCGCCCTCGAGCGCGACGACGTGGCGCTTCGGCTGCGCGATGGCGACGCCGAGCGCGATCGGAATCGCCAAGCCCATGCTGCCGAGCATATAGAAGTTCTGCGGTCGCTGGCCGCTCATCCAGAGATCGAAATTAGCATTGCCGATGCCGCCGATGACGGCCTCCTCGTGCTTCAAGTGCGCGACGGCGCGCTTGGTCAGCTCGAAGCGGTTCATCACCTTGGCGTTGTGCGCGCCGTGCGCGGGAGACGGTGTCATGGCGGGCCTCACGCGGCGAATACTTTGCCGCCGGTCAGGAGTGGCGACAGGATGAAGGTGACGGGCGCCTGCGTGGCGATGGCCTGTTTGATCGAGCGGTCGACGATGAAGGCGAGTTCGTCGTGCCGCGTGATGGCGTGCGTCTCGATGCCGAGCGCGTCGAGCACCGGCCGCATGGTGCGGCAGACCATCGCCTGCCCGAGGTTGAACTCGCCGAGCGTGCCGCGCTCCGAGACGAAGATCAGCGCCGGGATCTGCGACGGGCAGACCAGCGAGGCGATGGCATTCGGAATGGTGCCGAAGCCCGAGGTCTGCATCAGCACCGCGGCGCGCATGCCGCCCATATGGGCGCCGGTGACGATGCCGATCGCCTCCTCCTCGCGCGTGCAGGGAAAGGTAGTGAAGAAGGTGTCCGCGTGCAGAGCCTGGATCAGCGGCGTGAACACGCGGTCGGGCACGTAGGGCACGAGCCGGACGTCGTTCTTCTTCAGCGTCTCCAGCACCACCTGGTGCCAAGGCTTTTCGGTATCGGTCATCGATGAAGCGGCGTCCTCGCTGAACGGGCGGACATTACGGGCGGGAGGATTATTCCCGAAATTCATAGTGGGTATCCAGAGCATTCGCCGAGCAAATGCCGCTGACGCACCGCTTTCATGCCGTCGAACAGGCGGCGGCGCGCGCCGGGCATGCGCGAGGAAGCCCGCAATTTCGTTGAAACAGCGGGGCGTCGCCCCTACCCTGCCGTCCTCGGCATCAACACAAAACAAGCCGTATCCCGGGGAGATCACAATGACGCACAAGCTGCCGTCACGCCGCCGCGTGCTGCAAGGGCTCGTAGGCGCCGGCGTCGCCGCGCCCGCGCTGCTGGGCGGGCGCTCCGCCCTCGCCGCCTATCCCGACCGGCCGGTGAAGATCGTCGTCGCCAACACGCCCGGCGGCCCGTCCGACCTCGTCGGCCGCATCGTCGCCGCCGCGCTCGGCGAATCCACCGGCAAGACCTTCATCATCGAGAACCGCGGCGGCGCCGGCGGCAACATCGGCATGGGCTACGTCGCGCATTCCGAGCCGGACGGTTACACCTACCTGCTCGCGACCAGCGCCTATTCGGTCAACGTCGGCCTGTACAACCATCTGCCGTTCGACCCGATGAAGGACTTCGTCGCGGTGAGCGAGCTCGCCGGCGTGCCGAACATCTTCGTGGTGCGCAAGGAATCGCCGGCGAAGACGATGAAGGATTTCATCGATCTCGCCCGCGCCGACCCGGCCCACTACAACATCTCGGTGCCGCCGATCGGCACGACGCCGCAGTTGCAGGCAACGCTCTTGAAGGCGCGCGAGAAGCTGCCGAAGGTCGAGGAGGTCGTGTTCAAGGGCGGCGGCGACGCGCTGCAGGCGCTGCTGACCAGCACCGTGCAGATCGCGTCGAATTCGCTCGGTCCGTCGTCGCCACACATCCGCGCCGGCACCATTCGCGGGCTTGCCCTCTGCTCGGAGACGCGCTGGCCGGATTTCCCCGATATGCCGACTATGGAAGAAGCCGGCTTCAAGGACTTCGTCTTCGCGACCGACATGGCGCTGATGGCGCCGGCCAAGACGCCGCCGGACGCGGTCAAGTGGCTGGAGACCGAGACGGTGAAAGTCATGTCGTCGCCGGCCATGAAGGAAAAGCTGTTCAAGGCCGGCTTCCTGGCGCGGCCGAAAGGCGGCGCCGCCGCCTGGGCGCGCATGACCAGGGAGATGGGCGTGTTCAAGGGCATCATCGACAGCGCCCATATTCCGAAGCTCTGAGAAACGGCGCGGCTCGCTCCATGCAGATCAGGACGATCGAGCCGTTCGCCGTCTCCCTGCCGATGAAGAAGCCCGTCATCATGGCGGGCGAGGAGGTGCGCCGCGCCGACAACGTCCTGGTGCGCGTGACGGCCGATGGCGGGCGCATCGGCTGGGGCGAGGCGGCGGCGGCGCCGGTGATGACCGGCGAGACGCTGGAGAGCATCGTCACGGCCGTGCACACCATCGCGCCGGCGCTCGCCGGGCGGGATCCGCGCGACATCGACGGCGCGCTCGCCGCAATGGACGGCCGCATGTACGGCAACCACGGCGCCAAGGCGGCGATCGAGATTGCGCTGCACGATCTCGCGGGTCTGGCTGCGGGCGTGCCAGTGCATGCGCTGCTCGGGCAGAAGCAACGGCAGCACATGCCGCTGCTGGCGGTGGTCGGCGGCGGCGACTATGACGGCGACTTGGCCGACGCCGCGAAAAAGAAGGCCGAGGGCTTCACGGCCTTCAAGATCAAGGTCGGCATCGACACGCCGGAGAAAGATGCCAAGCGCACGCGGGCGATTTGCGGTGTGCTCGGCAGCGGCGTGCTGATCTCCGCCGACGCCAATCAGGGCTTCTCCCGCGACGGCGCGCTGAGCTATGTGCGCACGGTGCACGGCGCGGGGCTCGACTTCTTCGAACAGCCGGTGATGGCCGATGATCTCGACGGCATGGCGGCGGTCGCGGCGGCGTCGGCGATCGCGGTCGGCGCCGACGAGGGCATCCATTCGCTCGAGGACATCAGGCGGCATCACGCGCGCAAGGCGGCAAGCGGCGTCAGTCTGAAGGCCATCAAGCTCGGCGGCGTGCGCGCGCTCAGCGAGGCCGGCCGGCTGTGCGGCGAACTCGGCATGCGCGTCAATATCTCGTGCAAGACCGGCGAATCGAGCGTCGCCTGCGCCGCGGCGCTGCATGCGGCGAGCGTGATCCCGAACCTCGACTGGGCGCTGACCCTGACGCACGGGACACTCGGCGCCGACGTCGTGACCGCGCCCATATTCATGACCGGTGGCCATGTTTCCGGGCTCGACCGCCCCGGCCTCGGTGTCGCGGTCGATGAGGATCTTGTGCGCCGGCATCGCGTCGCGATCGCTGCGCGAGAGGCGTGAGACGGATCGTTAGGCCGCCTTGCCGAGCGCGCGGGCGACGTCGTCGGCCATCGGCCCGACCCGCTCCACCGCGCGCTTCAGTTCGTCGGCGGAGACGCCGAACTTCTCCGACCAGTAGCGGCACTCGTAGTCCTCATTGACGTTGATCCGCTTGCGGTCCGCCGCCGTCTTGGCCTTGTCGTCCGACATAGCCGTGCCTCCAGAGACTTTGCCCACGTGGGCCTTCATGGCGCGGGAACGCGGACGGCCGATGGTCCGTTCCAATGGTCTCCCGCGCATGGCGTGGAACACGCGGCGCGGCTGCCACGTTGCCGGATTTGACAACTGCGGACCGGGCGGCGGGACACGGCAAATGACGACGGCGGACCCATTGCGCGAGCGGCATCCCGGCTTCGCGCCGGTTTCCGGCCGCCCCCATACGGCGCGCGACGTCGCCTCGCATGTCTGGCAGAACATCGGCCGCCATCGCGTTCTGGCCATCGCGGCGGGCGTGACCTTCTACGCTTTGCTCGCGATTTTCCCGGCGATCGCCGCCGTCGTCACGCTGTACGGCCTGTTCGCCGACATGGGCACAATCGCCAAGCAGCTCGACGCGCTGACCGGCGTGCTGCCGGGCGGCGCCATCGAGGTGATCGGCAACGAGGTCACCCGCATCGCCGGCGGGCCGCCCGCGTCGCTCGGCGTCACGCTGATCGTGAGCCTGTTGATCTCGCTCTGGAGCGCCAATGCCGGGATGAAGGCGCTCTTCGACGCGCTCAACGTCGTCTATAACGCCGAGGAACGGCGCGGTTTCGTCCGCCTCAACCTCGTCTCGCTCGCCTTCACGCTGACGGCCATCGCCTTCATGCTGGCGGCGATGACCAGCGTCATCGTCGTGCCGATCGTGCTCGACTACCTGACACTCGGTTCGCGGGCCGCGCCGCTGATCGCCATTGCGCGCTGGCCGCTGATGCTGATCGTGCTCGGGCTGGCGCTGTCGTTGATCTACCGGTTCGGGCCGGACCGCGACAACGCGCAATGGCGCTGGATCTCGTGGGGCAGCGCCTTCGCCGCCATCGCCTGGCTCGCGGCCTCGCTGCTGTTCTCGTGGTACGCCGCGAACTTCGGCAGCTACAACAAGACCTACGGTTCGCTCGGCGCCGTGATCGGCTTCATGACGTGGATGTGGCTGTCGACCATCGTCGCCTTGATCGGCGCCGAGATCGACGCCGTCATGGAGCGGTGGGATCGCGGCTCAGCGCACTAGAACTCGGACACTTCCGACGCGGCGAGCCGCGACTGCGCGTTGAGGCGGATCGGCGCGTTGATGGCGCCGAAGCCCTTGTAGTTCACGCGCTGCACGATCTCGATGAAGAACAGGTCCTTGAAGCTCTTCGTATAGGCCTGGAGATATTCGCCGCCGGCATCGCGGTCGTAGAGGATGTTGTTGGCCTTGAACACCGCGAGGCGCTCGGCCGGCAGGTCGACGCGCGCCTCGAGATCGTCGTAGTAGTTTTCGGGGATCGGCAGCACCTCGACGCCGTTGGATTTCAGCTGCTTCACCGTGGCGACGATGTCGCCGGTGCCGAAGGCAATATGCTGCACGCCGGAGCCGAAATAATCGTTGAGGAAGCGCGAGGACTGCGTGCGCGCGCTCTGCGAGGCGTTCATGGTGATGCGCAGCGCGCCGTCGTCGGTCTGCACCACCTGGCTGCGCACGATGCCGCCGGGATCGGTGATGTCGACCTGCGGTGTCTTCGACACGTCGAGCAGCGACGTATAGAAGAGCAGCCAGGACAACATCTCCTCGTAATGCATCGATTGCGAGATGTGGTCGGTGGCTTTCAACCCGGCTTCCGGCGCGGTGGGCACGATGGCATCGAACTCGATATCCCACACCTGGCCGAGCTTGCTGGTCGCGTCGAGAAAATAGAGTAAACTGCCGCCCATGCCGCGCACGGCGGGGATGTCGAGCTCGCCCGGCCGCACCTTCTGATGAAACGGCGTGTCGCACAGCTTCTGCGCCCGCTCCAAAGCCGCCGCCGCGCTCGGCACCTTGAGCCCGATGGCGCAGACGCTCGGCCCGTGCGTGATGTAGTGCGAATGCGCAAAGCCTTCCTTCTCGCGGTTGATGACGAGGTTGATCGCGCCTTGCGTCCAGCGCTCGACCAGCTTCGACTTGTGACGCCCGGTGAGGCGGAAGCCGAGGCCGGCGAAGAACTGCCCGAGTTCGGCGGCGGAGCGGTCATCGACCGCGAACTCGATGAAGGCGACGCCCTCACAACGCGAGCGCGGTGGCATGGCCGGAACGGTGAGCCTGGCCGCGGCCGGCGCGCCACGGAGCTGGTCCATCAGGTAGACGAGCGAGCGCTGGCCGTCGACCGCGACCTCGCGCGGCGAACCGGCGCGGAACTGGTCATTGAAGATCTCCAGCGAGAACTCGCCATCATAGCCGGTGGTCAGCACCGCTTCCATGAAATCGCGCAGCGGCATGTCACCCTGCCCGGGGAAGCAGCGGAAGTGGCGGCTCCACGACAGCGGATCCATGTCGAGCCACGGCGCGTCGGCGAGATGAACGAGGAAGATGCGGTCGCCGGGGATCGATTGCAGCGGCTTGAGATCAAGCTTGCGCGCGAACGTATGGAAGCTGTCGATGACGAGGCCGACGGCGGCATGGTCGGCGCGGCGCACCACCTCCCAGGCGTCGCGGTAGTCGTTGATGTGGCGGCCCCAGGCCAGCGCCTCGAAGCCGACGCGCAGGCCGCGCTTGGCCGCGCGTTCGCCGAGCTCGCGGAAATCGGCCGCGGCACGGTCGATGCCGCCGAGCGATTCCGGCGAGACGTTGCTGCACACCAGCAGAAAGTGGCAGCCGATCTCCTGCATGACGTCGAACTTGCGCTCGGCGCGGTCGAAGGTGCGCGTGCGCTGCGGCTCCGGCGTGCCTTCGAAGTCGCGGAACGGCTGGAAGGTGCTGACCTTCAGCCCGAGGTCGGCGATCTCCTTAGCCACATCCGCCGGCGTGCCGGAATAAGAGAGCAGGTCGCTCTCGAAGATCTCGACACCGCGGAAGCCGGCCTTGGCGATCGCGTCCAGCTTCTCGTGCAGGCCGCCCGAGAGGCAGACCGTGGCGATGGAGGTTTTCATGGGTCCGATCCTCCTTCAGCTCTGCGCGGCCAGCGCCGCGTCGCGCGCCGCAAGCGCGCGCAGAAATGTCTTGTGCATGCGCTCGACGTCCGGCGCGATGCCGGTGAACAGTCGGAACGCCTCGACCGCCTGGTAAACGCACATACCGCCGCCGGTGAGCGTGCGGGCGCCGCGCGCTTTGGCAGCCTTGATGAACTCGGTGTCGAGCGGCGTGTAGATGACGTCGGCCGCCCAATGCTCGCGGCGCAGCGCGTCGGCCGGCACCGGATTGCCGGGGATGCCGAGCATGCCGACGGGCGTTGCGTTGACGACGCCGTCGGCGGCCGCCACCGCCTTGGCGAGATCGTCGGCCGCGCGAGCGCGCTTCGCGCCGAAATATTTGTGCAGGTCGGCGATCAAAGACGCGCTCTGCCTCTCATTGCTGTCATGGATCGCGAGGTCGGCAACGCCGATGTCCATCAGCGCGAAGGCGACCGCACGCCCTGCCCCGCCGGCGCCAACCAGCGCCACGCACGCGCCTTCGGCGCTGGCGCGGCCGAGATGATGCTCGAAGCTCTGGCGGAAACCGCTACGGTCAGTGTTGTAGCCCTTCGTGCGGCCGTCCGGCGCGATGGTGACGCAGTTGAGCGCCCCGATCTGCCGCGCCTCGTCGTCGAGCTCATCGAGCAGCGCCAGCACCTCCTGCTTGAACGGGAAGGTGACGTTGGTGCCGGCAAAGCCCGCGGTTTTGGCCGCGTCGAGAAGCTGCACGAGGCTGCGGCCGCGCAGAACCTCGACGTCCATCATGTGGTAATAGCCGTCGATGCCAGCCGCGGCGAAGGCGTCGGCATGCAGCGCCGGCGACAGCGACTTCAGGATATTGGCCCCGATCAGGCCGACGAGGACCCGGCGCCCGGTCATGATGCGCCCGCCGCCGGTTCGAGGCCGCCGCCGAGAAAGAGCTGGGCAATGCGCGCGTCGCCGAGGATGCGCGGCGCGGTGTCCTCGATGCGAGTCTGCCCCTGTTCGAGCACCAGGCCGTAATCCGACATCTGCAACGCCTGCTTGGCGTTCTGCTCGATCAGCAGCACGCTGACGCCCTTGTCGCGCAGGCCTTTGAGGATATCGAACACCTCCTGCACCATCAGTGGCGACAGGCCGATCGACGGCTCGTCGATGAGCAGGAGCTTGGGATCGAGCAGCAGGCTGCGCGCGACCTCCAGGATCTTCTGCTGGCCGCCGGACAGCGTCGAGGCCTGCGCCCTCGCTTTTTCCTTGAGTATCGGGAAGCGCTGCATGATCGCCTCGACGCGCGCCGGCACCCCGGCCTGGTCCTTCAGCGCCACCGCGCCGAGCTCGAGATTGTGCGCGACGCTCAGCTCCGGGAAGATGTTGCGGCCCTGCGGCACGTAGGCGACGCCGGCGTCGAGGATTGCGCGCGGCTCGAAATTGGTGGTGTCGCGGCCATCGACCGTGATGGAACCGGCGCGCACCGGCAACAGGCCGAAGATGGTCTTGAACAGAGTCGACTTGCCGGCGCCGTTCGGGCCGATCACCGTGGTGATGGCGGCGCGATGCACGCGCGCGGTCGTGCCGTTGAGGATCGTCATCTTGCCGTAACCGGCAACGACACCGTCGAGAATGAGGATCGGCTCGCTCACGTCATTCACGTCCGTTCAATGGCCGAGATAGGCCTCGATGACGACCGGGTTCTTGCGGATGTCCTGCGGCAACCCCTCCGCGATGATCCGGCCTTCCGCCAGCACCAGCACGCGCGTGCACAGCGCCATGACGAACTCCATCTGGTGCTCGATGACGACGAAGGTCGCCTTGCGCTCGGCATGATAGGCCTGCAGCCGCTCGCGCAGGTTCGCCAGCATGGTCAGGTTGACGCCGCCGGCCGGCTCGTCGAGCAGAACGAGGCGCGGGCCGGCCATGAAGGCCATCGCGGCATCGAGCAGCTTCTGCTGGCCGTAGCTGAGCGATCCCGCCGGCTCGGCCGCGACATGCGCGAGGCGGAAGAAATCGATCATCTGCTCGGCTGTCGGCCCAAGGCCGGCGTCGGGCGCGCCGAACAGCCGCGAGGCCATCGTGCCCTTGTGCTCCTGGCCGGCAAGGATGAGGTTGTCGCGCACCGAGAGCTGCGGGAACACCTGCAACAACTGGAAGGTGCGGCTGACGCCGAGACGGTTGAGGTCGCAGGGCCGCATGCCGGTGGTCGGCTTGCCGTCGATGCGCACCTCGCCTTCGCTCGGCGAGAGCTGGCCGAGCACGCAGTTGAACAGCGTCGATTTGCCGGAACCGTTCGGGCCGATGATACCGAGAATCTCGCCCTCGCGTACCTCGAACGAGACACCGTCGACGGCGGTGATGCCGCCGAACGCCTTGCGCAGGTTGGCGACTTCGAGGACCGGCGTCATGGCTGCGGCCTCTCCGCCTGCAGCGCCGGCGGCCCGGCCGGCGCGCCCTTGCTGCGCAAGGCCCGCGCCGCGCGCTCGACCATGCCGAACAGGCCGTAGGGGGCGAAGGCCATCATCACCATGATCGCGGCGGAATAGACGATCAGATAATAGCCCTGCGTGATGCGCAGCCATTCCGGCAGCAGCACGGCGATCAGCGCGCCGAGAAACGGCCCGAAGAAGTAGCCGCTGCCGCCGACGATCACCATCAGCAGCAGATTGAACGACAGGCCGAGCGCGAACGAATTCGGCTCGATGAACTGCACCAGCGGCGCGTAGAGCGCGCCGGAAATTCCGCCGAGCGCCGAGCCGATGGCAAACGCCATCAACGTGTAGCGCCGCGTGTCGAGCCCGAGCGACAGCGCGCGGATCGGGTTCTCGCGCAGCGCGACGAAGGCGCGGCCCCAGGGCGAGCGGATCATCCACCACAGCGCGGCGGTGACGACCGCCATCATGCCGAAGCAGAAATAATAGAAATGGATCGCCTTGCCGGTCGACCAGCCGAGCAGCACCGGCCGCATGATGCCGGACACGCCGTAAATGCCGTGGGTGAGCCATTCCTCGTTGCGCAGGACGAGGAAGACAAGCGTGTTGAAGGCGAGCGTGACGAAGGCGAGGTAGTGATGCTGCACGCGCAGCGCCGGATAGCCGAGGCCCCAGCCGACGGCGAAGCACAGGAGCGCGGCGCAGACGAAGGCGAGCGGGAACGGCCATCCCGCCTGCATCAGCAGCGCCGCGGTGTAGGCGCCGATGCCGACGAAGGCGCCTTGCGCCAGCGACACCTGCCCGGCATAGCCGAGGGTGAGATTGAGGCCGAGCGCGGCAATCGACATGACCGCCCACATCGAGATCAGGTAGATGCCGTAGCCCTTGAGGAAATGCGGCAGGACCAGCGCCGCCACGACCACGGCAGCCAGCGCAATGGCGCCGATCCGGTTCATACCGTCCGCTCCTCGACGCGGCCGAGCAGGCCCTGCGGTCGCCACAGGATCACGACGATCAGGATGATGAGCGGAAAGGCGGCGCGGTACTGCGACGAGATATAGGCGGCCGAGAGGTTGTCGAGCACGCCGAGGATGACGCCGCCGACGATGGCGCCGCGCACCTGGTTGAAGCCGCCGATGATGGCGGCGAGGAAGGCGGCCATGCCGAGCGTCTCGCCGTTGGTGAACTTGGCGAGATAGATCGGGCTGATCAGGATCGAGGCGATGGCGACCAGCACGCCGTTGATCAGGAAGGTGTAGAGCACCATGCGGTTGACCGGCACGCCGAGGATGCGCGCCAAGGTCGGGTTCTGCGCGGTCGCCTGCATCATGCGGCCGAGGCGGGTGTTGTTGAGCAGGAGGTGCAGCGCCATCACGGTGACGATGGCGACCGCCAGCACGGTGACGCTTTGCAGCGAGATCACCGCGCCGAGGAAGTGCAGATCGATCGGCGGCACCAGCGCCGGGAACGGCTGCGCCTGCGACGAGTAGAAGTCCTTGGCGCTTTCCTTCAGGAACAGCGACAGCGCGATGGTCGAGATCACCAGCGGCAGCACCCCGTGCTTGAGCATGGGATCGACGATGACGAGCTTGAACATCAGGCCGAGGATGGCGACCGACAGCGCGATGGCGATGAGCGCCGCCAGCCAGAACGGCGCGCCGAAATTCAGCGCCGCCAGCACGAAGAAGGCGGGCAGCATGACGAATTCGCCCTGGGCGAAGTTGATCGTCTGCGAAGTCTGCCAGAGCAGTGTGAAGCCGACGGCGATGAGGGCATAGATCGCCCCGGTCGCCAATCCGGACACCAGGAGCTGAATGAACGAAGCCATCGCCGGTCCGTCTTGCCATCCGCCCGGCGTCGCCGCCGGGCGGGCACGTCTTCAGAGGCGAAGATAGCCTACTTGATGCCGAGCTTCGGCAGCGTCTCGACGATCTTCTGCTTGCCGTTGACGACCTGGCCGAGGAAGCTCTCGCGGTCGATGTCGCCGTTCTTGTCCCAGGTCGCTTCCATCAGGATGTTCGGCTCGTCCTTCGGCGTGATGGTGATGCCGTGCGCCGTCTTCGCGAAGGCCTTGCTGTCGAACTTGCCGATCTTCTCGGTCACGTATTTGACGAAGTAGACCGCGGTGTAGCCCTTGATGCCGTTGTGGTCGCAGACGTAGTTGAACCGCTTCTTGAACTTCGCGGCGAACTCCTGCACGGCCGGGATCGGCGCGTCGACGGTCAGGCCGACATGGCCCTTGACGCCTTCGGCGGCGCCGCCGGCGAGGTCGATCACCTTCTGGCCGAGCAGCGTGGTCTCGCCGATCAGCGGCGCCTTGATGCCCTGCTTCTTGGCTTCCTTCAGGAAGCGGGCGCTCTCTTCCTCGTTGGTGTAGACGAAGATGGCGTCGGCGTTGGCGGCCTTCAGCTTGACGACGTCGGCCGAGAAGTCGGTCTGGCCGGACTCGCTGGAGATGTCGGCGACGACCTTGATATTGCGCGAATTCATCTCCTTGATGAAGGTATCGCGGCCGCCCTTGCCGAAGTCGTTGTTCACCCACAGCACCGCGACGGTCTTGGCCTTGACGCCGTCACGCATGTAGTTGGCGATCTTCGGCATCGAGAACTGCTGGCCGAATGACGTGCGGAAGACGTAAGGATCGCCCTTCTGCGTGATCGCCGCGGCCTCGCCGCCGACGATCTCGGGGATCTCGGCCTGCTGCGTCAGCAGCATGTCGACCAGCACCGAGCCGGAGAACACCGGGCCGAACACGACATACGGATTGTCGTCGAGCACCTTCTGCATCTGCCCGCGCGAGACGCCAGCGTCGCTCTGGGTGTCGATTACGGTGGTCTTGATCTTGTGGCCGAGAATGCCGCCTTTGGCGTTGATCTCGTCGATCGCCATCAGCATGCCGTCGCGGAAATTGGTGCCGGACACGGCGCCGGCGCCCGACAATTCCATCAGCGCAGGCATGTAAACGGTCTTGTCCTGCGCCTGGCTCGCGCTGCTCATGCCGACGGCGGCGGCGACAGCGAGCGTGCAGAATCCCAAACGAAGCATAGGGGCCTCCCTCCTCATGTGTTACGACCCGGTTGCAGCTCCGGGCTTCATCCCGCGCGTCCGGCCATCAGGCGGACGAGCGGTACTGCCGGACCATGCAGACGCCGTCCCATCGCGTCAATAACCAAAACGAAGCGGACACGTAACGTCGGGTTATTTTTTACGAGCCGCTTTTACGGCCGTGCCGTTGAGCCGGTGTGGCGCAGCCGCCACCGCCTCCATGCGCGCGCGCAGCGCCTTCACGAAGGACAGGCCATAGCTCGACAAGGCGGCGTCCCTGCGGTGCACGAGATAGGTCTGGAACGGCGTCGGCTCGGCGATGTCGAGAGCGCGGATCGCCGGCCAGTAGCCGGCGGCGAGCGTGAACTCGTCGACGATGGCGATGCCGAGCCCGGCCGAGACCAGCGCGCATACGGTCGTACCGAAGCGGGCGCGGATCGTCACCTCGCAATGCAGGCCGTCGCGCGCAAACACCTCGGTGACGATGCGGCCATAAGGGTCGTTCGGATCGACGCCGATCAGCGGATAGGCGGCGATGTCGCGCGCCGATACGCGCCCCTGCCGCGCCAGCGGGTGGCCTTCCGGCACGATGCATTTGAGCCGGCCGCGCGCCAGCGGCTCGAAGGTCAGCATCGGATGCTCAAACTTCGAGCTCAACGCCACAAGCTCGCCCTTGCCGAGCAGGAGATAGTCGACGGCGTCCTCGATCTTGAGGATATCGACGTCGATCAGCAGGTTCGGGAACGAGGTGCGCACATCGGCAATCGCCTGCGGCACCATGATGGTGGCGATGCTCGGCACCGAGCCGATCTTGAGCGCGGCGTTTGACCCGCGCTTGAGGCGCGAGATGACGAATTGCAGATCCTCGACCTTGTCGTAGACGCCGTTGATCTGGCTGAAGATCGCGTTCGCCTCCATGGTCGGCGAGTAGCGGCCGCCCTTGCGGCTGAACAGCTTGACGCCGACCGACATCTCGGCGTGCTTCATCGCCCGGCTCACGCCGGGCGACGAGACGTTGAGCAGCCGCGCGGCGCCGCCGACGGTGCCGGTGACCATGATGGCGCGGATGATCTCGATCTGGCGCAGCGTCAGCATCTGATCGGTGCAGGCCTGCTTGCTCTTTGCGGCAGGCACGGTATCAGGTCTTACCGGGCGGGCCAGCCCTCGCGCATTTTGCAATGCAGCGGACGTGAAGGAGCGCGGGACGCGATGTTTGAGACCTATGGCGGCGCAACGCGCGTCTATCCGATCATCGGTGACCCCATCGCCCAGGCGAAATCACCCGGCGGGCTGACCCGCGCCTTCCGCGCCGCCGGGCACGACACCATCGTCGTGCCAATGCAGGTCAAAGCAGCGCAGGTCGCGGCCTTCCTGCGCATGCTCGACGAAGTGGCGAATGTCGACGGCATCGTCGCCACCGTGCCGCACAAGTTCGCCGCCTTCGCCCATGCAAGCTCGGCCTCGGACCGCGCGCGGCTGCTCGGCTCGGCCAACATCCTGCGCCGCCGCAGGCAAGGCGGCTGGCACGCCGACATGATCGACGGCCTGAGCCTCGTTCACGCGATGGCCAAGGCCGGCGGCATCATCGCCGGCCGGCGCGCGCTGCTGGCCGGCGCGGGCGGCGCCGGTTGCGCCATCGGGCTCGAGTTGCTCAATGCCGGCGCGGCCGCGCTCTCGATCCACGACATCGACGCCGCGCGCCGCGACCGCCTTATCGCACTTCTGAATACGGCGCATCCCAGCCGCGTCACGGCCGGCTCGGCCGATGCGGCGGGCTTCGACATCGTCGTCAATGCCACGCCGTCCGGTATGCGCGAGGACGATGTGCCGCCCGTCATTTTTACAAAGCTTACGCGGGAGATGTTCGTCGGCGAGGTCATCACCGCGCCCGAGATGACGCCTCTGTTGCGCGCCGCGCAGGCGCGCGGCTGCGGCATCCAGACCGGCGTCGCCATGTTCGAGGCGAGCGTGCGGCTGATGTTCGACTTCTTTACCGGACCGCAGCCCTAGCCGATCAAGGCCGGCAGCCACGTCGCGATCGCCGGCACCGCGACGATCAGCACGAGCAAAATGAGGCTCATGACGACGTAGGGCACGACCGCCGCAAAGATGTCGGACATCCTGACCTGCGGCGGCGCCACCCCCTTCATCGTCATCAGCAAAAGGCCGTGCGGCGGCAGCAGCAGGCCGAGTTGCATGCAGATGAGATAGAGCACGCCGAACCAGACGAGATCGATGTTCAGCCGCTCGACGATCGGCATGTAGACCGGCAGCGTGATCAGCATCATCGAAACCTGGTCGACGAAGATGCCGAGGAAGATCAAGAGCAGCAGCATGCCGGCCAGGATCGCCGCCGGCGACAGGCCCCGGCTGAAGATGGCGGTGACGATGCCGTCGGTGGCGCCGGAGAAGCTCAGGATCTGCGAAAAGGTCGTGGCGCCGAGGATGATGAACAGGATCATCGCCGAGATCGTCACCGTGCCGCGCAGCGCCGCCGCAAGCGCCTTGCCCGACAGCGCGCGGTAGGTGGCGGCGAGGCCCATCGTCGCGATGGCGCCGAGCGCGGCCGACTCGGTCGGCGTCGCGAAGCCGCCCGACATGGCGCCGATGACGACGACGAAGATCGAGATCAGCGGGATGACGTAAAGCACGAGCAATTCGTATTTCGCCCAGCCGGTCTTCTCCTCGATCGGCGTCGCCGGCGCGAGCTTCGGGTTCATCATCACCCGCGTGACGATGTAGCCGACGAAGGCGGCGCTCAGGATCAGGCCGGGCACGACGCCGCCGATCAGCAGCTTCGAGATCGAGATGCCGGACAGGCTGCCGAGCAGCACGGTCAGCGCCGACGGCGGGATCAGCATGTCGACGGCGCCGATCGCCATGATCGGGCCGGCGGCCATCGCCGGCTGATAACCGCGCGACAGCATCACCGGCAGCATCAGCGAGCCGAGCATCGCGGTGGTGGCGATGGTCGAGCCGGAGATCGCCGAGAACACGGTGCCGGCGACGACCGCGACCACCGCGAGCCGGCCGGGCACCTGCTTGATCAGCCGCTCGATGCCGTCGATGACCTTCAGCGCCAGCCCGGTGTGGAACAGCACCTCGCCCATCAGCACGAACAGCGGGATCGGTGTCAGCGAGAAATTGGCGACCGCGACCGCGCTGTTGCGCACGATCTGCTCGATGCCGACCGCGCCGCCGAGATAGAGCGAGGCGCCGATCAGGTTGATGGCGAGGAACGAGAAGGCGACCGGAATGCCGAGAAACAAGAGCACGGTCGAGCCGCCGAGCAGCAAAAACGCGGCGACATGCCAGGACATCATGATGCGCGCTCCATCGGCTCAGGCCGCCGAGGTGGCATCGTCGCGCGGCGCGCGCTCCGACAATGCCAGGAGCCGCATGCGGAAGACGAACTCCACCGCCAGCATCAGGAAGCAGAACGGCATCGGCGCGAAGATCCACCATTCCGGCATGACCAGCGTCTTGATCGACAGCGAGCCTCCCGCATAGCTCGCCCACGTAACCTTCAGCGCGAAGACGACGAAGAACAGGCAGCAGATGAAGCCGACGATGTCGCCGAGCCATTCCAGGACCCAGCCGACGCGCGGCGGCAGCATGCGCAGCACGATGTCGATGCGGATGTGCTGGCCGCGGCGCAACAACCCGGGCGCCGCGAGGATGGTCATCAGATAAAGCGCGTATTCGGAGAGCTCATTGCTCGGCGGAATGCCGCCGAGCCCGACATTGCGCAGCAGCACGTCGAGCCCGATCAGGAACGTCATGGCGAAGAGCAGCACGCAGGTCACCACCAGCATGGCATCGAGCAGCCGCCCATAAAGCTCCGCGAGCCGCGCCATGCCCTGCTCCGTGTCGACGAACTGCTTCGCGGCTTACTTGGCGAAGAACGCGCGCAGCTTCGGCCCGTTCTCGGGGCTTTGCCGGATGACGCCGTCCCAGCCGGCCTTGTAGGCCTCGTCGAGGTACTGCTTGGCGCCGGCGGCGTCGAAGGTGATGGTCTGGATGCCGGCCTTCGCCTGCCGCGCGGTCTCGGCGGCGTTTTCCTTGGTGAACTCCGGCACCGCCTCGGCCTCGGCTTCGGCGGCCGCCTTCTGCAGCACCGCCTTCTGCTTGTCGTTCAGCTTGTCCCAGACGGTCTTGTTGATGAGGATCGACACCTCGGCCGAATAGAAGCCGGGATCGACCCTATATTTCGTGCGCTCGTTCCAGCCGAGATCGAACACGCCCGTGATCGGCCAGCCGTAGCCATCGACGACGCCGCGCTCGAGCGCGGTGTAGACCTCGCCCGGCGCGGTCTGCACCACCGTGCCGCCGAGCGCCTGGAAGAAGTCGCGATAGACCGGCGTGATGCGCAGCTTCAGCCCCTTGAGATCGGGGTGATCGATCTTCTTGTTGAGATAAAGATGGAACGGATTGTTGTCGACGACGCGCGCAAGGAAGACGGCGTTCACCTTCTGCGCGTAGAGCTTAGCCATGTAGTCGAAGCCGCCGTTCTTGCGCAGCTCGGACATCGGCCGCTGCGTCAGCTTCCAGGCGTCGGCTTCCGGCATCAGGTTGGTGTAGAAGGCGCCGGTGACGTTGGCGATGTCGACGACGCCGTTCTTGAGCGCATTGCCGACCTCGAACGGCGGCATGGCCTTCGGCCCGCCGATGTAGTTGATGCGGACGACGCCCTTGCCGTCTGCGTTGACGCGCTCGATGAATTTCTCGAAGCCGCGCGAATAGGTCGTCTTCTCGGCGAAGGACGAGACGCCGCGCAGCGTGACTTCCTGCGCGTTCGCGGCGCTCGCCAGGCCGATCGCGGCCGCAAGCGCCAACACAGCCTGTCTGAGCATCCGTTCCTCCCGCAAAGCGGCCTGAATTCAGGTTCCGGCCGAATTTTGGACCGCGGCGCGCGGCAAGGTCAATGGCGCGGGCCGTGGCGAAGCCCCGTTCCGGCGCGCTGTTCACAAACGTTGGGGTCCCGACTATTGTGCCGCCGATGACAGGAGCGTTGAGCGATGGCTGAGCGGTCGTTCGCCAGGGAAGTGCGGGACCTCGAACTCGGCGAAGGCGAGGAATTCCGGGGCGAAGGCATCCTGGCGCTGACCAAGGCGCTGCTGCAATCAGGCGTCGGCTACGTGGGCGGCTACCAGGGCGCGCCGATCTCCCACCTGATGGACGTCCTGTCGGACGCGCAGGAGCTGCTCGGCAAGCTCGGCGTGCAGTTCTCGACCTCCGCGTCGGAGGCCGCGGCGGCTGCCTCGCTGTCGGCGTCGATGATGTATCCGATCCGCGGCGCCGTGACGTTCAAGTCGACGGTCGGCACCAACGTCGCTTCCGACGCACTCGCCAATCTCGCCTCCAGCGGCGTCACCGGCGGCGCGCTGATCATCGTCGGCGAGGACTACGGCGAAGGCTCCTCGATCATGCAGGAGCGCTCGCACGCCTTCGCGATGAAGTCGCAGATCTGGCTGCTCGATCCGCGCCCGGACCTGCCGTCGATCGTGAAATCTGTCGAGGACGGCTTCCAGCTGTCGGAGGCGTCGAGCACGCCGGTAATGCTGGAGTTGCGCATCCGCTCGTGCCATGTGCACGGCTCGTTCATCGCCCGCGACAACAAGCGGCCGCCCTACACTTTGGCGCAGGCGCTCGATCAGCCGGTGCGCGACGTGAACAAGATCGTGCTGCCACCCGCCTCCTACGTTCAGGAAAAAGAGAAGATCGAGAAGCGCTGGCCGGCCGCGGTCGCCTTCATCAAGGAGGGCAAGCTCAACGAGACGTTCGACGGCGATCTCGCCGACATCGGCATCGCGCTGCAGGGCGGCATGTACAACGGCGTCATGCGCGCGCTGCAGCGGCTCGGCCTCGCCGACATCTGGGGCAAGACGCGAGTTCCGCTCTACGTGATGAACGTCACCTATCCGCTGATCGACGACGAGCTCGCCGAGTTCTGCGCGTCAAAGCGCGCGGTGCTGATCGTCGAGGAAGGCCAGCCGGACTTCATCGAGCAGTCGGTCAACACAATCCTGCGCCGGCGCGACATCAACACGCGCCTCTTCGGCAAGGACGTGCTGCCGATGGCCGGCGAGTATACGCCTGACGTAATGCTCAACGGCGTGCGCGCCTTCGTGTCCGCCGCCGCGCCTGACGCACTCGCCGATGCCGACCGCGCACCGAACCAGCCCGCGATCGCCGACGATCCGCGCGTGAAGGCGCTTGCCGGCGCCGTGCCGCCGCGCCCGCCGGGCTTCTGCACCGGCTGCCCGGAGCGACCGATCTTCGCGGCGATGAAGCTCGTGGAGAAGGAGCTTGGGACCCACCACGTCGCCGCCGACATCGGCTGCCATTTGTTCTCGATCCTGCCGCCGTTCAACATCGGCGCCTCGACCATGGGCTACGGGCTGGGCCCCGCCTCGGCGGCGGCGTTCAACGTGCCATCGACCAAGAAGTCGATCTCGTTCATCGGCGACGGCGGCTTCTGGCACAACGGCCTGACGACCAGCATCGGCAACGCCGTCTACAACAAGCACGACGGCGTCATCGTCGTCGTCGACAACTATTATGCCTCGGCGACCGGCGGGCAGGACGTGCTGTCGTCGCGCGCCGACAACGCCAGCCGCTCGACCAAGCATCCGATCACCAAGGCCGTCGAAGGCGTCGGCGCGACTTGGGTGCGCCAGATCGACCGCACCTACGATGTGGCGAAGATGCGCGACACGCTGAAGGAAGCGCTGGCCAGCAAGGAGCCGGGGCCGAAGGTCATCGTCGCGTCGTCGGAATGCATGCTCAACCGCCAACGGCGCGAGAAGCCGCTGTTCAACAAGGCGGTGAAGGGCGGCCAGCGCATGGTGCGCGAACGGTACGGAGTCGATGAGGACATATGTAATGGTGATCATGCCTGCATCCGGCTGTCCGGCTGCCCGTCCCTGTCGATCAAGCGCACGAGCGATCCGCTGAAGGACGACCCGGTGGCGGCGGTCGACAATAGCTGCGTCGGCTGCGGCAATTGCGGCGAGGTCGCGGAGGCGGCCGTGCTGTGCCCGTCATTCTACCGCGCCGAGATCGTGCACAATCCGTCCCGCCTCGAACGCTTCGCCGCGCGCATCCGGGCCGGCGTCATCGGCTGGCTGCAGGCGCGGCGCGCGAAGCGCATGCCGGTCTGCTCGTAAGATGAACGCCGAACCCGCCCGCGCCGCGCTCGACACGACCAGGCCACTCGCCATCGCGGTGATGGCGATGGGCGGCCAGGGCGGCGGCGTGCTGGTCGACTGGATCGTGGCGCTGTGCGAGGCGCAAGGCTGGGTCGCGCAGTCGACCTCGGTGCCGGGCGTGGCGCAGCGCACCGGCGCGACCGTCTATTACATCGAAGTGCTGCCGCTGCCGGCCGGCGCGCCGGAGGGCCTGCGGCCGGTGCTGTCGCTGATGCCGGTGCCGGGCGAGGTCGACATCGTCATCGGCGCCGAGTTCATGGAGGCCGGCCGCGCCATCCAGCGCGGGCTGGTCACGCCCGACCGCACCACGCTGATCGCGTCGACCCATCGTGCCTATGCGGTCATCGAGAAGCAGGCGCCGGGCGATGGCATCGGCGATTCGAACACGGTCGTCGCGGCGGCGGAGGCGGCGGCGAAGCGGCTCGTCGCCTTCGATATGGCGGCGGCGGCGGAAGACAGCGGCAGTGCGATTTCGGCGGTCATGTTCGGCGCGCTGGCCGGCGCGGGCGCCCTGCCGTTCGCGCGCGAGGCGTTCGAGGCGGCGATCCGCGAGACCGGCATCGGCGTCGAGGCCAGCCTGCGCGGTTTCGCGCTGGGCTACGAACGCGCCAAAGCTCCCGTCGCGCCGCCGGCGGCCGCGCCCGCCAAGATAGCGCCGGTGATCGCGTCGCCCGGAGAGGGTTACGCGGCGCTGCTGGCGCGGGCCCGCGCGGCGTTCCCGGCCGAGGCGCACGACATGCTGGCGGCGGGCTTGCAGCGCGTCGTCGACTTCCAGGACCTCGCCTATGGCGAAGAGTATCTGGCGCTGCTCGGCGGCATCCTGCGGCTCGACAATGCGGCGAAGGGCCACGCGCTGACGACCGCCGCGGCGAAGTATCTCGCCGTCGCCATGGCCTATGACGATGTCTTCCGCGTCGCCGATTTAAAGACGCGCGCCTCACGCTTCGCCCGCGTGCGCGACGAGATCGGCGTGCCGGAGGGCGAGATCGTGCACACGACCGAGTTCATGCATCCGCGCATGGACGAAGTGGCGGGCTCGCTGCCGGCCGCGCTCGGCCGCTTCATCGAGCGCCGCCCCGCCCTCTTCCGCGCGCTCGACCGCGTCGTCAATCGCGGCCGCCGCGTGAAGACGACCACATTGCGCTGGTTCCTCGTGCTCTACGTCATGGCCGGCATGAAACGCTTCCGCCGCGGCACGTTGCGTCACCAGAACGAAGTCGCGCATCGCGACGCCTGGCTGGCGCGCGTCATGGACGCCGCGCCGCGCGACTACGACCTCGCCGTCGAACTCGTCAACAACCGGCGCCTCATGAAGGGCTATTCCGACACGCATGCGCGCGGCCTGTCGAAGTTCGACCGCGTCATGACGGCGGCAGCGACGCTCGAAGGCCGGCCCGACGCAGCGGAATGGGTACGGCGCCTGCGCGAGGCGGCGCTCAAGGACGAGGACGGCATCGCGCTCGATGGCGCACTCAAGACCGTCGACAGTTTTTTGCACTGAAGTGCCGCGCGCGCTCTTCACCTCTCCCATAGGGAGAGGTCGCCCGTCGTCGCGCAGCGAAGACGGGCGGGTGAGGGGTTACAAACTCACTGAGTCCGGACCCCCCTCACCCCAACCCTCTCCCCAACGGGGAGAGGGGGCCCGCTGTGCTCGCGGCCCCGGCACCGATCCGAAACAGCCCGGCGCTCTCTCAAATCACGATCGAACCGACGCTCGAGCCGCCGCAGACATAGAGCGTCTGGCCGGTGACGAAGCTGTTGTCCGGATCGGCAAAGAACATCACCGCGCGGGCGACGTCGTCGCTGCGGCCGAGGCGCTTGACCGGGATCGCTGCGGCCAGCGTCCGCTCGCGCGGATCGCCGGGCGGGATGACGCCGCGGAACATGTCGGTGTCGCCGATCGGCCCCGGCGCGACGGCGTTGACGGTGACGCCGGCCGGCGCGAGCTCGAGCGCCCAGCTCCGCGTGAGACCGATGACGCCGGCCTTGGTCGACCCGTAGGCGGTGCGATTGGCGAGGCCAAGCGCGCCGCGCGTCGACATCAGGACGATACGGCCGAAGCCGCGCTCCTTCATGCCGGGCAGCACCGCCTGCGCCAGGGTCAGCGCGGCGCCGATGTGCAGCTGGGCCAGCGCCTGCACGTCCTCGGGCCTGGTCTCCTCGATCGAGGCCGGGCGGATGGCGCCGGCATTGTGCACGAGGTGCGTCACCTTGAAACGCGCGGCGACGCCGGCGGCGGCCCTGACGAGCGCGGCGTTGTCGAACAGATCGACGGCGAGCGCGTGCAGTCTGGCGTGCGTCTCCTTCGGCTCCTGCCGGTCGAGCACCACGACCTCGTAGCCGGCCGCGAGCATGGCGCGCACGATGGCAGCGCCGATGCCAGACGCACCGCCGGTGACGATGGCGACGTTGCCGCTCATGCCCCCTCCTCGACCAGCGCCAGCACGCGTAAGGGACTGCCCGAGCCCTGCTTGATCTTGAGCGGCGCCGAGACGATCACCGCGCCCTTCGGCGGCAGCCTGTCGAGATTGGTCAGGCACTGCAGGCCGTAGCGGCCCTTGCCGTGCATATAGAAATGCGCCGGATAGGGCGGATTGAAATGCTGCGCCTGGCCGTAATCGGTGCCGATGGTCTCGGTGCCGAAGCCGTGCACGTCGCGCTCCTCGACCAGCCACTTCACCGTCGCCGGCGCCGGGCCCGGCGTGTGCGCGCCGTCGTCGCCCATGCCGGCGTATTCGCGGAACGGCTTCTTCGACCAGTCGGTGCGCAGCAGCACCCACTCGCCGGCCGCGATGCGGCCGTGCTTCTTCTCCCACGCCTCGATGAAGTCGACCGTCACCACGAAATCCGGGTCGGCGCTCTCTTTCGAGCAGTCGACGACCGACGCCGGCGCGATGAAGTTGCGCGGGTCGATGGTGTCGACAGCATTGTTCGGCAGGTCCTTGCCCGAGATCCAATGGATCGGCGCGTCGAAATGCGTGCCGCAATGCTCGCCTATGGTGATGTTGTTCCAGTACCAGGCGGGGCCGCGCTCGTCGTAGCGCGATACTTCCTCGATGCGGAACGGCGCGCACTGGCCGAACTCCGGCGGCAGCACGATGGTCGGAAACTCCTGCGTCAAGGTCGCGGTGAGGTCGACGACGCGGATCGAGCCCTGCGCCACCTTTTGCGCGAACGAGAGAAGATCGGACGCCATGCTCTCTCCTATCCTGCGATCTCGCGCTCGAGCGCCTTGGGGTTGACCGCGAGCCGCGCGCGGATGTCCTCGGCGATGTCGCCGACGAACACGTCCTCGACGCCGCGCTGCAAGGCCTGCACCACCGCCTTCGCCAGCGCGGAGGGCGCGACCTTCGGCGACGGCACCGTCTGGAACCATTCGGTCTCGAGCGGGCCGAAGAACACGTTGACGACCTTCACGCCGCCGGGCCGCAATTCGGCGCGCAGGCACTGCGCCGCCGAGAGGCACGCGGCTTCCGCCGCCGAATAGGCGCCGTAGGCCGGCCAGTTCATCAGCGCGTGCACCGACAGCAGATTGACGAAGGCCGCCGCGGAATTGACGCCGTCGGCTCCGCGCGAGCGCATGGCCGGGCCGAAGGCCTGCGCCAGCCGCATCAGCCCGAAATAACGCACGTCCATCTCCTCGCGCGCCACCGTCAGCCCGTGCCGCTGCAGGACGCCGCCGGGGCGCACGTGCTCGGCGGTGTTGACGACGATGTCGATGCGGCCGCCATTCTGCTCCGCCTGCTCGGTGCAGGATTCGGAATCGGTGACATCGAGCGGCACGATCTCGACCTTGTCGATCTTGCGCAGCGCATCCTCGCCGGGGAACGGCTTCCACGGATCGGCGATGCCGACGAAGACGATGGTCGCGCCGGCCTCGGAGAAGGCTTTCGCCATCGCCTGCCCGACCGCCGTCCGGCCGTCGGTGATCAGCACGCGGCGGAATTTCGGATCGCAGGTCATCTCGCGCAATTGCGGATCGTCGGCCATGTTGGGGGTGTCTTTCTCCGGCAGCGCGATGAGCACGGGCGCGCCGCCCTTGTCGAGCTTGAGATCGAGGCGCACGCGCGCGCCTTCCTGCACGTCGCCGTGCAGATGCGAGAGCACCACCGGACCGGCGTCGAGCTTGGTCAGCCCCGCGCGCCAGGGCGTGCGCTCGCGGAAATAAGGATCGGTCGAGGTGCGGATCGTCGTTTCGGCGAGCACGGTGCCGCGGTTGTCGACCGGCACGAAGGGCACGCGCGGCGACAGGCACTTCGGGCAGGCGTCGCGCGGCGGATAGAAGATCTCCTTGCAGTCCGAGCAGCACTGCAATTCGAAGCGCCCCTGCGCCGCCGCCGCGGTCAGGCCCTGCGCCGTGCGGCTGCGGACCGACTGCGGATAGAGCGGCTGCCGCGTCTTCTTGAGCGGGTCTTTTCGCTTCGGCCTTGTGAGCGGTGCGGTCATGTCACGCCCTTGCAAGCACCGCAGCGCCTGACGACAGGCCGCGGTCGTAGTTGATCATACCGAAGCCGGAGACGGCGGCGAGCCTCGCGTCCTTGACCGGCTTGCCGATCGGCGTGCCGGCAAGCTGCCGCATCGCCTCGGTGATGCCGAGATAGCCGCCGGCCGCGCCCGCCTGCCCGGCGGAAAGCTGGCCGCCCGATGTGTTGTGCGGAAAGGTGCCGTCCGTCGTAAACGTATGACTGCGGATGAAGTCCGGCCCCTCGCCCTTCTTGCAGAAGCCGAGATCCTCGAACTGCATGGTCACGATCACCGGGTAGTCGTCGTAGGTCTGGAGCAGGTCGACGTCGGCGGGCTTCACGCCGGCCATCTGCCACAGCTCGTCGACGTCGAGCGCCCAGCCGCCGCGATATTGGATCGGGTCGTCGGGAAAGGCGTTGTGCCGCTCGATGGTCGAGAGGATGCGCACCGCGGGCAGTCCGAGCGACTTCGCCGTGTCCTCGCGGCAGACGAGGAACGCTTCCGCCCCGGCGCAGGGCATGACGCAGTCGAACAGATGCAGCGGATCGGAGATCGCACGCGCGCTCTTGTAGTCGTCGAGCGTCAGCTTCTTCTTCATCATCGCGAACGGGATCGCGAGCGCGTTGTCGCGCTGCGCGACGCAGAGCTTGCCGAAGTCCTCGCGCGTCGCGCCGTAGAGATTCATGTAATTCTTGGTGATGAGCGCGAAGGAGGCATTCGCGCCGCCGGAGCCGTAGGGATAGACCGCGTCCTGCGCGAAGCGCGAGAACGAGGTCAGCGTCTTGCGGAAGGAGTCGACGTGGTTGGTGTCGCCCGCGACGCAGGCTACGAACTGCGCATCGCCTGCCTGCACCGCACGCGCGGCGCGGCGCAGGCCGATGACGCCGGAGGCGCCGCCCATCGGCACATGGTCGAGCCAGCGCGGCGTCAGGCCGAAGTGCTGCGTCAGTCCGACGGCGGTGTCGGGACCGACGGTGAAGCTCGACACGATCAGCCCGTCGATGTCCCGCGGCTCGATGCCGGCGCCGAGGGTCAATTCGTGCAGCGCGCGGCCGATCCACCAGTGCGCGCTGTTCACCGAATAGCGCCGGTACGGGACCGTGACGGGGACGCAGGCGACGACGCCGTCATAGGCGAGACGGGCTGCCATCACATGAACAACTGGATGCTGCCGAACGCCGCCTCGCTGTTGACGAGGTCAACGCGCTTGAGCTTGATCTTCAATTTGCCGTCGACGACCTTCAGCGTGTGCGTCGCCCAGGCGGCGTAGAGCTGCTGGTCGTCGTACCGCGTCTCGACGTAGTGGAACGGCGTCCAGGTGACGTATTCGTTCGCCGCCTCGTCGCGCTTGTCCACCTGCGGCGTCTGCAGGACGTGGTGGCACCTGCTCTTCGGCTTCTGCGAAAAAGTGCGGTTGCCCCTCAGCCGCTCGACGCGGACGGTCAGCAGCATCTTGTCCTCGTGCATCAGCGAGGCGGTGAGCCGCGTATCGGTCTGCCCCCATTCCAGCGGCATCCAGTAGATGCCGTCCTCGGCGAACAGATCGAGCCACTCGTCGAAGCGATGCTGGTCGATGAGCCGGGCCTCGCCGATGACGAAGTCGATGAGCTCCTGGTCGGTCGGGGCGGTCATGGCGCTCACATCGACATCGTCATGTATTTCGACCAGGCGGAGAACTGGTTGCGCATCTGCCACTCGGTCGTGCCGTTGGTCTCGGCGGTGACGTCGGGCGCCTCGGCCGCGCTGTAGAGCCGCTGCACGTTGACCCACTGGTTGGCGTCGACGTGCAGGCCCTCCTGCGCGCGCTCGTACATTTCCAGATCGTCGTGCCCGACCACCGAGGTCGATGCGTTGATCAGGCGGTTGTACATCAGCGTCCGCTCGAGCAGCATGTCGGGCGCGTCGACGAGGCGGAAGGTCCACGATTCGACCAGCGTCTTGTTCGCCGCCAGCGGCTTGAACAGGCGGATGAGCTGGATCGGCCCCTTGGCCATCAGATTGGGGAAATAGCAGGTGTTGTGCCGGTTCTCGCCGAGGATCGCCTTGGCGCGCTCCTCGCCATAGGCCGCGATCATCTGGTCGAAGTAGCCGGGGATCGCCGAATAGTCCGAGTGGATCGAGTGATGCACGCCGGTGTGGCCGTGGCCGTTCGGCCAGACGCGGATGCCCATCTTCTCGAAGAACTCGTACGGCGACATGAACGGCGCGTAGATCTCGACCGCCATCGGCTTCTTGGTGCCCGGCGGCGCCTTGTTGAAGACACTGATCGCCGTGCCCGCCGAGGATGCGTGCGCGATCATCGGATGGCAGGTGTCGGTCTGGTTCTCGACCAGCATCTTCCAATTGCAATTGTGCATATAGCGCAGCACGCCGCCGGCGACTTCGAGCTTCCCGACCGGCGAGCGGTCGACCATGTTGTCGAGGCTCGACAGGCTGTCGCCGAAGAACTCCTCGAAGCCGGGGCCGACATCGTTGAGCTTGGCGAAGACGAAGCCGCGGTAGTTGTGCACGTGGCGGACGGGGCTCATGCCCTTCGCCGCGTGGCTCTCTTCGAAGCCGGTGTTGTCATAGCCCTCGCGCAGCGGGATCGCGATCAGCGAGCCGTCGGTGCGGAAGCTCCATGCATGATACGGACAGCGGAAGAACTTGCCGGTGTTGCCGCAGGTCTCGGTGGTGATGCGCGTGCCCTTGTGCGGGCAGCGGTTGTAGAGGACCTTTACCGTGTCGTCGCTGTGGCGCACCATGAGGACGGGCTGGAGGCCGATCGTCGTGCCGAAATAGTCGCCGGGGTTCGGCACCTGGCTGTCGTGGCCGACATAGATCCAGGTGTTGGCGAACAAGTGCTCCATCTCGAGCTGGAACACTTCCTCGTCGATATAGACGTCGCGATGCACTTCGGCGGGGCGGACGAGGTCCCTGACTGCGGCGGCGTTGCCTCTGTATCTCGACATGGCCGGGCTCCTGCGCGTCCTTCTCAGAGCGAGGTATTTTAGGTGTAAAATATCGCCGTTGGCAACGGCCCGCCCGCCGTCACAGCCCCTTCGGGTGCGACATGAACTCCGCAATGACCTCCGGCGGCGGCATCATGAACTCCGCCGAGCGGCTGGCGCCGAGGCCGGTAAGCTTGCGCAGCTTCACCGCCAGTTCCGCCATCTTTACCGCGATCGGGATGCCGTTGATGACCGGTGCGCCCTCGACCGCGTGCTCGTGCAGCGCCGAGAACAAGAGCATCGGGATGCCGCCGCCCGGGATGAGCACCTCGCAGCCGTTCGCGACCAGCGGCTTGGCCTGCGCGGCGAACAGGTCGCGCACCTCGTCGGCGAGCGTCTGCGACTCGTAGGCCTTGAGGATCTGCCCAGGCTGGAATTGCATCGCGTGCACGCCGACGACGCGGCGCTCGAGGCCGTATTTGTGGATCTGGTGGTGAAACCACGGAATGTAGCGCGTGTTGATCGTGACGATGCCAACGCGCTGCCCAAGCTGCAGGCTGTACAGCATCGAGGCTTCGCCCAGCGCGACCACCGGGATCTTCGTGACCGAGCGCGCCTCGTAGAGCCCGGCGTCCTGAAAATGGCCGATGACGAAGGCGTCATAGCCCTCGCGCTCGGCGCGCACCGCGTTGCAGATCACCTCGCGGGCGCAGCGCATCTCGACGATCGGGTGCGCGTAGGAATCGTGCGGCGTGATGCCGTGCACCTCGACCTCCGTGCCCGGATCGACGATGGTCTTCAGGTGCGCGCGCAGGCGGTCCCAGTATGTCTTGCCGTTCTCGTAGTCGACGTAGCTCTGATACCAGATGCGCATGTCCGCCTCCCGCTCGCACCGAAACGCATTGCCGCCCCAAGATGCTTTAAGTTAGAAACAATTTCCAGATGACCCAAGCGCCGCACGATCGCACACCCGCCGCCCGGCTCGTCGACGAGCTGGCGCGCGGATTCGCGCCGTCCGCGCGCACCGTGCCGGCGATGCTCGCCCGCCAGGCGGATCGCTTTGGCGGCAGGACGCTGGTCGCCTCGGGCGGCCAAAGCTGGACCTATGCGCAGGCGCGCGATGAAGCGTCCGGCTTCGGCGCAACCTTGCGCGCCGCCGGCATCAGGCGCGGCGACCGCGTGGCGCTGATCTGCTCGAACCGGCTCGACTTCCTGCGCGTCTTTCTCGGCTGCGCCTGGATCGGCGCCGTCCCGGTGCCGGTCAACACCGCCTCGCGCGGGCACCAGTTGCAGCACATACTCTCGAATTCCGCGGCGCGGCTGTTGATCCTCGAAGGCGTCCTTGCCGGCAATCTCGATCATCTCGACATCGGGGCGCTGCCGCTGGAAACGATCTGGACCATCGACGCCAAGGCGCCCATGCGGGCAGGCGCGATCACGGCGACGCCCCTCCCAGCTGCGTCGGGCGCATGCGAACCGGAAGGTTTGCAGCCGCAGGACATGCTGACGATCCTCTACACGTCCGGCACCACCGGCCCGTCGAAGGGCGTGTGCTGTCCGCACGCGCAGTATTTCTGGTGGGGCGCCAACACCGCGGCGCTGCTCGGCCTTCAGTCAGACGACGTCCTGCAATCGACGCTGCCGCTGTTCCACACGAACGCGCTCAATACCTTCTTCCAGGCGCTGCTGATGGGCATTTCGGTCACGTTCGAGAAGCGGTTCTCGGCGTCGGACTTCTATGCCGCGCTCGGCCGCTCGCAGGCGACCGCCACCTACGTGCTCGGCGCGATGGTGCCGATCCTGCTGTCGCGGCCGCGCGGGCCGGATGAGACGGCGCACCGCGCGCGCATCGCGCTGGCGCCGGGCGTGCCGGCGCGTTTCCACGCCGAATTCACCGCGCGCACCGGCATCAGGATGATCGACGGCTGGGGCTCGACCGAAACGAACTTCGTGCTCGGCACGACCTTCGACAAGCAGCGGCCGGGAACGATGGGCCCGGTATTCGACGGCTTTGAAGCGCGCGTCGCCGACGCCGACGGCAAGGACGTGAAAGACGGCGAGCCGGGCGAACTCCTGGTGCGCGCCGAAGAGCCGCAAGCCTTCGCGTCCGGCTATTTCGCCGCGCCCGAGAAGACGGCCGAGGCCTGGAAGGACGGCTGGTTCCACACCGGCGACCGCGTCATCCGCGAAGCGGATGGCTACTACCGCTTCGTCGACCGCATCAAGGACGCCATCCGCCGCCGCGGCGAAAATATCTCCTCCTTCGAGGTGGAGCAGGTGCTCCTGAGTCATCCGGCGGTTGCAATCGCCGCCGCCTTCCCGGTGCGCTCGGCGCTCGCCGAGGACGAGGTGATGGTCGCGGTCGTGCTGCATCCCGGACAGGACCTCGCCCCGCTCGACCTCATAAAATATTGCGAACCGCTGCTGCCCTATTTCGCCGTGCCGCGCTTCATCGAATTCGTCGCGGCGCTGCCGACCACCGAGAACGGGAAGGTGCAGAAATACAAGCTCAGCGAACGCGGCGTCACCGCCGCGGCCTGGGATCGCGACGCCTCAGGCTATACGGTGAGACGCGCCTGAAACGCTTGCGGTGTGGGCGTTGTTGACAGCCCGAAAGCGATCATTTTAAGATTGAAATAATTGGCGGCGCGGGCATGGCAGGCGCGTTCACCGGCCGTGACATTCGCCAATCGCGCAACGAAAACGCGACACGAGCGGACCGGCGCCGGCCTGAAAGCTTCTCGAAAGGCCCCCGCGCCGCGCGCGGCACCGGCCTTCACTCTTTGGGAGGAGAGCATCATGAGAAGACTGACACTCGGCATCGCCGCCTGCGCCGCATTCGCCTTCGGCGCATCCACTGCGAGCGCCCAGGACATCACCGTCGGCTTCGTCACCTCGCTCAGCGGCCCGGCGTCGTCGATCGGTCTCAACTACGAGAAAGGCATCAACGCCGCCTACGCCTATCAGGCGGAAGTCGACGGCCACAAGATCAACCTCGTCAAGCTCGACGACGGCTCCGACCCGTCGGCCGCGACGCAGAACGCGCGCAAGCTGGTGCAGCAGAACCACGTCGACCTCATGATCGGCACGTCGAGCGCGCCGGGCACCAACGCAATGCTCACCGTCGCCAACGAATTGAAAGTGCCGTTCATCGGCATCTCGCCGGTCAACGTGCCGATCCCGAAGGAAGGCCATCCCTGGGGCATCGCCGTGCCGCAGACGCCGAACCTGATGGTCAAGGTGATCGCCGACCGCATGAAACGCGAAGGCATCAAGACCGTCGGCTTCATCGGCTTCACCGATTCCTGGGGCGACCTCGTCTACAACGGCGCCAAGGCCGCCGAGAAGAACGGCGACCCGCAAGTGACCAGCAACGAGCGTTACACGCGCACCGACACCTCGGTGACCGCGCAGGCGCTCAAGGTGATGGCGACCAAGCCCGACGCGCTGCTCGACGGCGGCTCGGCGACGCAGGCCGCGCTGCCGCTGCTCGAGATGCGCAAGCTCGGCTTCAAGGGCAATTTCTACGGCACGCCGGCGCTCTTGAACCGCGACTTCGTGCGCATCGGCGGCAAGGCGGCCGACGGCGTGCAGGTTTCGGCCGGCCCGGTGATCGTCACCTCGCAGCTTCCGGACTCGCATTTCTCCAAGAAGATCGGCACCAAGTTCCACGAGGTGTTCAAGAAGGTGAACAACTCGGAAGCCGACGACGGCTTCTCCGGCTACTCGTTCGACGGCTGGCTGATCTTCCTCAACGCCGCCAAGGTGGCGCTGAAGACGGCCAAGCCCGGCACGCCGGAATTCCACGAGGCGTTGATGCAGGCGATCTATTCCAACAAGGACGTCGCCGGCGTGCACTCCGTCTACAACTTCACGCCGAAGTCCTATTACGGCGTCGACGACCGCAGCCTCGTCGTCGTCAAGCTCGTCGACGGCAAATGGGTGTACCAGCCCTGATACCGTCCTAGCTCTCGCGGCGATCTGAACAAGGCACCATGAATTCCCAGATCGCCGCGATACTCACCATGGATGGCGTCGCCACCGGCGCCATCTATGTGCTGATCGCGCTCGGCTTCGTGCTCATCTTCGCCGTCACGCGCATCATCTTCGTCCCCTTCGGCGACATCACCGCCTTCACCGCGCTCACGCTCGCCGACCTCGAGGCCAAGCGCCTGCCCGGCACCGCCTCGATGATCGCGGTGTTGGCGCTCGCCGCGGCGTTGATGGAGGTCGCGGCGCTCTTGCGCTCCGGCGCGACGAACCGCATCCCGCGCGCGCTCATCTATTACCTCGTGCTGCCGCTTGTTCCCGCGACAATCGTCTGGGCGACGGCCGGTCTGGCGATGCCGGCGCCGCTGCGCATCGCGCTGACCATGGCGCTGATCCTGCCGCTGGCGCCGCTGCTCGACCGCATCGTGTTCCGGCCCATCGCCGACGCCTCCGTGCTGCTCCTGCTGATCGTCTCGGTTGCGCTGCATTTCGCGCTGGTCGGCATCGGCCTCCTGTTCTTCGGGCCGGAGGGCGTGCGCACGCAGAGCCTCGTCGACTACTCGGCGATGATCGCCGGCACGCCGGTATCGGGCGAGACGCTGCTGATCGTCGCCTCCGCCGCCTTCTTCAGCTTCCTTCTGTACCTGTTTTTCAATTTCACGCTCACCGGCAAGGCGCTGCACGCGACCGCGATGAACCGCACCGGCGCGCGGCTGATGGGCATCCGGCCGCAGCAGTCCGGCACCATCGCCTTCCTGCTCGGCTCCCTGCTCGCCGCGGTGTCGGGCGTGCTGATCGCGCCGGTCAACACCATCTTCTACGACTCCGGGTTCCTCATCGGGCTCAAAGCATTCGTCGGCGCCATCATCGGCGGCCTCGTCAGCTTCCCGGTGACCGCCATCGGCTCGGTGCTGGTCGGCGTGCTCGAAAGCTTCGCCGCGTTCCAGAGCAGCCCGTTCAAGGAGGTCATCGTCTTCTCGGTGCTGATCCCGGTGCTGCTGTGGCGCTCCTGGTCCTTTGTCCACGCCGACGAGGAGGACGAGGAATGAGCGCCCGCGCGCAAATGCTGGTCGTGGCGATTGCCGTGCTGGCGCTGCTTGCGGCGCCGCTCTACATGGCGCCATTCACCATCACGCTGATGAACTACATCGGCGTCTATTCGTTCGTCGCGCTCGGCCTCGTGCTGATGACCGGCATCGCCGGCATGGTGTCGTTCGGCCAGGCCTCGTTCATGGGCATCGCCGCCTACGCCACCGCCTGGGCTTCGGCGCTGATGGGCTGGTCGCCCTGGATCGGCCTCGTGCTCGCGGTGGTCGTCACCTGCGCGGTCGCGGCAATCGTCGGGCTTGCGACCTTGCGCCTGCAAGGCCACTTCCTGTCGCTCAGCACGATTGCCTGGGGGCTCGCGCTCTATTTCACCTTCGGCAACATCGCCAGCCTCGGCGCCTATAACGGCATCCCGTCGATCCCGCCGCCGTCGCTCGGCTCCATCGCGCTCGTCGGCTCGGGGCAGATCTTCTATCTGATCTGGGGGGCGCTGCTCGTCAGCCTGCTCGCCGCGCACAATTTGCTCGGTTCGCGCTCGGGCCGGGCCATGCGCGCGCTGCGCGGCGGCAACGCGCTGGTCGAATCGCTCGGCATCAACGCGCTCTACGTCCGCCTCGTCACTTTCGTCATCGCCGCGCTGCTCGCGGCGCTGTCGGGCTGGCTCTACGCGCATATGAGCCGCTTCGTCAGCCCGACGCCGTTCGACGTGACGATGAGCATCATCTTCCTGATGATGGCGATGGTCGGCGGCTCCGGCTACCTGCTCGGCGCCGTGGTCGGCGCGGCGCTGATCACGCTCCTGAAGAACTGGATCCAGGACGTGCTGCCGCTGATCGCGCCGAGCACGTCGGGACAGCTCGAGATCGTGGTGTTCTCGTCGCTGTTCATCGTGTTCCTGCAACGCGCGCGCGACGGCATCGTGCCTTACGTCGCGCAATGGCTGCCCGAGCCGCGGCGCGAGCGGCCGCAGGCGGCGGAAGCGATGCCGCGGCGGGCGCAGCCGGCGCCAGGCCGGGTGCTGATGCAGGTCGAAGCTGCGAGCCGCAGCTTCGGCGGCCTCATCGCCGTCAACAAGGTCTCGTTCGACCTGCGCGCCGGCGAGATCCTGGCCCTCATCGGGCCGAACGGCGCCGGCAAGACGACGATGTTCAACCTCATCACCGGCGCGCTGCCGGCGAGCGAGGGGCGCATCCTGTTCGCGGACGAGGACATCACGCGGGCGTCCGCTTGCAGCATCGCCCGCGCCGGCATCGCCCGCACATTCCAGCACGTCAAGCTGCGGCCGAAGATGTCGCTGATCGACAATGTGTTGCTCGGTGCCTACGCGCGCACGCGCGCGGGCTTCTTCGCCGGCGCGGCGCGGCTTGACCGCACCGAGGAGGCGCGCGCGCAGGCCGAGGCGATGCGCCAGCTCGAGCGCGTGGGCCTGGGCAATCGCCCGTTCGACCTCGCCGGCAACCTGCCGCTCGGCAATCAGCGCCTGCTCGAGATCGCCCGCGCGCTCGCGGCCGATCCCGTGCTGCTGGTGCTCGACGAGCCGGCCGCCGGCCTGCGCCGGCAAGAGAAAATGAAGCTCGCGGAATTGTTGCGCAGCCTGCGGGCCGAGGGCCTGACGATCCTGCTGGTCGAGCACGACATGGATTTCGTCATGGGGCTGGTCGACCGCATCGTGGTGATGGAGTTCGGCTGCAAACTGTGCGAGGGCACGCCCGAAGCCGTCCGTGCCGACGCGCGCGTGCAGGAAGCCTATCTCGGAGGCGTCGCATGACGGCGCTGCTGTCGATCGAGAAGGTCGGCGTCTGCTACGGCAAGGCCGAAGCGGTACGCGACGTCTCGCTCGACGTCGCGCGCGGGCAGATCGTCACCGTGATCGGCGCCAACGGCGCCGGCAAGACCAGCCTGCTGATGACCGCCATCGGGCTGCTGCCGTGCAGCGGCCGCGTCAAGTTCGACGGCCGCGACGTCACGAAACTCGACACCGAGAGCCGCATCGAGATGGGCTTCTGTCTTGTGCCGGAGCGACGCGAATTGTTCGCCGGCATGTCGGTCGAGGACAATCTCCGGCTCGGCGCCTACTCGCGCCGCGACGGGACACCGGCGGTGAAGCAATCGATGGACGAGGTGTTCGCGCGCTTCCCGCGCCTTGCCGAGCGGCGCGCGCAGAAGGCCGGCACGCTGTCGGGCGGCGAGCGGCAGATGCTGGCGCTCGGCCGCGCGCTGATGGCGAAGCCGCAGCTCCTGATGCTCGACGAGCCGAGCCTCGGCCTCGCGCCGCTCATCACCCGTGAGATTTTTCGCATCATCGCCTCGCTGCGCGAGCTCGGCGTGTCGATCCTGCTGATCGAGCAGAACGCGCGCGCGGCGCTGGAGACAGCCGACTTCGGCTACGTCATGGAGACCGGCGAGATCGTGCACTCGGGGCCGGCGTCGTCGCTGATCCACGACCCGCGGCTGATCGCGACGTATTTGGGCGGGCACTAGACCGGCGGCTTCGCCAGCCCCGCATCCTTCAGCGCCTTCATGAACGCGGCGAGGCGCTCGCTCCGATAGGCCGGAACGTCCATCGTCGTGTAATCGAAGAACCCCTTGCCGTCGCGCAGACCGTTGCGGCCTTCGGCCATGTTGTCGTGCACGATCTGCGGCGCCTCGAAGCGCTTGTCGTTCATCGCACCGGCCATGTAGCGGCTGGCGTAATAGAGGATGTCTCCACCGCCCCAGTCGATGAATTCGAGCAGGCCGAGGATGGCGAAGCGGAAGCCGAAGCCGTATTTCACCGCCTTGTCGATGTCCTCCGCCGTGGCGACGCCCTCCTCCACCAGGCGCGCGGCTTCGTTCATGGCCAGCGCCTGGATGCGCGGCACGATGTAGCCGGGCGAGGCGGCGCAGACGACCGGCACCTTGCCGATCGAGGTGAGCAGCGTGTTGAAGTCCGCGACCACGGCAGGGTCCGTCTCCGGCGTCGGGCTGACCTCGATCAGCGGCACGATGAAGGCCGGGTTCAGCCAATGCGCGTTGAGGAAGCGCTGCGGCCGGCCGCTCAGCCCCGCGAGCTGCGTCGAAAGGAAAGTCGATGTGGTCGAGGCGACGATGGCGTCGGCCTCGGCAAAGCGGTCGATGAAAGCGAGGCCGTCGCGCTTGGCCTCCTCGGTCTCCGGCACAGCCTCGAAGACGATATGCGCGCCGGCGAACGCGGCCTGCGCCGCGTCGTGGCCGTGAAACGACACCCGCGCCATGATGCGCGCGATGGCCGACGCCTCGAAGCCGCCGAGCCCGGCTATCTGCGCCAGCGTGCCGCGGATTTCCGCGCGCGCCTCATCGAACAGCTTCTCGCGCGCCGCGGCGTCACGCGGCTTGGCGTCGATCAGCCGCACGTCATGGCCGGCATAGGCAAAGGCATGCGCGATGCCGCGGCCCATGCGGCCCGCGCCGACGCAGCCGATAACATGGCCTTCGGTCATGAAATGCCCTCGTGCAGCAGCCGCATCAGCGCCGCGCGCGTCTCGGCGGCAAGGCCGAGCGTCTCCATCGTGCGGCCAGTGGCGCGGAAATCGTTGCCGCTCGCCGCGCCACCGAGCGCCAGCAATCCGGCCGCGACCGGCGCCTTCACGCCCGCCCAGTCGGCCAGCGAGACGATGAGCGCGAGCCCCATGCCGACATCCTCGCGCAGGTAGCGGTGGCTCTTGAAGTCGAGCTTCTCGTGCCAGTCGCCGGAATCGACGAGCTTGTCGTGCGCCAGCTTGCCGTACATCCAGTTCGACGTGTTGTAGTGGTCGGCGAGCGGAAAGTGCGGCGGCTTGTAGCCGAGCGCCTCGCGCAGCGCGATGCGCTCGTTGTCGAGTGCGTCGTGCACGCGACGGATCGACGGCTGCGTGCCCTCCTTGTGGATGTCCCAGCGCGGGAAATGCTCGATCGGCCCGGCGTTCATGACGATGAGCGGCGGATGGATGATCGGGCCTGCGTTCATCAGCGCCGCCGACAGCGCGTCCTCGACCGGCTCGATGGCGCCGGGGAACGCGGCGGAGATGATCTTCAGCGCATGATCGGTGAGCCGCGCCGGGAACACGCCGGTCGGCAGGCGCGTCGCGCGCGTGGTGATCGCGACCTCGGCCGGGCCGCGCTTGCGCGTGAGCCAGGGCAGCGTGCCGGTCTCGGCAATCGCCACATCGGCGCGGCAGCCATTGTCGCGCAGCACCTTCGTCATCACGTAGGAGCCGAAGGTGCCGGGCGGCAGAAAGATCACCTGCCCGTCGGCGAGATGCGGCGCCAATGCGACGGCCAGATCGTTCTGCGCGAAGGCCGGCAGCGGCGCGAGAACGAGCCCGGCGCCGCGCACGGCCGCGCCGAGATCGGTCGTCGGCAGCGCGACGGGAACGTCGCGCACGCCCTTGAAGTCGCGCAGGCGGATGCTGCGCGACTCCAGCACGGGCCTGAATGCCTCGGCGTCGCGCCGCCAGAAGCGCACTTCGTGTCCGGCCTCGGACAGATCGGCGGCCGCCGCGTAGGAGCCGTTGCCGCCACCAAGCACTGCAATCTTCATGTCCACCTTCGCCTGTCCCGTCTCCCGAGATACTTTAATCTTGAAACATCTCGGTGCGGAAGGGGCGGCGCGATGCGTTGCGGCTCCCGCCGGCGCGGCGGACATATCGTCCCGCGATGGTTGTTAAACCAGATTAGGATTTTCGCGCTGGAGACTGGGCGCAACCGGCCACATACTCGCGTTCTACGCGCAGCCTCCGGGGGCGACACGCGCGTAATTCGCCACTGTGGTTCGCAGGATACTCTCGTGAGAACCAGGCTCGCACGCCATGTGGTTGTCGATACCGTCGATCTCGACGAGCTGATCGAAGCCTATGCCAAAATCTACGCCGAGCCGAAGGTCAGGATCGGCGGCGCCCTGCATGCGGTGGGGACGCAGCGCGAGGTCGGCAGCCTGCGCATAGGCTTCGGCCACTATCATGCGGCCACCGACTGGCAGTTTCCCAATGCCGAGTGCTTCCTCTATCTGCTGCCGATCGCCGGGGCCGGCACGGTCGTGACGCGGGGCCGCGAGTGCGAGGTCGGTGTCGGCCGGTCGATAACGATGTCGCCGGCGGCGGGATTTCGCGCGCGCTATGACGCAGCCTTCGCGGCCCTCACGCTCAAGCCCGGCAACGCCGCGCTGGTCTCGGCGCTGGAATCGATGACCGGCGCGGCCGTTGACACGCCGCTCATCTTCGAGCCGCAGACCGAGCGCCGCGCCGGCTCGGCGCTGGAGGCCTATCTGCGCGCCCTGGTCGCCACGCTGGAACGCGCGGACGCGACGCCGCTGCCCGCGTGGTGGACGGCGCAGACCGCGCACATGATCTCGGTGCTGTTGCTCACCGAGCAGCGGCACAATTACAGCCGCCTGTTCGAGCGGCGGCCGCCCGAGCCGTCGCGCGAAGAGGTGCGCTACGCCGAGGAGTTCATCGCCGCCAATCTCGACCGCGGCTTCACTGCCGAGGATCTGGCGAGAACCTCCGGGGTCAGCGTGCTCAGTCTGTATCGTGCCTTCAGAAAGATCCACGGCTGCTCGCCGCTGGAATTCGCGGCGCGCCTGCGGGCCGGCCGCTAGAGCCGGCGCAGCTTCTTGGCGTAGTCGATGCCGCGCTGGTAATAGACGTCGGCGGACTCCTGGAGGAAACGGGCGACCGCCTCGTCGGTCCCGCGCACATGCCGCGCCGGCGAGCCGACGACCAGGGTATTGTCCGGCACGTCGCCCTTCTCGCGCACCAGCGCGCCGGCGCCGACGATGCAGTTCTTTCCGACTTTCGCGCCATTGAGCACGATCGCGCTCATGCCGACCAGGCTGAGGTCGCCGATCGTGCAGCCGTGCAGGATGCAGTTGTGACCAATGGTGCAGTTGGCGCCGATGGTCAGCGGGAACCCCGGATCGGTGTGAAAGGTGCAGTTGTCCTGCACGTTGCTGCGCTCGCCGACCTCGATCCATTCGTTGTCGCCGCGCAGCACGGCGCCGAACCAGACCGAAGCGCCGGGCTTCAGCCGCACCTTGCCGATGAGGGTGGCGTTTTCGGCGACGTAGCACCCCTCGGCGATCTCCGGGGCAACGCCGTCGAGGCTGTAGAGCGGCATGTCTGTCTTGTTCCGTGACATTTGCGGGAACGGGTAATTAGCCCCACCCGCCGCTCGAGGGCAACGGGGCGGCCAGCCACCGCCGTCCCGGCCTTTTCGGCGGCCCGGCCGCAAACTTCATTACAAATACCGGTTCCGCGGAACGAAGCTGCGGGCGCCACCGTTGTCGCCGAAATGCCGCACCGGAGTTCGAGGGGTACCGCCGTGGCCAACGTCTATTCCGCACAATTTTTCGACAGCCAGCGCGACGGCTCGCTCGCCTCCGCGGCGATCATCTTACCGCTCCTGATCGACATCTTCCGGCCGCGCTCGCTGATCGATATCGGCTGCGGCCAAGGAACCTGGTCGAAGACCGCGCTTGCGCTCGGTCTCGAGGACCAGCTCGGTGTCGACGGCGCGTGGGCCAAGCCGGTGCTGTCGATCCCGGCCGAGAAATTCCGCGCGATCGACCTCGCCGCGCCGTTCGATCTCGGCCGCCGCTTCGACCTCGCCATATCGATGGAGGTTGGTGAGCACATCTCTCCAGCGCGGGCCGACACATTCGTCAACAATATCGTCCGCCACGCCGACGCCGTCGTGTTCTCGGCCGCCGCGCCCTACCAAGGCGGCGTGCACCACGTCAACGAGCAGTGGCCGGCCTATTGGGCGGCGAAGTTCGCCGCGCGCGACTACCGCTGCTTCGATTTCCTACGCTGGCGCATCTGGGATGACCGCCGCATCGCCACCTGGTACCGGCAGAACGTGCTGGTCTTCGCCAGCCGCCGCAACGCGGCGCTGATCCACACCCTCGAGACGCAGGCCGCCGAGACGCCGCCCGCCGCCATCGCGGCGATCCATCCCGAGATGTGGACCGCGATGATGAACTCGAAGAGCCTGCGGCTGCAACGGTTGATCGGCCCGCTATTGCGCGCGCTCGCGCCGAAAGCGAAGCGGTCGCCCGACGCGCAGCTCCCCGGCCGCCTCTAGCCGCGCCTTCGACGTGACGAATTTCGCCGCAGGCAAGCGCCGGATCGCGATCATTTCCGGCGTGCACGACTATCGCACACCGCGTCGCGGCAGCATCCAGGCGCTCGCCGACGCCTTAGTGCGTCTCGGCGACGAGGTCACGTTCATCTCGGTGCGCTTCAGCCCCGTCTCCCGCGCCAAAGGCGACCACCGCATGTTCCTGTGGGAGCGCGCCAACCGGCCGGAAACGGTCAACGGCGTCACATGCTATCTGTGGCGCACGCCGTTCCACCCGTTCCGCTCCGGCATCGCCGCGGTGGACGGCGCGGCCGGACCGGCGTTCTCGGCCTACGCGGCGCTGCCGAACCGCTTCATCGACGAGACATTGCGCGCCGCCACGCACGTCGTCGTCGAATCCGGCCTGGGCATCATGCTCATCCATCGCGCGCGACGGCTCAACCCTCGTGCGCGCATCGTCTATCGCGGCTCGGACGCGCTGCACACGATCGGCGCGCCGCCCGCACTCGCGGCGGAATTGCGCCGCCGCGCCGGCGACGTCGATGCCTTCTGCCTGCTGGCGGAAAAGATGGCGGACGACTTCCAATGGGCCGCGCACAAGACCTATGTCGTGCCGCTGGGGATCCACGCCGCCGACTTCGCCGCGATCGGGCCGAGCCCCTACGCCGCCGGAATGAACGCCGTCACCGTCGGCTCGATGCTGTTCGACCACACGTTCTTCCAGCACGCCGCCGCGCGCTTTCCGGACATCCAGTTCCACCTGATCGGCACCGGCGCGCCGTTCGAGGCGCCCGCGAACATGCACCTGTACAAGGAGATGCCGTTCAAGGCCACCTTGCCTTACGTCAAGCACGCGGATTTCGGCATTGCGGCCTACAAGCCGCAGGCGAACTCCGGCTATCTCGCGCAGTCGAGCCTGAAGCTGATGCAATACGAACATCTCGGCCTGCCGGCCGTGTGCCCGGACTACGCCGTCGGCTCAAGCCCGAACCGGTTCGGCTATGCGCCCGGCGACGCCGCCGGCATCGAGCGCGCTACAGGCCGCGCGCTGGCCCATGGCCGCTTCGCGGGCGATGCGCGGTTCCTGAGCTGGGAGAACGTGGCAGAGCGGCTGCTCGAGCCGGAGCTCTATGCGGATACGACGATCGGCGCGGCGCAACGGGCGGAGGATCGCGCGCCGCGGCCAAAACACCAAGCAGAAACCACAGCAGCGACGCCGTCTTGATCGTGTAGGGCGAATTGCTCACGCACAACAGCACGCCGTAGTAGGCGCCGACGAGGTTGCGGTAGGTCCTGAACTGCCAGCCCCGGCCCTCGATGCTCCAGAAGATAGCCCACAGCGCCACCGCGCCGATAACGCCGAAACCGATGAACGAATAGGCGTAACCGGAATCGAACGGCTGGAAATCGGGTGTCATCACGCCGAGCCAGTTCTGCAGATCGAGCGCGGCGATGAAGTGCCCGGAGAGGATGAGGCGGCTGATGAAACCGTTGCCGACCACGTGCATCTTCTCGAGCTGGTCCGGCAGCACGATCAGCGCCGCGAGCGCTACCGCCGGGATCGTCGCCGCGGCCGCCGCCCCGATCGCCGGCGGCAGCATCGCGATGCCGGCGGCGACGATGCAGAACATCGCGCCGAAGCGGCTGTCGGACAAGACGATCATCGCCGCCGCCGCAGCGAACAGCCCCCAGGTGACACGGCCGCGCGCCCGCGAGCGCACCAGCGCCCACATGAAGACGATGATGCCGAAATTGCCGGACGAAATCGGCTCGAGGAACACCGAGGAGATGCGATGGTCGCCGAGGAAGGGCAGCAGATTGCGGCCGCCGAGCACATCCGGCCGAATGCCGCTGATGAACAGGTTCGAGGATTGCGGCGACTGGCCGGTCTTCATCGCGCCGCGATCGATATAGAAGCGGGCGACGTTGAAGATGTCCGTGAAGCGGTCGGGGAACGCGTATTCGATCAGGCCGACGGTCACGACGATGGCCGCGGCGATTCCGACGAGCAGATCGGCGCGCCGGATATCGGCCGCGCGCATGCCGAAGAAGAAAAAGGCGATCGGGATCAGGAGGTCGCGCACGGGCTTGATTTGCAGGCTCTCGCCGTGAAAGACGGTGCGCACGGCCGCCAGCAGCACGAGATAGAATATCAGCCCGCTGACCACGAGGAAGCGCGAGTAATCGACGATGCCGTATGACAGCAGCAGCACCGTGCCGACGATGACGATCTCGGAGCCGATGATGGCGCTGTTGCCGACGCCACCGATCTTCGTGTTCACGAAGCAAAGCGCCATGTGAAAGCTCATGGCGCCAAGCATCACGAGATAGACGACCGCGGGCGGCAGGGACGGCGCCGGCGCGGCGGTCGCCAGCGGCAGAGGGCGGGCGGCGACGAGGCTCACGGGTTGCCGGCCCGGTGGCGCGGTGTGCCGGCAACGTGCTTGAGCAGCACCGTCATCTGCAGTGTGTCGACGCCGTTGACCGGTTGCACGCTGGTGAAGTAGCGCGGCGGCCAGGCGCCTGCGGCCCAATAGGTCCAGCCCAGCCAAACGTCGCGATTCTTGTCCATGTAGCCGAGCATCGCGTCGAGCGCCGCCATGCAGGTGGCGTTGCTGCCGGCGCCGAACTCGCCGAGGAAGCCGCGCTTTTTGTGCTGACGCAGCCACTCGGTGACCTTCGTGATCGCGGCGACGCCGACCTCATCCGACTTGCACTCCGGATGCGTGCCGGAATAATTCGAATCGAGATACTGGTGCAGCTCGTAGACATAATTGTGGGCTGGATCGTTGACGCCGAGCATCACCGCGGCGTTCGGCGTGCCGTAGCTCTTGCTGAACCAGCTGTGCGCGCCGGTCCAGCCGTTGCCGGGCACGAAGACCAGGTTCTTCGCGCCGGCGGCCCTGATCTGCGCCAGCGCGGCGTTCGTGGCGGCGAGCCACGTCTCCGTCGGCAGGCCCTTCGGCTCGTTCATCAGACCGAAGCCGACTTCCTTTTCATGCTTGAATTTTCCCGCGAGCCGCTTCCACAGATCGGCGAAGGCCGTGACCGGCACCTCGGCCGAGCCGATCGGCTGGCCGCGATAGGCCGCGTAATTGTGCACGTCGAGAATGACGAACAGCTTTCTTGCGGTGGCCTGGTGAACGGTATCGGCGAGCCGGCGATACTCTGTCGCATCGAGCTCGCCGTTGAGCGCCGGCTGGATGCGCTCCCAGCGGAACGGCAGGCGGATGACGTTCATGCCCTCGGACGCGAAATGATCGAGAGTCGCGGGCTTGGGATAGAAGTAGTCCTTGCCGGCTACGCCCGGCAGCGTCTTGCCGTTGAATTCGGCGCCGGCGATGTTCACGCCGGTCAGCTCGTGGTGGTTCGATTCCGCCGGCGCGGTCGAAGCCGTGGCCGCAACATAAAATCCCGATAAAGCGGCGATCAGTGCGAGCGAGACGCGCTTGCGCATTCGGCCTCCCATTCGGGCTTGTGTCGAATCGAGACGGCGGCGGACGCGTGACGCGAGTTCCCGCGGCCGTCGCAAATACCGTCGGCAGTCTCGTTTTTGGATTGCAGCGGAGATTCGTGGTGGCAGCGCGACGGCAACAAGGCCGAAGCATGAAGATTGCCTGCTGCTTTTTTCGGCACCCGCCGCGGCGGTTATTTCGGAACGGGGGCAGGCCGCGCGCGTTGCCGCCTAGGGTTTTTCAGGACATCAGGCAGCATGCGCATCACGCACGTCGTGCGTCAATTCCATCCGGCTATCGGAGGAATGGAAAACGTCGTCGAGAATCTCGCCAGCGCGCAGCGAGCGAAAGGGCATCAGGTCCGCGTCGTCACGCTCGATCGCGTCTTCAACGCGGCAAAACCATACCCGCTGCCGCGGCACGAATGGTTCAACGGCTTTGAAGTGGTACGCATTCCCTACCTCGGCTCGCGGCGGTATCCGGTCGCATTATCGGCGCTGCGCCACGTCGGCGACTGCGACATCGTGCATGTTCACGGTATCGATTTCTTCTTCGACTATCTTGCGTGGACCGCGCCGTTCCATCGGCGAAAGCTGATCGTGTCCACGCATGGCGGCTTCTTCCACACGCCGTTCGCGTCCGGCCTGAAGCGGCTCTACTTTCAATTGATCACACGGCTGTCGCTGAGCTGGTATTCCGGTGTCGCCGCCGTGAGCGTACACGACGATGAGATGTTCTCCCGTATCCGCACGCACGGACGCGTCCTGATCGAAAACGGCGTCGATACCGCCAAATTCCAGGACGCCGGCTCGCAGCTGCCGGTCAAGCGGCTCGTCGCGCTCGGCCGACTTGCCGGCAACAAGAGGCTCGACCGGGCCATCCGCTTCCTGGCCGCGCTGCGGCGCATCGACCCGGAGTGGACGCTCGAGATCGCCGGCCGCGCGTGGGACACTCCCGTCGCCGAATTGCGGGATCTCGCGGACAAGCTCGGCGCCGCCGGCGCGGTGCGCATTACCGAGGCGCCATCCGACGATGACATCAGCACGCTGATGGCGAAGAGCTCGTTCCTGCTCAGCACGTCGGAATACGAAGGCTTCGGCCTGACAGCCATCGAAGGCATGTCGGCGGGCCTGTGGCCGGTGATGAGCGACATCGCGCCGTTTCGCATGCTCGCGAAACGGACCGGCATCGGCACCATCCTCGAATTCGATGACGCGGACGCCGCCGCGCGGCAGTTCCTCGGCCAATGGCCGCATATCGCCGGCCAGCACGAGAAGCTGCGGCGGGGCGCCATCGCCGCGGCGCGCGCCTTCGAGTGGCCGCGCGTCGCCGAGAAATACGAAGCGCTCTACCGCTCGGTGCTCGGCCAGGATGTGCGCACCATCCTCGACGTGCCGGTGCAGGTGCGCACCGCGCCGGAGGCGATCTGGCTGCTCGACGACCGCTTCGAGCGCAACAAGGCGACCGTCGTCGTGTTCGCCAATGCGCACACGCTCAATCGCGCGGCCAATCCGGCCGTCCGCTCGATCCTCGACCGCGCCATCGTGTTCAACGACGGTCTCGGTCTCGACATCGCCAGCCGCGTGCTGTTCGGCCGCGCCTTCCCTGAGAACCTGAACGGCACGGATTTCGTCCCGCACTTCCTGCGCATGAGCAGGAACCGCTACCGCATCTTCCTCGTCGGCGCGCGGCCGGGAATCGCCGAGCGGGCCGCCGACCGTCTCCTCCAGGTTGCTCCCGGCCACGAGATTGCCGGGTGCAGCCACGGTTATGTGCGGGCGGAGGAAACCGGCGCGCTGATCGAGCGCATCCGCCGGTCGCGCGCGGACATTTTACTCGTCGCCATGGGCAACCCGCAGCAGGAGCAGTGGCTCAGCGACCATCTCGCCGCGAGCGGCTGCCGCCTCGGCTTCGGTGTCGGCGGACTGTTCGATTTCCTCGCCGGCACGGTGCCGCGCGCCCCCGCCTGGGTGCAGGCGGCGCGGCTCGAATGGAGCTACCGGCTGTTGCAGGAGCCGCGGCGGCTGTGGCGGCGCTACCTCGTCGAGATGCCGCTGTTCCTCGCCCGCATTCTCCGTCAATGGCTCGCCGGCGCGCGCGTGTCGCGAGTGCGGCTGCCGTGAACCGGCCCGTGCCGCCCGCCGCTATTGCCGCCCGGCCCGCACCGTCTTCGTTGCGCGAGCGCCTCGGCGGCATGTGGCGGCTGGCGCAGCGCTGGAAGCGGCGCGTGCTGTTCGCCTTCGTCGACCAGGGCGTCTACAGCCTCGCAAATTTCCTGCTGACGATTCTTTACGCCTCGTGGCTGCCGCTCGACGACTTCGGCCGCTACGTCGTGGTCTGGACCGTGGCGTTGTTCATCGAAGCGATCCAGGTGTCGCTGATCGTCGATTCTCTTCCCGCCATCGTCAGCCTTCATGGCCGTAGCAACCGCGCGAGACTGGATACGGCCGCGTTTTGGGTGACCGCCGGGTACAGCGGCGCCACCAGTCTCGCGCTCGTCGTCGCGGCACTCGTTCTCGGCGCCTGGCGGCCGGTCTATATGGGTGCGCTCATTGCGCTCGCGATCGTCAATCCGCTGCAACGGATTTACCTGCTGTCCCGCCGCCTCGCCTACATCCGCGACCGGCAGGACATTGCGGCGGCGATGGCCGGGGCATACGGCATCGTATCGGTCGGTGGAGCCCTCGTGCTGGCCGGCGCCGATGCGCTGTCGGTGCCGGCGGCCATCCTGGTGTGGGGGTTCGGAGCCCTCGCCGGCGCCGCCGTCGCGATGGCCTTCGGCGTCGGACGGCCGGGCGCCTTCCGCCGCCCCAGCGTCTACTGGCTGGCGGCCGAGATCTGGCGCTCCGGGCGCTGGCTTTCGGGCGCCGCGGTCGCCGCCTGGATCAGCAACTGGGCGGTGTTCCCGCTGGTGGCCATGACGACCGGGGCCGGCACCGCCGGCATCATCCGCGCGCTGCAAAACCTGCTGACGCCGATCGTGCAGTTCAACGCCGCGCTGCATCTGGCGGTGCTGCCGCGCGTGGCCGACAAGGTCGCCGACGTCGGCGCGCATTACGGCCGCCGCTTCGCCTGGCGCGGCACGGCCTTGTTCTCGGCCATCGCCGCCGGCTACTGCGCGGTCATCCTCGCCGCGGCGCCGCTGATCCTGCCCGCCATCTACCGCCGGCCGGAAATCGCCGCCGCCGCTCCCCTGCTGTGGCCGCTCGCCGCCGCAATCGTGCTCGACGCGGTGCGGCAGGCCTCGGCCATCTCGCTGCTCGCCAACCGCCGCACGCGCATCGTGTTCATCGCACGATGGCTGGCGCTCGCCGTCTTCGCCGCCGGCGCGCTCGTCCTGCACGCGCTGATCGGCTTTGAAGGCATTCTGTGGGCGACCGCCGCCGCGAGCGCGACCGGCGCCGCGATGGTACTCGGCGCCGCGTTAGACGCACGGAGAGGCAAATAATGGTCGATGTCCGATTCCAGCTGAAGAAGCTCGCCCGCAGCGCGCTCGCGCCGCTGCTCTACCGCTATCCGCCCTTCACGCTGGCGCCGGAACGGCTCTACCTGTTCCTGCATCACCTGATCGAGACGCGCGACGTGCCCGGCGCGGTGGTCGAGATCGGCTGCAATCTCGGCGGCTCGGCGATCATCGCCCGCAAGATGCTCGACCGGCTCGGCATGGACAAGCGCTACATCTGCATCGACACGTTCGACGGCTTCGTCGACACGCAGTTCGCCGCCGACACCGCGCACGGCACGCCGGAACACGACCGCACGATGTTCTCCGGCAATTCCCGCATCCTGGTCGGCAAGATCATGGATCAGCACGGGTGCGACGATGTCACCCTGATCGAGGGCGACGTCACGCGGCTCGCCGAAGACGACCTGCCGGATACCTGCTCGATGGTGCTCGTCGACGTCGATCTGACCGAGCCGACGCTCGTCTCGCTCGAGCGATTCTGGCCGCGGCTCGCCAAAGGCGGCGTCATCCTGGTCGACGACTGCGCCGAGCATTCGAGCTGGAAGGCGCGACTCGCCTACGAACGCTTCTGCGACGGTAACGGCATTCCGCCGATCTACCGGTTCGGCATGGGCGTGCTGGTCAAGCCCTGATCAGGCACCCTGCCGCGCGCTTTTCACATATGTATACGGCTCGATGAAGGCGGAGCTGTAGTAGCTGTCGTAGTGGCGCATGCGCTTGAGATCGACGCGGGTCAGCACCGTGCCGAGTAGGCGATCGTGCAGCGACGACAACTGGTCGAGCCCGCGGCTGACGATGTCCTCGCGCGTGCGGTCCCAACCCACTGTCATGACGATGCCATCGGCGTATTCGCCGAGCGCGGCGCTGTCGACGAGCGGGATCAGCGGCGGCGCGTCGATGACGATGATGTCGTAGTGGCGGCGCAGCTCGGTCAGGATCACGCCGACGGCGTTCGAGAACACGAACTCGCTGGCGAGCGCCGAATGCTCCGACATCGGTGCCGGCAGCACCGAGAGCGAGATGGTCGGATCGGTGACGATCGCCTGCCGCAGCGAGGCGCGGCCGAGCGCAACGTCGAGAATACCGAGCTTCGCCCGCGGGCACAGCGACCGCGTCATTTCCGGATTGCGCATGTCGCCTTCGACCAACAGCGTGCGCGCGCCGAGCATGGCATAGGACAGCGCGAGGTTCGCGGCCAATGTGGTCTTCCCCTCGCCGTCGATCGACGAGGTGACCATGACCGACTGCATCGGACGGACGCGCCCGGCGCGCTGCACCGAGAGCCGCACGGCCCGCACCGCCTCGGCGAAGACCGAAGTCGGCTCCTCGGCGATGTAGTGCATCAACGGCGGCTGCAACGGGATCGGCAGGAGCCCTGACGACGCCGGATTGTGCTGCGCCAGCGCCTCGCGGCCGCGCTTGGCGATGCGCGAGAGCTCGCGCAGGCCGATGACCGGCATCGAAGCCAGTGCCGGCAGGCCGGTGACGACCGCGAGCTGATTGAGCGATTTCACGCGCCTGTCGAAGTGATCGATGCCGATCGCCAGGATCGCGCCGAGCACCAGCCCAAGCGGCAAGGCGAAGGCGAGGAACAGCAGCGGCCGCGGGAATGACGGCTTCATCGGGATATCGGCATCGGCGACGAGGCGCGCCTCCGGCAGCTTCAGCGTCTCGCGCGCCGCCGCCTGCTTGTAGTTGTTGAGGAACGACTCGTAGACGGTGCGGTTCGCGTCGGCCTGGCGCTGCAACTCGCGCAGGTGCACCTGCGCCCGTCCCGATTCGGTGGAAACGTCCTGCAAGCCGCCGAGGCTCTTCTCGAGCGAGGCCTCGCGGGCCGCCGAGACATCGTAGGCTTGGTGACGGCTTTGCAGGATGCGGTGCACCTCGGCGTCGATCAGCTTCTGCGTGTCGCGCAATTGCGCCCTCGCCGCCACCAGGGCCGGATGCCGCGGGCCGAAATGGCTTTGCAGGTCGGCGACGTTCTTGGTCAGGTCGGCATACTGCCCGCGCAGCCGCGCAATCGTCTCCGAGGTGAGGGCCTCGGGCAGCGAACCCGGATCGGCGTGGCTCTTGGCGATCTGGGCCACCTGCTCGTATTTCGCCTTGGCCTGCGCGGTTTCGGCACGCGCCTGGATGAGCTGCGTATTCAGGTCGGCGATCTGCTGGTCGTTGACGGTAACGCCCTGCGTCATCACAAGCTGATGCTGCGCGCGATAGTCCTCGACCTCCTTGTCGGCGTCGTGCACGCGCGATTTCAACTGCGCGAGCTGCTCGTCCATCCAGCCGGCGGCGACCTTGACCGAATCCGCCTTGGCCTTCACCAGCTCCGCGAGATAGGCATTGGCGACCGCGTTGGCGACGGCCGCGGCCTTGTTCGGCTCGTGCGAGCGGACGTTGATGTCGACGAGATAGCTGTTCTGCTGGCGGTTGACCTTGAGCCGCTTCTGCAGAATGTCGACCGAACCGAGCACCGCGATGTCCTGCGCGCTCAGGCCTTTGGCTTTGTGGCCGGTAGAGAAGAGTCTCTTCAGCGGGGCAAGCAGGCTCGGCTGCGGCGAGAAATCGGGATCCGCGGTCAGGTTCATTTCCTTGACCACGCGGCGCAAGACTTCCGCGGACTGCATCAGCAGCACCTGGCTCTGCACCGCCGCCTCGTCGGTCGCCGAGCCGCGCATCGCCGCGGCATTGTCGTTCGGGTTGATCACATCGGAGCGATGCGGATCGATCAGCACCGTCGCCGTGCCGGTGAATGACGGCTGCACCGCGAAGATCAAGATGAGCGTGAGCAGCACGGCGGCCAGGGCGGTGCCGCCGACGATGGCGAGGCGGCGGCGCAGGATCGTGAACAGACCCGCGATGGTGATGCCGGACGACGACGGTCCCGGCTCCGCGACGACATGCGGCGTGTAGGTGATCTGGGCCGGCGCGTCAGAAATGCGCTGTAACATCGAGACCTATCTCGTGCTTGTCGTAGACGGCGGTCGGCACGTTGCTGTTGCGGTTGACGTATTTGTAGTTGAGCGCGATCGAGCTGTAGCGGTTGAGCAGATATTGCAGGCTCGCGGTCGCCGAGTAGACCTTGTCCGTGCGCTCCTGACCGAAGAACTTGTCGTTTTCATAGCCGGCGATGGTCGAGAGCACGACATTGCGGCGCAGCTCGTAATCGAGACCGAGCATGACCGACTGCGCGCGCACGCCGCTCGCCACCGTCTCGACCGCTTCGGTCGCGATCTCCTCCGCCTTGAGCTTCACGTCGATTTTGCGCGTCGGGCTCCAGGTCAGCAACGCGCGGAACGCGGGCCCGCTGACGGTGCCGATGGCCGGGTCGTCGAACCTCTGGCTGGTGTAGCCCGCGCCGATCTCGCCGCCGATCAGGTGCGTCAGATTGAAATTGATGCCGGTCAGCGAGCGGTAGCCCTTCGAACTCAGCGAGCCGGAGGGCGAGCCTTTCAGGTCCCGCACATTGCCTTCGAACGCCGTGAACAGGCCGAGATTGGCGCCGACCGCGTAGTCGACACGGCCATGCGCGGCGTAGATCGAACCGTCGCGGCTGTCCTGATTGATGGTCGATCCGTTCTGCGCGCGCGTCGAGCCGAAGTCGTAATTGTCGTTGCGGATGCCGAACGAGACGGAAAGCCGCTTGAACTGGTGCCAGTAGGTGACGTTTTCGTGCGTGTAGGCGTAAGGCGTCGGCTCGGCCGCGCCGAGCGGCGAGGACAAGGAACCGATCGCCTCGTGCAGGTAGGCCGCCTGGAAGTTGTAGAGGATCGCGCTGTCGTGCGCGATGTCGATCCGCCCTTTCGCGCGCAGGCTGGCGTCGGTCTGGTCGAGACTCGAGTAATGGCCGTACTGCCGCGATTTGACGTAGGCGTCGAAGGTGACCGGATTGCGCTCGGACAGCGAGGTGACCCTGAGCGACGGATTGAGAACGGCGGCGATGTCCGACTTCCTGTCGCTGTCGGTCGCGAACACGTTGCTGTCGAACAACGCGCCCGCGGACAGCGACGGATAGTACATCCATGCCCCGTTGCGGATGCCGTGCGCCTCGTAGCCGGGCCATTGGCGCGTCAGCACAGGCTGGTCCTCCGGATCGATTTTCTCGCCGGGATAGCGCGACCACCATTTCGCGTAAGGCACGGATTCAAAGACGGTCTCCGCATTCCACGGCGGCGACGCCAGCGGCGTCAAAGGCGATATCGCTTGCGCGTAGACCGGTGTCGACGCACCGGCGATAACGATCGCCAGCACGCTGCAGCATGCCCCCCTCCGGCTTCGTGCCGTGCAGCCCTGATCACGGCCGCGCATGCGTTTCAGCAGCACGTGCAACACGCCGCCGCGCGTTTCGTTCCGCGCTGCAGCAACGCGGCGTTCAATAAAGAAGCGGAACACGCCGTCGATACGCATCGGTTCCTTTGCGGGAAACGCAACAGAGGCGGCGCGGCCGCGCCGGCTCTCGTTCGCGCAGGCCTCAGAAATAGCTCTCGGGGATGCGGATGTTGTCGCCGGGCGCGACCGGAACATCGGCGCGCAGCGGCCTCGCCACTTCACGCGGCGACGACGAGGAGCGCACGTAAGCGACCGATTCGTCGGCGCGGTAGGTGTAACCGCCGGCAAGCGCCACGGCGTCGCCGATCGTCAGCCCCGGCACGTAGGGGAACTGCCCCGGCTGCTTGACCTCGCCGCGAATGTAGATGGGCCCATAGGTGGCGACCTGCACGTTCACATGCGGATCGGTGAGGATGCCGCCCTTGAGATGATTTGTGATCGCCGATTCGAGAGCCGCCGGCGTCAGGCCCGCCGCGTGAATGCGGCCCGCAAGCGGCACCGACACATAGCCGCCGCCGTCGACCGTATAGACGCCGGTCGCGTTCGGCTCGTTGTAGACCTGGACGCGGATCTGGTCGTTCGGCCGCAGCACATAAGTCCGGGGCCCGACAGAGGACGTTCTCACGGATGCCAATTGCAGGCCGGAGGCCGATGCGGGATCGCTGTAATTGTTGCAGCCCGCAAGACTTACCATGCCGGCGAGCAGCAAGAAGCAAAGCGCGCCCCGAAGCGCACGCTTTCCACCAGACGGATACATGGGCATACCTCCCCGAACGCAACGCACGCTTCCCGGAAAGGTCAAACCCCTTTCGCTGTTTTTGGTTTCTGGCGGCGGCCGATATTTTTTCTGCGCGCGGGCGCTCACGATCCCGTTTCGGCACAGCGGCACGATGATGACACATTCGCGTCCGCAACGGGGCGGGCGGCGCCGGCGCAATTATAAATTGAAAAATTGCATGTCACTGACGACGGACTTTTTATCGGCAGCGGTATTCATTGACGCTCCACGCACGATTTATGCGCTGCGCCATAATTTCTCCAAACGGTTTTCTAACCTCGCGTGACGAATTTGACGGCGCAATTTTCGAGGACGCAGCAGTCACGCCCGTTCCGGCGCAATCAACGGCAGACCGAGCAATGACCGTCGCAGCGCCGGCCGGGAGCATCACGATACGGGAAGAAGCGTCGAGGCGAAGCGATTGCTTTCGGATGCACACGACCGAACCATGATCTAGAGGCGATCCATGACCCCCTCCACGTCTCTCTCGCTGGACGATACGAGCGTCTGGCACGACAGCCGGACGCTTTTCGCGCCGTCCGCTTACCGCGGCCGCGCGCATCGTCCGCGGCGCCAGCGCGTCTATTATCTCTGGCATCGCGGCGCGCTGAGCGAGCCGTCGCGCTCGCGCGCGAAGCGAGCCTTCGATGTCGCTGTTGCGAGTCTCGCGCTGGCGATCCTGTCACCGTTCCTGCTCGGCGTGGCGATCGCGATCAAGCTCACCTCGCCGGGCCCAGTGTTCTTTACGCAGGACCGCTACGGCTACCGCAACCGGCGCTTCCGCATCTACAAGTTCCGCACGATGCACATGGCGTTGAGCGACCGAAGCGGCGTCACCCAGACCGTCGGTAACGATCCGCGCGTCACCTTGCTCGGGCGCATCCTGCGGCGCACGAGCATCGACGAGCTGCCGCAGCTCATCAATGTCGTGATCGGCGACATGTCGCTGGTCGGCCCGCGCCCGCACGTTCCCGGCATGAAGGCGGCAAGCGTCAAATACGAGGACCTCGTGCCCTACTATTTCCACCGGCACAGCATCCGCCCGGGAATCACCGGGCTGGCTCAGGTCAGCGGCTGCCGCGGCAGCACCGCGCGCGCCGACGCCGCGGTGTCGCGCGTCGACTACGACCTCCAGTACATCGAGCGGTGGTCGCTGTGGCTCGACATCAAGATCATCGCGCGCACGGTGCGCCACGAGTTCTTCTCCGGCACCGGTATCTGAAGGACGAAGCGCCGCGAGCCCCGCGCGGCAGGAACAACGATGTCCCTAATACGTTAAGGAGCCGGCGAGCGTTGACATAGATCCGTCATCGGGGGACGCCCATGCACTTCCTGGAAGGACTGGACGTCTCGGTCTATCGGGCGCTGAACGCGCTCTGCGGCACGAGCGAAACGCTCGACCGGCTCGTCTATCATCTTGCCGGGCCGACCGGAGTGATCTTCCTCGGCTTGTTCGGGCTGCTCTGGTTCCGCTCCGACGGCGATCAAATGCGCCGCCGCCAGGCCCTGATCCTCGTCGTGCCGGCGGTCGCGATCGCGCTGGTGCTCAACCGCACGATCTCGACGCTGCTGCCGTTCCGCGTGCGGCCGATGTACGCGCTGGGCGCCAACGCGCCGAGCTATCCCTGGCCGTTCGACCTGGAGAACTGGAGCAGCTTCCCGAGCGACAACGCGACCTACTTGTTCGCGATCGCCGCGTGCCTGTTCGTCGTGTCGCGCTATGCCGGCCTGGCGTTCGGACTGTTCGGCACAGCCGTGTGCGTCGGGCGCATCTATTTCGGCATCCATTATCCGAGCGACATCCTCGCCGGCGCGCTGCTCGGCGGCGGCACCGGCTATGCGATGACGCGGCCGGCGCTCGCCGACACGCTGTCGCGGCCGCTGCTCGGCTACGAGAAGCAATATCCCGGCTATTTCTACGCGGTGCTGTTCATGATGCTGGCCGAGGTGGTCGGCGGCTTCCCGAACACGCGCCACATCGGCGTGGCGATCGTCCACATGTTCCGCGGCTACGGCGGGCATTGAGTGAAATCGGGGGCGAGACGAAGGCAATGAACGGCGGCATCCGGCTCGAGCAGATCGCGTGTCCGCTCTGCGGCGGCGCGGAGAGCAGACGATGGGGCGCGGAGAACGGCTTCTCCTGCGTCAAATGCCAGGGTTGCGGCCTCGTCTACGTCAATCCGCGGCCGACGGTCGAGGAGATTTCGCACGCCAACGAGATCGGCGAGCACCGCACCGAAGGCGAGGTGCTGCACGTCGTCTACAAGCGAAGCCGGCGCAAGGCGCTGCGCTACGCCACGACGGTGCGCGCGGTGTTTCCCGACATCGTGACATCGTCGAGGCCGGTGCGCTGGCTCGATATCGGCGCCGGCTTCGGCGAGCTGGTCGAGGTGCTGCAGGACATATTGCCGGCCGGCAGCCAGGTGATGGGCATCGAGCCGATGGCGCCCAAGGTCGCCGAGGCGCAGGCGCGCGGCCTGCCCGTCTATCAGGCCGATCTGTCGCAGATCGGCGTGCGCTTCGACGTGATCTCGCTGATCAACGTGTTCTCGCATGTCCCCGATTTCCGCGATTTTCTCGGCCGCCTGCGGCCGCTGCTGAAGGAAGACGGAGAGCTGTTCATCGAGACCGGCAACGGCGGCGACCTCTCTTCGATGCGGGACTATCCGGACCTCCTCTATCTTCCCGACCACCTCGTCTTCGCCGGCGAGGAGCACCTGCGCGATTACCTCGCGCAGTCGGGCTTCACGATCGCTTCGAGCTCAACCTTCCGGGTCGACACCGCGGCGCAGTTCGGCAAGAACCTGGTCAAGGCCGCGCTCGGCCGCCGCATCAAATTGACATGGCCGTACCGCTCGCCGTTCCGACGCGTTCTGATGCGGGCGAAGATCGCCGAGCCGGTCGCGCCGCCCGCGTCGTGGCATCCGCTCCTCGGACTCGATGTGAGCTGACAGCGCTCAGTGGCGCCGCGCAGGCGCCTCGCCCGGGCGAAGCACGATCTCGACGACGCGCGTCAGCGTGTCCGTGTCGAAAGGCTTGCGCAGCACGTGCAAGCCATCGGGCACCTTCTGCGCCGAATCGGTGTAGCCGGTGCTCAGGATGACCGGCAGGCTCGGGTAGCGGACGCGGATTTCGTTGGCCAACCCGATGCCGTCGATGCTGCCCGGCATGACGATGTCGCTGAACACGAGATCGGCGCGCTTGCCCTGCGCCAAAAATTGCAGCGCGGACTCGGCGGAATCGCGCAGCGACGTGTCGTAGCCCATCTGCTCGAACAGCGACGACGTCACCTGCGCCACGTCGGGATTGTCGTCGACGACGAGCACGCGCGGCCGGTGCGAATCGACGCGATTTGCGCCGGGCACCGCGATCGTCTCGCGCTCGGCGCAGACGGGCAGGTAGACGGTGAAGGTCGTGCCCTCGCCGACCTTGCTGTCGACCTTGATGGTGCCGCCGGCCTGATGCACGAAGCCGTAGACCTGGCTCAGGCCGAGGCCCGTGCCCTTGCCGACTTCCTTGGTCGTGAAGAACGGATCGAAGATCTTCGACAGCAGATTGGGCGGAATGCCGGCGCCGGTATCGCCGAAACGGACCGCGGCGAAAGCGCCCTCGAGATGGCTGCCTTGCGCATCGACCGGTGAGGTCACCTCCGACAGCGACAGCGTGAACGTGCCGCCGCTCGGCATGGCGTCGCGCGCATTGACCGCGATGTTGACGATGGCGAGCTCGAGCTCGGCGAGATCCGCCTTAGTGAAGATCGCGGTCGCGGCGATCGCCTCCTTGTAGACGATGTTGCCGCGCAGCGAACTCTCGATCATCGGCCTGAGATTCCGGATCACCGCGGCGAGATCGATGACCGAGGGGCTGACGTGCTGGCTGCGCGAGAACGTCAGCAACTGGCGCGTCAGCGTCTCGCCGCGCTTGGCCGCGGTCTGGATCGCTTCGATGGCGCGCGGCAGCTTGGGGTCCAGCAGACGCTTGAAGGCCTGCGCGTTGCCGCCGATGATCATCAAGAGGTTGTTGAAGTCGTGGGCGATGCCGCCGGTCAGCTTGCCGATGGCCTCCATCTTCTGCGCCATGACGAGTTGCTCGCGCGCCTCGACCAGCTTCTCCTGCGTGTCGCGGCGCTCGGTCGTGTCGCGCATGATGCTGGAGAAGCCGATCAGGTCGCCGGATTGCCCGCGGATGACCGAGACGACGCCGGTGATGAAGAACGGCGTGCCGTCCTTGCGGATGCGCCAGCCCTCGACGTCGTGCTTGCCCTTCTGGATCGCCTGCTCGAGTGCGCGCACAGCCTCGCCGGCGCGCCGCTCGTCCGGCCGGTAGAACAGGCCGAAGGGCTTGCCGAGCACCTCCTCCTGCGCGTAGCCGGTGATGCGCTGCGCCGAGTTGTTCCAGCTGGCGACGCGGCCGGCGGTGTCGAGCACGAAGACGGCATGGTCGGCGACGTCGTCGACCAGCGCCTGGAAATGATGCCGCGCCAGATCGAGCGCGGTCTGCGTCTGTTCGAGTTCGCCGGCGACCCGGTCGCGCGCGGCGGTAAGGCGCCGGTGCATGTCGCGGCGGAGCGCGAAGCCCGCCGTCAACACCAACGCCGCCAGCGAGACGCTGACGGACAGCGCGAACAGCATCAGCAGGCGATCGTTGACCGGCTCGTTGAGCACCGCGACAGTCTTGCTGCCCCACGCCGCGGCGGCGATGAGCGCGAAGATCGCCGCGCTGGAGACCCGCTGATCCTCGCGCAGCGCCGCGCCGATCAGCGGCATCAGCGCGACGAAGCCGAGCAGCCAGCGGTGCGCCACGACGACGTCACTCGCGGCGAGGTAGATGTCGGCCGCCGGGCTGAAGGCGATGAAGCCGATGACGAAGGCGAGGAGCGCGGCGACGGCCGCTTCCAGCGCCACGTTCCTGTCGAACGGCGCGGTGCCCCAGGCGATGATGAGCGGAGCCACGAGCAGCGAGAATGCGGCGTCGGCAAGCCACCAGACCGGCCAGACCGCGGCGTAGGATGCGAGGTCGGTCTCGGCCGCGGCAAATCCAGCCGCGGCGGCAAGCGTGCCGATGGCCGCCGCGGGCACGATGCCGAAGCACGCGACCCTGATCACGCCGAGCGGCGTGCTGAAGCCCTTATTGCCGAGCGCCAGCGTGCGCACGAGGTAGCTGCCACCGAGGCCCGCGCAGAGCGATCCGGCGCCGGCGAAAGCGCACACGGTCGGCGGCAATCCGGCGATGGCGGCCGATGCGTAGGCTCCGAGCACGACGCCGGGCCAGAATTCTACGCCGAACACGAGCAGGACACCGATGGCCAGCCCGGTCGGCGGCCACAGCGGCGCGGCAACCGGATTGACCCAGTTTATCGCCAGCGCGATTTCGGCGAGCACCGCGTAAGCCGCAACGACGGCCGCGATCCTGGCGGCGTAGAGTGCGATCTGCGCAGCCTGCCGCGCAGCCGGCCTTCGTTCTTGGCCGGCAGCTTCCTCCAATCCGATTGAACCGGACTCGATGCTTCGCAATGCCAAGGCCCCCGACCGGGAGACCGCGCGCGGTCCCCGGGGCGGATAGCACTCAAGAGATGCGGCAACTTAGTGGCAGGGTGGGAATTCGTGCTGGCGAAACGGTTGCGCTGCGCCATGCAACTCTCAGCATCGTTTCAGACAAGTGAAGAAAAACCGGCCGGAATCGTATTCCGCGCCACGACGATGCCGCGCCACCACAACGGTCATCACATACCATCCTGTGACGGCTCATTTGCGTTTTGATTCGCGCCACGGGGTCCGGCGCAATGTGGGCGGCGCGGTTCCGCAATTTGCGATTCGCCGCCGGCGCCGCGGCTGCACAGCCTCGCGCAGTAGCTCGCCGTCGTCCTGCAACAATGTCTTGCGGCAGGCTTGCCATCGCGAACGGCATTCGCAGTCCTGGTGGAAGCGTATAAGCGGTGCCCGGGAAGCCGGCTGAAACTCGAATAGCGTTGTTCGGTGGCTGCGAACGCCGCGCCGCCGCCGTTCAGCCCGTCGTGACCGACCATGCCGGCCTCGATGAGATCGTCATCGCCGAGCGCGACGACGATCGAGATCATGCCGGTCGAACGATAGTTTTTGCAATTTGCGGGCGCCGGCGGTGGGAGCGATACTGCAAACAAAATTCTCTACTCCAGGCCATCTATCCTCTGGAACAAGTGTATTTAGTGCCGGAGTGCTCCAACTAGCATACCGCTAAAGCGCCCGAAGGAGCAGTTCGCCATAAAGGGCGCCGTGCCCTCATCCCCGGATATCAATCGTGATCAAGCGGCCGTTTCGGACGGGTCGGCCGCTGATCCGCGGATCGAGATCGGTTATGTCGTGCAAGACGGGAAGCGGATTAGGACAGTCGTAGACGCGTCCAGATTATTCGGTGCGGACGCTTAATTTCGAAGGAGTCGTAAGGCTCTGCCTTTGTGGAGTGCGACATGATCTGTCCTGTCGCTCTGGATCTCGTACTGCGGATCGTCGGGCGTCGCGTGATGAACGTAGCCATTGTAATCGACATTGCTCGTATGAATTCGCACGATCCGTCCTCTAACTCGCCCGGCTTCCGAGTTCCAACTCACGTGATCGCCGATTTTGAACCTGTTCGCCATCGCGACCTCTCCGAGAAATTTGGCGCTCTAGCAATGGTCTCAAACGCTTTGGTTTCTGCCCTCTCGCGTGTACGGTTTTCCTATGGCATCGGTGGCCCACAAGCATCCATTTACCCGAACCGCCCAATACCGGAAACGGAGGTAGCTTGCAGGGGCGGAGCCAACCTCTGTCCCTAAAGGCCCGTTTGTTCTCGTTTTTCGCTTCCCACTTTGCGGGTCGTACCCGCATCTCTACCCGCAGGATGTGCCGGTAGCCCTACAGCGCGCGACTCCCGCAGAGTTGCGTTGCAAAGCTTCCAAGACCCCCTCCCTATGCGGGGCGAAGGCCCGGCCCTCGCTGCGCGGCCTTTTTTCATCACTCTATGAGCGGCAAACCGAGGGCGATAAGCGCTCGCGCGCAAATCTTCGGAGGGTCGCGCTCCCCTGTCCGAGCGATCTCGAAGACCTGTTTGGCGATGAGTTCTTTGACGGCGTCCGTTTGATCTTTCGGGGGCAAGAGCTCGAGCGCGGCCTCATAGGCCGACACGAGGCCGGAGACCTGATCAGGATCGAATGAGCACTCTCGCAGCAGTCGCCTGATGGGCACTGAACAATTCCTTCGCCCCGTCCCGTACAAGAATACTACCGCGACCGTCAGACTGAGGCCAGCAAGATTAGAAACAGAACGAACCGTGAAATGATAATTCGCAGCCAATGGCTCAATTGGCGCGCTACGCGGGGGGCAGATTCTCGCCCATGACTTTGCCCGTCGATGGCACGACGAAATGACCCAAGCGGCAGGAGGCGCAGTCGACTGCAACGTAGTAGTCGCTCGCCGGGGCGTCGGGCTCATCCGCGACCCAATGATGGACCTTTTTGCCGTTGAAGTGACAGGTGAACAGGATCGCGCCCATCGACATTTCGTCGCACCCGGCGCTCTGGTCGGGCGGCACTGAGAGGCCAACTCGGACGTGCTACTCGCTGCCGTCTGCCCGGGTTTCGTAGGTCTCAGCCTTGTGAGCGAGCTCGCGCCATGCCTCCGCCATCATCAAATAGAGAGAGCGGGTCTGATCGTCGGAGGCCTCTTGCGCTAGCTGGAGGCAGGTCGCGGCGCGTTCCCGATGTTCATCAGCTTTCGTCACACCGGCCCCGAATATTCACAACCTCATAGAACGCTTCAACCTGCGCTCTGTTCCCGCCCTCACGGGAGTTCACAACGCCGCGTGCGGCAGCAACGAGTTCCGATTCGTGGGCTTTCCTCTGTGGGATGACTGAGGAGGCCAACATGCAAGAGGTCGAAAAATACCGCCAGTTCGCAAAAGAGTGTCACCGCTTGGCCGCGCACGCCAAGCCGTCGGACAAAGACATCCTCTTGAAGATTGCCGAGGCGTGGGAGCACCAAGCGAAAATCGCAGAAGGTGCCGTTGCGAAAAACGACAAAGCCAAGCCCGATGGCAGCGGCGTCGCTAAATGATAGGGAGTACGGGTCGCACCATATACAATTCGCGACGTGTCAGGACTTCTTTTGGTATTGCTCGGGGTATATGATCCGATGCGACCGTCGCGTTCGCAATCTCCATGGCACTACGCAAGAGGTCATTGGGCTTGGCGAGATGTTTTGTCTCAATGCTTTTCTCGTAAGCCGCAAAGCAGAGGCGGAGCATTTTTGCTATCCACTTCTCAGGGCTACGCAACGGCCTGCCCCGCGTATGGCGACGCAGTAGAGCCCGCGCGCTATGCCGCCGCTTCCCGCCGAAGACCAACGAATACGACGCCTTAATCGAACGCGCTACCGCCTGGTGTATTCACGTGAACCGTTGGCAGCGGGTAAGCGCGGCGCCGTGCAAATCAGCCTGTCATCAGCGTCGCGAACGGTGACGAACACAAGGCGTCGGAAGCTGCGGGAAACCTCAAGTGCCGTATCGAATGCAGCGCGCTCGGCAGCCTCGTCGTTTGGGTGGAATTCAGAGGAGGTCTGGCCGAAGCCGTCAACGTGGAATGTGTAAAAGGACATGCCCCACCTCCTGCTCGTCAAAGCAGGAACCCGAATCGCGTTCCCTGACTGGAATGCCATGCTTAGCCGGTTGTGAGCATATCCGTCTGCTTTGTAACAGACAGTGATTGCTATCAGACAATACGGACAGTGATTGCTATCGGACAATAATTAGGGCTGCGGGGGAATTGCCAGCGCCATGCGCAGCCAAGGTGGCGCTAAAATGGTGGACGCCGGCCATATGAGTAATCATGGCCGCGGTCCGCGGGAAGCCTAATGCGTCCGCTGCCCGCGCTTTGCGTGCAGTTCCATGACCCGATCGAAGAAGCTCTCGGCGTCGGCCTCGAGCGTATAGAAAAGGCCATAATAGTAGCGGAGAACGTGCTCAGCGACTGTCTGCCGCGCCTGCCGCTCGCGCGTCTTCTTCATGAGTTCTTTCATGAGCGGATGATCAGTCATTGCTCGCCCGTTTATCATCTGTCGCCGTGCCGCTGGTGTACGTCACTCCGCACGGCTTGCACTCGAATACACGGAGCTCGTACCAGCCGTAGGTCCGCTCAATGACCCGAGCGAGCTTCATGTCTGCTCCGCATGCCGGGCAGGGCGGCGGCCGAGGTTCTTGGCCCATCGGCGCACTCTTTCTGCTGCTGGCAAACGTGCGCGGCGGTAAAGAGTTGCCGGAACCGGTAATTTTCGGATCGCGGCGCGAGCCTTGGCGAGCGCCATGCGCCGTCGAGGCGTACCGGCTGCGAAGGCCAGCCCGAGGCCCGCGAGAGCACGGGGGCAAGAGCCGCCACCCGAACTCCAACTTATGGCGGGCCCACCTAGAGCCAGACGGCCGAGGGTGCAGCCGCAGCGCGGACGCGTGTGGCTCGTCCGCGACTGCCCACCAACACGCTACCTGGCCGGTGGACCGACAACGGAGGGGGCATGACAAGATTACTGCGTAAGGGCCTTCAGTTCAGTGGATAGTGAGGTGAACAGTCTCTGTACCTACTCACCTCCCGCGAGAGCTTGAGGGCGTAGGTGCGCTTCATGTCCGTGAGCGCACCTTTCGTGTTGTCCGTTACGGCGTCGAAGTCTCGAGCAGCGCCAATTCCGTTGCACCTCTGATCGAGGCTCCGATAGCGGTGGCAGGCGACGGGCGCCGCGGGTCAAGGCAATTGAGCGTAAGCGAGTGGCTTGGCTACCCGGTGTCCGTTGGGACCCCCGAGCTTGCGGCGAGGGATATGAAGGGCAGGCAAGGGAGATTCATAAGAACGTCGCGGCCAGATAGATGCGCGAACAGTCGTGGAAATGCACGAAATATGCGCTGTTTTGTGAATGGTAGAATGGAAAGACAGAATAGGCATATGTAAGAGCACCCGTTTCGCCGCCTAGCACAGTAGGAATGGTGGTGGGGTGCCGGTGCCGGAAGGGCGGTCCCTTGAAATTGAGCGAGCCAAACCTAAGTTGCTTGCCGCGGCACCGCGCCGCATTCGTATCCATGTCCTCTAGGGAGCATGTGGCTATGACAGAACAGGCGAGAAAGGACACCTTCGAACTCGACAAACTCTTCCACCCCGCGGGGGCCTACGGGCATCCCCGGGAAGTGCTCGCGGACGATGATCTGACCCTCAACGAGAAGCGGGCTGTTTTGGCGGCTTGGGCCTCCGACGCATGTGCGATCCAGGCGGCGCCCGATCTCCGACAGCAGGGCAACGGCGCGCCAGTTTCCTTCGACGACATCATGGACGCGCTCAAGGTCCTCGACGGCGAGGCCCATGCGCGCACCGATTACGGGAAGCTGGTGAACCGTGTCCGCCGCATCCGGGATATTTTCGGCAGGGGCGAGAACGGCGCGGGATCGCTGTGCTTGTCCTAGGAGGCCGGCCGAGGGCCCGCGGTGCCCTGGCAACAGGGTTGCTGTGGGCCTGCTGGCCCGCGCGCGCGGGAACTCTCGGGGAACTTTGGCAAGAGGATGGCGGTTCTAGGTGACGTCACTCACCGGAGAATTGCCATGCCAAACCCGAAGACCACGGCGCAGATCGCCGGGCACCCCATCCACCCGATGCTCATCCCCTTCCCGATCGCGGGTTTTGTGGGGACGTTCCTTGCGGACATCGCGCTGAAGTCCAGCGGCGACGAATTCTGGTACCGCATGGGCCTATGGCTGCTCGGTGTCGCCCTCATCTTCGCGGCGCTGGCAGCCGTCGCCGGTCTTTCCGATGTGATGGGCGACATCCAGATCCGCAATCTCAACGATGCCTGGCTGCATGCCGGCGGCAACGTGACTGCGGTCGTCCTTGAATTGATCAATTTCTTCCTACGCTATAGCGGCGGAACGGCAAGCGCGAGCGGAACAGGCTTCTGGCTCTCCCTCGTGGTCGTGCTCATCCTGCTCTTCACTGGCTGGAAGGGCTGGGAGATGGTCTACAAGCATCACGTCGGCGTTTCGGACCTGCGGGAGTAGCTATCCACACCGCCTCATCCGCGCTTCATTCGGCGTGGAAGCGTTAACTCCATCGACGAATTGGTGGGCACGCTCCGTCTCCTGCGTGATTCCGTCAAACGACGCAATCAACTCTTCTGTTGCGCCCGCCACTACGTCCACATTGATCGAGACCGCCTGGGATGATTGCGCAACCTCGCGTGCTCGCTCGCCGGCTTCAGCCGCAATAGCGCCGAGATCCAGCGATGTCCGGTGCATAGAGGAGCGGAACGCGCGCATCGAGGCCACCGGAGCTTACGCGGGTCATGGATTGAATGAGCTGCGCAATTTTTCTCGCGATATCGCGGTAGAAAAGCCCAGATACCCCGATGACGGCAAGCACTGCAAGCAGTGCGCCGGCGAGAAGATAATTTGGTCATTGCTGACCACATCGCTGACTACATCCGCTTCGTACCCTTGACCAAGTGTATGCGGGCGCAGGACGAACACGCGGGATCAATTTTACCGGTCTTTTTGACCGGCCGCGACATTGCCGAATCGACGGGCCGCGCGAGTTGCGCAACCTCCGCCGTTAATTCGACTAGTGAGTCGTTGTCCTTTTATGTTTCATTCGATACGCCGGCGTGTAGCCAGAGGCACCCGTAGTGCCCTTTCTCACGCCCTTGCGTTGCATGACGTGACCAGGGGCGTAACCCGACGCTCCAGGCGAATTCATATACGAGCCCTTCTCCTGCATCTGATGGCCAGGGGTATATTTCGAGGCGCCCTGTGCGAATGCAGGAATGGCAACAAACATGCTCAATAGAACGATTCCGACTTTGCCTTTCATGTTCGACCTCCTGTTGGATAGGCAAGTCGATAACGGCTCGCTGGTTCCTCTTATTCAATACACTAAGTTGTAGCGACCACAATCTGCTCTTGTTGCGCGCTTGGCTTCTATGATCTCGATGATTTAAACGCCGGGATTCGAACGACCGCCCATCCGATCAATCCAACGTCACGTTTTGAGACAAGGGGTGAACCTAGATTTACCCTTTGCATCGCTCGAATTTTACTAAAGGGCAAAATATGGAGCCGAGACTCGCGCAACATGGAAAAGCGAAGCAATCATCGGCTGCGAACCTTTAAGGGTGGCTCCATCATATTTGGGGTCGCGGCAGCGATCGATTGCACGATTCGCAATATGTCGGAGACGGGTGCAGCTTTGGAAGTCGAAAGCCCGGTTGGTATTCCCGATCGGTTCACGCTCTTGATAAAGCCAGAGTTTCTAAAGCGCGATTGCAGGGTTGCCTGGCGATCGGCGAAGCGCATTGGGGTACGATTTGTGTGAAGCGCACTAGGCGTCATCTTGCGACGTTCTTCGCTGCTTTGGCTCACCTTCCTACTGGCTTCGCGTCTTAAATCGTCAGCCATCGATCTTGCACATGAAATTTGTTCGATAGATTCGGCCAATGCTACGAAAAGGTGATGGCGTTCGTAGCGCCCGCATTGGCATTACTGAGGCGCATTGAGCCCCACGCGCTTCTCGTCTAGATCATGAAGTCCAAAAGTTTGTTGAAAGCGTCTGCAAGACGACGCTAAACAGCGCGATCGGTGCTATCAATCGCCCTACGTTCGAATCTGGATCACGCGCCGGAGGACCGATGCCTCTCGCTTAGGTCCCCGCCGTCTCACGAGCCGCTGTGCGCGAATAGCTTCCGCCTGACCCGCTTCACCGCGGTAATCAGATTTCAGGAATGATGACAGGTCAATTCGGCACCGCCCGGAGAGCCTTCCGTTAGGCAGATCCGCAATGGCCGCGCAGGCCGACACGAACTCCGAAAAGGAAAGTTTCGCAGGCCTGGTCTGAACGTCCTCGGAAAACTGACATCAGGGCCAAACTCCCTGGCAGGCAACAATCACCGTTCGCGCGGAAGCTCTGCCTATAGCTCGGCTTCCTCTCGCATTTGCTCGTTTTTTCCCTTGTTCGGGCCGGCCCCAGGAGTACCTTTGGTCTTGCGAAGGACCGACCCGAAATGGGCAGCTACATACTCCTCGACTTGACTGGCGGCGTAGCCCTCCTCCTGTGGGGGCTACACATGGTGCAATCGGGAATTTTGCGAGCCTTTGGTACCGATCTGCGTCGCCTGCTCGGAACGGCACTGAAGACGCGTTTGACGGCCTTTCTTGCTGGTTTGGGGATTACCGCGCTGCTTCAAAGCAGCACGGCGACCGGCTTGATGACAACGACCTTCGTCCGCGAAGGACTGGTCGGGCTCGTTCCGGCGCTGGCCATCATGCTCGGCGCCAATGTCGGCACCACGCTTATCGTTCAGGTCTTCAGCTTTGATGTTTCGTGGCTGGCATCCGTACTCCTTCTCATCGGCGTCATAGGTTTCAAACGCAGCGGTCGCACGATGGTCCGCGACCTTGGGCGGGTGTCGATCGGCCTTGGGCTCATGTTGCTCGCGCTGCACATACTGATGGATACTCTGGCTCCCGCTGAAACCGCGCCCGCGATCCGTATGCTGATCTCTGTAATCACGGCGATGCCAGTCTTGGACCTCGTATTTGGCGCAGTCCTAGCCTGGGCCGCACATTCAAGTGTCGCGATCGTTCTGCTCGCGGCTTCTCTCGCTTATTCGAATTTCATCCCGACCCATGTCGCGATCGCGGTCGTCGCCGGCGCAAATCTAGGCAGCGCCATTAATCCCCTCGTAGAGGGCGGCCTTTCGAACCCTGTCGCGCGGCGTCTGCCGCTGGGCAATCTGCTCAATCGTCTTGTTGGCTGTGCCATCGTGGTGCCGCTTCTGCAACCTGTGACGGCGATGATGAAGGAGGTCGACCCCAATCCTGTCCGTCTCGTTGCGGATTTTCATACGCTCTTCAATCTTGCGCTTGCGGCGATCTTTATCCTGCCGTTGCCCGCTTTGGCGAGGCTCCTGGAGTGGCTCTTGCCAACTCCGCATGCGAGTGCAGACCCATCCGCTCCGATCTACCTTGATGATGCTGTTATCGGCACGCCTTCACTGGCCCTCAGTTGCGCAGCGCGCGAAACGCTGCACATGGGCGATATCGTCGAGACGATGCTGCGGAAATCGATGGATGCGTTCATCAGTGATGATCGCAAGCTCGTTGCCGAGATCGAGCGCATGGACAATGACGTCGATCGACTCCACGAATCCATCAAGCTTTATGTCACACGAATTACCCGTGAAAGTTTGGATGATCAAGACGGCCGCCGGGCGATGGAGATTATTGCTTGCGCTTTAAATCTGGAACACATCGGCGACATTATCGATAAGAACCTCATGGAGCTGGCTGCAAAGAAAATCAGGAACCGTCTCAGTTTTTCCGCTGAAGGTACGAATGAACTACAGCAGTTTCACCAACGGGTGTCCGACAACTTTAAACTTGCTTTCGCTGTCTTCATGTCCGGTGACATCAAGACAGCACGACAGTTGGTCGAGGAGAAGGTGACGATCCGAGACATGGAGCGAGCCGCTGCCGAAAATCATTTTACTCGGCTACGAGAAGGTCTCCCCGCCAGTATCGAAACAAGCTCGCTACATTTGGACATCATCAGAGACCTGAAACGAATCTTCTCTCACGTCTGTTCTATTGCCTACCCCGTGCTGGAAGCGACGGGCGAATTACAGCCAAGCCGACTGACGCCATCTCGCGCTAAGGCACGTCCTGCTGCGCAAACAGGGCCATCAATCTGATGGACGATGCGGTTCGCTTCCGATCAGAAGCGGCGTAACAGAGTGCGTTGCCAGGCACTTGTTGCCGTTAACGAGCAACATTGATAGCGGGCACGGAACGGGCAAATAGTCCGCCGGGTGTTCTTGCGTTCAAATGATCTAACACGCCCGCGAAAATGGCCATCCCGAACATCAGGACAACGAATCCGGCGACACCGATGGCCAGCATCCGATTTTTCGGCTGAGCTTGCGCGATCAGATCTGCCCCAGTGACAGGCCGCCGTTCAATTTCCTGTCCCGATCTTGTCCAACGTTCCTCAGCTAAGGTTTCCTCCTTTCCCCATGCATGGATGACGAGGATCGCCGCGACCAGGCACATCATGCTGCTCGGTACCCAGATTATGAAGCCGCCGATCAACTCGTCGGTGAGCGGCTTTATTGCCGACAGCCGACCGACAATGTCGTAGGCCGGATAAAGCACTTCACTTTTGAGCGTGAGATAGGCGCCTAGCCCAATCTGCGTCAGGATGACCATCAAGAGCATCATTAGCCGTTTGCCGTGGGTAAGCCCTTTGGGCGCCGGCCGCGGGTCGAAAATGCGCCAGAAGAACAGAAGCCCAGCGCCGAGCATCGTGATGTGCATTGTGTAGTGAATGCCGTCGCTCAAGATTGCTGCATTATGGATCGGCGGGTATTGCCAGACATACAGGGCACCAATGAACAGCACTGTGATAACCGGCGCGGCGGCGAGCAGGCCGAACAACGACCGCATCCCGCCATTGCCTACGACCGGAGCGAGTACGCCTTCGCGAAAGGAACGGGGAAGACCGCGAATGAGAACGGCTTGCGGCGCCGAAAACATTATCAGCATGGGACCGATCATTCGCAGCAGCATGTGCTGGACCTGATGGACCCAAAACAGATGATCGGCAAAGGCGTCCACCGGCGATTCAAGCGCCAGGAAGATCGAAGCCACACCCGCGAAATACGAGACGTGCCGCAGCGTGTGATGCTTTGCGCCCGAGTGGTCGCGCCTGAGGCCGGCGGCATAGATCAGGCAGGCGAGCAGCGTCCCGATGACGATATCGGGTTCGAATTCCCAATCCAGAAACAAATCCGGGCCTCATTCTTCAGAGCGCCCCGATGGCTGTCGTAAACCCTCCGCACCCTGACCTCAATGGCGGACTACGGCGAGTTCGATCCAAGATTTGCCTCGCAACAGGGGCGTTGGTACGAAATGCCGCACGAATTCTCGTAACGAGGCGTCCTCAATTCCCATGGCCAGCAGGCTCAGCATCACCAATGTCTTGTCCGCGCGGCTACTGCGGACGGTGAGAGTAAGTTCCGCGCACTGGCAGCGGCGCGCGCTGTTCCTCGTCGGCGGCATTACCGTCGGCGCGGCGGCGGTCGGGCTGGCGCTTGCAGCCGACTGGGTGCAGGCGGAATTCCATCTTCTCGTCGCGCGCTGGCGCTACGCCTCGCTCATCGTCACGCCGCTCGGCTTTGCCCTCTCCGTCTACCTCACCAACCGCTTCTTTCAGAACTCGCAGGGCTCCGGCATCCCGCAGGCGATCGCCGCGCGCGAGCTCGACGACCAGGAGGCGCGCGGCCGCCTCGTTTCGGCGCGGATTGCCGTCGGCAAAATCCTTTTGACGCTGCTCGGGCTCCTGTGCGGCGCCTCGGCCGGCCGCGAGGGGCCGACGGTGCAGGTCGGCGCCTCGATCATGTTCGCCATCGGCCGCTTCTCGCCGCGGCGGCAGCCGGGCCTGATACTTGCGGGAGCCGCGGCGGGCGTGGCCGCCGCCTTCAATACACCGCTCGCAGGCATCGTCTTCGGCATCGAGGAGATGAGCCGCGCCTTCGAGACGCGTACCTCCGGCCTCATCATCGCGGCGGTGATCGCCGCCGGCCTCACCTCACTGGCGCTGGTCGGCAACTACGCCTATTTCGGCTCATCACCGGCGATGCTGCGCAACGGGCTCGATTGGCTCGCGGTACCAGTGTGCGGCGTCGCCGGCGGCCTTGCCGGCGGGCTGTTCAGCCGCATCGTCATCCTGATGGCGCGCGGCCTGCCGGGCGCGTTCGGCCGCAGGCTCAAGGCCAACCCGATCCCCTTCGCGCTCGCCTGCGGCGTGCTGGTGGCGCTGTGCGGCATCGCGTCGGGCGACACCATCTACGGCACCGGCTACGCGCAGGTGAAAGCCGCGCTCGAGGGCGCCACGCAGCTGCGCGCGGATTTCGGGGTTTTCAAATTCCTGGCGACGATATTCTCGACGATCAGCGGCATTCCCGGCGGCATCTTCTCACCGTCGCTGGCGGTCGGCGCCGGCATCGGCGCCAATATCGCGCAGCTTTTTCCGACGGCGCCGATCGCGCCGATCATCCTGCTCGGCATGGTGTCGTATTTCGCCGGCGTGGTGCAGGCGCCGATCACCGCTTTCGTCATCGTCACGGAAATGACCGACAACCACGCGATGGTCATTCCGCTAATGTGCGCGGCGCTGATCGGTTACGCCGCCTCGAAGGTGATTTGCCCCGAAGGCATCTACCACGCGCTGGCGAAAGGTTTCACGCCTCCTTCCTCGCGTTGACTTCGCTTATGCGACAGGCGCGTCGGACATCGGGTCCATGCTTTAAGGGGAATCATGCTTCTGCAATCAGCGATTACGTGCCCGCACTGCGGTATTGTCAAATTGGAAACTATGCCGACTGACGCCTGTCAGTTCTTTTATGTGTGTACGGGTTGCGGCACGAAGCTCAAACCGAAACAGGGCGATTGTTGCGTATTCTGCTCTTTCGGCACCGTCCCCTGTCCTCCAATGCAGCAGCCAACCAAGGCAGGCTCAAACTCCTGCTGTCGGTAGTTCCGTGGTGAGCGCGACTGAGTCTATCCGTTCCGGACGGAAAGAATCCGCGGGCGACATTCAGCTTGGTCCGCTCTGGCAGCTGACCTAAGTCGCTTTCACCTGATGCTCATTCCGCGATCCAGCATTGAGTTATAGGTCTCGCCGCCCAATACATAGTTGCGTCTGTTTGGTGGGAACCGGAGCGACGGGGTTCGTAGGTACCTCTCAGCCGAGCTCTTGCGGGCAGGACCACGAACTCGGAGCACAAAGCGTTGCTATACTCGATGGCGGAGACTTGGGAAGACCTGGCTCTTCAGCGAGAGATTTTCCTCGCCCGCAAAATGCGGATTGCCTCACTCGAGCGGTCAACCGGGGTGGCGGGATAGCGGCTAGTTAGTGATCCCCCATCGTCGGTGGTTCGCTAACTGAATGCGTGGCGGCGCATTAGCCGTACCTTGTGCCGCTCTGGCCACGGGTTCTCATCGAGGACCACCCAGGCGCCCGTTAATTGTCGGCTTCGGTTGCCCTGGCGAGCCTCGGTCTTCTCGGCAGGCGCATGTAGCGAATCTGCTGGATGGCATTTCAGCGCCGACTATTATGCCGACTGTACAGATAGACAATGAAGTAAATGCTACTAGGCAGGACACATTCCTCGCGCAAGCACATCGCCGAAAGAAGCTCAGCAGCGGCCATCAAACAACCGCTTACGCTCCTCGTGGATTCGACGATGGCATTCGCAAGCGCAATTGGCCAATAGCTCGTAGCTGATGACCTCGATGAAGCCTCGTCGATACTTGATGGCCTGTGAGTCAGCCAACCAAATGGCTATTCCGCTTACAGTCGCTCGTTCAACCCCAATCATTCGCGCCAAATCGAACTGCGTCATAGCGAAACGATTTGAATTCAAGGCGGCCATTATGCGTAGAATCCAGCTTGCGACACGCTGGCGTGCAGAGTGACGCGCGTTACATGCCGCAGTTTGTTGAGCTTGGGCGAGCATGAATGCTCGCTCTCGATCCAGCAGCATCCCGAGCCGCACGTCTCTGTTAGCAATATCCGTTACATTTTTGGCCGGCACTAAATAGCCTGTTCCGGGTATTTCACCAAACACCGTGGCGAAGTTTTGATCGTCGCAGAATTTCGCGTCGCTGCCGAGAACGTCCGAGTGCGCGCCCACGGCTGTGGCAACATGCTTGTCCTCAATGACGATTGAAACGCTCAGCATGCCCGACATTGGAAACAATACGCCGCTCAAAGTTTGGCGTGGCTGGATCACGACCTCACCGCGATTGAATTGGATTTGCCGCGCTGCGCTCACAAGTCCACGGCTGACTTGTGGATCGAGCGCAGCAAGAATATGATTTATCTGCATCGGGATCGTTTATACCGCTCGAATGAAAGGCAGCGCCCAGTTCTAGATTGGTTGTACCTTGAATACATTCGCGCCTAATGTCACGCAAAGCTTCTGTTACAGGCAGCAGCGTCGCAAATATCACTACGAGTCGTCGACTTAGATGAATTTGACGCCAATGCGCTTGGCCGTCCGTCACACCACGCGGTAGTCACGCTTCACGAACTCCGGCTTGACGAGCAGCGTGAATTCATCCGGGATGCCGACTCGACTGACTACATCAAGCGCAGCGCCAGTCGGCGACATATTCCGGGTCGTGCAGTCGATAGCTGCGGCGACTCCAATAATAATAGAGACGCCCTTATAAGTGCGGAGACGAGAGCTTCGTCTGCTGTCATCTATGGTAGAATTGTACCCGCCGTCCTGACGATTACACAGGCTCTTGATGGACTGATGGTGGCTGCCCTTGCTCACCACTCGCGGGCGGCCGGGATATGTCAACTTGCACGTGTACCACCAGCCCCGTCGTTTCAAAGCTCGCTTGCGCTTCACGGCCTAGCGCCGAATTAAGGTACTGGCCCCTTTCCATGGTCACTGGCCCCTTTTGAATGGAGCGGTGTCTCCTTTTGCAATGAGTCTTTGACTGGTCCCGCCCCGAGTCCGACTATCCCCGTACCGGCTTTTTATGCCGAGTTTATAACAAGGGGAGCCAGTTATGAATAAATGCAAGATTTCCTGTGCACTGCTCGCCTCCGCGATCTTCATGGTGTGGGGGGCTCACACCGTCAGTGCCGAGGATGCCCCGAAAGGCAATAAGGGATTCACGGCCAGCAAAACCACGGTAGTCGAATTGGCAAACGAGATCGAAGGCATGGCCGGCCGGCAACTTCGGATGCGCGTACTCACTATCGAGCCAGGCGGCTACATCGGAATCCATAGCCACAAAAACCGGCCTGCCGTCGTCTATTTCATGCAGGGAACGGACGAGGTTGGGCTCGCTGACGGCAGCAAGAAGGTACTGCATCCGGGCGATACCTCGGCTACGCCCAGCAGCACGACGCACTATCACCGCAACGTCGGCAAAGATAACGTGGTCCTGATCGCGGTCGATGTTTTCCAACCCGCCAAGAAGTAATTGGCAATGGTGAATGCGAGGCCGCCTCAGTTGGCGGCCTCTCTCGCAATGGGAATTGAAGCTGTTAAATCTGTCGTAATTTCTCATGGTTACGATGGTCTCAATGCAGACCGATATTGCCAGCGCACCATGTCCGAAATGTCATTCAGGGATGGCATTCGTCGTGGCATTGCCATATGCCAAATCTACGGTGATGCTCAAGACGACCTTTGTTTGCCGCCCTTGCAATCGCACTTGGAGTTACATGCTCTCCAGTGAGATGGCTGCGCAGTACCAGCCCGTGCCGCTTCCGCCGCCCGAAGCCGCCTAGTTGGCGGACTCCTTCCTTTCAGATCATGCTCGCGAGATACTTGAGTTTATTTTGATAGCGGATCGTCGACTCATTAACTTGAAGCCTGCGATTTTCGACGCGATGGAAGCTGCCAACCTTTCAGTCTAGGGCAGCTAGCACTCTCCTCTTTTCCCGCAAGCGCCTTTCCGGTGTGCGGGTTGTCCAGGCGCACGCGCTTGCAGGCCGCACACTCCGCCGCCTCGTATAGGTCCAATACGAGCGGGGAATCGGCGATCCAACCGTGCATGATTCGACCCCCGGCGGGACAGGGAATAGGAACGCGCCCGGCGCGCTCCGGACAGCGAAGAGAATCTAATGCGCAAGGTCGCCGCCGACTTCAGCTAGAGGTCTTGAGCCGACGTTAAGTGCTCCGCCCACTTAGGCCCGCTTCGGCAGTCCCGCTGCCGACGCCCAACTTCGGCTAGGCCAAATCTCGATCTTCCCTATCTGTAAACGCCTTCTGGCGCCATATTTTACGCCGCGATGCAGAAGAGTCTTGGCTGAGCACGACTCATTGGATAGATTCGAATCTTGAATATTCAGATTTGCTGGTCAAAATAATGACAGTGGCTATGCCGACAACTCCAAAACATAGATTCAGCATTGTAGATGCTCATGTCGGGGCGCGTGTGAGATCGCGTCGGATGCAAATGGGCATGAGCCAAACCGATCTGGGCAGCAAACTAGGCATCAGCTTCCAGCAAATCCAAAAATATGAAAAGGGAACGAACCGAATTAGCTCGAGTCGTCTTCACCAGGTCGCCAGTATACTCCAGGTAGCTCCATCATATTTTTTCGAAAGCCAACTCGGGCAAAATGCCACAGAAGATGGCAATCCAGATGCCGCTTTACTAGACGAATTTTGCGCCAGCAGAGATGGTGTTGCCTTAATGCAGGCGTTTGTCAAAATTAGAGACGCGCAGACGCGACAAAAAATAGTGAAGCTTGTAGAAGGTCTAGCACGGCCATAGCGGATTGACTGGCGTCGTCATTGACGTCTCTTCACCTCTCCCATAGGGAGAGGTCGACCGCCGAGCGAGGCGAGGCGGGCGGGTGAGGGGTTACAAACTCACTCAGTCAGGAGCCCCCTCACCCCAATCCTCTCCCCTCGCCCTTTTAGTGGCGACTCAAATGAGCGTGTCGGCGTCCCTGCTTACGTTGTTCTATCCCGCCCACGATGAAATTATAGCTGCCCTGCGCGTGCTGCTCGTTCGCAGAGGTCACGTACCATTCAACTCTGTACTTCCCAGGAGGAAGCGATTTCACGGGTACTGATATTTTGCCTGCTTTGCCGGTAACGAGCGCCTTTCCAGAGTTCACAACACGGCCCGACGCGTCCCTGACGACCGCATCGGTGGCTAATGGTACCAAGGCCTCGGAAAACGATAGTTCAATCTCCGACGGGGCATTGCGGACGGCGCTACTTGATGCCGGTGAAGCATGCTCAAGCAGCGGCCGGGCTTGCGATATTGAAGCACTAGCCAGACAGAGAAGAGCGACTAAACCAAGTCGTAGGGCCATTCGTGATCCTCGGCCGAGGGATTGGGCTGTGAACCGAAACCAAATGTGGCCTATGTGGGTTCCGCGCTGTATGCCGGGGGAGGAGGTCACGGCTGGCGGAACACTCGCTCTTGCCTTTCGATAGTAGTGCTGCGCGGCGGCCGCCTGTAGGGATTCCACGGAGCCAGCTTCCTGGCCCGCGCGGGCCCAACTCGGCGTGGTCTACTGCGGTTCCGGCTCCACGTTGGGAGCGCCGATAGAGCGCCGTCTCGCCGCCGCTACAGAACGTTGGCGACAGTTCCAGTGCGTCCTCCGACTTCATCGCGATATTGAGCGGGCTCGAGCTTTCGTTCGAATTTGTCAATGATGCATACGTTCGGCTTTCCGGGGAGCGGAACGTCATCAGCAAAAAGTGTGCGAAGTGCATTGTCGGGGATCGAAGGCCAAGGCTTTCATGAGCTCTTGATCGGGTCGTCGGCGGCCGAATAGAGCACATGAATATTGGTCTGCCCCGCGGGCGCCTTCCGGGAAGCATTTCGTACTCGAAGGTCAGGTACCGGCGGCGCGCACAGATGAAGCCTGTACCATCGCGGGTGCAATCAGCATGGTGGCGGCCGTCACCGCAATCAATCGAGGCAAAGGCAATACCATCCGATGTCCGTTAGGTATGAATCACCCACCAATGCAGGAGCGACACAGAGGCAATTGCCACGCTCGCTCCAGCAACGGCTACCACGTAGCTGAGTTCGCATTTCAGCTTGATGATTCTCTCGGCGGCGCAGAATTGCTGCTCATCTGACCCTATGCTTGGTGTTATTCGGGCGCGCGTTCGAGCCCTCCAGCCTTGATCGCCGAATCGGCGTTCGACGATTTCAACAGCTTCACCAGCGCCTTCGCTGCATCTGGTTGCTTGGCGGCAGTGCTTACGCCCGTATTGATGACGAGGTAGTGCTGCAAGTCTGGCGGGAAGGGTCCGGCAAGCTCGATGCCTTTCGCCGTCACAATAATGTTGGTGAGCGAGAAATAAAGCTCCGCCTTGCCGCTGGCGACCGCCTGGATCGCAGCGGGCACGTTCGCGGCTAGCTGGGCCTTCGCCTTCACCTGGTCGGCAATGCCGAGCCGTTCCAGCACGCCAGCGAGACGCTTCGCGGTCTCGCCCTTCGGCACATAGGTCACTGACTTCGCGTCGAGGAGGACCTGTTTGAACTTCGCGACCGTGCTGATGTCCGGCTTGGCCGCGCCCGCGCGGACGGCAACGCCCATGCCCACGCGCACGAATGGCACACTCGTGCCGGCCGTGATCTTTCCTTGCTTAACGAACGAATCCATCAGCGGCCCAGGGATGATCGCCAGATCGAACGGCTCGCCGCTCTCGATGAGATGCTTGAGGACGCCGGTCACGCCGCCTTTGCTGGTGAACGTGTTCCCGGTATCGTGCTCGAACTGCGGCCGCGCCGCCGCCAGCACGGCGTCGGTGGCGGGACCGGAAATGATTCTGACCTCAGTCGCATTTGCCACGACAGCAGAGCCCGCCGTGACTGCAAAGCTTACAATAGCGATCAGTAGATGCCGCAACATAGCGTCCCCCCAAGTACGAGCCGCCCCGGCCATCAGTTTGGACCCCCAGGATGCGGCCGACAAGGCGCGGTGGGTTTCCTCGATGGATTCTAAGCTACGGGTCAAGTCTGACCTAAAGTCCTTGGTCCGTCTACGTCAGCTAAGGGCCAGATCCGGACTGCTCTACACCAAACGAACTTTTTGCAGATCTAGCCAGAAAGCCCCAAAGAGGCCGCGTCGCGGGCTTTAAACCGCAGTTGAGTCGAAGGCCATGGCGACAGCCTGGGTACCTCGAATAAGGGATCTCACGACTTATCGCGACTACTCTCATCCTCGCTGCAATTAGGAATCTGGCTTTTACAGTCCATAGGCAAGCAAAGAATGGCAGGAACGCGATGCAGTTCAATCCGCGGCAGCAATATGCGGTAACTTTGCTGGTTCCGATGTTGCAATTTAATCATTTGTTATCTATGCGCTAGCGACACTTCTCATATTTAAGCTTGTATATCTTCTGACTGCTACCGTCTCCGAGCGAGGTGGGGCAAGACATGAAATTCGTAACGGCGCTTACTTATTGGGTGATCGTTGCTTTGTGGCTGGGAGTAATCGGCACAATTATTGTCTCCTACTTACGCGAGACTCGTGCGTCGGGCCCGATGCGGCTCCTGCTCATCGTCCTCTCGATCGATATTCTGAGGAATCTAATCGAGAACACCTATTTCGGCCTGTTTTTCGGCTCCGAGTACGGGTTATTCCCGCCGCGCATCGCAGAGATCCTCAGTAGCCCCGGCCTTCTGATTATACCGAAACTGATCAACATTGCCGCGGCGTGCGCGGTCCTGGCGTTGTTGCTTCGGCGATGGCTTCCCGCCGCTCTTAAGCAGCAGGCCGAAGTCGCTGAGACCCTGCGTCAAACGTCGGAAGCGTTGCGCCAGGAGGCCGAGGATCGACGGCGTCTGTTCGAAACCTCTCTAGACCTAGTCTTCATCACTGACCGTCGGGGCACTTTGTTGCAGGTCAGCCCGAGCTCGAAAGCCACGTTGGGCTATGAGGCCAGCGAAATGATCGGCCATAGCGCTCGGGATTTTATCTACCCCGGCGATCTCGAGCGCACCCGGCAGGAAATGCGACTTGCTCGCTCCGGCCTGGAAACACGCAACTTCGAGACGCGCTATCTACACAAGGACGACCGCGTCGTAACTCTGGCTTGGTCGGGGGTGTGGTCGGAGCCTGAGCAAAAGCACTATTTCATTGGCCGCGATATGAGTGAACGAAAGGACGCGGAAGACCGGTTACGGCATCTGGCATATCACGACCACCTGACTGGCCTACCCAACAGATTGAGTCTGCGAATCGACCTCGCTGCCGCCCTTGATCCCGGAGCGGACGATTCTCCTCGAGCTTGCGGCCTTGCGCTGCTGGACATCGATCGATTCAAGGATATCAACGACCGGCTCGGGAACGCAGTTGGCGACGAACTGCTGAAGTGTATCAGCGAGCGCATTTTGGCTATCGAGCAGACCGCCTTTCGTCTCTACCGACTAAGCGCAGACGAATTTGCGATGTTGTTCGCCGGCAACGGGAATCCGATCTTGATCGGTCAACAAGTCGACGCGGCCTTGAAGTGCCTGAGCCAGCCTCTCGACACGGGCGGGCACAGAGTCTTTGTGACAGCCAGTAGTGGAATCGTTACGGCTCCAAGCCATGGGCGTGAGGTCGATGAGCTGATAGCAAATGCCGATCTTGCTTTGCAGGAGGCGAAGTCGGCTGGAGGCAACAGAGTTCAACTTTTCATGGCCCCTCTGAGGGCCAAGGCTCAGTCGCGCTGGCAATTGGACAGCGAGCTGCGCCGTGCTGCCGCGGAACATGAGTTTATACTCCATTACCAGCCCCAGATCAGGCTATCCGATGGGGCGATCGCTGGAGCCGAGGCTCTCCTGCGATGGCAGCACCCCGAGCGGGGGCTATTGGCGCCGGCAGCATTCATCGAACATTTATCAGAGACGCCTGCTGCATTGGAGCTCGGGCGCTGGATTCTTCGCGAAGCCTGTTTGCAGCTCGGACGCTGGTCGGCTGATGGGCTACCGGCAATCCGTATTGGCGTAAATCTGTTTCCTTGCCAGTTTTATAGCGGCACGCTGGTCGAAGACGTGAACCGCGTCCTCTTGGAAACCGGTTTGGCCCCGGAGCAATTAGAACTCGAGATCACCGAGAACATTGCGCTCAACCAGGAGAAGGCGTTGATCGAACCATTATACGCGCTTCGGGCGCGCGGAGTGAATATCGCGTTCGACGATTTCGGGACAGGGTATGCTTCCCTGATCTACCTACGTCAGTATCCGCTCACACGGATTAAGATCGACCAGAGCTTTGTACGGAAGATAAGCGATCGATCGCCACCAAAAGACATCGCAATCATACGCTCGGTCATTCAGATGGCGCATAATTTACGGCTGGGCGTCATCGGTGAGGGCGTTGAAACGGCCGATCAAGAGGCCTTCTTGCGCACCGAGAAATGCGAAGAGGCGCAAGGCTATTTTTATTCCAGGCCTGTAGCCGCCGAGGCTTTCAAAGCGCTCCTTGTCGCTTCGGCTGACCGAGTCCGATTAGCCGGGTAGGCAGCCCGCCTTACGCAACTGCTGTTCGGGCATGTTTCGGCTGGCGCAACGAATGGTAGCATTGATTCACATTCTCTAAACCGAACGCATGCAGAAATGGTGCCCTCGCAGGTACAAATCGCATGGGCCCCTCTGACACACCGTTGAAGATGCTCGTCGTCGACGATTTCGTGACGATGACACGCGTGATGAAGACGCTCGCGCACAGAATAGGCTTTGAGCACGTTGATGTTTGCCACGACGGAGCATCAGCACTCGAATTGCTGCGTGCTGGCCAGTATGGACTTGTACTTTGCGATCTTGAGATGCAGCCCGTAAATGGCACCGAATTCGCCCGACGGGCTCGCGCGGAACTGTGCGGCCGACCTTGTATCATTCTCCTAACTACCGCCAGTCGAGAGAGCGCTACCAAAGCTGTGCGCGACGGTATGCACGCATTTGTTGACGGGTTCATTCTCAAGCCTTTCAATTCCGATGATCTAAAAGCGAAGCTAATGGAGATCGCCGCTCGAGTAGCGGGCGGCCAAAATTCCGTAGGTTGAGTCTCAATCTTCTTCTTCGGTCTGGATCATGAGGTCGATGGCTTGTTGGGCCCGCATCTGCAAGATCGCGCTGGGCAACTCCTTAGCCCACGGCAATGGCTCTAACTTAGGTCTGCTTCGGATCAGGAGCGGCCGTCGGCTTGTGTGATGCGCGGGGACGCCTGCTCCGCCAAACGAATCACGCATCATCGGAGATCTTCGTCCAGCGACGACGGGCAATGAAAGTCTTGCCCACAGTCTCAATTCCGCATTCGCCCGGACTCGACAGTCGCGATCCCAGCCAAGACCATCCCTGCCCCGACGATTTCCGCGCGCCCCGGAATCTCTCCAAGCAGCAGGAGGGCGAGGCCGGCTCCGAATACCGGCATCAGGTTGATGAACTGGCCCGACCGCGTCGGCCCCAGTCTGGATACGCCGAAGGACCAGAACAGGAAGGCCAGCACCGACGCGAACAGCGCCATGTAGCCGATCCCGAGCAGAATCCCGGGCGCGCTGAGCGCAGCCAGCGCCGTCGAATCCGCGAACGGCAGCAGCAAAAGGACGCCAGCAAGCATGCTCCCCGCCAATGTTACGTCCTGCGGCAGATCGGTCGGCCGCCGGCGGAGCAGCAGCGAATAGACGGTCCAGATCAAGACGTTGAACAACATGATCAGGTCGCCCCGATTGAGGCCGCCGATGTACAGGATCGCAAGGTCGCCACGCGTAATGACAACGCCCGCACCGATGACCGATATGCCCATCCCGATCATCTGCCGGCGGTTCGGATGGTCCATGCCGCTAATCGTCCCGCCTATCAGAATGGCAATTGGAGCTAGCGCGAGGACCAGCAATGCGTGGGTTGCGCTTGTGGTCTGCAGCGCGACATAGTTGAGGGTCTGAAAAGCGGCGATGCCGGTCGCCCCGAGGGCGAGGATAAGCCGCCACTCGCGCCACAACGCACGATGATGGGCCCGTAGACCGCGCCACACGAACGGCAGGAAGATCAAGAGAGCGCCGAGCCAGCGCAGCAAATTCAGCGTTACCGGATCGACCTGACCGCGTAGCATGCGGCCCGCGATGAAGTTGCCCGACCAGAACAAGGCCGCGAGCATCAGCGCGAGTTGCGGCGAATGCAGGGGCGCGAGGACCCGGTTCGAAATGCCGGAGGCAGCGCCGAAGGCTCGTTGCATGAGGCGTGTCCTATCGGATTGTCTGGCGAGGTTGCAGCCGCCTAGGACTCAGTGTCATGAGTTCGCCGTCCCATCCAACGCAGATCTTTAGTCGCGTTCGGGAGTGGCCGTGGGGCGGCCGTCCCATGCACCCATGCCCGAGTCCCGCGCCCGCACGATTGCTTCGGCGCGGGAGCGCACCTGAAGTTTACTGAAGATCGCGGACACCTGATTGCGCACAGTCTTCTCGCGCTTGCCGAGCGTGCGGGCGATCGCGGCATTCGCCAGACCGCGTGCCATTAGATCGAGTACCGCCGCCTCGCTCGCCGTCAGACCGGAGCTCTCCAAAAGATGCGAACGTGAAGAACCGCCGCCGTCAAGAAACGCGTGCAGCTCACGCACGAACACCGACCATGCCGGTTCGGTCGAAAGCAGGACGTGATTCCGGCTCGCGAGCGGCACGAAGCGCGCGTTCGGAATCAGCGAGGCCAGGATTCGGCCTTCCTCGAAGGGTACGCGCGCATCCTCGGAGGCATGGAAGATCAAGGTCGGAACCTGCAACTGCGCAGCCAGATTGGCCACATCGATCCAGTAGGACGTCTCGATTATGTCCGCAGCATTTTGCGGAAATGCAGAGACGCGCTCCAGATCATTGAACCATTGGTGCTGTTCGGGTGTGCCGTCCGGAATGAACAAACTGGTGAATACCTGCCGGAAGGCTGGATTGTTCTTGCCCCAGCCGAGGCGGATCAAATCGAGCAGCACTTCGGCTTCGCGTCGCGCGTCCGGCGTCAGATCACGGCGCAGTGACCCGCGCGCATAGGCGCCGCATAGTACAAGGCGCGAGACCTTATCGGGGTGCCGTGCTGCATAGGCGATCGCGATCGCGCCGCCCTGTGACATTCCGAACAGGTCGAAGCGCTTCAGTCCCAGAGCATCGACCACCGCCTCCAGGTCGGACACCCAGGCCTCGAACGACATGCCCGCCGGTGTGCGGTCGGACAGACCGCAGCCACGCTGGTCGTAGCGAATATACGTGTTGCGACGGGAAAGCTCCTGAAGCCAGTGCGACCACACCGGGCTGCGCACGTCGTATTCCAGGTGACTTAGCCAATGCGCCGTCCGCAGAAGTGGTGCGCCGCTGCCCAAGGTCGCGAGCGCGATGCGGGTGCCGTCCGAGGCGTGACAAAGGCGGACTTGTTGTCGGAGTTCCACGTCTTCGTACCCACCTGAGAACCATCCCAAGTACATGACATGACGACTGTCTTACGACGGTTTGGGGAGCGTCAAGACCACCGTTCTTGTCCCCTTAATCCGTCCGGCCGAGCACCGCCACTTGCCCGGCTATTGTTCAATCAGATGTCTGCGGCTCAGGTACGGCTATCGACGACCAGGCTGCCACCTCCCGTTCTCGCTGAAAGACGACCTACGGGCCACATGTGCGCACGATTGCTTGGGGCCTGAACTCAGGCGCGATCTCCGTCCACGTCATACTTGGGTCACAAGCAGACGAAGGCACCTAACCGTTTCTGTCTACTCGCTGAAACCGGCGCATAAATGTGGCTATCCACCAAGAAAGACCCACGAGATAAATTACCAGCACAGTAATCAGGCGATCTGAATCCAAATGTGGCGGATTTACTAGATTGGCACCGGCTATAAGGACGTGAACTCCGTAGATAACCGCTACTGAGAAGCAGCCCAGCCAGCTGGCGTGGCCGATCAAAAAGCTCTCCGTTGACGGTCTCCGTTCCTGTGCAAACCAGTATTCGGAATTCGGAACTTGGCCTTTACCGTCGATAAGACGCGGAAGCCATCCCATCAGCCACACAATTAGCAAGGGCAATGCGATCAATGAACCGATGACCAGGATACGATAATAATCGCGGTCAATCCAAGCGTCAGGTGCGCCGCTCACGTCAAAATGGATTGCAATTTTGCCCGGCAACTCGTTAATTTTAGTCAAAGCGAAGAAGGAAGAGACCGGAAGTAGCGCGAGAAATAGCAGCAATGAAAGTCGTTTCATGGAGTCTTCTCGCCGGCTAGAAATATCGCCACCACAGATAGATGTGACAGATCGCGACCGACACGACCATCATCGGGAAGGCGTAGAGCGTGTAGGTCATGAACCTGAACGGCACCTCGTTGCGGTCGCCGATGCCGGCCACCGTCAGGTTGGCCGAGGCGCCGATCAGGGTGCCGTTGCCGCCGAGGCAGGCGCCGAGCGAGAGGCACCACCACAGAGGCTGGATGTGGTACGCCCCGCCGAAGGCCGGCGCCATGTTCTTGATCAGCGGGATCATGGTGGCGACGAAGGGGATGTTGTCGACGATCGCGGACAGGAACGCCGACCCCCACAGGATGGCGTAGCCGGTGGTCGAGAGCTGGCCGCCGGTCGCCGCCACGAGCTTGTTGGCGAGCAGGTTGAGCAGGCCGCCGACGTCGACGCCGTGCACCACCACGAACAGGCCGATGAAGAAGAAGATGGTGATCCATTCGACGTCGCCGAAGGTCGAGTGGATGTTGTGCGCCGCCTTCTCCGAGTGATGCGCCCAGTTGTCGAGCAGCATCAGCACC
>DATNBL010000027.1:0-40432 GCA_035571935.1 Pseudolabrys sp.
CGCCACCGTGCGCGAAGCGGCCAAGCGCACGCTCGGCCAGCGCCACTTCGATGTGCAGCTCATCGGCGGCATGATCCTGCACGAGGGCAAGATCGCCGAGATGAAGACCGGCGAAGGCAAGACGCTGGTCGCGACGCTCGCCGTCTACCTCAACGCGCTGACCAGCCGCGGCGTGCATGTCGTGACGGTCAACGACTACCTCGCCAAGCGCGACGCCGAATGGATGGGCCAGGTCTACGGCTTCCTCGGTCTCACGACCGGCGTCATCGTGCACGGCATCGACGACGAGGAGCGCAAGAAGGCCTACGACTGCGACATCACTTACGGCACCAATAACGAGCTCGGCTTCGACTACCTGCGCGACAACATGAAGTACCGGATGGAGGACATGGTCCAGCGCGGCCACGTCTACGCCATCGTCGACGAAGTCGATTCGATCCTGGTCGACGAGGCGCGCACGCCGCTGATCATTTCCGGCCCGCTCGACGACCGTTCCGAGTTCTACAACACCATCGACGCCTTCATCCCGCGGCTCGACAAGAGCGACTACGAGGTCGATGAGAAGCAGCGCACCGTCACCATGACCGAAGCCGGCATGGAGAAGATGGAAGTCGCGCTGCGCGAGGCCGGGCAGCTCAAGGGCGGCAAGCTCTACGACGTCGAGAACGTCTCCGTCGTGCACCACGTCAATCAGGCGCTGCGCGCGCATAAGCTGTTCCAGCGCGACAAGGACTACATCGTGCGCAACGGCGAGGTCGTCATCATCGACGAGTTCACCGGCCGCATGATGCCGGGCCGGCGCTATTCGGAAGGCCTGCACCAGGCGCTCGAGGCCAAAGAGCACCAGCCGATCCAGCCGGAAAACCAGACGCTGGCCTCGATCACCTTCCAGAACTACTTCCGCATGTACGAGAAGCTCGCCGGCATGACCGGCACGGCGCTCACGGAAGCCGAGGAGTTCGGCGACATCTACAATCTCGACGTGCTCGAAGTGCCGACCAACATGCCGCTGGCGCGCATCGACGACGACGACGAAGTCTACCGCACGGCGGCCGAGAAGAACCGCTCGATCATCACGTTGATCGACGACTGCCGCAAGCGCGGCCAGCCGGTGCTGGTCGGCACAACGTCGATCGAGAAGTCGGAGCACCTCGCCGAGCTCCTGCGCAAGCAAGGCTGGGAGCAGCACGACTTCTCCGACCCGAATGCGTTCCGCGATCTCTATTCCGGCGAAACGCAGAAGAAAGTCTTCGCCATCCTCAACGCCCGCTATCACGAGCAGGAAGCGTTCATCGTCTCGCAGGCGGGCGTGCCAGGCGCCGTCACCATCGCCACCAACATGGCCGGCCGTGGCACCGACATTCAGCTCGGCGGCAATGCCGACATGCGCATCCGCCAGGAACTGCCCGACATCACCGACTGGGGTGAGCGCGACCGGCATCCGCGCGCGGCCGAGATCCGCGAGCAGGTGGCCAGGCTCAAGCAGAAGGCGCTCGCCGCCGGCGGCCTGTTCGTGCTCGGCACCGAGCGCCACGAGAGCCGGCGCATCGACAACCAGCTGCGCGGCCGCTCCGGCCGCCAGGGCGATCCGGGCCATTCCAAGTTCTTCCTGTCGCTCGAAGACGACCTGATGCGCATCTTCGGCTCCGACAAGCTCGACGGCATGTTGCAGAAGCTCGGCCTGAAGGAAGGCGAGGCCATCGTCCATCCCTGGATCAACAAGGCGCTCGAAAAGGCGCAGCAGAAGGTCGAGGCGCGCAACTTCGACATCCGCAAGAACCTGCTCAAATACGACGACGTGATGAACGACCAGCGCAAGGTCATCTTCGAGCAGAGGCTCGACCTGATGCGCGACGAGGCGGTCGACGAGACCATCACCGACATGCGCCACGACGTCGTCGACGAACTGGTCACCAAGCACATTCCGCCGAACGCCTATCCGGAACAGTGGAACACGGCCGGGCTGCACGAGGCGCTGCTGCACGTGCTGACCCTCGACATGCCGGTGCAGGACTGGGCCAAGGAAGAGGGCATCGCCGACGAGGAAGTGAAGGAGCGCATCGAGCGCCGCGCCGACGAGTTCATGGCGGCGAAGGTGGCCAAGTGGGGCCCCGACGTCATGCGTTACGTCGAGAAGTCGATCCTGTTGCAGACGCTCGACCATCTCTGGCGCGAGCATCTCGTCATGCTCGACCACCTGCGCCAGGTGATCGGCCTGCGCGGCTACGGCCAGCGCGATCCCCTCAACGAGTACAAGGCCGAGGCCTTCGCGCTGTTCGAGAGCATGGTCGCGCACCTGCGCGAGGCGGTGACGGCGCAACTGATGCGCGTCGAGATCGTGCAGCAGCCGACGGCCGAGGAGCAGGCGCAGCTTCTGCCGGCGATGGAGGCGCACAAGGCCGATCCGTCGACCGGCGAGAACGAGATGGCGCTCGCCGCGCCGATGACGGCGGCCGCGGTTGCCGCCGGCGCCGACACGGCCGTGATGGCCGAGCGCAATGCGAATGACCCGACGACCTGGGGCAAGGTCGGCCGCAACGAGGCCTGCCCCTGCGGCTCGGGCAAGAAGTTCAAGCACTGCCACGGGCGGTTTGCCTAAAACGGCGCGCGCCGAAGCCGACGCCCGGAACGCCGCGCCGAAGCGCGGCGTTTTCGTTTTGAGGAATGGTGCGATGACCGACGACAAGATCGACAAGGCGCTCGCCGATCTCAGCCGCGAGCGGGAAGCCCTCGAGGCCGAGATCGAGACGATGCTCGGCGACATGGCCGGTGCGTCGGCGGAGGCGCGCGCGACCGGCGAATGGGCCGGCGGCGGCGCCGCGACGAAACGCTATCTCGCGCTGACCGAGCGTCTCGGCGAAGTGGAGCAGGCGATCATCGACCTGACGCGCCAGCGCGCCGCCTCCGGCCCGCCGCCGACCAAGCACTGAGCGGGAGCGGCGGCGGCCGCGCGCCTCACGCCGTGACGCAGCCGAGCCCGACGAGTGTCGTGCGCACAGCCTCGTCGAGCGGCGTGTGCGGCTCTTCGCCGAGGACCGATCGCAGGCGGGCATTGTCCATGCGCAGCGGCAGGTTCCACAGATAGCGCATTTCCATAATTTCCCTGAACAGCGGCACCACCGGCGCGGCAAGGCGCATGAACCACCACGGCGTCCCGCGCATCTTGATCCGCGCGTCGCCGGCCGCGCGGCGAATCGCGCCGCTCATCTGCATGCCGTCCGCGTCCCAGTGGCCGTCCATGTGGAAGACCGCGAAGGGGTCGAGAGTGTCCTCGATGTCGAGGAGTTGTCCGATCGTCTCCGCCACGTCCGGCAGATAGGCCCATTGATGTCCGGTGCCGCGGCGGCCGGGATTGGTGATCGACGTCACCGGCTTTCCCGGCTTCACCAGTCCTTGCGCGAACCAGTTGTTGCTTGCCGCCTGCGGCCCGAAGAAGTCGCCGGCGCGCACGATGAGCGCCTTGGCGCCGTTTTCGGTGGCCGCGCGCAGCCGCCGCTCCATCTCGGCGCGAATGCCGCCTTTGACCGTGCGCGGATGTTGCGGCGAGGTCTCGCGCAGGATCGGGAAGGCGTCCGGCCCGAAATTGTAAACCGTTCCCGGCAGCACGATGCGGGCGCCGTTGGCGCGCGCCGCGGCGATGCTGTTGTCGAGCATCGGCAGCACCAGCCCGCCCCAGTTGCGATAGCCGGGCGGGTTCACCGCGTGCACGATTACCGCGGCGCCCTCGGCGGCGGCCGCGACATCGGCGGCGTTCATGGCGTCGCCGCGCCGCCAGGTCAGGCCCGGGATGCGCGCGCTTTCCGGCAGCCGCTCGGGATCGCGGTGCAGCGCGGCCACCGCCCATCCGCTGCCCGTCAGGCGCCGCGCCACCGCGCCGCCGATGCCGCCCGTGGCGCCGAGTACCAATGCCGTCCACTTCGTCGTCATGTCGTGCTCCCGTCGTTTGCTGATGGGGGCAATCTGGGGCGCGAGCCTGATAAACGGAATTGTTTAAAGCCGTTGGGTCACTATACTGAAATCGATGAATACCCCCGCGCCCGACTGGAGCCTTTACCGCAGCTTCCTCGCCGTCCTTCAGGAGGGCTCGCTGTCGGCGGCGGCGCGCGCCCTCGGCCTCACGCAGCCGACCCTGGCGCGGCACATCGCCGCCCTGGAAGAGGCGGCCGGCTTCACCCTGTTCACTCGCTCGCAACAGGGCCTGGCGCCGACCGACGCGGCGCTCGAACTGAAGCCGTATGCCGAACAGCTCGCGGCGACCGCGGCGGCGATGCTCCGCGTCGCCTCGGGGCAGGGGCAGGGCGTCAAGGGCACAGTGCGCGTCAGCGCCAGCGAGATCGTCGGCTCGCAGGTGCTGCCGGCGATCTTCGCCGGGCTGCGCGCGACGCATCCGTTGCTCGACATCGAGCTCGTGCTGTCGAACACCGTCGAGAACCTGTTGCGCCGCGACGCCGATATCGCCGTGCGCATGGTCGAGCCGGTGCAGGAGGCGCTCGTGGTCAAGCGCCTCGGCCGCGTGACGATCGGCCTGCACGCCCATCGCAACTATCTCGCGCGCGCCGGGACGCCACGAACGCTCGAGGCGCTGCGCACGCACAGCCTCATCGGCTTCGACCGCGAAACCCCGGCCATCCGCGCCATCCGGGCGCGCTTGCAGGGCTTCGAGACGGTGCACTTCGCGCTCAGGACAGACAGCGACATCGCGCAGTTGATGGCCATCAAGGCCGGGTTCGGTATCGGCCTGTGCCAGGTGGCGCTGGCGCGGCAGGATTCGAACCTCGTTCGCGTGTTGCCCTCGGTTTCCGTCGAGCTCGGCGTCTGGCTCGCCATGCACGAGAACCTGCGCACGACGCCGCGCTGCCGCGCGGTGTACGACGGCCTCGCCGCGGGGCTGGCCTCGCACGTCGATTGAATCGAAGTTGTTCACCCTGCGGCGCCGCCGGACGCTGTCGCCGGCGTTTTTTCTGCCACGGCGGCAACGCGATACGCCCTTTCTTTACAACCGTTTAACCTTAATCCCGCACTGTCACGGGTCTCCTCTCGTGCCCAGTAGCGCGTGCAATGGCGTTTGCGTCCGAAGCCCTCAGTCCGTCCGGTCTCCCGCGTTTCCAGGTTCCCGCGCTCCCGGCCGTCTCGGCGCGCCGGCTGGCCGGCAAGGGCCTGGCGCTCGGCCTGGTCGTCGGCGGCTCGGTTGCCGTGCTCGCGGTGTCGCTGTCGGTCGCATCCGTTTGGACGCGCGCGGTCTCGCACAACGCACCCACGACCTTGCACATGAGCGCTTCGGCGCCGCTCATCTCGGCGCTCGGCGAATGGCATCGCGGCATGATCCGCGAGGCGGCGCGCTCGGGTCCGGCGAGCGGCTTCGGCACCGCGCCGGACTCAGAGCCGCAGGAGATCGATCTCGCGCCGGTGGCGCCGCGTGCCCCCCTCGTTGCATCGAAGCCGCTCCCGCCTGTCGCGGTGCCAAAGCCGGCCATTCACGTGCCGGTGCCGCGGCCGCGCCCGAAGATCCACGTCTCCGAACTTGCACCGGCCGTCACGCCGCCGGTTGCCGCGCCGCCCGCCGTCACGGTGGAGGTCGCGCCGGTGCCGCTGCCGTTGGCGAGGCCGCGCATCGCCGAAGCCGCTCCGGAGACGACCGGCACACTGCCGCCGGTGGCCCGCGCCGCGCCCGCGCCAGCGCCTACGCCGGAACCCAAGCTCGCCTCGCTGCCGCCGCCCGACGAGCCAAAATCGCCGGCGTCGGCGATCGGCCGCCGCACCGCCGTCTACGACATCGCGAGCCACACGGTGTACATGCCGAACGGCCGCCGGCTCGAGGCGCATTCCGGCCTCGGCGATATGATGGACGATCCGCACTACATCCGCACCAGGATGCGCGGCCCGACGCCGCCGAACGTCTACGCGCTGACGTTGCGGGAGAGGCTCTTCCACGGCGTGCGCGCGATCCGCCTGACGCCGGTCGACGAGAACAAGATGTTCGGCCGCGACGGCATGCTCGCGCACACCTACATGCTCGGGCCGAACGGCCAATCGAACGGCTGCGTGTCGTTCCGGAACTACGACGCGTTCCTGCAGGCGTTCCTCGACGGCGAGGTCAACCGCATGGTGGTGGTGCCGCGGCTCGACGCGAAGACGCGCGAGGCGTTGTCGCTGCCGCAGCCGAAGTGGAGCCTGCTCTCTGCGTTCGCGGGGGACTGAGGCACGGCCAATCCCGTAGGGCGGATTAGCGCAGCGTAATCCGCCGGATCGCAGGCGGGTTACGCCTTCGGCTAACCCGCCCTACGTTTTGCATCAAACAATCGCCAGCGCCGGGTTCGCCGCGATGTCCGCCAGCGCCTTCTTCAACTCCGGCGAGGCGCGATAGAGCGGGGCGTGGCCGCGCAACAGCACTTGTGCAGACCGCTTGTAGGCGGCGCGGTCGATCGTGGTGGTGCCGTTCGCATGACGGCCGCCGATGGTGGCCGACAGGATGCCGGCCGGGTTCTCGATGTCGACCTGGATTTCCGACGGCTCGATCCCCAGCGCCGGCAGGCCGCGGGCGATCTCGTGCGCGACGGTACCCGGCATCAGGCAGGCGGCGGCGAGACAGCAGCCGCCGGTCACCGCCATCGTCGCGTGGCCTTCCTGCGGCGTGAAATAGCGGGTCGAGATGTGCCCGCCGGCGACCGGCGGGCCAACGATGCAGACCTTCGGGATGGTCTCGCTGTTGGCGAGCTCGTCCGCGGTCATCGGTTTGCCGCCCTTGCCCTTGAGGCCCATCTTCAGCCCGGCCTCGATCCATAGCGCCTTCAACGCCGAAAAGAACTTCTCGTCGCCGCGCAATTCCTTGACCGGCTCGGTGCCGGTCTTGCCGAACTCGGATGCGCGCGCGATCACCATCGGCACGGCGACGTCGACGCAGGAGACGCGGTACGGCCCGAACTGGTCGGTGACATTGCCGGTCGGCAGCGCCTTGCCAGTCTTGGCGCCCACCGGATTGGCGAGGAACAGGTCGACGCCGGGAAACTCGCCGTCGACGCCGGGGATGCCGGCCATCGCGAACCCGTCGCCGTCATAGGCGACGCGCGCCGTCATCGTCGCCTTGGTATTGGTGTTGAAGATCTCGACTTCGCCGGCGCCGTTCAACTGCCGCGGCAGAAATTGCTGATCGATCGCCCAGTAAGGCAGCGCCGCCGACATGTTGCCGCAGTTGACGCTCCAGTCGATCTCCGACTTGCCGGAGGCGAGCTGCGCCAATGTGCTGACGATCTGCGGCGCGCCGGCCGCGTTCGTCTTCAGGTCGGCGAAGAACACCTTGTTGCTGGTCGGATAGCCGCGGCCGAGGCCGGTGATCTGCTTGGTGTCGCCGGTCGTGCCGGTGAGCGGCAGGCCCATCAGGTGGCGCAGCAGCTCCTCGCGCAGCTTGAGATCTTGCGGCGCGGCGCGGTCCCAGATGACGAGCCCGGTTGAGGTACCGCCGCGCGCATGCACGACGGGGAATACGAAGGTGCCGAAGCGCTCGCGCGGCAGGCGGTCGGCGGGGATGGGGGCTGCGTAGTTGATGGCCGGCTCCTCTTCTTCGGACCGGCCGGACCATAGCCCCGCGACTCCCGCGCCGCAACCAATCGGCCGCCCGCCGCATTAACCCGCACAGCGTTTCCAAGCGGGCAAAACACAATGCAGATCCAGCCTGAAATCTCGTTTCATAATTGCAAGAGTTCCGCCGCCGTCGAGGACGCGATCCATGAGCACATTGCGCGGCTGGAGCGCATCTACGGCCACCTCACCACCTGCCGCGTGCGCGTCGACCAGCGCAACCAGAACCAGAACGACACCATTCCGCCGGTCGTGCGCATCGAGATTTCGGTGCCGGGTCACAAGGACATCGTCGTCGCGCACGAGCCCGATCATCTACAGCGCAAATTCCAGGCGCCGGATTTGCACAACGCCATCAACGAAGCCTTCCGCATCGCCGAGGCCAGGCTGTCGAAGTTCAAGGACAAGCGCGCCGACCACGGCACCGCCGGTATGCGCCACGAGGCGGCGCAGGAATTCCGCGGCCAGGTCGCCGAGCTGACGCCGGGCGAGGACTTCGGCTTCCTGATGACGAAGGAAGGCGCGCTTCTGTATTTCCACCGCAACAGCATGCTGACCGGCGACTTCGACCGGCTGCACCGCGGCGACCAGGTTTCTTACGTCGAGGCGATGGGCGACAACGGCCCGACCGCGAGCAAGGTGAGGGCGGTGTAGTTCTTCTTATCCTCCCCCGCTTGCGGGGGAGGGTGGCGAGCGTTAGCGAGCCGGGTGGGGGCATTCTCAATTTTGGCGTGACCCCACCCGCGGCGCTAACGTGCCGGATCCTCCCCTTTCAGGGGAGGGACAAGAAGGCTCAAAATCCGAACAGCCGCTTCGCCGTCCCGCTGAACAACTTCGCCCGCTCTCCCGCATCCGGAAACCAGCGCGACACGAGCGCCGCGAGCGGCCCGTAATCCTGCCTCTCGGTGGCGCGCAGGAACGGCCAGTCCGACGCCCACATGCAGTGATCCAGCGTGAAGGCCGAGACCAGCGCGCGCACGAAGGGCAGGCAGTCGTCGAACGGCCAGGGCTGCTGCGAGAACTTGGCGTAGCCCGACAGCTTGACGCTGACGCGGCCGGTGCCGGCGAGTTTCAACAGCGCCTGGAACGCCGGCTGGTTCACGCCTTCCGCCACGGTCGGCCGGCCGCAATGGTCGACCAGCACCGGCACGGGAATCTCCTCGACCCATTTGACGAAGGGCAGGAGTTGGCCGTGCTCGGTCTGCAATTGCACGAACATGCCAGCCTCGGCGAGGCGTTCGATCAGCCCTCGTGAGTCGCGGTAATAGTCGCTGCCGTGGAAGGTCGGGTTGAACGCGGCGCCGACGATGCCGCGCGCCTTAAGGTCGCGCAGCGCGGCGAGCGATGCGTCGAAATCGATGATCCCCACGCCCTTGAAGCGGCCCCTGCCGCGCGCGATCGTGTCGAGCATCAGGGAATTGTCGCTGCCGTAGCCGGAGTTCGGCTGCACGAGCAGCGCGTGCGTGACGCCATTGACCGACATCACCGCGTCGAACTGCGCCGGTGTGCCGATCTCCTGGCCCGCCGGCTTGTAGGCGACCGTCGGATTGTACGGGAAACGCGCCGGATCGAGCACGTGCATGTGGCAGTCGATCTTCGGCTCGGCGGCAATGCTCATCGCTTCTTCTTCCCCGCGCGCAAAGCCTGCGCAAGCTGCTTGCGGAAGCTGCGGTCGCGCTTCAAGTGCCACTCGCGGCTCATCGCCGCGCGCTTGTCGGCGAAGGTTTCCGAGTGCAACAGAACCCAGCGGCGGCCGCGCGTCGAGCGCGCGCCGGTGCCGGCGTTGTGCTTCTTCAGACGTTGCGCGATGTCGTTGGTCCAGCCGACGTAAGTGAGATGCCGCGCGCCGGCGAGGCAGCCGAGGACATAGACGTAGGCGGACATCGTGGTCGGGCTCTCGGGCGTCATGCCCGGCCCGAACGACAGTACACGATTCGAAAACCTGGATTACCGCATGCCCGACCAGCGGGCGTCGAACGAGCCGGCCGGTACGGCTGGCTGCGCGCCGGCGATAGTCGCGGTCGAATAGGCGGTGCGGACGTCGGGATCGGCCGGCTTTGCGGGCGCGCGCGATCCGGCCAGCGCCCGGGCGACTTCCTTCGGGTCGGCGGTGGTCACGCGGCGCGGCTTGGCGGCGAGTTCGGTATTGGTGCCGCGCAAAGCAACCGGCGTGGCGGCGGGGCGCGCCGCCGTCTGCTTCGGCGCCGGCTCCGGAGTCGGCACCGAGGCGAGCGCGATCGGCTGCTGGCTCTGCTCGGGCTGCGCCTCAACTGGCTGTGCCTGATCGGACTGCGTCTGATCCGGCTGTACTTGCGCGCGCGGAATGGTCGTGCCCGGCGGGTTCGGCACATGCGGCAGCGCGCCCGGCGCCAGCGCGACCTGCACCAGCTGACCCTTGGAATTGTATTCGGTTTCGGTGACGAGCTTGTCGTTGAACACCGGATTCATGCCGCCGTCGCCGACATGCGCGGCGGCGAGCTGCACGCCCTCGGCGATGTAGCTCGCCATCTTGGTCTGCTCGTCGCGGCGATGGTCGAGCACGGCATCGGCGATCTGCGGGTCGAGACGATGCGCCGGGCAGGCGCCGCGCGCGTTGCGCGGCTCGATCGGCTTGCCGTCCTTGTCGACCTGGTCGAACAGATAGCGCTGCTCGCACACCGCCACCTGCGGCGGCTGCTTGGTCGCTTCGAAATTGTCGTAGCCTTCCTTCAGCATCTTCCAGAACGCGAAGTTCGGGTTGTTGCGATGCTTGGCCATGTTCAGCGCGGTCAGGCGGAACGGGAAGGCCTCGAACTGGAACGCCTTCTGGCCGCCGAAGAACGACTCGCGCGCCAGCGCGTAGATTTCCTGGATCTGCTCGTCCGTCATCGCGTAGCAGCCGCGCGACGAGCAGTCGCCATGCACCATCAGCTCCGAGCCGGTGTAGTTGTGCGCGCGGTCGTAGGCGTTCGGGAAGCCGGTGTTGAAGGCGAGATAGTAATTGGAGAACGGGTTCATCAGGCCCGGCGTGATGGCGTAGTAGCCTTCCGGCGCCTGGCGATCGCCTTCCTTCTTCTTCGGCCCGAGATCGCCCGACCATTTGCAGATCGGATAGGTTTTCAGCAGCGCGTACTGCCCGTCGCGCGTCTGCTTCCACACTTCGAGCTCGGCCTCTTCCTTGAACACGCGGACAAGGATCGGCGACTGCTTGTCCATGTTCTTTTCGGAGATGAGCGCGACGGTCCGCTCCGACAGCGGCGCCATGGCGCGGCCGTTGGTCGGGATGTCGTTCGGATTGCAGGCAGACAGGGCCACGGCGGCGGAAATCGCCGCGGACGCAAGCAGCGCGCGCATGAAAGCTCGTCTCAAACGCGGTACTCCCCCAAGGGGCGGGCCCTCTTCAACAATCGTTACCCATAAGATGTGGCGGGGGCAAGGCGAACCTTGCCGCCGGTGGCTACTGCTAAGTCTATGGTAAATCTGATCTAAAAGCGATTTTGTCACAGGGCGGCGGGGTCAGCCGGCGGTCCGCGCCATGGCCCGGCCCATGTCGAGGAATTTCTCGCGCCGCTGCTTGCGCAGGGTCGCGGCGTCGAGGCCCTTCAACTCGGCCAGCGCGTTGGCGATGGCGTCGCCGGTCGCGGCGATTGCCGCCGCGGCATCGCGATGCGCGCCCCCGGTCGGCTCGGGGACGATGGTGTCGATCACGCCGAAGCGCACCATGTCCTGCGCGGTGATCTTCATGTTGGTGGCGGCGTCCTGCGCCTTGGTCGTGTCGCGCCACAGGATCGAGGCGGCGCCTTCCGGCGAGATGACGCTGTAGATCGCGTGCTCGAGCATCAGCACGCGATTGGCGGTGGCGAGCGCGATGGCGCCGCCCGAGCCGCCTTCGCCGAGGATGACGGCGACGTTGGGCACGCCGAGGCCGAGCGAGACGTCGGTCGAGCGCGCGATCGCTTCCGCCTGGCCGCGCTCCTCGGCGCCGATGCCGGGATAGGCGCCGGCCGTATCGACTAATAAAATCAATGGGATAGAGAAGCGCTCGGCCATCTCCATCAGGCGCACCGCCTTGCGGTAGCCTTCCGGCCGCGCCATGCCGAAATTGTGCTTCAAGCGGCGCTCGGTATCCGAGCCCTTCTCGTGCCCGAGCAGGCAGACGCTCTCGCCCCTGAAGCGGCCGAAGCCGCCGACGATCGCCTCATCCTCGCCGAACTTGCGGTCGCCGGCGAGCGGCACGAAATCGGAGATGAGCGCGGCGACGTAATCGAGGCAATGCGGACGCTGCGGATGGCGCGCGACCTGCGTCTTCTGCCACGGCGTCAGGCTCTCGTAGATGTCCTTGAGCGCCGCGGCGGCCTTGGCTTCGAGCCGCAACACGTCGTCGTCGATGGCGACGGCGCTGTTGGCCTCGCCCATCGCGCGCAGTTCCTCGACCTTGGCCTCGAGTTCGGCCACGGGCTTTTCGAAGTCGAGATAGCTGCGCAAATTTCCGGGACTGAGCATGGGTCTGAACTGACGCGTCTGACGATTACTAGTCAACCAATCGGGTTAATTTGGCTCTACCGGGCCTAATTATGCCCGGCGCGGCCCTGTCCCAGAGGGTGCAGGTCGCGGACCAGGGTCTTGAGCCGCTCCTCGAGGACATGCGTGTAGATTTGTGTCGTAGAAATGTCCGCGTGGCCGAGCAGCGTCTGCACGATGCGCAGGTCGGCGCCGTTGTGTAAGAGGTGGCTGGCGAAGGCGTGGCGCAGCACGTGCGGCGACAGCCGCGCCGGGGCGATGCCGCAGGCCGCGCCCAAGGCCTTCAATTCACGGGCGAAATGCTGGCGGGTCAAATGGCCTTGCTCGCCGAATGAGGGAAACAGCCATTTCGACGTCTTGTCACGCCCGGCTCCCGCGGCCAGCGCGAGGTAATCGGCCATCGCTTTCTTCGCCGACTGGTTGAGCGGAACCAGCCGCTCCTTGCCGCCCTTGCCGCGCACCACCAGCATGCGCTGGTCGCGCCGCGCCGCCGCGGCCGGCAGCGCCACCAGTTCGGAGACGCGCAGGCCCGTCGCGTAGACGACTTCGAGCAGGCACATGAGCCGCATTGCGCGCAGCCGGACGGCGGCCGTCTGCGTTGCGTCAGTCGATTGCCGCTGCGCTTCCTTGAGCAGCGCGTCGACCTCGGCGATCGACAGCACCTTCGGCAGCGTGCGCCCGCGCTTCGGCCCTTCGAGCACGGCGGCGGGATCGTCGCTTCGTTTTCCTTCGGCGTAGAGGAAACGATAGAGCTGACGCAGCGCCGACAATCGCCGCGCCAGCGATGCCGGCTTGAAGCCGCGCTCGTTCAGGTCGGCGATGAAGCCGCGCAGGTCGTCGGTCGTCGCGCCGGCGATGTCCTTGCGCTTCGCGCGCAGAAACGACGAGAGGTCGTCGAGGTCGGTGCGATAGGCTGCGAGCGTGTTGGCGCCGGCGCCGCGCTCGGCCGCCAGCATGTCGAGGAAGAGTTCGACCAGCGTCGCGTCGGGTGCCCGGCGGGCCATCGCCGCCTCAGTGCTGCTTGACGAACTTGTCCGGCGGGATCGTCACGATGATCTCGCGCGGCTGATACTTGACGAAGGTCGCCAGCGAAAACACGGCGCCATAGGCGAGCCCGCCGATCAGGCCGAGGAACATCAGGAAGCGGAACAGGCTCGGCATGGCGTCTGGGCATCCAACATTGGCGGCGCGAAAAAGCTATAACCCGCGGGCGGCCTGAGGGCCATGGTCCGGGCGGTCGCAAGGACGCGTGCGGACGGCCTCGCGAACGGCCCGATTGCTGGTATATGGAACCGGTGTTGACGATTTGGAATGCCAGAATGGTTAACGGCCCCGTCCCGAAACCGGCCGAAAACAGCCCGGAAGCGCGCATCCTGCGCGCGCTGGGCAACCGTTCCGTCGTGCTCGTCGGCATGATGGGCGCCGGCAAGTCGTCGATCGGCCGCCGGCTGGCCGCGCGGCTCGGCGTGCCGTTCATCGACGCCGACACCGAGATCGAGAGCGCGGCCGGCATGACCATCCCGGAGATCTTCGCCAAGCACGGCGAGCCCTATTTCCGCGCCGGCGAGGCGCGCGTTATTGCGCGGTTGCTGGACCAGGGGCCGCAGGTGCTGGCGACCGGCGGCGGTGCGGTGATCGACGCGCACACGCGCGCGCTGATCCGCGACAAGGGCCTGTCGGTCTGGCTGAAGGCCGACGTCGACGTGCTGTTGAAGCGCACCAAACGCCGCGGCGACCGGCCGCTGGTTGACCGCATCAAGGACCTGTTGCCGGCGCGCGAGCCGCTGTACGCGCAGTCCGACATCACGGTGCAGTCGCGCGACGAGCCGCACGACATCATCGTCGACGAGATCATCGCCGCCATGCCCGCGCATCTGCCGGCGCAGGAGGAGAGAGCGTCATGACCGCGCCGCTGAAGGCGCGCGAGCCCATCACCGTTCCGGTGGCGCTCGGCAACCGCGCCTACGACATCGTCATCGGCCGCGGCGCGCTGGCGTCCCTCGGCGCGTCGATCAACAAGCTGAGGCCCGGCGCGCGCGCCGTCATCGTCACCGACGAGAATGTCGCGGCGAAGCATCTTTCCGCCACCGAGGCGGTGCTCGCCGCCGCCGGCATCGGCGCCTCGCGCATCGTCGTGGCGCCGGGCGAGGGCTCGAAGAATATCGCCACCTTCGAGCGCGTCTGCGAGGAGATTATCGGTGCGCGCATCGAGCGCGGCGATCTGGCGATTGCACTCGGCGGCGGCGTCATCGGCGACCTCGCTGGCTTTGCCGCGGCGAGCGTGCGCCGCGGCATCGACTTCGTGCAGGTGCCGACCACCTTGCTGGCGCAGGTCGACTCTTCCGTCGGCGGCAAGACCGGCATCAATTCGCGCCAGGGCAAGAACCTGATCGGCGCCTTCCATCAACCCGTTATGGTCATCGCCGACACCGCGCTGCTCGATACGCTTCCCGGCCGCGAATTCCGCGCCGGTTATGCCGAGGTCGCCAAATTCGGCCTGCTCGGCGACGCCGCCTTCTTCGCCTGGCTGGAGGCGAATTGGCAGGAGATGTTTTCCGGCGGCCCGGCGCGCGAGCATGCGATTGCCGTGTGCTGCCGCGGCAAGGCCGGGATCGTCGCGCGCGACGAGCGCGAGAACGGCGAGCGCGCGCTACTCAATCTCGGCCACACCTTCGGCCACGCGCTGGAGGCCGGCTGCGGATTCTCGCAGCGGCTGCTGCACGGCGAGGCGGTGGCGCTCGGCATCGGAATGGCGTTCGACTTTTCCGCGCGCAAAGGCCTGTGCGGCGCCGCCGACGCCGCGCGCGCCAAGGCGCATCTTGCGGCGGTCGGCCTGCCGACCCATGTCAAAGAGGTGCCCGGCGGCGTGCCGGGCGTCGACGCGCTGATGGATCTCATCGCCCAGGACAAGAAGGTGAAGCGTGGCGCGCTGACGTTCATCCTGGTGCGCGGCATCGGCAAGGCCTTCATCGAGAACAAGGTCGATCCAACCGAAGTGCGCGCGTTCCTCACCGACGCCGTCGCCTGACCCATGACCGCCGCCGACTGGCTCTCACTCCTCATCGTCGTGATCTGCCTCATGCTCTCGGCCTTCTTCGCCGGCAGCGAGACGGCGCTCACGGCCTCGTCGCGCGCCAGCATGGCGCGGCTGGAGAAGCAGGGCAGCGCCCGCGCCGGCATCGTCAACCGCCTGCTCGGCCAGCGCGAGCGGCTGATCGGCGCGCTGCTGCTCGGCAACAACGCGGTTAACATCGCCGCCTCGTCGCTGGCGACCGGCGTGCTGCTGACCTGGTTCGGCTCGGCCGGCATCGCCTACGCGACCGTGGTGATGACGGCGATCATCGTCATCTTCGCCGAGGTGCTGCCGAAGACCGCGGCCTTCAACGCCCCCGACCGCATCGCGCTCAGCGTGGCGCGGCCGATGAACGCCGTCGTCAAGGTGCTCGGCCCGATCCTGATGGCCATCGAGGCCTTGGTGCGCTGGCTGCTCAGGCATGTCGGCATCGTCGTCGGCGAGGATCAGGCGGTCTTGTCGGCGCGCGAGGAATTGCGCGGCGCCGTCGACCTGTTCCACCGCGAGGGCGGCGTCGAGAAGCTCGACCGCGACATGTTCGGCGGCGTGCTCGACCTGCGGGAACTGGCGGTGTCGGACGTGATGATCCACCGCACCAACATGATCACGCTCAACGCTGACGACAAAGCCGAGGACCTCGTCAACGCGGTGATCGCCTCGCCGGTGACGCGGCTGCCGCTGTGGCGCGGCAATCCGGAGAACATCGTCGGCGTGCTGCACGTGAAGGATTTGTTGCGCGCGCTGCACGCGGTCGAGGGCGAGGCGTCGAAGGTCGACATCGCCTCGCTGATGACGGCGCCGTGGTTCGTGCCGGACACGCGGCCGGTGTCGGAGCAGTTGAAGGCGTTCCGCCGCCGCAAGACGCCGTTCGCGCTCGTCGTCGACGAATACGGCGAGGTCGAGGGCCTGGTCACGCTCGAGGACATTCTCGAGGAGATCGTCGGCGACATCACCGACGAGCACGACGTCGCCGTGCCGGGCGTACGCCGTCAGCCGGACGGCTCGGTCAATGTCGACGGCGCGGTGCCGATCCGCGATTTGAACCGCGTGATGGACTGGAACCTGCCGGACGAGGAGGCGACGACGATCGCCGGTCTCGTCATTCACGAGGCGCGCTCGATCCCGGAAGTCGGGCAGAGCTTCACCTTCCACGGCTTCCGCTTCAGGGTGCTGCGCAAGGCCCGCAACCGCATCACCGCGCTGCGCATCCAGCCGCTGCCGAAGCCGGCGGAGTAGTTGCCGTCATCCTTCGAGGCTCGCTCGCCTTGCTCGCTCGCACCGCAGGATGACGTCGCCTAAGCCCCGCCTTCACCCGGCGCGGCGGCGTGGATGGCGAGCGCGTGGACGCCGGCGGCGAGTTCTGAGGCCAGCGCGCCATTGATCATGCGGTGGCGCTCGACCCGGCTCTTTCCTTTGAACGCATCCGACACGATATAGACCCTGAAATGGGTCTGCCCGCCGGGGCGGTGCCCGGCATGGCCTTCGTGGCGGTGGGATTCGTCCTCCACCGTCAGGCTCTGCGGTGCGAAGGCCTCGGTGAGTTTCTGCGAGATCAGGTCGGCGGTGCGCATGCCGTTGCAGTTAGGCAACGGCGGCGCGGCGGTCAATCTCTGCTTTACGGCGAAATCGCGCCGGGGCGCGGCCTGTCAAGTCTTGAAGGTGCCGCCGCCGCGGGCGCATAATGTTCGGTCATGAAATTCGACTCGCCTCTGTTCGATCGTATCCGCGTGAAGCCATCGGCCGACCGCCGCCCGAAACCCGCCGGGCCGGGTTGCGACTGGCATGGCTGCAAGGAAAAGGGCACGCATCGCGCGCCCAAGGGCCGCAATCGCGAGAATGAATACTGGCGCTTCTGCCTCGATCACGTGCGCGAGTACAACCACTCCTACAATTTCTTCGCCGGCATGAACGATGCCGCGGTGATGGCGTACCAGAAGGACGCGCTCACCGGCCATCGCCCGACCTGGAAGATGGGAACCGGCAAGGCCTCGATGCGGCCGGACGCGCATGTGTTCGGCACCAATGGCGATCCGTTCGGCCTGTTCTCGGAAGGGCTGAAGGCCGAGCAGCAGCAGCGCGCCGAGGCCGCCCGTCCGGTCCGCAATGCCGAGCGCAAGGCGCTCGACACGCTCGGCCTCGACGTGTCGGCGACGCCGGTGCAGGTGAAGGCGCGCTTCAAGGAACTGGTCAAGCGGCACCACCCCGACGCCAATGGCGGCGACCGCTCGACCGAGGACCGGCTGGTCGAGGTGATCCAGTCCTATAACTATCTGAAATCAGTAGGTTTTGTCTGACGTTCGGGCGCTAAATTCCGGCCGCGGTAACTTAAAACCGCCTTTCGACTCAGCCCCGCAGATCCTATCTTCCGCCTGTCGCAGACGCGCTATGCGCCGCGCCTGCCGGGTTTTGCCGGCACCGCCCGTCTGCTAGGTTGCCGCCATCAGCCGGACCGTGATGTCGGACCGTATCAGGGGCTTCGGGACAGCGAAGCCCACGGAGGATCAATGACTGCCGCAGTTCAAGAAAAAGCCGCGCTGCCGGACATGAAGGTGTCCGTCCGGCAAGTGTTCGGGATCGACAGCGACCTGGAAGTGCCGGCCTTCTCGCAGCCGGACGAATACGTGCCCGACATCGATTCGGATTACCGCTTCGACCGTCCGACCACGCTCGCCATTCTCGCCGGCTTCGCCAAGAACCGCCGCGTGATGGTCACCGGCTATCACGGCACCGGCAAGTCGACGCATATCGAGCAGGTCGCGGCGCGGCTCAACTGGCCCTGCGTGCGCGTCAACCTCGACAGCCACATCAGCCGTATCGATTTGATCGGCAAGGACGCCATCGTGCTCAAGGAAGGCCAGCAGGTCACCGAGTTCCGCGACGGCATTCTGCCGTGGGCATTGCAGAACAACGTCGCCATCTGCTTCGACGAGTACGACGCGGGCCGTCCGGACGTGATGTTCGTGATCCAGCGCGTGCTCGAAGCGTCGGGCCGCCTGACGCTGCTCGACCAGAACCGCGTGATCAAGCCGCATCCCTCGTTCCGCCTGTTCGCCACCGCCAACACGGTCGGCCTCGGCGACACGTCGGGCCTCTATCATGGCACGCAGCAGATCAACCAGGGCCAGATGGACCGCTGGTCGATTGTCACGACGCTAAATTACCTGCCGCACGACAACGAGGTCGAGATCGTGCTCGCCAAGGCGAAGCACTATCGCAACGACAAGGGCCGCGACATCGTCGGCAAGATGGTCCGCGTCGCCGACCTGACGCGCAACGCATTCATGAACGGCGACCTGTCGACGGTGATGAGCCCGCGCACGGTGATCACCTGGGCGGAGAACGCCGAGATCTTCAACGACATCGGCTTCGCCTTCCGGCTCACCTTCCTCAACAAGTGCGATGAGCTCGAGCGGCCGATCGTTGCGGAGTTCTATCAGCGCTGCTTCGGCGTCGAGTTGCCGGAAAGCGCGGTCAACGTGGCGCTGAGCTGATTTCACCTCTCCCCGCTTGCGGGGAGAGGGAGACAACGCATGGCCTCCAACGTCAAAGGCAAGACGACCGGCAAAGAGGCGCCGACCGAGCCGTTCAAACGCGCGGTCTCCGGCGCCATGCGCGCATTGGCGCGCAAGCCCGACCTCGAAGTCTCGTTCGCGGCCGAGCGGCCCGGCATGGTGGGCGGCAAGGCGCGGCTGCCCGAGCCGGCGCGCAAGCTCTCGAAGGGCGAGGCGGCGATCGTGCGCGGCCACGCCGACGCCATGGCGCTCAGGCTCGCCTGCCACGACAACACGATGCACCGGCGCATGCAGCCGGCCGGCCAACAGGCGCGCGCGGTGTTCGAGGCGGTCGAGCAGGCGCGCGTCGAGGCGATCGGCGCGCGGCGCATGTCGGGCGTCGCCGGCAATCTCGCCGCCATGCTCGACGACCGTTATCACCGCGCCAAGTTCGACGACGTCACCGAGCGCTCCGAGGCGCCGATCGAGGAAGCCGTCGCGCTGATGGTGCGCGAGCGCCTGACCGGCCAGTCGCCGCCGCCGGCGGCGAAGAAGCTGGTCGAGCTGTGGCGGCCGCTGATCGAGGATCGCGCCGGCAAGGATCTCGACCGGCTCGAGGACCTGCTCGAGGACCAGCGCCAGTTCGGCGACGCGGTGCGCGACCTGCTCGAGTCTCTCGAAATGGGCGAGGACCGTTCCTCCGACTCTGAGGAAGACGAGGAGGACGGCGAGCAGGAAGAGAAGAAGCAGGATCAGGGCGAGGACGGCGACGCCTCCGAGTCGGACGACATGCAGCGCTCGAGCATGGAGGACGCGCAGGCCTCCGCCGAGGACATGGCGGATTCCGCCGCCGAGGCGGCCGAAGCCGCCACCGCCGAGATGGCCGACGAATCCGAGATGGGCGACTCCGAGACGCCCGGCGAACCGCAGCGGTCGCGTCATTATGGCGACAACCAGCCGCGCGGCCCGGACTATCGCGCCTTCACCGCAAAGTTCGACGAGACCATCGCCGCCGAGGATTTGTGCGAGCCGGAAGAGCTCGACCGGTTGCGCAGCTATCTCGACAAGCAATTGTCCAATTTGCAGGGCGTCGTCGCGCGGCTGGCCAACCGCCTGCAGCGCCGCCTGATGGCGCAGCAGAACCGCTCCTGGGAGTTCGACCTCGAAGAGGGCATGCTCGATCCGGCGCGGCTGTCGCGTATCATCGTCGACCCGCTGCACCCGCTGTCGTTCAAGGCGGAAAAAGACATGCAGTTCCGCGACACGGTGGTGACGCTGCTGCTCGACAATTCCGGCTCGATGCGCGGCCGTCCGATCACCGTCGCCGCGACCTGCGCCGACATTCTCGCGCGCACGCTCGAGCGCTGCGGCGTCAAGGTCGAGATTTTGGGCTTCACCACGCGCGCCTGGAAGGGCGGGCAGTCACGCGAGCATTGGCTCACCGCCGGCAAGCCGGGCAATCCCGGCCGCCTCAACGACCTGCGCCACATCATCTACAAGTCGGCCGACGCGCCGTGGCGGCGCTCGCGCAAGAATCTCGGCCTGATGATGCGCGAGGGCCTGCTCAAGGAGAACATCGACGGCGAGGCGCTCGACTGGGCGCACAAGCGCCTCCTGGCGCGCGCCGAGCAGCGCAAGATCCTGATGATGATCTCGGACGGCGCGCCGGTCGACGACTCAACGCTCTCCGTCAATCCGGGCAATTACCTCGAGCGCCATCTGCGTTGGGTGATCGAGGAGATCGAGACGCGCTCGCCGGTCGAGCTGATCGCCATCGGCATCGGCCACGACGTGACGCGCTATTATCGCCGCGCCGTCACCATCGTCGACGCCGAGGAACTTGGCGGCGCGATGACCGACAAGCTCGCCGAGTTGTTTGCCGAGCACGCGGCCGCCGACGCGCAGCCGGTGCGCCGGCCGCGCCGCCGCGTCGCGTGAGCATCCCGCGGCGCCGATTCCTCTGGCCCGGCGCGATCGCCGGCACGCTCCTCGTCATTGCCATCGCCTGGGCGGCCGAAGGCCTGCGCACCAGCGCCGCGCCCACCCGCATCGCCGTCGACGCCACGCCGATCGCCGCCTTCGACAACCGCGACCCGACGCGGGTGCGCTTCGGCGCGCTGGAATTCCGCGGCGGCCTCGTCCTCACCTCGAATTACAAGGCGTTCGGCGGCATCTCGGCGCTGCACATGGAGCCGGACGGCGCGCATTTCCTCGCCGTCACCGACAACGGTTCGTGGCTGAAGGCGCGCATCGTCTACGACAACGGCAAGCCGTCCGGCTTCGCCGATGCCGAAATGGCGCCGGCACTGGCGAGCGACGGCTCGACGCTCGCCTCGCACGGCTGGTTCGACCTTGAATCGCTCGCCGAGCACAACGGGCAATATTACGTCGGCATCGAACGCGTCGAGAAGATCGTGCATTTCGACATCGCCGGACACGGGCTCGAAGCGCGCGCCGAACCGGTGCGCGTGCCGTCCGACTTCAAGACGTTCAAGTACAACAAGAGCCTCGAATGCCTCGCCGTGCCGCCGGCCGGCAGCCCGCACGCCGGCAGCCTGATCGCGATCACCGAGCGCAGCCTCGACAACCAGGGCAATCATCGCGCCTTTATTTTGAACGGCGATCATGTCGAGCGCTTTTCGGTCAAGCGCAGCGACGACTTCGACGTCAGCGACTGCGCGGTGCTGCCGCCGGGCGACCTGCTGCTGCTCGAGCGCAGCTTCTCGCTCGCCAAGGGCGTCGCAATGCGCATCCGCCGCATTCCGCTCGCCGGCCTGAAGGACGGCGCGCTGGTTGACGGGCCGGCGCTGGTCACCGCCGACATGGCTTATCAAATCGACAACATGGAAGGCATCGGCATCCACCGCACGGCGGCGGGCGAGACGGTGCTGACGCTCGTCTCCGACGACAACTTCTCGCCCATCCAGCGCAGCCTGCTATTGCAGTTCACGCTGGTCGGGGAGTAGGCGGCCTCACGGCCGTAGGGTGGGCAAAGGCGCGCATCGCGCGCCGTGCCCACGCGGGCCGCAGCCGAGAGTCCCGGTGGCGGGCTTCGCCTCGCTCAGCCCACCCTACGAGGGCCAGGGGCCGCAAAAACAAAAACGCCGCCTCGAGAGGCGGCGCTCGTAATCTAGGGCGGCGCGGAAGCGATCAGCTCGCCTTCGCGTCTTGTTTCTTGCGGATCTGGCGCTTGAGCTCGACCATCTTCGGCGCGAGCTCACTGTCCTTCGCCTTGAGCAGGAAGGCGTCGAGCCCGCCGCGGTGATCGACGGTCTTGAGCGCGTTGGTCGAGACCCGCACGCGCACCGAGCGGCCGAGCGTGTCCGACATCAGCGTGACGTTCTGCAGGTTCGGCAGGAACCGGCGCTTGGTCTTGATATTGGAATGGCTGACCTTGTGGCCGACCATCGGCCCCTTTCCGGTCAGATCGCAACGGAACGACATTTCGAAATCCTCGCAAAAACCTTAGGGCCGCGCGTCAACCGCGCCCAGTCGGCCATCCTGTCAAGAAGGCGGACGTATAGAGACGCGGGCGGGCAGCGTCAAGCCCGCGGGACGCGGCCGATTTCCGAGCATTTTCAGCACGAAAAGCCCAGTTCCACCGGCCGCGGCGGCCCCTTGAAACCGAACAAACATTCGACCAAATCCCCGCCGTCTGATGGATTTACGGCCACGTTCCTTGCAAGGAGCGGTGGGCCGGTGGACAAAGGTAAGGGGCTGCGGCATCGCCGCGGCGAGGGAAGACCGGGCCAGGAATGTGGCGCTTGCGACGAGCGATTGTCTGCGCGGCCGGCGTGCTGCTGGCGGCGGCGGCCATGCCCGCCGCGACCCGCGCGCAGGGCAAGCTCGAGGCCCGCTACGAGGTCACGCTCGCCGGTCTTGAGATCGGCACCGGCTCGTGGATGGTCGACATCAACGACACGCACTATCTCGCCGCCGCCAGCGGATCGACGACAGGGCTGTTGCGCATCTTCACCGGCGGGCAGGGAACGAGCGCCGCGCGCGGCACGCTCAACGGCAGCGGCGTGCCGCTGACCTCGATCTACGCCGCGACCATCACCACGCGCGAGAAGTCCGACGAGATCCGCCTCACCATCAACCACGGCGACGTCAAGGACACGCGGCTCGAGCCGCCGCGCGACAAGGATCCCGAGCGCATTCCGATCACCTCCGCGCACGAGCACGGCATCGTCGATCCGATGACGGCGAGCCTTCTGCGCGCGCCGCCATCCGGCGACATGCTCGTGCCGGAGACCTGCCAGCGCACCCTGGCGATTTTCGACGGCCGCCTGCGCTACGACCTCAAGCTCGCCTACAAGCGCGTCGAGCAGGTCAAGACCGCCAAGGGTTATGCCGGGCCGGCGCTGGTCTGCTCGGTCTTTTTCACGCCGATCGCCGGCTTCATCCCGTCGCGCACGGCGATCAAGTACATCGCCAAGCTCAAGGACATGGAGGTCTGGTTCGCGCCGATCTCCGGCACGCGCGTCCTAGTGCCGATCCGCGCCGAAGGCCCCTCGCCGATCGGGCCGGTGGTGCTCAAGGCGACGCAGTTCGTGTCCAACCCGTCGCCGACGCGCGCCTCGGCCAAATAGCTTGGCACTTGACTCTTTGCCGGCGGGGCGACTCGGTCGCGTGTTAACGTCTGGCGGCGCGAAAGCCCTTAGGAACGGCCGGTTTCCACCCGATCTAGTGGGACTCGCGCCGGTGCTTCCCACATGTCGTCGTGAACGAATCCATACAGGCCCCGAGTCAGCGATTCGGGCGTGTTTCGTTCCAGACTCGTTCCGAAGCCTTAACCGCCGCGCCGGGCGTCGTCGCAATCTGAGACAAATTGCGCCGCCGGAATTTGCCAAGCCACCGCTGCGCGAGGATGAACGGATGCTCGCTCCATCTTCGGCGATTTTAATGGGATCCACCGCAAATCCGCGCCATCGGTCCGCAGCAGCCGGCTCCTCTGGTGGCACGGCGGCCTGGGCTTCCTACATGTCGTAGTGAACGAACTCCGACTGGCCGGTTTCGAGCGATTCGGGCGCGGTTCGTTCGGCCCCCGTTCCAAACCTTAACCGCGGGCGCGCGTCCCGTCGCATTGTGATACACGAGCAGCGCGGCCGGGCCTCGACGGCGAGGCCCAGGCTGCCAATCTGGATCGGTAATGACCCTCAGTTTCTCTCCGCAGCCGCCGCGCGGCGCACGTGCCCGTGGCGCCGGCGTGACCGCCGTCCTCGGCCCCACCAACACCGGCAAGACGCATCTCGCCATCGAGAGGATGCTGGCGCATTCGTCCGGCATGATCGGCCTGCCGCTGCGCCTTCTGGCGCGCGAGGTCTACAACAAGGTCGCCGCGCGCGCCGGCGCCGACGCCGTTGCGCTGATCACCGGCGAGGAGAAGATCAAGCCGCCGAACGCGCGTTACTGGGTCTCGACCGTCGAGGCCATGCCGCGCGATCTCGACGTCGCCTTTCTCGCCATCGACGAGGTGCAACTCGGCGCCGACTTCGAGCGCGGCCACGTCTTCACCGACCGCATCCTCAATCGCCGCGCCCGCGAGGAGACGCTCGTGCTCGGCGCCGCCACCATGCGGCCGATGGTCGAGAAGCTTTTGCCCGGCGCGCATGTCGTCAGCCGGCCGCGGCTGTCGATGCTGACTTACGCCGGCGAGAAGAAGCTGACGCGCCTGCCGCGCCGCTCGGCGATCGTCGCCTTCTCGGCCGATGAAGTCTACGCCATCGCCGAATTGATCCGCCGCCAGCGCGGCGGCGCCGCCGTCGTGCTCGGCGCGCTCTCCCCGCGCACCCGGAACGCGCAGGTCGCGCTCTACCAGTCCGGCGACGTCGATTACCTCGTCGCCACCGACGCCATCGGCATGGGGCTCAACCTCGACGTCGATCACGTCGCCTTTGCCTCCGACCGCAAGTTTGACGGCTACCAGTTCCGCAAGCTGACGCCGGCCGAGCTTGGCCAGATCGCCGGCCGCGCCGGCCGCGCCACGCGCGACGGCACCTTCGGCACGACCGGCCGCTGCGATCCGTTCGAGCCGGAACTGGTGCAGGCGCTGGAGAGCCACGTCTTCGAGCCGGTGCGCATGCTGCAATGGCGCAACTCGGCGCTCGATTTTGCCTCCCTCGGCGCGTTGCAGGCCTCGCTGGCGATGACGCCGCAGGAGCAGGGGCTGACGCGCGCGCCGGTGGGCGAGGACATCCTCGTGCTCGAGCACGCGGTGCGTGACGAGGACGTGCGCGGCTTCGCCAAAGACAAGGCCGCGGTCGAGCGGTTGTGGGATGCGTGCCAGGTTCCCGACTATCGCAAGATCGCGCCGGCCACGCATGCCGAGCTGGTGACGACCCTCTATGGATTCCTGATGCGAGAGGGTAACATCCCGACCGATTGGTTCGCTCGTCAGGTCGCGCAGGCCGACCGGACGGACGGCGACATCGACACCCTCTCCAACCGGATCGCGCATGTCAGGACCTGGACTTTCGTCGCCAACCGCCCGGATTGGCTCGCCGACCCCGAGCATTGGCAGGCGACCACGCGCGCGGTGGAGGACAAGCTTTCGGATGCGTTGCATGAGCGGCTGGCGGAGCGTTTCGTCGACCGCCGCACCAGCGTCTTGATGCGGCGGCTCAGAGAGAACGCAATGCTCGAAACGGAAATCGGAAAGACCGGCGAGGTCAGCGTCGAAGGCCACGTCATCGGCCGCCTCGACGGCTTCATGTTCGCGCCCGACGCCGCCGGCGCCGGCACCGACGCCAAGGCGCTCAACGCGGCGGCGCAGAAGGTGCTGTCGGTCGAGATCGAGGGCCGCGCCACGCGCCTGTCACAGGCGCCGAACGAGCAGATCGTGCTCGCCAATGACGGCGCCATCCGCTGGCAGGGCGCCGTGGTCGGCAAGCTCAGCCCCGGCGACGATACGTTGCGCCCGCGCCTGCGCATTATCGCCGACGAGCATTTGACCGGCCCGGCGCGCGACCTCGTGCAGACGCGGCTCGACCTGTGGCTGAAGTCGTATATCGAGAAGCTGCTCGCGCCTTTGTTCACGCTCAACGCCGCCGAGGACATTACCGGCATGGCGCGCGGCGTCGCCTTCCAGCTGGTCGAGGCGCTTGGCGTGCTCGAGCGTCAGAAGGTCGCCGAGGAAGTGAAGGGTCTCGACCAGCCGGCGCGCGCAACGTTGCGCAAATACGGCGTGCGCTTCGGCGCCTATCACATCTACCTGCCCGCCCTGATGAAGCCGGCGCCGCGCGCGCTGGCGACGCAACTGCATGCGTTGAAGCACGAGAGCGCCGACGCGCACGGCGTCACCGAATTGCTGCATCTCGCCGCGTCGGGGCGCACCTCGATTCCCGTCGACAAGGAAACGCCGAAGGCGCTCTACCGCACCTCCGGCTACCGCATCTGCGGCGAGCGCGCGGTGCGCGTCGACATCCTCGAGCGGCTCGCCGATCTGATCCGCCCGGCGCTGGCCTGGCGCGAGGGCGTCGCCACGGCAAAGCCGGACGGCGCGTTCGACGGCCGCGGCTTCACCGTCACCGGCGCGATGACGTCGCTGACCGGCGCGTCGGGCGAGGACTTCGCATCGATCCTGCGCTCGCTCGGCTATCGCATGGATCGCAAGCCGAAACCGGTTGAGCCGGCAAAAACGGAAACGCCGGCAGAGGCTGCGTCCGCAGCCGAGACTGCGGCCCCCGAAGCCGCGCCTGAAGCCGAAGCGCCGCCGCTGGCCGCCGACGCCGAGGTGATGCCCGAGCCGGTGGTCGAGGCTCCCTCGGTCGAGGCGCAGGCCGAAGAGCCGCCCGCCGAAGCCGCGCCCGTCGTGGCGGAGGCAGCTGCCGAACCGGCGGCGGCCGATACTGCCGCCGAAGCAAAACCGGCCGAGCCGGATACGATCGAGGTCTGGCGTCCCGGCGGCCGCTCCGAGCATCACCGGCCGCCGCGCCATCGCCGTCCGCAGCGTCACGCGCAGCCGCAGCAGGCCGCCGCGCCGGCCGAGGGTGCGACCGCGGAAGCCGCTCCCGCCGCCGGCGATGCGCAGCAGCCGGCGCAGGACCGGCCGCCGCGTCATGACCGTCAGGAGCGCCGCGACCGCCACGAGCGCCAGCAGCGCATGGACAAGCAAGCCAATCGCGGCGATCGCCAGGATCGTCCAGATCGCGGTCCGCGCCGCGAACGCGGTCCTCGCCGTGATCGCGACGCCCCCGGCCGCGCCGAGCGCGAGCAGTATTACGCGAGGCCGCAAGGCTCCGACCGCCGCAACAAGGAACCGGACCCGAACTCGCCCTTCGCCAAGCTCGCCGCGCTGAAGCAGCAGCTCGAGCAGAACAAGGACCGCTAGAGGCCGTTCAGGCGCGCCGTGGACCGCCAGCGCATCGACAAGTGGCTGTGGCACGCGCGCGTGGTGCGCACGCGGGGCGACGCTGCCGCGCTCGCCGGCGCCGGACACGTCCGGCTCAACGGCCGGCGGGTGGCCGGCCCGAGCCAGCCGGTGCGCATCGGCGATGTGGTGACCGTTGCCCTCGATCGCGCCGTGCGCGTTGTCGAGGTGCGGGGCTTCTGCGAGCGCCGTGGCGCGGCGCCGCTCGCCCGCGGCCTCTATCGCGAGATCCGCGCGCCCTGAGCCCCGCCATGCGCGTTTTGCGCGTCAAACGGCCCTGTGCGCGCCTTGCGGCACAGGCCACGGTGCGTTAGGGAGCGGGCAGCGGAGCGGCCTTTTGCGCTCCAATCCGGAGTAGCCTGGATGACCTACGTCGTCGTCGAAAACTGCATCAAGTGCAAATACATGGACTGCGTGGAAGTGTGTCCGGTGGACTGCTTCTACGAGGGCGAGAACATGCTCGTCATCCATCCGGACGAATGCATCGACTGCGGCGTGTGCGAGCCGGAATGCCCGGCCGAGGCGATCAAGCCGGACACAGAGCCGGGCCTGGAGAAGTGGCTCGGGCTGAACGCCGACTACGCCAAGACCTGGCCGAACATCACGACCAAGGGCGAGGCGCCCGCCGACGCCAAGGAGTTCGACGGCCAGCCCGGCAAGTTCGACAAGTTCTTCTCGCCGAATCCCGGCAGCGGTACTTGACGCCCGCCCGGGCGAGTTCCCGGGTTCCGGGTTAGCGGCTTCCTAGCGGCGCAATAAAATTTCCACTTTTGGGTGCGCTGCAGCGTTAACCTGTTTGGCAAATTGCAATATTGTAACCCTTTTGCGACGCCATAAGGCTTTGAAATCGGCCAAAAATGTGCTATATATAGAAAAAATCGACAAAGGCGAACAATAAGGCCGCTTTTTTGGGAGCTCCCTTGCGGGAGCCTTATTTTTCAGCGGCTGAAATACCGTTCCCAAGGGGTCTGATAGAGGGCGTGAGATCCACGCGTCAAGCAGTGGCAGCAAAATCGCGTCAGAAGTCGAAAAAGGGTTCCTCCGGCACGACCCGGCGGACGAAAAAGTCCGCCGAGCCGCGGCGGACGTCTCATGCCTCCCGTGGGTCCGCCCGCGGCGGGGCCCCTGCAGCGAAAGCGGCCGCCAGCCGAAAGCCGGTGGTTGCCGAAGGAGTAGTGCCCGGAATGGCTACCAATAAGAAGACCACCCAGCGCCAAGGCTTCAAGACCAACGAGTTCATCGTCTATCCCGCGCACGGGGTCGGCCAGATCGTTGCCATCGAGGAGCAGGAGATCGCCGGGGCCAAGCTCGAGCTCTTCGTCATCAACTTCATCAAGGACAAGATGACGCTGCGCGTCCCGACGGCGAAGATCGTGTCGGTCGGCATGCGCAAGCTCGCCGAGCCGCCGCTGGTCAAGCGCGCGCTGGAGACGCTCAAGGGCCGCGCCCGCATCAAGCGCACCATGTGGTCGCGCCGCGCGCAGGAATACGAAGCCAAGATCAATTCCGGCGACATCGTCGCCATCGCCGAGGTGGTGCGCGACCTGTACCGCTCGGACACGCAGCCGGAGCAGTCCTACTCCGAGCGCCAGCTTTACGAAGCGGCTCTCGACCGCCTGTCGCGCGAGATCGCGGCGGTGCAGAAGGTGACCGAGACCGAGGCGATCAAGGAGATCGAGGCGGCGCTCGCCAAGGGCCCGCGCCGCGGTCCGAAGCCGGCCGACGAAGCAGCCGCCGGCGAAGAGGGCGTCGAGGACGAGGCGGCCTGAAAGGCCCCACACTGACGAGTTGCAAAAGCCCGGCGGCGACGCCGGGCTTTTTTGTTGCGGCGTTCCGCGGCGCAAAATCCAACTTGCGACACAGTTCCTTCCCAGATTGATTGTGGCGGCGACCGAAGCGAAGGGAGCCACGATCCATGAAAGTCGGCGAATATCTTCAGATGTCGCACCAGCGGCTGGTCACCTGTATCCCCGATCACGTGCTCAACGACGTCGCCAAGCTGCTCTACACCAATGGCATCGGCGCGCTTCCGGTCTGCGAGCTCGACAACCGCATGGTCGGCATCGTCTCCGAGCGCGACCTCGTGCGCGCCTTCGCGCGCACTGACGTCACCGAGCTGAAATACCTGCGCGCCCGCGACGTCATGACGACGCGGGTCATCGTCTGCGATCCCGGCGACACCATGCAGCACGCGCAGGAGATCATGCGCGAGAACAAGTTCCGGCATCTGCCGGTCGCGGAGAACGGCCACGTCCAGGGCATGCTGTCGCTGCGCGACACCTTGGCGACGCGGCTGGCCGAGACCGAAGAAGAAAAGAACGTGCTGCGCGACGTCGTGCTCGCTGCGCGCGGGCGCTGAGCGAAGCGCGCAACGCGCGACGATCAAAGGCCAGGCCGCCGCGCCGGGCTTTTCTGCGCCTCCAGCCATCGCCGCCTCGCCGTCGAGCGGGCGTGCGTTACAGCGGCAACCCGTTGACCACCGAGCCACGCACCGGCGGATGAAAGGCGATAATCTTGATGCGGCGCCATGTCAGGGGCACCGATCTGTTCCAGGGCATGAGCAGCAGCAAGCGCGCCATCGCGCAGTATCCGGTCAACGCGCGCGCCGCCGTTCCCGCCGTCAGAATCAAGTAGAGCGCGAAAAGGTGCGGCACGAGTCCCGCGGCCATCCACACCACGTAGAATATCCGGAGCTGGGTCGGGAAATACATTATGTCGCGGTAGACCAGCAGCGAACGCAGCGCCTGCAGCACCGCGAAGGACATGGCCAGATCACGCGCGAGCGTCTGGCCCGTCAGGCTCCACAGCATCAGCCCGGCCAGGATCGCCCAGTTCAATTTCATCAATGATGCAATCTTCATGTGAAACTCGCCAAAATTGGAGTCAGCATCGACCGGCTCGTTGCGACCGGGCGTGCACTGTCAGGGGTCGTTGCGACGGCATCCATTGAAGCGGTCCGGCCGCTTCGGCGGCCGGACCATTGAAAGCGCCGCCGCTACTGGATCGTGGCAAGGGCGGCCTGGATGCTCTGCGCCTGCTTGTCGGTGATGAGACCGGAAAGCACTTTGCCGAAATGCGGATGCTGTGCGCCCGAGTGGATATACTGCCAACGGTAGGCCTTGAGGAACGACACCTCGATCGTCTGCTTCTCGGCGGCGTCGATCTTGCGACCGGCCGCAATTGCAAAATAGCCGGCGTCGGCCTTGGCCTGCGCTTGGAGAACGCCATCGACGGCGGCGACAAGTTCGATGAACTCGCCGACGGCGCGATCCCGCTGCTCCGGCGTGAGGGTGGCGTCGTTCCGGACCCATTCGAGCTCGTCGAGGATCGCGTGCTGGCTCTCCTCGCGCCAGTGAAACAGGAACACGTCCTTGAACAGCTCCGAGAGACCCGGATTGGACTCGATGCTTTCGCGATAGTGCGACTGCGTGAACAGTTCGATGTCGAGCGTTAGGGCCAGCACCGCCCAGGTGCTCTTGCCGAGCACGGCGTGCGCAACCCCGTTGGGATCGATGTCGAAGCGATAGCCGGCGGGCAGAACGTCGCCGATCATCGCATCGATACGGCGGAATAGCGCCTGATGCTTGAGCTCTTCGTCGCTGAACCGGACCAGAGCTTCGAGCGCGATTTGGTCGCCGAACCAATGGTCATGGCTCAATTCCAGAACCTTGGCGTTGATGAAGCGCTCCACCAGGCCGAACACGTTGGCGTAGGTGCGGCCCTGAATCTGGCTGACGAGGCGCCGTTCATCGGCCGAGAGCGTCGTGAAATCGTTCACGAGCGACAGCCCGTCCGGGAGAAACTTCTGCGCGGTGTCGAAGCTGCGGCCGCGGATAACGTCCTTCTCGATGTCCCAGCGCACGCGCTTCGATGTTTCGACACACCGCTCATAGCGGTCGCTGTCGGCGATCTTCACAATGGCGTTCATTTGATATTCTTTCGTTTGAGAGCCCGTTGCCGGCGGCTACGGAAGGCCGCCAGCGGAGACTGTCAGTTAGTTCGCATGCTCGGTCCGGTCTATGGCTGGGACGCCGACAACCATGACCGAAACACCAAACCCTGATATAAGGGCGCGATGGATGCCTTATCGGACGTCTTGAGAGTGTCGCATTTGACCGGCGGGGTTTTCTTGCGGGCTGATCTATCCGCGCCGTGGTGCATCGCGTTGAATATTCCACGCGAACACTGCGGACCCGCGCTCGGGACGGCTTCTCACCTGATGACGTATCACTATGTCATCGGCGGCGAACTGCGCATCCGTCTCGATGGTCCGAACGGCGAAAGCGACGTCGTCAGATCCGGCGAAGTCGTGATCCTGCCCCGCAACGATCCGCACATGATCGGCACCGACCTGACGATGCGGGCCATCCCCGGCCGCGACGTGGTCCAGCCGCCAAATGGCGCGGGTCTGTACTCGATTCGCCACGGTGGCGGCGGCGAAACGACCGAAATGATCTGCGGGTTTATCGGCTACGCCGGGACCGAATCCAATCCTCTGATTCCGATGTTGCCGCGGCTCCTCAGGTTCAATGTTGAGCAAGGTCCGGCCGCGGACTGGGTTCGTTCGACCTTCCAATACGCTGCGGCGGAGGTCAGTGCCGGGAGTCCTGGCTCGCAGACCGTGCTGGCCAAGCTTTCGGAGCTCTTGTTCGTCGAGACCGTTCGACGCTATGCCGAGACCATGCCCGCCGAGCAGACCGGGTGGTTGGCCGGATTGCGCGAGCCGCATGTGGGCAGGGCTCTGGCGCTGCTGCACGGCGACATCGCCAGGCGCTGGACCGTCGACGAACTCGCCCGCGCGGCAGGCCTGTCGCGATCCGCTCTGTCGGATCGCTTCCTGCGCCTGATTGGCGTTCCGCCTATCAATTATCTGACGAATTGGCGCATGCAGGTCGCGGCTGCGACGCTCCGTGGCACGAACGCCGCCCTCGCGCAGGTTGCTCAGGACGTCGGGTACGACTCGGAAGCGGCATTCTCCCGCGCATTCAAGAAGGCATTCGGTGTGGCGCCCGGCACCTGGCGCCGCGAAGGAGATCGCCGAGGCGGCTAAGGCAGGCGCCGCCGGTCTGTGGCCGGGGGATTGCGCCCGGCGGTTCCGGCCGGATGCTCGAGATAAACGAAGTCACCTTCGGTGTGCGTGACGGCGAAGCCGAGGCGTTCATAGAGGCGCCGCGCACCGGCGTTGACCGGCAGGACGCGAAGCTGCAACGGCTTGCCGGGCGCTGCCGTACGGATGAGATCGGAGACGATCGCCGAGCCTATCCCGCGATTTTGGAAGGCGGGCAGCAGCAACAACCATTGCAGATAGTCGACTTCGTCGCGGCGGTGAATTGCGAGATAGCCCGCCTCCGTGCCGTCGCAGATGACGATGCTGTGCTCGAGCCGGCCGAATGCGCGGTGATACTCCGCGCGATGATAGGCCGGATCCCAACGACCCCAGGTCCGCACGGCGTGGTCGCACATGACGGTCTCGGTCAACGCCACCACGAAATCGGCGTCCGCCTCAAGACAGGCTCTCAGTTCGTACGCTCGGGCGGAGGCGGCTTGCATGGCGGGAACGCGGCGAAAGAAACGATCTTATCGCCGCATCGCCGCGGAGTCAGCCTCGCAAGTTCCGCCAGGGAACGAACACTGCGTCCGCCGCATTGCATAGCGACGGCGGAATGCGACGCCTGACGGCCTGCGGGGAACCGCGGCGCCGCTGCCGCATTGCAGGACCGCCCGCAACCGATCAGGAGGACGCAAATGAAGACGACGATTTTGGTGGCCGGCGTGCTGTGCATGACATTTGCCAGCGCGGCGATGGCCGACGAGTACTACGTGGTGCAGAACCCGACCACGCACCGCTGCACCATCGTCACCGAGAAGCCGAAGCCCGACATGGTCGTGACGCAGATCGGTCCGATCGCCTTCGCCACGCGCAACGAGGCCGAGGGCCGCATCAAGACGACCAAGATCTGCAGCGACACGACGACCGGCAGCGGCTCGACCGTGATCAAGGAAAAGCACATCGACAAGGACTGATCGTTCCTGTCGCGGTGATGAGGCCCGGCGCTCCGCCGGGCCTTTTGCCGTGCTACTCGCGCGCGCAGGCGCACGACATTGTCGTTGAGCCGCATCTGCGCGATCCGCGTGGCGAGCTCGGCCTGCGTGAACGGCTTCGACAATTTCGGCAGGCCGGCGCCGCTGCCCGGCTCCATCTCCGCATAGCCCGTCGCGATCAGCACCGGCAGGTCGGGGCGCAGCTTGCTGATCGCCGCGGCCAGCTCCAGCCCGGTCATGCGCGGCATCACCTGATCGGTGATGACGAGATCGACCGCGGCGCCGCGCTTGAGAATGTCGATCGCCTGCGCCCCCGATGCCGCGCGCAGGCAGGTGTGGCCGAGATCCTCCAGCATCGCCGCCGTGTTGGTCAGAACCAGCGAATCGTCGTCGACCGCCAGTACCGTCAGCGCATAGCGCGCCGGCGGCGCGTCGGCGCGGGCGGTTTCGTTCTCTCCGTCGAGATCGATCGCGGTGTGCACCACCGGCAGCCACAGCTCGGCCGTCGTGCCTTCGCCGACACGGCTCCTGAGCACGAAGCGGCCGCCGCTCTGCTGCGCCAGGCCGTGCACCATCGACAGGCCGAGGCCGGTGCCCTTGCCCGGCTCCTTGGTGGTGAAGAACGGCTCGGTCGCGCGTTGCAGCGTCGCCTCGTCCATGCCGGCCCCGGTGTCGGCCACGCAGACCTGTACGAAGCGGGGCGCGTCGCCGGCTTGCGTTTCCTCCTCGTGCGCCGAGATGATGATCTGTCCGCCCTCGGGCATCGCGTCGCGCGCGTTCACCACCAGATTGAGCAGCGCCATTTCAAGCTGGTTGGCGTCGGCCCAGACCGGGGACAGGGCGAGCGGAAAGCGCGTCTCGATCGTCACCAGCGGCCCGAGCGAGCGCTGCAACAGCTCGGTCATGCCGCGCACCAGGTCGGGGATGTTGATCGCCTCCTGCTTGAGCTCCTGGCGCCGGGCGAAGGCGAGCATGCGCCGCGTCAACGCCGCGCCGCGCTGCGCGCCCTGCGTGGCGTTGTCGAGCAGTTTCAGGATGCGCGGATCGTCCGGCACGCGCTTGCGCACCAATTCGAGGCTGCCGAGCACCGCCATCAACAGGTTGTTGAAGTCGTGCGCGATGCCGCCGGTCAACTGACCGATCGCCTCCATCTTCTGCGATTGCAACAGCGCCTCGCGCGTCTGCTCGAGCTTCTGCTGCGCCTCGCGCCGCTCGGTGATGTCGCGGGTGATCTTGGCGAAGCCGAGCATCTCGCCGTTATCGTCCCGGATCGGGTCGATGATGACGTGGGCGAAGAACCGCGTGCCGTCCTTGCGCACGCGCCAGCCTTCGCGCTCGTAGCGGCCTTCCTTCAGCGCCGTCTCCAGCGCGACGCGGGGGATGTCCTGCGCGCGCTCCTCCTCGGTGTAGAAGGTCGAGAAGTGCCGGCCGACGATCTCGTCGGGCCGGTAGCCCTTGATGCGCTCGGCGCCGAGGTTCCAGTTGGTGACGCGGCCTTCCGGGTCGAGCATGTAGATGGCGTAGTCGGTGACGCCCTGCACCAACAGTCGGAACTGCTCCTGGCTGCGCTTGAGCGCGTCCTCCGTCGCCTTGCGCTCGGTCAGGTCGCGCGTGATCTTGGCGAAGCCGACGACTTCGCCTGACGGCCTGCGGATCGGGTCGATGACCACGTAAGCCCAGAAGCGCGTGCCGTCCTTGCGCACGCGCCAGCCCTCGTGCTCGAACTTGCCTTCGCGCGCCGCGATTTCGAGCGCGCGCTGCGGCAGGCCGGTGGCGCGGTCCTCGTCCGTGTAGAAGCGCGAGAAATGCTGGCCGATGATCTCGTGCGGGGCGTAACCCTTGAACCGCTGCGCGCCCGGATTCCAGCTGGTGACGATGCCGGTCGGGTCGAGCATGTAGATCGCATAGTCGGTGACCGCCTCGATCAGGAGCCGGTAGCGGCTCTCGTCGGGGACCTCGACTTGCTTGTTGTGCGGATTATCCATCCCCCCGAGCATCCGTCCGCTTTTTAGCACAACAGATAACCCACGGAGCGTAAAAAGGTTTCCCCGCCGGTCTCCGATTGCCCCGCGTTGGTACAGGGGGCTCTATACCGCAGGAGGATTGCCAAGCCCGGCGCCGCCGCCAGACTGCGGAGCCACGGTTCCGGAACAACCGCGCCCGTCCCCGGTTTCACGGCCGGGACGGACAATCCCGGGGCCGCGGCGGCAGCCGCCGCATGTCACGTCGTAAAGGGGGCCTCGGATGAGCCTCGATCCGGTCTGGCTGTCGCGCCTGCAATGGGCCTGGGTAATCGCCTGGCACATATTGCTGCCCGCCTTCACCGTGGGCCTCGCCTCCTACATCGCCGTGCTTGAGGGCTTCTATTTCTTCACCAGGAACGACGTCTGGTTCCGCATGTCCGGCTTCTGGACGCGCATCTTCGCCGTCTCGTTCGGCATGGGCGTCGTCTCCGGCATCATCATGCCGTTCCAGTTCGGCACCAACTGGAGCCGCTTCACCGACACCACCGCCGACATTATCTCGCCGCTGATGGCCTATGAGGGCCTGATGGCCTTCTTCCTCGAGGCCTCGTTCCTCGGCGTGCTGCTGTTCGGCCGCAAGCTGGTCCCGCACTGGGCGCATTTCTTCGCCGCGGTCATGGTCGCGTTCGGCACGCTCCTGTCCTCGTTCTGGATCCTCGCCACCAACAGCTGGATGCAGACGCCGCAGGGCTACAAGGTCGTCGACGGCCGCTTCGTGCCGGCCGACTGGATGGCGATCGTCTTCAATCCGTCCTTCCCCTATCGCCTGGCGCACAACGTCACGGCCTTCTACATCACCACCGGTTTCGTCGTGCTCGGCGTCGCGGCCTGGCTCCTGCGCCGCGGCCGCGCCGTCGAGGAATCGAAATTGATGATCCGCATGGCGCTCGATCTCCTGATCGTGCTGGTGCCGTTGCAGGTCTTCCTCGGCGACCAGCACGGCCTCAATACGCTCGAATACCAGCCCGCCAAGATCGCGGCGATCGAGGGCCGCTACGACACGGTCATCCCGATGCCGCTGACGCTGTTCGGCATTCCCGACGACAAGAACGCGACGATGCACTACGCCATCGAGGTGCCGCATCTCGGCGCGCTCGTGCTCACGCACACCTGGAACGGCGGCATCAAGGGCCTGAAGGAATGGCCGCCGCAGGACCGGCCGCCGGTCGGGCCGCCGTTCTTTGCCTTCCGCATCATGGTCGGCATCGGCATTCTCATGCTGCTCGTCGCCATCGCCGGGCAGATCCTGATGCGCTGGAGCGGCCGCCTGTGGCGCTCTGACGGCTTCCTGCGCCTGTGCCAATGGTTCTCGCCGCTCGGCTTCGTCGCGGTGATCGCCGGCTGGGTCGTCACCGAGGTCGGTCGCCAGCCGTGGACCGTCTACGGCCTGATGCGCACGGCGGATTCGGTGTCGCCGTCATTGACCGGCGCCGACGTCGCCATCTCGTTTGCGCTCTACGTCATCGTCTATCTGGTGATGTACCCGACCGGCATCGCCTTCATGGCCGGCCTGGTGCGGCGCGGACCCGCGGCGGCGGAAGAGCCGGACGAGCCGTCGCCGCAGATCGAGAGCGGCCGTTCCGGGCGGCCGTTCGAGCGCGCCAGCACCTTGGCCGGCGAGTAGAGGGAGGGGACCATGGTGCTCGATCTCGTGCCGATCTGGACCCTCCTCATCGCGCTCGCCGTCTTCTATTACGTCGTGTTCGACGGCTTCGATCTCGGCGTCGGAATTCTCTACGGCTTCGCGCGCAACGAGGACGACCGCGCGCTGATCATGGCCTCGATCGCGCCGATCTGGGACGGCAACGAGACCTGGCTCATCTTCGGCGGCCTCGGCCTGTTGACGGCGTTCCCGCTCGCCTTCGCCATCATCATTCCGGCGGTCTATTTCCCGATCGTCATCATGCTGCTGGCGCTGGTGTTCCGCGGCGTCGCCTTCGAATTCCGCTTCAAGCGCCCGGCGCTACGCCGCTTCTGGGACCGCGCCTTCGCCGTCGGCTCGGCGCTCGCCACCTTTGCGCAGGGCATCGTGCTCGGCGCCTTCATCCAGGGCTTCAAGATCGACGGCCGCGTTTTCGCCGGCACCTCCTTCGACTGGGTGACGCCGTTCGCGCTGTTGACCGGCGTGGCGCTGATGTTCGGCTACGCGCTGCTTGGCGCCGGCTGGCTGATCCTGAAGACCGAGGGCGCGTTGCAGCGCTGGGCGCGCCGCTGCGGGCGCGTCTGCCTCATCGGCGTCGGCATCGCCATCGTCGGCGTCAGCATATGGACGCCGCTTGCGCATCCCGACATCGCGCAGCGCTGGTTCTCCTGGCCGAACATCGGTTTCCTCAGCATCGTGCCGATCGTCACCGCGGTGCTGGCGTGGATCGAATGGCGCTCGCTCGCGCGCGAGCACGAGCTGGTGCCCTTCCTCGCCGCGGTCGGCCTGTTCGGCATGTCGTTCGCGGGCATCGCCATCAGCCTGTGGCCGATGATCGTGCCCTATCGCTACACGTTATGGGAGGCGGCGTCGTCGCCGAGCACGCAGGCCTTCCTGCTCATCGGCACGCTGTTCCTGCTGCCGGTGATCCTGATGTACACGGCGTGGTCCTACTGGGTCTTCCGCGGCAAGGTGCGGGAGGAGACGGGGTATCATTGAGTTCAGCGGCGCTTCCTGGCCGGCGGTGCTGCGCGCTGGAGCGGCGCGCGCGCGGTCTCGTCGAGCGCCAGCGTGAATTTCTGCAGCAACTTTGAAAATGTCTTCGCCTCGTCCGCGCTGAACGGACTTTCCAGCCGCTCGCGCACGCGATTGACCAGCGGCTCCGCGCGCTTTTGCAGGCTGCGACCGGCATCGGTGAGGCGCAGAACATGCCGGCGGCGGTCCTCCCCGTCAGGCGACCGTACGATCAGGCCGCGTCGCTCGAGCAATTTGACAACCAAAGCAGTCGTTGACCGGTCGAAGCCGAGCAGGCGTGCAATTCCGATTTGATCGAGCTGTCCGGCGCGCCCGAGAATCCAAAGCACGCCAAACTGCGTCGACGTGATGTCGAGGCCCGAGCACTCCTCGATGAACACCGACTGCGAAATCTGGTGCGCGCGCCGGATCAGAAATCCGGGCCGGTCACCGAGACCCTCCAATGGGTCGACGTGACCCGGCTGTTCTTTCTTCTTCATGGCCATCCAGAACGTGATTGACAGCGGCGGACGCCCGACCCAGTATATCGGCAGACGTCTGCCTATCTCTCCTGGTGCGAGGTTGCAATGCTGGTGATCGATAATCCCACGGTCGAGCAGATCTTGACCGTGCCCGATGTAATTGAAGCGCTGGACCATTGCCACAGGGCGCTCGCCACGGGCGACGCCATAAACGCGCCGAACTATCGTGTCTTCACGCCGCGCGACGGCAAGGACTACTCTGGATTTCCGGCGGGCGGCAGCCCAACCCATCATGCCTTCACGTCCCTGACCGGCGCCATTGCCAGCCTCGACGTGACGTCCGATCGCATCGATTCCGATATCATCACCTACGTCAAACGCGGCGACCGCATGCGCCAGATCCGCGTGCCGGGAACGGCGGATCGCAAGTTCTGCGGCATGATCTATCTCTACAGTTCGAAGACCGGCGAATTGCTGGCGATCATCCACGACGGCTATTTGCAGAAATTCAGGGTTGCCGGCACCGCGGCAATCGCCACGAAATACCTGTCGCGGCAAAACTCGAAGATCATGGGCCTCATCGGCACGGGATGGCAGGCACAGGCGCAGGTCCTGTGCCAGCCGGCCGTGCGCAAGCTGGACAAGGTAAAGGTCTTCAGCCCGACACCAGGCAATAGCGCGGCCTTCGCGAAGCGCTGGGAGCGCGAGGCCGGCGTCGAGATCGAGCCGGTCGCGTCGGCGCGGGACGCGGTGAAAGGCTCGGACTTCATCATCACCGCGACCAACGCGCCGCAGGCCGTGGTCATGGCCGACTGGCTCGAGCCGGGGCAGTTCATCACCGGCGTCAAAGACCAGGAGCTCGAGATGGCCGGGTGGGAGCGCTGCGACATCGTTGCGGTCAACCGCCACGGCGCATTCTGGCAGCGCTACGCGATCGGCGGTCTCGATGTCATTCCAGAGCACGGTCAGGATCGCATCGGCCGGCCTTCGGAGAAGATCGACTGGAGCAAGGTCCCGACGCTCGGCGACATCATGGTCGGCAAGCATCCAGGGCGCACGTCTGACGATCAGATCATCGGCATGATTCTCGGCGGCGACGGCGTTCAATTCACGGCTGTCGGCGCGCGGATCTACCAGCGGTGCAAGGAGCGCGGAATGGGTGTGGACCTGCCGCGCGAACTCTTTCTGCAAGACGAGAAATACATTCCCTGATTGCGCCTGCTCCGAAAAGCGAAAGCAAAGGAGTGAACTATGGACTTCCGGCGACTTTGCTCGATTACGGCATTCGTCATCGCGTCTGCCGCCACCGCCTTTGCGCAGGATTATCCGAACAGGCCGGTCACGATCATCGTCGGCTATCCCGGCGGCACACCGGTGGACACGATCGCGCGCGTGATTGCCGGCAAGCTCACCGAACGCGTCGGGCGGCCGTTCGTCGTCGAGAACAAGCCCGGAGCGGGGAGCAGCATCGGCGCGGCCTATGTCGCGAAAGCCGCGCCGGACGGCTACACGCTTTATCTCAGCTCGATCGCAAACACGACGGACCCGAGCTTCAACAAGCTCAGCTTCGATTTCGCAAAGGACCTCGCGCCGATCTCGCAGGTTTGCAACGTGCCCGTGCTGCTCGTGGTGCCACCGGCCGGCCCGGCGAGCGTCGCGGAACTGATCAAGGAGGCCAAAGCCAAGCCCGGCAGCCTTGCCTTCGGATCGTCGGGCATCGGTACGGCGACGCACCTGTTTGCCGAGCTGTTCAGCCACGACACTGCGATCAAGCTGACACATGTCCCGTACAAGGGCAGCTCGCAGGCCGTCGTCGATCTGCTCGCCGGCCGCATCCAGATGATGTTCTCGCCGGCCGGAACGGTTCTGCAATACGTGAAGGCCGCGAAGCTCACCGCGCTGGCCGTGTCGGGCAATCAACGGCTCGCCGAATTGTCGAACGTCCCGACATTCGCCGAGACCGGCATCAAGAGCCTCGATTTTTCGCTCTGGTTCGGGCTCAACGCAACCGCGGGGACGCCGCGGCCGGTCATTGATTATCTCAACAAGCAGGTCGCGGCCGTCCTCGCCGATCCCGAGATCAAGGCGAAGCTCGTGCCGCAGATGATCTTCCCGGTGTCCACCAGCAGCGACAGCTTCGGCGCCTTCATCCGCGAAGATCTCGACCGGTGGCGGCGGGTCGTCGCGGAGGCCGGGCTCGCGCCAAAGAAATAGCCGG
>DATNBL010000028.1:0-6271 GCA_035571935.1 Pseudolabrys sp.
GAGGCGAGGCTGCGCGGCACGGCAGTGACGCTGGCGGCGGCGGCGCGCTCGGGCGGCGTCACCACCGCCATCACGTAAGAGGTGCGCGCCGGCACGTCCATTTGCGACAACGCCGAGCGCACCAGCAAGAGGCCGAGCACGACTTTCAGGTCAGACGCGAACGCCGCGATGATGAGAAAGATGCTGGACGGAATGTGGGTGAACACCATGGTGTTGACGAGGCCGATGTAGCGCGACAGCCGCGCCGCCACCGGATAGGACAGCGCGCCCAAAATCCCGGTCCAGAAAAAGAACACGCTCGCGGTCGCGATCGAGAGGTGAAATTTTTCGAACAGCCACAGCACCATGATCGACTGACCGGTGAAGCCGCCGGCAAAGGCGTCGAGGCTGAACAAGGCCGCGAGCTTGTAGACGATGCCGCGCGACGGTCCAAGCGGCGCAGCCGGCGCGGCCTCGGCCCGTAGATGCGGCAGCTGCCGGTACAGCAATGCGCACAAAACGCCGAGCCCCGCATAGGCGTAGAACACGATCTCGAAGGCGGCCGGCTGCGCGATGCCGGCATGCACGAGCACGTCGGGCGATGCCGCCGCGAGCGCGCCTGCCGCCGTGGAGAACGCGCCGATCAATCCATAGCGCGCAAAGACACGTGTGCGTTCTTCGTTGGCGACGCTGTGCGCCAGCATGGATTGCTCGAGCGGCACCAGCACGCCGAGATCGCCGGTCGCCGGATTGATGCTGCCGAGGCAGGCGACGACGGCGATCAGCGCAATGCCGCCCACATTGGCGAACGCAATCCCGGTCGCCGCCATCAGCGTGGCGCCGGCCAGCATCAGGGTGCGCAGATCGTAGCGGGTCGCGATCGCGCCGACCGTCAGCGTCAGCGCCGCGGTGCCGAGCAGCGCCGCGGTGAGGATGGCGCCGATCGCGACGGGGTTGTAGCCGAGCGCCGAGAGATAGGCCGGCAGCACGATGACGGCAAAACCGTCGCCGATGCCGCGCACGCCGCGCCCCACGAAAATCAGCGCAATCTCGGAGCGCATGATCATACCGCCAAGCCCTCGCCCGCCCGGGCCAGTCCCCCACAAGGACCGATGATACCGTAGAATCAAGGAGTTGCTGCAGCCACAGGGCCGGCTTGCCAAAAGATGATATCTTTAGTATCTACCGGGCGACGCTTGGCCAAAGCGAAGGGCCGCATGATGCAGGCAGACGCCTCCACCGCGCTCACGCAGATGAACGGCGAATTGACCGCACGGGTCATGTTCGCCGGGCGCTCGTCGTCGCTGTCGGCGCAGATCGTGGCCGGCGTGCGCGACGCCCTGTTCGCCAAAAAACTGAAGCCCGGCGATTTTCTCGGCACCGAAAAGGACCTTGCCGCGCGCTTCAAGGCGAGCCGCATCGTGGCGCGCGACGCGCTTCGCACGCTCGAAGCGCTCGGCATCGTCGAGATCCGCATGGGCAAGGGCGGCGGCGCCCGCATTGCGCACGGCAATCCGCGGCTGTTCGCCGAGGCGCTGGCGGTGCAGCTCGATCTCACCGGCGTGTCGGCCGCCGAGATCATGGACGCGCAGCGCGCCATCGAGACGCTGGGCGCCGAGCTCGCCGCGGAGAATGCGACCGACGCCGACGTCGAAAAACTACGCCGGCTGCTGCGCGAGGCCGAGGCGGCGATGGACGATCTCGACGAGTTCACCCGGCTGTCGCGCGACTTTCATCTCGCCGTGGCCGAGGCCTCGCATAACCGCGTGCTGATCGTGCAGCTGATTTCGCTCGAGCACGTGTCGTGGCCACGCCGCAACGTCACCGCGACGCCGAAGCTCGCCCGCCACATTCTCGAGGTGCACGGCAAGCTCGCCGACCTGATCGAGCTGCACGACCCGAGCGGGGCCCGCGCCCTGATGGACGACCACGTCAAGATGATCCGCGCCCGCCGCGTCGCCGAGCACGATGCGCCCGCGCGCAAGACCAACGGGCGCCGCGCCGCGCGCCCGCACGGCAAGACCGACGATCAACAAACCTGTTGCTGACACTCACGCCAAACACGGAGAAACACTCAATGGCGAAATTCCTCATCGAACCGCACTTCCGGCTGCACGAATGGGTGGCCGAGGAGAAGGGCTATTTCCGCGCCGAAGGCTTGGACTACGAATTTCGCGAGCTGGTGCGATCGAGCGACGGCAAGCACCACGACAAGGGCGACAAGGTCGGCGCCTATCAGTCGATCGAGGCCGGGCGCAAGTCGAACGTGAGCTGCGCCTGCCACTGGACCATCAACGTCGCCGCCTCCAAGGGCCTCGGCCGGATGTATGCCGACGTCTATTCGGTGTCGCCGGCCGGCGTGTTCGTGCCGGCGGACTCGCCGGTGAAGACGCCAGCCGATCTCGCCGGCGTGCCGATTTCGGTCGGCTACCAATCGGGCAGCCACTACGCCACAATCCAGGCGGTCGAGCAGTATCTCAAGCCGGAGGAGATCGAGCTGCATTACGCCGACGGCATGCTGTTTGCGCGCATGCAGCAGCTGATCGACGGCAAGGCGCCGGCGGTAAGTCTCTTCAGCGGGCCGTATTACTTTGCCGAGCAGCTCGGCTTCCGCAAAGTCATCGACTCGACGTTCATGATGGCCACCATGATCCACGGCGATCCCGATCCGGAAGACTTGCGCAAGTTCTTCCGCGCGCTACGCAAGGCGCAACGCGACATCGATCTGCGGCCGGAGCTGTACACGCACTATTACAAGAAGGAGTTCCCGGACCGGTACCATCCGATGATGGATACGCGGCGCTGGGGACCCGGCGAGCGGCTGGTGTTCGAGCCGTACACCAAGGAGGTCTACGAGGAATCGTTCGAGTGGATCGCCGACCACCACATGTTCCCGGAAGGCGAGATGGGCGCCGGCCAATACGAGAAGGCGACGCTGTCGCTGGTGTCGTAACGGCCGCGAAGCGAAATGCGGGACGCTCCGTGCAAGCGGAGCGTTACCCGTTATCCTCACCCTGAGGTGCTCGGCGCGAAGCGCCGAGCCTCGAAGGGCGAGGCCCGAGCGCGCCTCGGCCTCATCCTTCGAGGCTCGCTTCGCTCGCACCTCAGGATGAGGTGAACTAAAACAACAAACAACAGGGAGTACATCGTCATGGCCACGCGCCTCATCCCCGTCAAGGTCGCGCCGAAAGGCATGGGACTGAACGATTTCGTCGCCATGCAGGAAGGCTTTTTCGCCGCCGAAGGCCTCGACGTCGAGTTCGACTGGAAGACATTCCGCGGCACGCAATCGAGCTGGAAGGAATTCGAGTATTTCCAGCGGCCGCAGGACCGCCCTTACACCGAAGATAAAGTCGAGGTGGTGCAGGGCGCCTGCCTGTGGGGCACCATCTGCAATGCCAGCGCCGGCATGGGCCGCGCCGTGACCGAAGGCTACGGCTTGTCGCCGTGGGCGATTTTCGTGCGGCCGGATTCGAAGATCCGCGAGCCGCGCGATCTCGCCAACGTACCGGTCGCGGTCGGCATGCGCGCCGGCAGCCATTTCAACGTGCCGTACCGGCTGGAAAAATATCTGCCGCTAGAGAAGATCAAGACGGTCAATACCGGCGGCTTCGGCGCCCGGCTCAGGGCGCTGCTCGATGGCGAAGTCGAGGCCGCGAGTCTGTTGCCGCCGCAGATCGCCATGGCCGAGCAGCTCGGCCTGCGCAAGGTCATCGAGGACACGTTCAAGACCGTGTGGTGGGTGCCGGGCAACGCGCCGGCCGAAGTGGTGCACGGCTACATGCGCGCGCTCAACCGCGCCGAACAGGCGTTGACGGCCGATCTGCCCAAATACCTGCCGCTGTGGAAGCTCGCGGTGCCGGCGGAATTCGAAAACTTCCATCCGTGGAATTTTTCCCTGTTCGGCCGCGGCGAGCGCTTCGTCAATGCGCCGCTGCCGCGCGAGGATTTCGACGAAGTGTTCGCGCAGGTCGAACGCTGGGGCCTCGATGAGTACCTCAAGGAGCGCAGCCCCGACGCGCTGAGCTACTCGGCGTAACCCACGCGACAGCGTGGCCGCTCGCGCGGCGCGCTCCCTCTCCCCGCAGGGGAGAGGGTTGGGGTGAGGGGGTTCGGAAGTTTCAGAAAATTCTGCGGCATCCGAACCCCCTCACCCTCGCTCGCTGCACTCGCTCGACCTCTCCCCTCCGGGGAGAGGTGAAGAGAGCGTACTTCATCGCCCCAATGTTCCACCCCGCTAGCCGCGACGGCGCTGCTGTGAGAATATGGCGGCCCGCCTTCTCTCACATTCGGCTCACATGCACGCGAACATCGGAGATGCGGTCCGCCGCAAAGAGGACCTTCGCCTCGTCACCGGGCGCGGCTGCTATAGCGACGATTTCATTCTGCCCGGCCAGGTCTACGCCGCCGTGGTGCGCTCGCCGCACGCGCATGCGCGCATCGCCGGCATCGACACCGCGGCAGCGCGCGCCATGCCGGGCGTCCTCGCGGTGCTCACCGGCGAAGACGCGCGCGCCGACGGGCTCAACCGCATCCCGCATCTCGCCGCGCCCGGCACGCCGCCCGACATCGTATTGAAGAACCGCGACGGCTCGCCGGTACCGGCGGCGCCGCATCACGTGCTGCCGGCCGACCGCGTCCGCCATGTCGGCGCCGCGGTGGCCTTCGTGATCGCCGAGACGCTCGCTGCGGCGAAGGACGCCGCCGAAAAAGTCACGGTCGAGTACGAGCCGCTGCCTGTCGTCACCGATCCGAAGGCGTCTACGGAAACCGGCGCGACGCGGCTTTACGACGACCTGCCGAATGTCATGATCGACGCCGAAGTCGGCGACGCCGCCGCAGTCGACGCGGCGTTCGCGCGCGCCGCCCACGTGACGCGGCTCGACACCTGGCTCAACCGCGTCACCGGCGTGCCGATGGAGCCGCGCTCCGCGCTCGGCGTCTACGATTCCGAGAGCGGGCGTTACACGCTCTATGCCGGCTCCGGCGGCATCGTGCGGCAAAAACGCGAGATCGCGCAGATCCTCGGCGTGCCGTTCGACAATGTGCGCGTCATCGCCCGCGAGATCGGCGGCAATTTCGGCACCCGCAACAGCTTCTTTCCCGAATTCGCGCTGGTGGTCTGGGGTTCGCGCAAGGTCGGCCGGCCGGTGAAGTGGACCGCCGAGCGCCACGAAGCGTTCGTCACCGATTACATGGGCCGCGATCTCACCGTGACCGCCGAGCTGGCGCTCGACGCCGACGGCCGCTTTCTGGCGCTGCGCAGCCAAAACCTCAGCAATGTCGGCGCGCACAGCGGCTCGTACGTGCCGCTGGTCAAGGGCGTCGGCCTGGCCACCTCCGGCTACCGCATTCCGGTGTCGCACATACGCGCGCAAGCGGCGTTGACGAATACGATGTGCACGACGCCGTATCGCAGCGCCGGCCGCCCGGAAGTGATCTACGTGATCGAGCGGCTGATCGACAAAGCCGCGCAGGAGCACGGCTTTGATCGCGTCGCGCTGCGCCGGCGCAATCTCATTCCGCCGTCGGCGTTCCCATACAAGAATCCGCAGGGCATCACCTACGACAACGGCACCTACAGGGCGGTGATGGACCAGGCCATGGAACTCGGCGACTGGCGCGGTTTCAAGAAGCGCCGCGCCGAAGCGCGCCGGCGCAAGCGGCTGCGCGGCATCGGCCTGTGCAGCTACCTGGAAACCACCGGCGGCTATCCGCGCGAGCGCGCCGATATCACCGTGCACGGCAGCGGCAAGGTCGACGTCGTGGTCGGCACGCTGTCGAGCGGCCAGAGCCACGAGACGACGTTCGCCCAATGCGTGGCGGAATGGCTCGGCGTGCCGTTCGACGACGTGCACGTGTTCGAAAGCGACACCGACATCGTCAAGGAAGGCGGCGGCTCGCATTCGGCACGCTCCATGCGGCTGGCCGGCATCGTCATGGGCAACGCGTCGGACGCCATCGTCGACAAGGGCAAGAAGATCGCCGCCCACGTGCTGGAAGCCGCCGAGGACGACATCGGCTTTGCGGCGGGGCGCTTCACCGTCAAAGGCACCGACCGCGCCGTCGGCATCTTCGACGTCGCGGCGGCGGCGGAGAAGAATGACCAGACATTGCCGGAGGATTTGCGCGGGACGCTCGCCGCCACCTCCGACGAGACCATTCGCCAGCTCGGTTTTCCATACGGCGCCCATGTCTGCGAAGTCGAGATCGATCCGGAGACGGGCGCGCTCGACCTGGTCGGCTACGTCGCGGTCGACGACGTCGGCCGTGCCATCAACCCGATGGTGGT
>DATNBL010000029.1:0-3944 GCA_035571935.1 Pseudolabrys sp.
TGGAAGGCGACCTCGCCAATCTGGGCGAGACCTTCAACCGCATGACGCAGGAACTGCGCACCCAGCGCGACGACATCATGCGCGCGCGCGACGTGATCGACAGCCGCCGTCGTTTCACCGAAGCGGTGCTGGCCGGCGCCAGCGCCGGCGTCATCGGCGTCCACGGCGACGGCGCGGTCAGCATCCTCAATCGCTCGGCCGAGCGGCTGATCGGCCGCAGCGAGGCCGAATCGCTCGGCAAGCCGCTGACCGAGGTGTTTCCCGAAATCGCCGACATCCTGGCCGCGGCGCGCACCGGCACGCGCAGCCAGGACCAGGTCACCATCAGCCGCAACGGCCGCGAGCGCAATCTGTCGGTGCGCGTGACCAGCGAGCAGTCGGCCGATTCCGATCGTGGCTACGTCATCACGCTCGACGACATCACCGAGCTGGTGGCGGCGCAGCGCACCTCCGCCTGGGCCGACGTCGCGCGCCGCATCGCGCACGAGATCAAGAACCCGTTGACGCCGATCCAGCTCTCGGCCGAACGCCTGCGCCGGAAATACGGCAAGGTGATCGTCGACGACCGCGAGGTGTTCGAGCAGTGCACCGAAACCATCGTGCGCCAGGTCGACGACATCAAGCGCATGGTCGACGAGTTCTCGCGCTTCGCGCGCATGCCCAAACCGGTGATGGCCGCCGACGACGTCGCCGACACCGTGCGGCAGACGGTGTTTTTGATGCGGGTCGGCAATGCCGACATCGATATCGACGCCGAGATCGCGCAAGACCCGATGCCGGCGCATTTCGACCGCCGGCTGATCGCGCAAGCCTTGACCAACGTCATCAAGAACGCGGCCGAAGCGATCGCCGCGGTGCCGCCGGCCGAGCTGGGTAAGGGGAGGATCCGCGTCTTTGCGGCGCGCGAGGGCGACGACATCGTCATCGACGTGGTCGACAACGGCATCGGCCTGCCGAAGGAAAAACGCAGCCGGCTGCTGGAGCCCTACGTCACCACGCGCGAAAAGGGCACCGGGCTCGGCTTGGCGATCGTCGGCCGCATCGTCGAGGAGCATGGCGGACAGATCGAGTTGCGCGACGCCGCCGAGAAGATCCCGGGCCAGCGCGGCGCGCTGGTGCGCATCCGCTTCTCGGCCGCCGGCAAGGCGCCGATTGGCCAACCCGAACTCGAAAAGAGCGTGAACGAGTGACCGCATGAGCGCCGAAATTCTGATCGTCGACGACGAGGCCGATATCCGCGACCTGGTGGCCGGCATCCTGCAGGACGAGGGCTACGTCACCCGCACCGCGCGCAACAGCGACGAGGCGCTGGCGGCGATCGTCGCGCGCCGGCCGAACCTGGTCTTCCTCGACATCTGGCTGCAAGGCAGCAAACTCGACGGCCTGCAATTGCTCAACGCTTTCAAGCAGGAACATCCGGAAATGCCGGTGGTGATGATCTCCGGCCACGGCAATATCGAAACCGCGGTCGCCGCCATCAAGCACGGCGCCTATGACTTCATCGAAAAGCCGTTCAAGGCCGACCGCCTGGTGCTGGTGGCCGAGCGGGCGCTCGAGACCTCGCGGCTCAAGCGCGAAGTCAAGCAGCTCAAGCAGATGACGCCGCAGACGCCGACATTGATCGGGCAGTCGGCGGCGATATCGCAATTGCGCCAGACCGTCGAGCGCGTCGCGCCGACCAACAGCCGCATTTTGATCGTCGGGCCTTCCGGCGCCGGCAAGGAATTGGCCGCGCGCAACATCCATCAGCTGTCGGCGCGCGCCAATGGGCCGTTCGTGGTGATCAACGCCGCCGCCATCACGCCCGAGCGGATGGAGATCGAATTGTTCGGGGTCGACGGCGGCAACGGCGCGGAGAGCCGCAAGCCGGGCGCGCTCGAAGAGGCGCATGGCGGCACGCTGTTCATCGACGACATCGCCGATCTGCCGCGCGAAACGCAAAACAAGATCCTGCGCGTGCTGGTCGACCAGACCTTCCAGCGCGTTGGCGGGGCCGGCAAGGTCGCGGTCGACGTGCGCATCGTATCGTCCACCGCCCGCAACCTGGAGGCCGAAATCGCCGAGGGCAAATTCCGCGAGGATCTCTACCACCGGCTCTCGGTGGTGCCGATCCGGGTGCCGCCGCTCGCCGAACGGCGCGAGGATATTCCGACTTTGGTGGACTTCTTCATGGACCAGATCTCGCAGGCGACCGGCCTGCCCAAGCGCCGCATCGGCGAGGACGCCATGGCCGTGCTGCAATCGCACAACTGGCCTGGCAACGTGCGCCAGCTGCGCAACAATATCGAGCGGCTGATGATTTTGGCCGGCGGCGATCCGGAGGCGGTGATGGACGCGAGCATGCTGCCGCCTGACGTCGGCTCGATGGTGCCGAACATGCCGAACGGCAATGGCGGCGAGCATCTGATGGGGCTGGCGCTGCGCGACGCGCGCGAAGTTTTCGAGCGCGAATATTTGGTGGCGCAGATCAGCCGCTTCGGCGGCAATATCTCGCGCACCGCCGAGTTCGTCGGCATGGAGCGCTCGGCGCTGCACCGCAAGCTCAAGGCGCTGGGGATCGGCTAGCATGTTCTTTTCGCCGTCATTCCGGGGCACGCGCGCAGCGCGTGAACCCGGAATCCAGAGCAACGCTCCGGTAATTCATCCTGGATTCCGGGTCCGCGCCTACGGCGCGTCCCGGAATGACAAATAGCTCATGTCCCGCGTCGCTTACGTCAATGGCCGCTACCTGCCGGGGGCGCGCGCGGCGGTCCCGGTCGAGGACCGCGGCTATCAATTCGCCGATGGCGTCTATGAAGTCTGCGAGGTGCGGGGAGGGCGCCTGGTCGACGAGCGTCGGCACATGGCGCGGCTGGCGCGTTCGCTCAACGAACTCAAGATCGCGCGGCCGATGTCGGCGGCGGCGTTATCGGTGGTGATGCACGAGACGGTGCGGCGCAATCGCGTGATCGACGGCATCGTCTACGTACAGGTAACGCGCGGCGTTGCCAGCCGCGACTTCCCCTTTCCGGCGGCCGGCACGAAGCCATCGCTGGTGGTAACCGCGCGCGGCAACGATCCGGCGCGACTGGAGGCGCTCGCCGCCGAAGGCGTCGCCGTCGTCACCGTGCCCGACATCCGCTGGGGCCGCGTCGACATCAAGTCGGTTGCGCTTCTGCCCAATGTGCTGGCGAAGCAGGCGGCGCGCGAGCAGGGCGCGCGCGAGGCCTGGCTGGTCGATGCACAGGGCCGCGTCACCGAGGGCGCCTCGTCCAATGCCTGGATCGTCTCGCGCGAGGGCACGCTGATCACGCGGCCGCTCGGCAACGACATCCTGTCTGGCATCACCCGTTCGGTCGTGATCGAGGTGGCCAAGGCGCAAGGCGTCGCCTTCGAACAGCGCGCCTTTACGGTGGAGGAAGCCTATAGCGCGCGCGAGGCCTTCATCACCTCGGCGAGCCAGACCGTGCAGCCGGTGGTGCGCATCGATGGCCGCGCGGTCGGCAATGGCGCGCCCGGCCTCCTCGCCACCGCGCTGCGCCGCGCCTACCACGAGCACGCCGAATTCTCCTGATTCGGCAGTAGGAAAGCCCGCTAGACGACTCAGCCCGCCGGGCCTAATTACCTCCATTAAGCCGCGCAGGGGGATCATGGCGCAATCCGCAAACGCAACCGAGGCGACCTTTGCCGAGGCGATCGAGGCGCACCGCGACGGGCGTCTGCCGCGGGCGGCCGAGCTTTATGCCGACGTGCTGTCGGCCAAGCCCGATCATTTCGACGCGCTGCACATGCTCGGCGTCATCAAGCTTCAGCACGGCCAGTTGGGCGAGGCGCTACGCCTGATGTCGCGCGCGCTCGCGGCCGAGCCGCGCTCGCCTGACGTGCTGATCAATTACGGCCTGGTGCTCAACGCGCTCAACCGCCTGGACGAGGCGGTGGCGAGCTTCGACGCCGTGATCGCCATC
>DATNBL010000030.1:0-2835 GCA_035571935.1 Pseudolabrys sp.
GATTCCTTGGTGACGCGCTGCCATGCGAACAGGAAGCGCAGGAAATCCTTGGCGGCGACCGGCTCGATCTCGGCCCGCAGGCGGCGGATGGTGTAGTGATGGATGCGCGCCAGCAGCCGCCGGTCGCACCACTCGTCGATAGCGGTGCCCGGCGTGAAGCGGCCGCGCATCGCGAAGCCTTCGGCTTGCAACGCCATCAGCGCGCCGGCGACTTGCTCCGCCTTCAATCCCATCGACGCCGCGAGCGCGGCTTCGGTCACGGGGCCAAGGCCTTCGAGGCGGCCGCGCACGATTTCGACCAGCGCCTCGTCGCGCGGCCAGTCGGCGAATTCCGCCTGACGCTCGGCGGCGACCCACAGCGTCGCGCCGGGCAACGTCAGCTTCACCGCGCGCCGGTCGTTCGCGAGCTTTTTGAGCCACACGCCCCATTCCGGCGGGTTGGCGGCTTCATCGGCGCTGAGGAAGCTCAGCCATTGCAGCGCATCGTGCAGCTCGTCCTCGTTGGTCGGATCGGGCCAGGCCTCGCTGCGCACGCGCGCGATCGCTTCGGCATCGAGCCTCCCGAGTTCCGATGCGTCCTCGGGCGACATCCAGCGCCGCGCCATCACCGCCTGGGTGCGGCGTTCTTCCAGCGGCGCGTCGTCGAGGAAGGCGTAAGGCCGCGCCGACAGCACTTCGAGCGCGAGCGGTGAGGGCTGGGTCAGATCGCGCGCCACCACGGCAACTTCGCCGCCCTCGATACGCGACAGAAGCCGCTCCAGCCCGTCGATATCCATTGCCTCGTGGAGACAATCCCAGATCGTCTGGTTGACCAGCGGATGATCGGGCACCTCGCGCTCGCCGACCAGATTTTCGGCGCAGGCGATCTGATCGGGGAATACCGCGCCGACCAGATCCTCGGCCTGCATGCGCGCGAATTGCGGCGGGATTCTTTTGCCGCCCTGGAAGCGGGGCAGGGCGAGCGAAATACCGGCGACCCAACGCCAGCGCGTGTTGAACATCGGCGCGTCGAGCAGCGCCTGGACCAGCACGTTGCGCACGCTCGCCGAATGGAGATAACGCGCCGCCTCGGCCAGTTCGAAACTATGCGCCGAGGTCAGCGACAGGATGATGTTGTCCTCGGTCGCGGCGGCTTGCAGTTCGAAATTGAACTTGCGGCAGAAGCGCTTGCGCAGCGCCAGGCCCCAGGCGCGGTTGAGCCGCCCGCCGAACGGCGAATGCACGACAAGCTGCTGCCCGCCGGCCTCGTCGAAAAAGCGTTCGAGCACGATCCGGTCCTGCGTCGGCATGGCGCCAAGCGCCGCCAGCGCGGCGGCGAGATATTCGACAAGCTGACGCGCGGCGGCTTCGCTGAGGCCGAGCTCCTTCGCCGCCCAGGCCTGCGTCGCCTCGCCGGTCGGATCGCCGCCGAGCCGCATCGCGATTTCCTCGCGCAGCCGCGCCACCGACGCCGACAATTCGTTGGAGCGCGCCGGCGCCTCGCCGAGCCAGAACGGAATGGTCGGCGGCTGGCCGTGCGCGTCCTCGACCCGAACCACGCCGCGCTCGACGCGCATGATGCGATAGGCGCTGTTGCCGAGCTGGAACACGTCGCCGGCGAGACTTTCAACGGCGAAATCCTCGTGCACCGTGCCGATGATCTGGTTCTCCGGTTCGAGCAGAACCTGATAGTCGGCGGTGTCGGGAATGGTGCCGCCCGAGGTCAGCGCCGTCATCCGCGCGCCGCGCCGGCCGCGCACGACGTGGTTGATGCTGTCATGATGGATCAGCGCGCCGCGCCGACCGCGCTGGGTCGAAAAACCCTCGCCGAGCATGCGGAGGATTGCGTCGAATTCCGCGCGGCCGAGATTGCGGTAGTGCCAGGCGCGGCGGAACCGATCGTAGAGTTCCTGCTCGGGCCAGTCCTGCGCCGCGGTCTCGGCGACGATCTGCTGCGCCAGCACGTCCTGCGGCTGATCGGGCAGGGCGAGCTTGTCGAGCTCGCCGCGCCGCACGCTGTCGAGCAGCGCCGCGCACTCCACCAGGTCGTCGCGCGACATCGGGAACAGCCGGCCCTTGGGCAATCCGCCGACCGCATGGCCGGAGCGGCCGACGCGTTGGAGAAAACTGGCGATGGAACGCGGCGAGCCGAGCTGCACGACGAGATCGACGTCGCCGATATCGATGCCGAGTTCCAGCGACGCGGTCGCAACCAGCGCCTTCAATTCGCCCCGCTTCAGGCGTTGCTCGGCGTCGAGCCGATGCTCCTTCGCCATGCTGCCGTGATGCGCGGTGACGGCGGCCTCGCCGAGCCGGTCGGAGAGTTGCCGCGCGACGCGTTCGGCCATGCGGCGCGTGTTGACGAAGACCAGCGTGGTGCGGTGCGCCGCGATCAGGTTCGTCACCTGCTCATAGACTTGCAGCCAGGTCTCGCCCGACATCACGCCTTCGAGCGGCGCGGCCGGCACCTCGATGCTCAGGTCGCGGGTGCGCTGATGCCCTGAATCGACAATCGTCACCTCGGCCGCGGGCCGCCCGTCCGGTGCCGCGCCGACCAGGAGATGCGCCACCGTCTCGATCGGGTTCTGCGTCGCTGACAGGCCGATGCGTTGCAGTCGGTCGCCGCACAGCGCCGCCAGCCGTTCGAGCGACAGCGCCAGATGCGCGCCGCGCTTGGTCTGGGCGACGGCGTGGATTTCGTCGACGATCACGCGTCGCGTCGTCGCCAGCATGGCGCGGCCCGACTGCGAGCCGAGCAGGATGTAAAGCGATTCCGGCGTCGTCACGACGATGTGCGGCGGCCGCTTGTGCATCTTCTGGCGCTCGCCCGGCGGCGTATCGCCGGTGCGGACCCAG
>DATNBL010000031.1:0-18215 GCA_035571935.1 Pseudolabrys sp.
CTTTCCGCGCCGAGATTCCAGCTCGCCACGTGACCATCGGGCGTGAGCAGGTAAATGGCATAGTCGGTCACGCCGCGCACCAGCAGCTTGAACTGCTCTTCGCTGCGCCTGAGCGCATCCTCGGCTGCTTTGCGGTCGGTCAGATCGCGCGTGATCTTGGCAAAGCCGACGATGTCGCCCGCCGGCGAACGGATGGGATCGACGATGACCGACGCCCAGAAGCGGGTGCCATCCTTGCGGACACGCCAGCCCTCGCTTTCGAACTTGCCTTCGCGCGCAGCCGTTTCAAGCGCGTACGAAGGAAGCCCGCGCGCTTTGTCCTCGTCGGTATAAAACTGCGAGAAATGGCGCCCGATGATTTCGCCGGCCTTGTAGCCCTTAAAGCGCTCGGCGCCGGAATTCCAGCTGCTCACGATGCCCGCGGCATCGATCATGTAGATGGCATAGTCGGTGATCGCCTCGACCAGCAGCCGATATCGCTCGTCCTCCATGAGCGAGGCGACGAAGTCGCCTCGACTCGGCGATACACGCGCCGGCAGGGCGGTGATGTTTGATCGTTCCATTACTCAACCAACCGCGAGCGCGCACTTTATCGCATTGAGGCCCCGATAGAAGGCGAAGAAAGACGCAGAAGTTCCCTGCAAAGGGTATTATTTGACGGCTGTGCTTTTCTTGCCGGCTCTATGCTGCGAGCGTTTCCTGCGCACCAGACTTAATCGAGCGGAACATAAGGCCCGCCCCGTGTCCGGCATTGGCGCTGGCAGGCGCGGTCGCAACGGTCGGTGCGCGTGAGGCAATTTCCCTGCGTGTCCTGGGTAAGGCACATGGCGAGACCCCAGGCGCAGCGGGAACCGCACTCGCTCCAGCAGGCGCCCGAGTCCCAGATCGCCTGGGCGCGGCTGCTGCGCGGGAACGCCGGCACCTTGTCGGCCGAGGCCGGCGCGCGCCAGACCGGGGCATCGCTGGCCAGCGCGCCGCCCGCCGGAACCCCAATGCCGCCAAGCAGCAGAGCGATCACAAGCAGCATGGACTTCATGCGAGTTCCCCCGATTCCGGCACGATAGCGCCGGTTGTGGCCGGCGCCAACCGCGCGTGACGATGCTGCGGCTTTAGTGCGCTTCCGGCCCGTGCGCGCCGTTGCTACCATACCGGACGAGAAGGATGACCGGGGGGCCGTCAGCGCGCGCTCATGCGCGGGGAGCAGCCGGTGAGTAGCGTCGCACGAGGCCAAAGCGGAGCCGGGCAGGTTCAGCCAAGCCAGCGCTTCGGCACCGCCGGCATCAAGCCGCTGGAACGCCCGAGCCTCATCACCCGCTTCTTCATGCGCATCGTCGCCGCGGCGGAGCGGCTCAACCTCACGTGCAGCAAGGTCGGAAACCCGCCGATCTACCGGCACGGGGCTTTTCCATGGACGCAGGAGGTCGAAGCCGAGTGGCGCACAATCCGTACCGAGCTTGACCGGGTTCTGTCGCGCAAGGAAGAGCTGCCCGGCTTCCACGAACTTGCCACCGACGTCGTCACCATCAGCCAGGACCGCGGCTGGAAGACGTTCTTCCTTGCCGGTTACGGCTTCCGCTCCGACGCCAACATCGCGTTGTGTCCGCAGACCTGGCGGGCATGCCAGAAGATTCCCGGGCTCATCACGGTGATGTTCTCGATCCTGGAGCCCGGCAAGCATTTGCCGCCGCATCGCGGGCCCTACAACGGCGTGCTGCGGCTGCATCTCGGCCTCATCATTCCCGAGCCGCGCGATCAGCTCGGCATCCGCGTCGAGAACGAGCTGTACCGCTGGAAGGAAGGCGAGGCCGTCATCTTCGACGATGCCTATGAGCACGAAGCCTGGAACGATACGGCGCATACCCGCGTCGTGCTGTTCGTCGATTTCGTCAAGCCGATGCGCCAGCCGGCCCGCTTCTTCAACTGGCTGCTCTTGCATCTTGCCGTGTTCACGCCATTTATCCGCGAGGGCGTGGACAATCAGAAGGCCTGGGAGAAGAGATTCTACCGGGAAGCCGAGGCGCTGCGGAACCGCTAGCTTGATCTCGGCGGCAATCGCCGCTAGCTCCCTCCCTCATGCAGGATACCGGCGCCACATCTCCCAAGGTGAGCTTCGTCTCGCTCGGCTGCCCCAAGGCGCTGGTCGATTCCGAGCGCATCGTCACGCGCCTGCGCGCGGAAGGCTACGCGCTGTCGCGCGATCACGCCGGTTCCGATCTCGTCATCGTCAACACCTGCGGTTTCCTCGACAGCGCCAAGGCTGAATCGCTCGAGGCGATCGGCGGCGCGCTCAAGGAGAACGGCAAGGTCATCGTCACCGGCTGCATGGGCGCCGAGCCCGAGACCATCACCAAGGTGCATCCCGGTGTGCTCGCCGTCACCGGGCCGCAGCAATATGAGAGCGTGCTCGACGCCGTGCACCGCGCGCTGCCGCCGCAGCACGATCCGTTCCTCGACCTCGTGCCGCCGGAAGGCATCAAGCTGACGCCGCGGCACTACGCCTATCTGAAGATTTCCGAAGGCTGCAACAACCGCTGCTCGTTCTGTATCATTCCGAGGCTGCGCGGCGATCTCGTCTCACGTCCCGCCGCCGACGTGCTGCGCGAAGCCGAGAAGCTCGTCGCCGCCGGCGTCAAGGAATTGCTCGTCATCTCGCAGGACACGTCGGCTTATGGTGTCGACATCAAATACGCCGCTAGCAAATGGCGCGACCGCGACGTGCGCGCGAAGTTCATCGATCTCGCGAGCGCGCTCGGCGAGCTCGGTGTGTGGACGCGGCTGCATTACGTCTACCCCTACCCGCATGTCGACGAGGTCATCCCGCTGATGGCCGAGAAGCGCGTGCTGCCCTATCTCGACATTCCGTTCCAGCATGCATCGCCCGATGTCCTCAAACGCATGAAGCGGCCGGCGGCGCAGGAGAAGACGCTCGAGCGCATCGCGCGCTGGCGCGACGTGTGCCCGGACCTCACGCTGCGCTCGACCTTCATCGTCGGCTTCCCCGGCGAGACCGACGCCGACTTCGAGTACCTGTTGCAGTGGCTCGACGAGGCCGCGCTCGATCGCGTCGGCTGCTTCAAATACGAGCCGGTCAAGGGCGCGCCGGCGAACGATCTCGCGGCGGCGGTGCCCGATGAAATAAAAGAAGAGCGCTGGCACCGTTTCATGCAGACGCAGCAGAAGATCTCGGCGCGGCGGTTGAAGCGCAAGGTCGGCACGCGCCAGCAGGTCATCATCGACGAGGTCGGCCCGAGCGTATCGAAGGGCCGCTCGATGGCCGATGCGCCGGAGATCGACGGCACGGTCTATGTCGCGAGCCGCCGCCCCTTGCGCGTCGGCGAGATCGCGACCGTCAAGATCGAGCGCGCCGACGCTTACGACCTGCACGGCAGCGTCGTCGGCTTCTAGATTATTCCGCCGGGCTACTCGCGAGGGAGGCGGCGCCACGGTCGCGGCGCCCAATAGCCATGACCCGGCACCCAGTAGCAGCGCGTGCGCCAGCGATAGCCGTTCCACCAGCGGCGGCAGATAGTGCGCGCCTGCTCGACCGCGCCGATGTCATGCGCGGCTTCCGGCAATTGCGCCGCGCCGGGCATGGTGACGGCGCCGGCACGATCCGTCAGCAGCAGCGCCAGGACGACTGCTCCGGCCGCCAGCGACAATGACCATCCTGTCCGCATGTTTGCCCTCCCGTGCCGCGCGCCCGCATGGCGCACGTCACATTCATGCTAATTATGCAAACGGCAGGGAGCGTACGTTGACAAAGGTCAACGAGACGATCGCGCCTGCCGTCAGGCTGTCCTGGCACGAACCCCATGCTGATCGCCCTCTTCGCCGACATCCACGCCAACCGGCAGGCCTTTTCGGCCTGCATCGACGAGGCGCGCGCAAACGGCGCGCGGCGCTTCGCGCTGCTCGGCGATTATGTCGGCTACGGCGCCGATCCCGAATGGGCGGTCGAAACGGTGATGAGCCTGGCGGGTAACGGCGCGCCGGCAGTGCTCGGCAATCACGACTGCGCCGTCTCCGATCCGCGCGAAACGATGAACATCGAGGCCAAGATCGCCATTGAATGGACGCGCGGCGAGCTTGGCAGACCGGCGCGCGATTTCCTGGCGCGGCTGCCGCTTACGGCCAGCGAAGACGACCGCCTCTACGTGCACGCCGACGCGAGCAATCCGCGCGGCTGGGGCTACGTCGCCTCGACCGCGGACGCCGCGCGCAGCATCCAGGCCGCGCACGCGCAGGTCTCGTTTTGCGGGCACATCCATCGCCCGGCAGTCTATTCACTGTCGGCGACCGCGAAAATGACCGCGTTCACGCCGGTCACCGGCGTGCCGATCCCGCTATTGCCGGGGCGGCGCTGGCTCATCGTCGCGGGCAGCGTCGGGCAGCCGCGCGACGGCGATCCCGCCGCCTCGTGGCTGATGCTCGACACGGACAAACGCGAGGTCAGTTTCCGCCGCACGCCGTACGATATCGACGCAGCCGCCGCGGCAATCCGAGCCAAAGGCCTGCCCGACTGGCTCGCCGACCGGCTTTACCGGGGCACGTAATGGTCAAGCCCACGCTCGCGCCCGGCACAGTGATCGACGGCTTCCGGCTCGGGGAGTTGGTCCATCGCGGCGGCATGTCCGAGCTCTGGCTTGTGACGCGGCCCGGCGACACAACGCCGCTGCTGATGAAGGTCCCGCTCATCAAGGAAGGCGCCGACCCGGCCGCGGTCGTCGGCTTCGAGATGGAGCAGATGATCATGCCGCGGCTGTCCGGCCCGCACGTGCCGAAATTCGTCGCCGCCGGCGACTTCTCCGTGCAGCCCTATATCGTGATGGAGCGGATTGACGGCCGGTCGCTGCTGTCGCGGCTGAAGGAGCTGCCACTGCCCTATAACGAGGCCGCCTCGCTCGGCGCGAAGATCGCCACCGCGGTCTGCGCGCTGCATCGCCAGAACGTCGTCCATCTCGATATCAAGCCGAGCAATATCGTGTTCCGTCCGGGCGGCGAGGCGGTGCTGCTCGACTACGGCCTGTCGCATCACGCGCAACTGCCCGATTTGATGCAGGAGGAATTCCGCGTGCCCTTCGGCACCGCGCCCTACATGTCGCCGGAGCAATTGAAGGGCAACCGCAGCGATCCGCGCAGCGACATCTTCGCGCTCGGTGTGCTGCTGTATTTCTTTTCGACCGCCCTGCGGCCGTTCGGCGAGGGCGAGACGCTGCGCGCCATGCGGCGGCGGCTGTGGCGCGATCCCGTGCCGCCGCGCAAGCTCAGGCCCGACTACCCGCCGTGGCTGCAGGAGATCGTGCTGCGCTGCCTCGAGATCGAGGCGTCGTGGCGTTATCCGACCGCGGCGCAGCTCGCCTTCGACCTCGGCCACCCGGACCAGGTGAAGCTGACGCAGCGCTCGGAACGCCTGCGGCGCGACCCCTTCACGGTCGTGCTGCGGCGCCGTTTCAACACCGATCTCACCCAGCCGCGCCGCAAGACCGACGTCACCGCGCAGCTTGCCGCCGCGCCGATCGTCGCCACCGCCGTCGATCTCGCCGCCGACGTTTCGCTCAACGACGCGCTGCGGATCACCACGCGGCGCATCCTCGCGACATTACCGGCCGCGCGGCTCGCCTGCATCAACGTCAATAAGGTGCATCGCCTCGCGATCGACACGACGCTCGATGCCGGCGGCCACAGCAAGCAGGTCGACCGGCTTGTGGGCCTGCGCCATTGGGCCGAGCCGTTGAAGCTCGACAGCGCGCGGCTCACGGTGCACGTGCTGGAGGGCGTCGATCCGGCCGACGCCATCGTCGAGTTCGCCCGCGCCAACCGCGTCGATCACCTCCTGATCGGCGCGCGCGACCCCTCGCTGATGCGCTCGCTGCTCGGCAGCGTCTCGGCCAAGGTCGCCGCGGAAGCCGGCTGCAGCGTCACCATCGTGCGGCCGTTGCGCGACGATTGACCGCCATCATCCCGTCACGACCTTGACGACCGCACGCGTGAGCGTGTCGAGCTCGTCCGGCGCGATGGTGAAGGCCGGCGTCAGATAAACGACGCTGCCGAACGGGCGAACGAACACCCCCTCTTCGACGAAGCGCGCGCGCAGCGTGTCGAGGTCGCCGATAGGCTCCATCTCGACGACGCCGATGGCACCCTTCACACGCACATCGCGCACGCCAGGGAGGCCGCGGCACGGGGACAGTCCCTGCTCCAGCCGCCCGGCAATCGCGGCGACCTGTCGAAGCCGCGGCTCGCGCTCGAACAAATCGAGCGAGGCGTTGGCGGCTGCGCAGGCGAGCGCATTGGCCATGAAGGTCGGCCCGTGCATCAGCGCCGCCTTCGGATCGTCGGACCAGAAGGCCTCGAACACCTTGCGGCTGGCGATGGTGGCCGCGAGCGGCAGCGTGCCGCCGGTCAACGCTTTCGACAGCGTAATGATGTCGGGCGCCACGCCGGCTTCCTCGCAGGCGAACATCGCGCCGGTGCGGGCGAAACCGGTGAAGATTTCGTCGAAGATCAGCAGCAGGTCGTATTTGTCGGCGAGCGCGCGCAGGCGCGTCAGCACCGCCGCGTCGTGAAACTTCATGCCCCCGGCGCCCTGCACCAGCGGCTCGACGATGATGCCGGCGATCGTGCCGGCGCGCTCGGCGAGGAGCCTATCGAGTGAAGCGGCGCGTTCTTCGCTCGTCGGCAGGTCGACGACGAGCTGTTGGGGCAGCACGCCGGCAAACAGCGCGTGCATGCCCTCCTCGGGATCGGACACCGCCATCGCGCCGATCGTATCGCCGTGATAGCCGCCCTTGAACGCGAGGAACTGCGTTCGGCCGCGGACGCGGCGGTTGATCCAGTACTGCACGGCCATCTTCAGCGCGACCTCGACGGCGACAGAACCGGAATCGGAGAAGAACACGCGGTCGAGGCCGTCCGGTAACATCGCGGCCAGTCGCCTGGCGAGCGTCAGCGCCTGCTCGTGCACCAGCCCGCCGAACATCACGTGCGGCATGGTCTCAGCCTGCCGAGCGACGGCCGCGCGGATGTGCGGATGATTGTAGCCGTGGCAGGCGGTCCACCAGGATGCAATGCCATCGACGAGTTCGCGGCCGTCGGCAAGCCGGATGCGCGCGCCATCCGTAGCAACGACGGCCAGGGGCTCGCGCGCCGTCTTCATCTGCGTATAAGGCAGCCAGACGTGCCGGAGGCCGTCCGCATACCAGTCCGGCGGCGCGCTGTTTTCTCTGGTATTCTCCGCCATTTGGCGCTTCCTTTCGGCCGGACGGCCAAACCGGAACCCCTGATGCACTCGCTCGACGCCTTCGCGCAAGACAAACTCGACGACCTCGACCGGCGCCATCTGCGTCGCGCGATGACCGAGACCCTGCGCGAGGACGGCATCTTCGTCGAGCGCGGCGGGCGCCGGCTGCTGTCCTTCTCCTGCAACGATTATCTCAACCTGACGCAGCATCCGGCGGTCAAGGCGGCGGCGGCCGAGGCGCTGGCGCAATACGGCGCCGGTTCCGGCGCCTCGCGCCTCGTTACCGGCAACCATCCACTCTATGCCGCGCTGGAGAGCCGCCTCGCCGCGATCAAGCACGCCGAAGCGGCGGTCGTTTTCGGGTCGGGATATCTCGCCAATGCCGGCATCATCCCGGTGCTGATCGGCGAGGACGGCCTGATCGTCATCGACGAACTGGCCCATGCTTGCCTCTATGCCGGCGCGCAGCTGTCGCGCGGCAAGATCGTCACCTTCCGCCACAACCACCCCATCCATGCGCGCGAACTGCTCGAAACCCACCGCGCCGCCCACGACCGGGCGCTGATCGTCACCGACGGCGTGTTCTCGATGGACGGCGATCTCGCCCCGCTCGAGGACCTGCTGGCGCTCGGCGATCAGTACGACGCCTGGCTGATGTCGGACGACGCACACGGCCTCGGCGTGGTGGGCGGCGGCCGCGGCTCCTCTTTCGCCGGCAACGCGCACGTGCCCGTGCCACTCCAGATGGGCACGTTGTCCAAAGCCATCGGCGCCTATGGCGGCTATCTCTGCGCCTCGGCGCCGGTGATCGAATTGATGCGCAACCGCGCGCGCACGCTCGTCTACTCGACCGGCCTGCCGCCGGCGATCGTCGCCGGGGCCATCGCCGCGCTCGACTTGATCGAGCGCGAGCCGGACTACGCCGCGCTGCCGGTCACGAAGGCCAAGGCGTTCACGCGCGCCGCCGGCCTGCCGGAAGCGCAGAGCCCCATAGTCCCGGTCCTGATCGGCAGTGAAGACGACGCGCTCGACGCATCCGAGATGCTGGCCGGGGAAGGTTTCCTCGCCGCCGCGATCCGTCCGCCGACCGTGCCGGCCGGAACGGCGCGGCTGCGGCTCACCTTCACCGCGCTGCATCCGGACGAGGAGATCGCGCGGCTCGCGCGCCTCGTGCGCGAACGCATTCTCGCATGACCGCCTATTTCGTCACCTCGACCGGCACCGACATCGGCAAGACCTTCGTCACCGCGGGTCTCATCCGGCAACTGCGCCAGGACGGCCGCGTTGCCGCGGCGCTCAAGCCGCTGGTCAGCGGCTATGACTCCTCCGTGGTCGAGACCAGCGACCCGGCCGTGCTGCTGCGCGCCATGGGGCGGCCCGTCACGGCCGACGAAATCGCGGCGATCGCCCCATTTCGCTTTCGCGCGCCGTTGTCGCCCGATATCGCCGCCGCGCGCGAAGGCCGCACTATCGGCTTCGACGCCCTCCTTTCGTTCAGCCGCGACGCTGTGGCCGGGCACGAGGGCACTTTGTTTATCGAGGGCGTCGGCGGCATCATGGTCCCGATCGACGCCGACCGCACCGTGCTCGACTGGATGGCGGCGCTCAGGCTGCCGGTGATCCTCGTCGTCGGCGGCTATCTCGGCACCATCAGCCACACGCTGACCGCGATCGACGTGTTGTCGAAGCGCGCCTTACGCATCGCCGCCATCGTCGTCAGCGAGAAGGACAACGCCACGGTGCCGCTCGACGACACGGTCGCCAGCATTGCGCGCTTTTCCGCCGGCGCGGCGGTCATCGGCCTGCCGCGGTTGCCCGCCGGGATCACGCAGCATCCCGCTTTCGGCCGTATCGCCGCGCTGCTCTGAACGCTATCGGTGCAGGCCGATCACGGTCTCGATCATGCCTTCGAAGTTGATGAAGCCATGCAGCAGCATGGTCAGGATGGTCGACCCTGAAACCCAGCGCATCCAGCCGAGCAGGATGCCGAACGCGCAGACCTGCGCGATCACGAACCAGTCGTACTGAACGTGCAGCAGCGCGAACAACACCCCCGTACCGATGATCGCGAACCAGGCATCCTTCGGTTCGCGAAACCAGCCGCGGAACAGGAAACCACGAAACAATGTCTCCTCGCCGAATGGGGTCACCACCATGATCGCGAACCACAGCAGCACCAGCCAGCCTTGCGAACTGGCGGTGCTGTAGATGTCGGTCTGGAACGACGTGACGAGGCCGTGGCCGGCGAGCCAGCTCACGACGTCGGCGACGACGATGAAGATCGCGACGACAGCGAGCCCAAACACGACGTCGGCGCGCTTGGGCATCGTCCAGCCGAGATAATCCGCCGCGGTCGTGCCGGTGCGCTGCGAAAACAGCATCAAGAGCGCGACCTCGATCGGCGTCGACACCAGGATGATGATCGTCACCGCGACGCCGTCGCCGGTGAGGTTCGGCAGCCGCAATAGCGACAGGCCGAACCACCAGGTGAGCGCGGCGAGCGCGATCATCTGGCCGGCCAGCAGCGCCACGGCCGCGAGACCGAGCGAGGAGAAGCGGCCCCACGGCGTCATGCGTGCCCTCTTTACGGGATCAGGATCGACGTGCCCGTGGTGTGGCGGCTTTCGAGATCCTCGTGCGCCTTGCGCGCGTCCTTGAGCGCGTATTTCTGGTTGATCGGGACCTTCACCGCGCCCGAGCCGACCACGTTGAACAGGTCGGCGGCGATCGACATCAGGTCCTCGCGCTTGGCCGCGTAATGGTTCAGCGTCGGCCGCGTCGCGAACAGCGAGCCCTTGGCCTGGAGAAGATTGATATTGAAGGCGTCGATTTGGCCGGAGGCCGAGCCGAACGAAACGAAGTAGCCGAGCGGGCGCAGGCAGTCGAGCGAGGCCGGGAACGTGGTCTTGCCGATGCCGTCATAGACCACGTCGCACAGCTTGCCGCCGGTGAACTCCTTCACCTTGGCGACGAAGTCCTCGTCGCGATAGAGGATCGTGTGGTCGCAGCCGTTCTTCCTGGCGATGTCGGCCTTGTCCTTCGAGCCGACGGTGCCGATGACGGTGGCGCCCAAATGCTTCGCCCACTGGCAGGCGATGAGGCCGACGCCGCCCGCGGCGGCATGGATGAGCACGGTCATGCCCTTGCCGACCTTGAAGGTGCGGTTGAGCAAGTATTGCGCGGTCATGCCCTTGAGCATCATCGCCGCGGCTTGCTCATAGGTGATGTTGGCGGGGACCTTCACCGCGCGCTCGGCCGGCAGCAGACGCTCGGCCGCGTAGCCGCCGAGCGGCACGACGTAAGCCACGCGATCGCCGACCTTCAGATCGGTCACGCCCGGGCCGACCGCGATCACCTCGCCCGCGCCCTCGTTACCGGCGACGAACGGCAAGCCGACCGGCGACGGGTACATGCCCATGCGGAAATAGCAGTCGATGAAGTTCACGCCACAGGCGTGCTGCTTGATCTTGACCTGGCCCGGGCCCGGCGCCGGCACCTCGATGTCCTCGAAGGTCAGCACTTCCGGACCGCCGGTTTTGTGTACGCGCACTGCCGCGACCATGTTTCACTCCGTGAATTCGTGTTGTGGGATTGTCCGTTCGGCGGCGATCATAGGCAGCCCCCCGCCGAGCGCAAGCAGCCTCACTCAAACGTCATTGTCGATGGGCGAAGGCCCCTCAGCGGCCGCCGGAAACGCGCAGGTTGGCGCCGGTGACGTAGGTCGCCGCGTCCGAGAGGAGATAGAGGATCGCGTCGGCGACCTCCTCTGCCGTGCCGGCGCGTCCGGCCGGGATCATCGGCGTGAACTTCTCGACGCGGCCCGGCGGCTGGATGTCGGTGTCGATCATACCGGGCGAGATGGCGTTGATGCGCACGCCCTCTTTTGCCACCTCGCGGGCGGCACCGATGACCATCGTGTCCACCGCGCCCTTCGATGCCGCGTACCAGATGCATTCCGTGGCGCCGCCGAGCGTCGCGGCCATCGACGACAGCATGACGATGGACCCGCCTTTGCCGCCGCGCTTGGTCGACATGCGGCGGATGGCGGCGCGCAGGCACAGCAGCGCGCCGAGCGTGTTGACGTCGAGCACGGAGGCGATGGTCTCGGTGCTGGCCTCGTCGAGCCGCGAGAACGGCCCGATGATGCCAGAGGAATGCACGAAATGAGTCACCGGTCCGAGCGCCTTGGCCGTCTCGTCGAACACACGCTCGATGTCGGCCTCTTTGCCCATGTCGCCCTTGATGGCGATGGCCTTGCGGCCGGCCGCCTGGACGGCCTTCACGACCGCGGCGGCGGCCTCGCCGCTGGCGTTGTAGTTCACCGCCACGTCGTAGCCGTGTTTCGCAGCCGTGCGCGCGGTCGCGGCGCCGATACCCCGGCTGCCGCCGGCAACGAGTAGGACGGGCATTTCAAACTCCTGTTCAGGCAGGCCGGACCATGAGGCCGGCGAAGAAGAAATAGATCGCAATCGCGCACAGCGGCACCACGACGATCAGGTCTGGTTGCAGATCCGCGATCAGCGTGAGCAAAGCGAGCGCGGCCCAGAGGACGAGCAGAGCGACATTGAGCCAGCGCCAGCGCTTCACGCGCAAGGGGTGCAGGAACTTCACCGGCAGGAAGGTCAGGACCGCGAGCAGCACGACGCCGGCGAACGCGATCCATTCCGGCGGCTGCAACACATAGAGATAAAAGGCCGCGAGATTCCACGCGGCGGGAAAGCCGCGGAAGTAGTTGTCGTCCGTCTTCATCCTGCGGTCGGCGAAATAGATGGCGCCGGTGATGACGACGATGACGCCGGCCGGGATCGCCAATACCTCCGGCATCAGGCCGCTGGCGATGATGGCGAAGGCCGGCACGAACACGTAGGTCGTGAAATCGACGACGAGGTCGAGCGTGTCGCCGGACCAGCGCGGCAGGACTTCCGCCACCCTGAACTCGCGCGCCAGCGGCCCGTCGGCGCCATCGACGATGAGCGCCAGGCCGAGCGCGAGGAACATGCCCTGCCAGTACTGCACGCTGGCAAAGACGAGCGCCATGAGCGCCAGCGCCGCGCCGCATGCGGTCAGCACGTGCACGGCCCAGGCGCGGAGCTGGTCCACTTAGGCGTTGCCCCAGTCGAGCTTGACGATCTCGGCCGAGCGGCCGGCGAGGTTCCAGTTGCGCCCGAAGCCGCGGAAGCGCGACTTGTCGGACTTGGCGACGATGACGTCCGGCCCGATCCAGTACTGGCTGTTGCGGATGACGACGTTGCCGCCCTGCTCCTTGCCCTTGACCGGCGTGACCGCGCCGCCGCCGTACTTTTCCAGCGAAACGATGCGCGTGTCGCCTTGGGTCTCGTAGGTGATCGGGATCTGGTGCACGCCGAGAAACTGGCCGACCAGGATCGACAGGAGATGCGTGGTGCCGCCGACGCGGCCGGTGAAGATGCGGGTGAGCCCCTTCACCGCCTGGATCGGCGCCTTCTCGTCGATGAACAGTGCCGCGGTCCAGTTACCGCGCGACATGATGCCCGGCAGGTCCATCATCAGGCCGAGATTGATGCCCGAGAGGTCGACGTTGTCGAAATTGCCCTGATCGATGCGCACGCCGGCCCAGGTCTGACAGCGGTCTTCAGTCGGCGGGTGCTCGCCGAGCGACAGCACGCACGGGCAGAACACCGTGCAACTGCACGACAAAGTCATCTCGCCTTTCAGCGTCCAGCTTTCGGCCACGTCCTGATCCCCTCCGTTTGTCCCGATTGTTAGCGAATTCGCTCAGGCTGGCCAATGGGCCGCGAAGGCGGCCGCGACAAAGCCCACGCCCGCCACGATCAGCACGACGCCGACGGCATGGCTGAAGCGGCGACCCGAGCCGATCTTCTCGATGGTCATGACGATGCCCAGCCCGGCCATCCAGACGACGTTCATGACGCCGACGGCGAACATCACCAGCATCATCGCCCAGCAGCAGCCGAGGCAGTAGAGCCCCTGTGTGAGCCCGAGCCGGAACACGCCTTTCGCCGTCGTCTGCCAGTGCGCGAAGAAGAACGGAAACGGCCGCTGGCATTGCGTCAGGCAGGCAGCTTTAAGCGGTGTGAACTGGTAGACACCCGCGCCGATGAAGATCGCGCCGGAGAACAAGACGCTCGCCGAGGTCATGCCGGTGTCCATGAGCGCGAGGCGCGTGAACGCGATTTGCGCGAGCGTGGCGGCGGCGGCGAAGCCGAGCCACACGCTCATGTAGCCGGCGGCGATCACCAGCGGCGAGACGATGCGCTCGCCCTTCTTCGCTGCGGTGTCGGCGATCTCCGCGTAAGTCAGGATCATCGGCCCGGCGGTCGGCAGCATCATCGCCAGTATCATCGCCGCCCACATCAGAGCGATCAGCGCGACGCCGTGCGCCGGCGCGGCTTCGCCGAACAGCGGCCGGCACAGCGCCTGCACAGCGCGCGGCAGGCCGTCGATGAGCCCCATGCCCGGCCCAAGCGGCGTGCCGCCCATGCCGGCAACGGCGAGCGCGAGGTAGAGCCAGCCGAGGGCTGCGAGCGCGACCACGCAGGCGACCGCGATCGGTTTCGGCCGCGCGAACAGCGCGGCCAGCGGGTGCGCCGGATGGTCGGTCGTCTGTGTCATGCCGCCTGCGTGCATAGCGTAAGGCCGCCCGCTCGTGCTAGTCGGTACGCCGCAGACAGGACGACGGCTTTGACGGCGGACAAACGGGAATTCGAGGCGATCGTGGTCGGCGGCGGCCCGGCCGGGCTGACCGCGGCGGTCGCGCTTGCCGCGTCCGGCGTTACGACCGCGCTCGCCGGCAAGCCGCCGGCGCGGAGCGACAACCGCACCACCGCGCTGCTCGCGAGTTCCGTCACCGCGCTGGAGACGCTCGGCGTCTGGCCGCTCTGCCGCGAGCAGTCGGCGCCGCTGCGGCACCTGCGCATCGTCGACGATACCGGCCGGCTGTGGCGGGCGCCGGAGGTGAAGTTCGACGCCGACGAGATCGACCTCGAGGCCTTCGGCTGGAACATCGAGAACCGCGTGCTGGTCGAGGCGCTGACGCAGCGCGCCCGCGCGTTGGCCAACCTGACCCTGATCGAGGACGAGGCGCTCGGCGTCACGGTTCACCCCGATCATGTCGCGGTCGCGCTCAGGAAAGGCGGCACGCTCGCCGCGCCGCTCGCCGTCGGCGCCGACGGGCGCAAGTCGCTGTGCCGCGAGGCGGCGCTGATCGACGTCGACGAGCATCGCTACCCGCAGGTCGCGCTCACCGCCTGCTTCCGGCACACGCGGCCGCACCACGAGACCTCGACCGAGTTACACACGCCGACCGGCCAGTGCACCGTGGTGCCGCTGCCCCGCAATCGCGCGAGCCTCGTCTGGGTGCTCGGCCCGCAGACGGCCGACGACACCGCCGCGCTCGACGAGGCGGAATTATCGCGCGCCATCGAACGCGCGATCCATTCCATCCTCGGCAAGGTCGAGGTCGAGCCGGGGCGCGGCCTGTTCCCGCTCGGCGTCGCCACCGCGCGTGCCTTCGCGCGCAACCGAATCGCGCTGGTCGGCGAAGCGGCGCATGTCGTGCCGCCGGTCGGCGCACAAGGTTTGAACCTCGGTTTACGCGACGCCGCGGCCATCGCCGAGCTTGCCGGCGACGCGCATCGCGACGGTCATGACATCGGCGGCGAGCTGGTGCTCACGCGCTATGATGAAATGCGCCGCGCCGACGTCGGCAGCCGCACGCTCGCGGTCGATCTCTTGAACCGCAGCCTGCTCACCGATCTCCTGCCGGTGCAGGGCGCGCGCGGCCTCGGACTCTATATGCTAGACCGCATCGGCCCATTGCGCCGCGCCGTCATGCGCGAGGGCGTCTCGCCGCGGGTGGCCGAGCCAAAGTTGATGCGCGGGGAGACCCTGTAGCGCCGGTGTCCCGGGCGCAGTGCAGCGTGAGCACTTCGCGAACGGTGCGCTGCAGAACCGGGACCGCCAAAGAGACTGAGCCCGGTACGGCCCCGGATCTGCGGCGCACCACTTCGTGCTGCGCCGCGTCCGGGGCACGCCTCACGGCCCCTTCTTCTTCCCGGCCTTGCCGCGAAACATCGGCGCAATCGGCAGCGGCAATGCAGGCAGCTCGCCCTGCCCGACCGCGACCTCATGCGCGAACAGACCGCGTTCGACGAAATGCGGATCGCGCAACGCCTCTTCGAGCGGAGCGACGATGGTGGCGCAGCAATCGGCCTTGGCCAGGATCGGCCGCCACGCGTCGGCGTCACGCGCGGCGATCAAAACCGCGACGCCTTTGCGAGTCGCGGCCGGATCGCGCCGGTCGTCGGCGAGCTCCGGCGACAAGCCGATGGCCGCCGTGAACGCCTCCCAGAACTTCGGCTCCAGCGCGCCGCAGGCGACCAGCCGCCCGTCCTTGGTCGGATACAATTGATAGCGGGGCGAACCGCCGGCCAGAGGCAGTTCGCCCGGATTCGGGAAGCGTCCGGTCGCGGCGCCCAGCGCCAGCGCGTACCAGGCGAAGGTGAACATCGCGTCGGTCATGGCGATGTCAAGCTTGCAACCTTCGCCGCTTTGGTCGCGCCCACGCAGCGCCAGCAGAATGTTGATCACCGCCGGGAACGAGCCGCCGGCGATGTCCGCGATCAGCGCGGGCGGCACGGTCGGTTGCTCCCGCGGCCCCGGCTGCAAATCGAGCAATCCGGCCGCGCCGATATAATTGATGTCGTGCCCCGCCTCGCCGGCGCGCGGCCCGTCCTGGCCGTAGCCGGAGATCGAGCAGTAGACGATCTTCGGATTGATCGCGCGCATCGCCTCATAGCCGAGGCCGAGCCGCGCCATCACGCCGGGCCGGAACTGCTCGACGACGATGTCGGCGCGCGCGATCAGCGGCTTGAGCCTGTCGCGGTCGGCCTCGCTCTTCAAATCGAGCGTCAGGCCGGTCTTGCCGCGATTGAGCATCGCGAACACCGCGCTCTCACCATCCTTGAACGGCGGAAAGCGGCGCATGTCCTCGCCGCCCGGCCGCTCGATCTTGATGACCTCGGCGCCCGCCTCCGCCAGCATTAAAGTCGCCAGCGGCCCCGGCAGCAGCGTCGTGAAGTCGAGCACCAGAAGTCCGGCGAGCGGCTGCATAAGGTCACCTGAACAGAAGCGGCGGCACGTTACCCGTCTTCACCAACCACATCACGCTGGTCAGCGTCACCACCGACAGCACGGTGCCGACCAGCACCGCGCTCGAGGCCTGCTCCACCCACGCATCGTATTGCCGCGCGAACACGAACACGTTGAGCGCCGGCGGCAGCGCCGCCATCAGGAGTGCGGTGTCGATCCACACCTGATCGAACGGCCCGAACAGCGACAGCAGCACGAACAGCACGACCGGGTGCAGCACCAACTTCACCACCGCGAGCGGCGGGATCTCCCACGGCATCTTCTTCAAGGGCCGCAGCGCCACGGTGACGCCGAGCGCGAACAGCGCGCAGGGCGCGGCGGCATTCTGCAGGAATTGCAGCAGGCGGTCGATGGCGACCGGCGGCTCGAAATGGATGGCGGCCGAGACGACGCCGAGCGCGCTGGCGACGATCAGCGGATGGCCGGCGACGCGCTTGACCACCTCGAAGGCGACGGCCGGGACGGTCTTCTTCTCCGGGCTCGCCAGCGCCATCAGGAACGGCACCAAAGTGAACAGGATGATGTTGTCGAAGCAGAAGATCAGCGCCACCGGCACCGCCGCCTGCGCGCCGAGCGTCGCCAGCGCCAGGCCGGGACCCATGTAGCCGATATTGCCGTAGCCGCCGGCGAGCCCCGCGATCGCCGATTCCGCGATGTCGCCGCGCCGGATCACCATGCCGACCGCGAAGGCGGTGGCGAAAGCCCAAAAAGTCGCGAGCGATGTGGCGAGGATGAAGTCGACCTGCCCGAGCTTCTCCAGCGGCGTCTGCGCCAGGATGCGGTAGAACAGCGCCGGCAGCGACACGTAGACGATGAAGTAGTTCATCCAGCCGAGCGCGGTGTCGGGGATCTGCTTGATCCGCCCGCAGGCGAAACCGATGAAGATCAGGCCGAAGAACGGCAAAGCGAGATTGAGGACGTCGATCATTGGTCTTGCTGGTTCCGGACGCGGGCGCGGGCCGGCTTTTTGATGTTTTCCGGCCGCCTTTCGGCGGGCTTGGCGTAACGCCGGCTTTCCTCTAAACGGCTCCCCGGCCCTTTGGAAGGACCTCCGCCGCATGAAGCCTCCGCGCCAGTTCTTAGCCCCGCTCGCCATCGGCGCGCCCGCGCCATTGCGCGAGCTGCCGGTCCGGCTCGAGCGCATGATCCACTTCGTGCCGCCGCACATCGAGAAGATGCGCGCCAAGGTTCCGGAACTGGTGAACCAGGTCGACGCCGTGCTCGGCAATCTCGAGGACGCGATCCCGGTCGACGCCAAGAAAGCGGCGCGCGACGGCTTCATCGCCATGGCGGAGGCGACCGAATTCGGCGCGACCGGCCTGTGGACGCGCATCAACGCGCTCAACTCGCCGTGGGCGCTCGACGACGTCATCGAGATCGTCGGCGCGGTCGGCAACAAGCTTGATGTCGTCATGCTGCCGAAGGTCGACGGGCCGTGGGACATCCACTATCTCGACCAGCTGCTGGCGCAGCTCGAGGCGCGGCACGCGATCAAGAAGCCGATCCTCATCCACGCCATTTTGGAGACCGCAACGGGCGTCAACAATGTCGAGGCGATCGCGACCGCTAGCCCACGCATGCACGGCATGAGCCTCGGGCCCGCCGATCTCGCCGCTTCGCGGGCGATGAAGACGACGCGCGTCGGCGGCGGCCATCCGGACTACAAGGTGCTGGCCGATGCGGCCGGTGACGGCCCGCGCGCGGCGTTCCAGCAGGACCTCTGGCACTACACGATCGCGAAGATGGTCGACGCCTGCGCGAGCGCCGGCATCAAGGCGTTCTACGGTCCGTTCGGCGACTTCTCGGATCCCGCCGCCTGCGAGGC
>DATNBL010000032.1:0-95288 GCA_035571935.1 Pseudolabrys sp.
CGTTCGCTGGGAAAAAATGGGAGGAAGGCGTGTCCTTTGGCCAAGATTGGATCGACGGCCTCGGCTACCTGGCTTCTGGCCTGGTCTTTGCGACATTTTGCATGAAGACAATGATCCCTCTTCGTCTCATAGCAATGACAAGTAATATTGCGTTCATCGCCTACGGCTTCGCAGGGCATCTATATCCCGTCCTGTTTCTCCACGTCATTCTGCTGCCGATGAACATCTGGCGATTTTTCGAAATGATCAAGCTTGTCCGGCGAGTCGAGGCGGCGGCGACCGGAGACCATTCAATCGAATGGCTGAAGCCGTTCATGAAGTCTGAGCGTCTGGTCGCCGGCACGGTCTTATTTCGCCGGGATGACAGCGCGGACAAGCTGTACGCCGTTCTGAGTGGTCGCGTCGATCTCGACGAAATCGCGGTGAGTGTCGGCCCTGGCCAGGTCATCGGAGAAATGGGCTTGTTTGCGGGTCATCGCCGGCGAACGCAAACGGCCCGCTGTGCTACCGATGTCGAATTGCTCTGGGTCAGTGAAGGCGAGCTAGCGCAGCTCTGCTATCAAAACCCGGCGATTGCCTTCCACCTACTCCGCCTGATCACCAATCGGCTGCTCGAAAACGCCGATCGGCCGCAGCCTGTGGGGCGGCCTGCGTGAGCATTGAAGACAAAATCTATTGACTGCACTTAGACGCCCTCCGGCCAGAGCGTTCCGATGAAAACGGGCTATCCTCTTTTCGTGGGACCATTATTATAGGATTGGGGGCGCGCGCGACAGTCAAAGAGCCGGACGAATTGTGGGGAAACTCAAGAATCCGCCGAAGGGTAGCCGACGCAGCAGCGTCGAATCGCAACGCCGTACCAGTCCTGCAAACCAGCAGGCGGCTATGGCCTTGGAAGTACACCTCGCGAGCGTTCAACGCGAGCTTGCGGGAGCGCGTGATCAGCAGGAAGCGACGTCGGAAATCTTGCGGATTATAGGTACGCGCGCAAATTTGAGTGATGTCTTCAGCGTCATATTGCAGAAGGCGACGCATCTCTGCGAAGCAAAATTCGGCCTGATGTACACGTACGACGGCGCCGTTTTTCACAATGCGGCGATGCACGGTGCTCCGGATGCCTTGATCGCGCATCATTCGAAGAGAGGATCGTTTCTACCTGCTCCCGGTACACCCCTCGGTCGGCTGCTTGTGACGCTGTCGGTCATCAAATCTGCCGACGATTCAAAAGAGGAAACCCCAAGCGCGCCTACCCGGCTCGCGGGTGCCAGGTCGCACATTGCCGTGCCAATGTTGAAGGATGGTGCGTTGGTGGGAGCGATCGTGATCTATCGTACCGAGGTGAATCCGTTTAGCGAGTCTCAAATCGCTCTGGTCGAGAGCTTCGCAGCACAGGCGGCGCTCGCTATCGAAAACGCGCGACTGCTAAAAAATCTAAATAATCTAAATGAACAACTTGAAAATCGTGTCGCGGAGCAAGTGGCCGAAATTGAGCGCATGGGACGACTGCGCCGGTTTCTTCCTCCGCAAGTCGCCGATCTCATCGTTTCTTCAGGAAATGAGAGGCAGCTTGAGAGTCACCGGCGGGACATAACCGCGCTATTCTGCGATTTGCGCGGCTTCACCGGGTTTTCCGAAAGCGCCGATCCGGAAGACGTCATGGCTCTGCTGCGCGAATATCACGCAGCGGTGGGTGGCTTAACAATCGAATACGGCGGGACGCTCGAGCGTTACGCTGGTGACGGAGTTATGGTGATCTTCAATGACCCGGTCCCGGTTACAGACCCTGCACTCCGAGCCGTCCAAATGGCCCTTGGTATACGAGAAGCCCTCGGAGCACTGACGGACAAGTGGCGGCGCCTCGGGCACGATATCGGATTTGGCGTGGGAATTGCGCACGGATTTGCAACTCTTGGCACGATCGGATTTGAGGGTCGTTTCGACTACGCGGCTATCGGAACGGTATCGAACCTCGCCTCCCGTTTGTGCGACGAAGCGAAAACTGGTCAGATTCTAATCAGCGCTCGCGTATTGATGGCGGTCGAGAGCGCGGTTGAGGTCGAGCCTATAGCTGAGTTCACGCTCAAGGGCATCCGACGTCCTGTGGCTGCTTACAACGTCATTGGCAAACGGTCGGGGGCGCGGGAACCGTGATCTGATGGGAGCCTCATTTGTCGCCGAACTTTCGCCATGGGTGTGAGAGTTCAAATGGGAGCTGAGGACTGACCGAAGCGCGCCAGCGCTGGGTGACATCACTTTTGCTCCTGACCCGGGCCCCATGCAGCTCCCGATTCGGCCACTCACGTTGGGGATGTTTGGCCTAGTCGCGCAGTTTCAAATCGTCGACTGAGCCAAGCCACACAGGCGTGCAGGATGACAAACCGCATCGGTACGCTGGCGGACAGAGCATCCGGCGTATGCACCAATTTTCATTAATCGAAAATCACGAATGTGTCGGCCAGTTATATCCTATCGTGATAAATCTGGTTTATACGACCGATAACGCTTGAGCCGCCCCGACCAATTGACCTAGACTTTTACCACTCTGGGGGGAGTCACGTTCGGCCCCGTTTCTTGGTGCCGCACGTAAATGGAATTCATAAAACAAAGAAACTTACTGCTTGCGGCGGAGGCACCTGCTGGCCCGGCTTTTCGCCAGGGCAATCCGTCATTCGTTTCCCCCAGGTCGAACCGCGCATCCGGAACGGGTGCGAGTCGCCACTGCGAACTGGGGGACGTCCATGGCCGTCATTACCTTCGGTACACTTTCCGACCGGCAACCCGGAAATCCGGACGCGCCCCTCTCCCACGCGCAATACGATGCCTTCGCCAAACGAGGCGCGGGTCACGACAAGGATTTCTATGCGCTCTACGATTCGAATGCCGACGGCTCGTGGGATACCGCCTTCGAGCTGAGCGACACGACGGGCGGCGGTCGTCTCAACACATTGATCCATGACGACACGGTGGCCGATCCCGTCACCATCACTGCAACGGGACGCGTGGGTTCGACGGCGGTCGGCAGCCTGACCAACGACATCACCTACGACAACAATCGCGGCTTCGGCGTGTCTGGTTCCGGCGATGACGGCGCTCACGTTCTCAACAGCGGCGAGGCGATCGATTTCGCGCTCAACCCGGTCGGCGGGCAGGCGCAGGTCCTGCAAAAAGTGAGCTTCGTCGTCGAGAGCGGTGAGGGCGAGGGTAGTGACGACGGCCATCACAGCGCGCCGCCGGTCTCCGTGTATCTCGACTTCGACGGTTCGACGCTGGCGCGCGTCGGCGGACATTGGCAGACGAGCGCGGCCTACTCTTTGTCGAATGTGCATGATGGCGATGCGATCATCATCGATTTCGTCAATCACACCATCACTAACAATGCCCATCTCGTGACGAACGTGCCCGCCGCGTTCTGGGCGGCGTACCAGGCCGCTGGTGGTCACAATCTGACGATCGGCTCTGGCGCCGATGACAACCGCGGCTTCGCAGTCGACAATCTGTCACTGTCGACAGCGCCTGCAACGGTCGCAAACCATCCCGCCCTGATCGGCGATCCCACGGTGGCCGGGGTCACGGAAGACGTGAATCCGTTCGGTGGCAATCTCGTGGCGACCGGAACCATTCCGATCAGCGATCCTGACGCTGGACAAGCCGCGTTCCAAACCTCGGTACAGTCGGCGGCCGGCAATCTTGGCGTGCTGACGCTGCAGGCCAATGGTGCGTACACCTATTCGGTTGCGAACAGCACCGTTCAATATCTCGGCGCCACTGATTCAAATGTCGATACGTTTACGGTCACTTCGATAGACGGCACCCAAAAGCAGATCGCTTTCACCATCCACGGCAGCAACGACGTGGCGGTGATCGGCGGCGTGGCGATAGGGGACGTCACCGAGGACAATAACCCGGCGACCCTCACCACGACCGGCGCGCTGACGGTCAGCGACGCCGACCAGGGTCAATCGAGCTTTGCGGCGCAGGCGGGCACCGTCGGCAGCAGCGGCCTCGGCACGTTCAGCCTCGATGCCGCGGGCAACTGGACCTACACCGCGGACAATACGCAGGCGGCAATCCAGCAGCTCGGCGCCGGGCAGACGCTGACCGACTCTTTCACGGCGGTGTCGAGCGACGGCAGCGCCTCGCAACTGGTGACGGTCACCATCCACGGCACCAACGACGTGGCGGTGATCGGCGGCGTGACGACGGGGGCGGTGACCGAAGACAGCAACCCTGCCACGCTCACCACGACCGGCGCGCTGACCGTCAGCGACGCCGACCAGGGTCAGTCGAGCTTCGCGGCGCAGGCGGGCACCGTCGGCAGCAGCGGGCTTGGCACGTTCAGCCTCGATGTCGCGGGGCACTGGACCTACACCGCCGACGATACGCAAGCGGCAATCCAGCAGCTTGGCGCCGGGCAGACGTTGACCGACAGTTTCACCGCGGTGTCGTCCGACGGCAGCGCCAGCCACATCGTGACCGTGACCATTCACGGGATGGATGACGCGCCGGTTACCGCGCCGGTCGGGCTTGCGCCAATTGCAGAGGACAGCGGCCCGCGCCTGATCACGCAGGCCGACCTCCTCGCGAACGCGTCCGACATCGACGGGCCGAATCTGTCTGCCGCCAATCTGCAGATCGCCTCCGGCAGCGGTTCGCTCACCGACAACGGCAACGGAACCTGGAGTTATACGCCGGCAGCGAATGACGACACCGCTGTGTCCTTCTCGTACCAGGTGACTGATGGGACGCTCGGCACGCCCGGATCGGCTACGCTCGACATCACGCCGGTCAACGATGCGCCGGCGATCGCGATCGCTTCGAGCGCAGTCACTGTCGACTTCGATTCGCTCAATCCAGGAACGGGCTCGATCGATGGCGTTGCCTTGAGCGGTTATCTCGCTGGATTCGGAATCGCCATTTCATCGAGCGGGTCCGGTGCAGATCCGACGGTGGCCGACGATCGGACCATCTACGGAGGTGGCATTGTCGCGGCAACAACAGGCCACAACGTTATTGGAGAGGGAGGCGGATTCCCTGTCAGCTACACGGTCAGTTTCGCTCATCCGCTCAGTAGCTTCGCGTTCGACCGGGTCACCGAAAATCCCGGCCCGTCCGGTAGCGCCTACCCACAATGGACGGCAACCGCTTACGATTCCGCCAATCATGTCTTGGGCACTGTTGGGGAAAGCGCAACATCGATCTTTCCGTTCAATGGAGCCAGCCCGGCCGTCCATTACACGTTGAATGGTCCGCAGATCGACCATGTGACCTTCACTGGAAACGACAACGGCTTTGCTGCATTCGCCAACGTGGTGACCGACAGTTGGATCCTGAGCGGCACGGGCGGCACGACCACGGCCGAAGACACGCCGTTGGCCCTCGAGACAATCAGCATCTCCGACGTGGACGCCGGCAACGCTCCGATTCAGGTGTCTCTCGGCGTCGGCAACGGCGCGCTATCGCTCGGATCAACCGCCGGACTGAGCGTGAGCGGGCTCGGCAGCGGCGCCGTCCTACTCACCGGTTCACAGTCCGATATCGACACCGCGCTCGCCAGCGGGCTGACCTATACGCCGTCGTCCAATTATAATGGTGGTGATACGCTCATCGTCACGGCGAACGATCTCGGTAATACCGGAGCCGGCGGCGCCCTCTCATCGACGCAGTCGATCGATTTGGCCGTGACACCGGTCAACGATCCAGCCGTCATTTCCGGCACCTCGACCGGAGCGGTGCTCTATGACGCTCCGCCCTCAGCGCCGACGGTTACCGGCACGCTGACCGATACCGATATCGATAATCCCGCCAACACCTTCCAGACGGTCACCACCGCGGCCGCGAGCGACCAAGGCTACGGCACGTTCACAATGACCGCAGGCGGTACATGGAGCTACACGCTCAACACCGCCAACGACGCGGTGCAGGCGCTCAACGCCGGCGAGATTTTGACCGATTCCTTCACCGTGCACACGGCCGACGGCACAGCACAGCAGGTGACGGTCACGATCAACGGCGCCAATGACGCGCCCGTCATCACCAGCGGGCCGCAGGCCGGGTCCGTCGCCGAGGATCAGTACCCCATTGCCAATGATCAGCTCACCGCCAGCGATGTCGACCACAATGACACGTTCATCTGGTCGAATGCGCGTGGACATTCGGCGCCCGGCGACTTCGTTGCAATGCTTGATGAGTTCAAGGCGACAAGCGCAAGCGGCGTCTCACTCGACGATACTTTCGACGGCACGGTGCCGTTGAGCGGCGTCGGTTCGCCTTATGGCGGCACCATCACGACGACGATCCCGGAAGTGGATGGGCATGCGGTACTGGAGGGTTCGCTCGCTTCGATCAACAGCGGCTTCGCCATTCAGAACGGGACCTTCACCACACCGACCACGGCCAATGGCTCTCCGCGGTTAAGCCAGGATACAACGTTCGACGCCACCGCCCGCTACGACTTCGTCAATCCGGACGACACCAATGAACTCTATGGTGTCCGCCTGACCGACCGTATCAACAGCTCGACCGGCGTGGATACGCTTGAGCTATCAGTGCGGCGCGATCTCGACGGCCATCTGGCCGTCCAGTTCCGACATATTGATCTCACGACCAATCAAGCAAATCTGCTCGGTGAAGTCGCGATCGATCCGGCGCAACTAGCGGGGTCGCAGATTGCACTACACCTCGCCCACACGGTTGCAGGCTCGAAGGACATCTCCGCCTACTTCGATGTCATCGACGCCGGCGGCAACACCACGACTTTCACGGTTCCCGGGACCGGGCAGGTCTTTACCGTGGCCGGCGAAGACTGGACCCGCGCTCAGTTCATCGCGCGCGAACCGGCCGAAAACGTCTCCACGGTCCAGGGGCAATACGGCAACCTGACGGTGGATCAGCAGGGCCATTGGCAATATCTCCTGAATGACAAGGCCGCAAACGTCCAGGCGCTGGCGGCCGGACAGCACGTCACCGACGGATTCGACGTCGTCGTGACCGATTCGCACGGCGCGGCCGCCACCGAGCACGTCAGTGTCGATGTGGCGGGCACAAACGACGCGCCCGTATTGCAGGCCTTGGGCAATGGCACGCAAAGCTTCGACCAGACGACCGGGCTGGCGCTGTCAGGCATCATGGCTTTCGCCGACGTCGATCTCTCGGACGTTCATTCGGTAACGCTGCAGCCGCAGGGCAGCGGATTTCTCGGCAGCATCAATGCCTTGGTCGGAGCCGACTCGACTGGAACCGGAAACGGCACGGTTACCGTTACCTACGCGCTGACGCCGGCCGAGTATCAGGCCGCGAACGGCAATATTCCGGCGACGCAAAACTATCTTGCGACGCTGACCGACAATAACGGCCTTTCGAGCACGCAGCTGGTCAGTATTCCGCTGGCGCAGATCGCGGGCTCTTATTTCACGCCGCCCGACAATCCGCCGGTCATCGCAGGCGTGCAGACGACAAGCTTCGTCCTCGACAGCAACGGCCACACTCCGGTGACGCTCTCGGGCAGCTTCGACTTCACCGATCTCGACCAGCTCGATCATCACACCTTGAGCATGGACGTGCAGCCGGTCGGGTTTGCCCCGGCCGCGCTCGGCACGCTGAATTTCAGCTTCGCCGGCGGCAACGACGGCTCCGGTTCCGGCGCCGGCACGGTGAACTGGACATATACCGTCGATCCGTCGACCTGGCCTGGCGGCGTCATCCACCACGAATATCTTGACATCAAGGTCACCGACGGGGCCGGTCAGTCCGCCAGCCATACGCTCGATATCGATTACGAGCCCGGCGCCACCACCACCAGCAGCAGCCTTTCCGTGAAAGCCGCCGGCACCGCGCAGGAGGGTCAGACCCTCACGGCGCTGGCGGCCGGCAACGATGCGGGCGCGGTTCTGACCTATCAGTGGCAGAGTTCGGCCGACAACGGCACGACGTGGTCGGCGATCGCAGGCGCGACGGCCCCGATCTACGCGGTGCAGGAGAGCGACGAGAACAGCATCATCCGCGTGATAGCGACCGACGCCGCCGACAGCGTCAATACGTACAGCGCGCCGACCGCACCAGTTGTCGACGTTTATCCGGCCAGCGCGTCGGTGACCATCAGCGGTCTCGCCAAGCAGGGCCAGACGCTCGACGCCAATCTCAGCGTCGGTACCGACAGCGATCTCGGCACCGCCACGTTCCAGTGGCAGGTCTCGACTGACAACGGCCAGACCTGGACCGACATCGCCGGCGCAACGGGCGTGCACTATACCGCGACCGAGACCGACGAAAACAACCTTCTCCGCGTGTCGGTCATCGCAACCGATGACACCAACCAGTCGATCAGCCTGGTCAGCGCGGCGACCGCGCCTGTGCTCGACAATGTTTCTGCGACCATTCAGGGCAACACGGCACACCCGGCGGAAGGTCAGATTCTCACCGCCAGTTTCATCGGCGACAATGACGGCAACGGCTCACCAAACACCTTCGAGTGGCAGGGCTCTGGCGACAACGGCGCTACCTGGACCAATATCGCCGGGGCGACCGCACAGACCTATCAGGTGCAGGAGACGGACGAAGGCCATCTGTTGCGGGTGATCGGCCACGGCGTCGAGATCGGCGGCGATCCGGTTTCGGTCGCGAGCAACCCGACCGGCGCCGTTGTCGATGTGCCCCTGGCGGTCGCCGTCACGGTCACCGGCACCGCGCAGGAAGGCCAGACCCTGACCGCGCAAGCGTCTACGAACGACGCCGACGCCGTCGTCAACAGCTACCAGTGGCAGAGCTCCGCCGACAATGGCACCACCTGGGCCAATATCACCGGCGCGACCGCATCGACCTACACCCCAGTCGAAACCGACGAGAATCACCTCATCCGCGTGGCGGCATCGGCGCAGGATCCTGACGGCGGCGCGGCTTCGGCCAACAGTGCGGCGACCGCACCAGTGCTCGACGTCACGTCAGTTGCCGCCGTGACTATCGGCGTCGGCAGCGGCCTGGCGGTACAGGGAGCGCAGTCGTTCAGCAAGTTCCTTGGCTTCGGCGACAGCAACATCGACAGCGGATATTTCTTCACACACGCGATCTCGAATAGCGCGACGCTGCAGAACCAGTACAATGCCGCCGTCGCAGCCGGCGGTGGCCTGCCGACATCGATCGGCGGCACGATGAACTCGCAGCTGCTGGCCGCCGATTACGGATTGACGGCCAATGCAGTCGGCGAGCCGGGCGGCACGAACTACGCCGCCAGCGGCGCGACGGTGACCGGCAGCCTGGCCAATTCGCTCGCCCCATCGGTCACCAGCCAGATCCAGACTTATCTGGCTTCAACGGGTGGGATTGCCGATCCGAACGCATTGTACCTGATCAGCGGCGGCGGCAATGACTCCAAGATCGCGCAGACCCTGAGCGGCCAAGCCGCGCAATTCGCTTATATGGACAACGCCGCCAACGCGCTGGTGTCCGACTTATCGCAACTTCAGGCGGCGGGAGCGAAATACATCGTCATCGACGACGGTGCAGGCCGGAGCGCGTTGGTCACGGAGTTCAATGCGAAATTGTGGGCCGGTCTCGATGCCGCGGGCGTACATTACCTTGCTGCAGACGACTCCACTCTCGTGCGGCAGATCACCAATAATCCGGCGCCGTACGGTATCACCAACACCGTGCAGCCGCCGGGAGGGCCGTTTACGGCCGGCAATCCATACAGTCCCGCCAATGGCGGCGCTGACATCGACCCGCTCCCCAACCAGATCGCCAAGGCGTGGGGCCTCTACGCGACGACAATGCAGTCCGCGAATGCAGGCCAGACCTATCTTTGGGCCGATAACGAGCACGTCACGGCCGCAGGCCAACTCGCCATCGCGAACTACACACATAACCTCATTCAGAACGGCGTGCCGACGCCGGGTGAGGTGCTGACCGCAAACGCGGCGCTCGTCGGCGAGACCGACAACGGGGGGTCGACGTTCTCCTTCCAATGGCAACACTCGTTTGACGACGGGAACACGTGGAGCAATATCGCCAACGCGGCAGGCAAAAACTACACGGTTGCCGCTGCTGACGACGGTGCCCGGCTGCGGGTCGCCGCCACGACGGCCGACGACGCCGGGGGTGTCTACACCGCGGTGAGCCCGGAAACCTATGCCGTCAGCGACGGTGCTGAGGCACCAACGGTGTCCGCGCCGTCGTCTTTGTCCGCCGCTGCTGGCGGGTCCGTGGGGCTACCAATAACGGTCACCGCCGCCGACGCCGACGACGTTCTGGGCAACGTGACGATCTCGGGCTTGCCGGGAGACATCACGATGACCGACAGCAATAGCGATGCGCTGGTCGCGAGCAATGGCACCATCACCCTGACCCAAGCCGAGCTGGCCGGATTGACGCTGCACGTCGGCTCGACGGCCGCCACTCTATCCATCACCGCCGACGCGAGCGAGGGCGGCAGCACGGCGACTTCAGCGGCGCATCAGGTAACGCTGGATGTTTCCTCACCCCTGTCGGTGTCGAACTTCATAACTCTCACCGCTCCTGGCTCGCTCAACGGTATCGGCAGCGCCAGCGACATCAACAATGCCGGCATCGTCGTCGGCAATGACGAGACCTACGACAACATTACGATCCAGGGCGGCGACGGCTGGCTCTATCAGAACGGCAGCTTCACCTTCGTTCACATCGGCAACCAGAACAACGTCAGCGACATCAATGACTATGGTGTCCTTGCTGGCTTCTATTCGCCGAACAACTCGACGCCCCGTTACGGCTTCATTGAGAATGGGGTCGGGCAGCCCGTCACGACGATTGACCTCAGCCCGAACGTCAGCACGGATGTGGAAGGAATCAACGACTCCGGCGACTATATCGGCTCGTCCTACCTGCACGGCGGCAACACGTACTCGGCCTTCTCCGTCGTCGGCGGTACCCTGACGTTCTTCAATCCGTTCGGCTCGAACGACGCCCACGCCAACGGCATCAACAATGCCGGCGACATCGTCGGTACGTATGGAACTCATTCGTACCTCGAGCACAATGGCGTCTTCACGAACATCGACGTGCCTGGCGCTACGCAAACGGCGGCGACGGACATCAACAATGCGGGCCAGATCGTCGGGGTCTATTGGGATGCGGCCGGGCGCGGGCATGGCTACATCGAAACGAACGGCGTGGTCGTCACTGTCGACAACCCGCTCGGCACCAACAGTACCGGCGTCTACGGGATTAACGATGCGGGGCAGGTAGCCGGCAACTACTACGACGCCAGCAATTCGCCGAAGGCCTTCATCGCCACGATCAACAACCCCTCCGGTGCGGCCACTGACGACGTTCTGGTGGCCAACCCGCAGGGAGGCACGCTTGTAGGTGGCGCCGGTAACGACAGCTTCGTATTCACGGCCGCGCCGCAGACGCCAAACACGATCGCGGACTTCACTTCCGGCCACGACGTGATCCAGGTCTCGGCGTTCGGCTTCGGCGGCGCGCTCGCCCATGGTGCCGCCCCAACCGTTCTGACAGGAATGCCAGCCGCCGTCACTAATGCAGCACCGGGCGGCGACTTCATTCTCGACAACAGCAACCCGAGCGGGGCAACGCTCTATTGGGATGCGAATGGCGGCAGCGGGGCCGACGCGACTGCGGTCGCGGTTCTGCACGGCGTCAACGCACTTCTCCCGACCGACTTTCACGTGGTCTAGCAAGGTCATGGCGGCATTGCACAATGCCTGGGCGCGCGTAGGAGAAAATCGCTGTAGGGATGCTCTTAAGTCGAAATAGCCGAAAGCGCCGCGTCGCACGAGGTCTGCACCTGGCCCGAAGCTGACATACTTGGGTAGGCGCCTTATGTCGGCTGTTGAGCCAAAGCTAACGTGAGCGAGGACGGTCGCTTGCGTCCGCTCTTGATGAAACCACTAGTCGATTTGACGTCCGCTCCCGAGGCATGGCCTCGAACATTCTCGATGCCAAAAGCCGACCAGGCTGAAGTCGATCTGGGCAAATACCGCGCCTAAGCGCAGTTCATGGTCCAAACCAGAGCCATTGGCGCGATGGCCTTCCGATAGTACGCTTGCCTTTGCGTGTATTTCTGAGCCGACCCGCCACGTCACGGGCGAGAGGTATAGCTCTATGCCGTTCGAGCAGACAAAGAGGGCTGCTCAGTATGTCCGTATGTCCACGGACATGCAGAAATATTCGACTGAAAATCAAAGAACGTTGATTGCTCTGTATGCGGCAAGCCAAGGCTTCGAAATCGTTAGGACCTATTCGGACGAAGGGAGGAGCGGCTTAAGTATCAAAGGACGCGTTGGCCTTCAGCAGCTCCTGCAGGACGTTCGGGATGGAAATGCCGATTTCGGGACCGTTCTTGTCTATGACGTAAGTCGCTGGGGGCGCTTCCAAGATGCTGATGAAAGCGCCCATTACGAATTCCTGTGCCGTGAGGCGGGCATTGCGGTGCGATACTGCGCCGAAGAGTTCGCTAATGATGGCAGCGTCACGGCTACAATTATCAAGAGCATAAAGCGCGCTATGGCTGCCGAGTACAGCCGGGAATTATCCAGCAGAATGTCTTTAGCAAAAACCAACATGGCCCGCCGCGGATTCAGCCATGGACGCGCAGTGTTTGGGCTGCGCCGCATGCTTCTGGACGAGCACGGCCATCCCAAGGGGATATTGGAGAACGGCCAGCGCAAATGTCTATTTTCTGATCGAACGACCTTCGTACCTGGGCCTCAAAAGGAAGTCCAAACCGTTCGCTGGGTCTTTGCCGAGTTTGCCACGACGGATGTTTCAATCAGTGCGCTTGCAGCCAAGCTCAATGCCGAAGGCATTCTCAACAACGCCGGCAGGCCTTGGCGCATCAAGGGCGTCCGTGCAATGCTCTCGAACGAGAAATACATAGGCAACAACGTTTTTGGTAAGACGTCGTACCGGCTCAGGTTGCGTCGGATCAAACGTCATCCGGGACAATGGGTTCGAGCCGAAGAGGTATTTAAGCCGATCGTCGACAAGGAAGTGTTCCAGCTCGCGCAAAATAAGCTGCGACGCCTTAAACCGCGTGTCACGAGCTTTGAGCTGCTAAGCACCTTGACTGCTATTTGGTGCCGACACGGGAGATTGTCGTCGACAATTCTTAGAGACACGGCAGGATGTCCCGCGACTAACTCGTTCAAGGAGCATTTCGGCAGCATGCTAGAGGCCTTCGAGGCCGTCGGTTACCGGCGAGCGTCGCACGGGATCGGCTATGTCTCGACGAGGCGACGTGTCGTACAGATGGTTACAAAGGAACTCAAACGACTAGGCCATTCTGTCCAAGAAGTAGGAAACCGAAGGCAAGCAAAGCTGTTAATCAACAATGAGCTTACAATATTCATCGCGAATGCACATTGCTTCTACCGTACATTGGGTGGCGAACCAAGGTGGGTCCTCAAGAGAAGCATTGTTCATCAATCAGACTTGCTAATGATTGTGCGCCCAGCAGAGACCACCATTGACTCCGGTGCCTATTTTTTTGTGCCTGACCTGACTTCCAATGTAGCGCAGCAGCTGCTGTTCGACCGAAATCACTTAGAAATTGAAAGCTTTAAGTGTAAGACGCTGGAACCAATGCAGAGCCTGTTTGCCCGCGAAGTATTAGTCGAGGCGCGGCCCCTGCGCGTTCTTGAGCCCAGCCTTCCTCGGCTCGAAAGCCTGAGAGCGCCTAAGTTCTCCTCTAGTTGGCTCAACCGAAAAAAGCCACACGCCAAGATGCTTCTTCGGGCATTCCAAAGGTATTCCGGATCGATGAGGGCGTTCGCTGAAAAGGCGCATGAGATCACGTCGCGGCAGAGAAGTCTGGAGGAGTCGCTTCAATCGCTGCTTCGTGATTCGAACTTCGCCAAAATGCTCAAGCGAAAGGGCCTCGATTCGATACCCACGCTTACCGCCCGTAGGCTATACGGTTGAGAGAGCATGACGCGCGTGACCACGAAGGGTATCTGCGAACCAGCACTGAGAAAGATCGGTGCCGATACAGGAGAGTTCTATTTCTACTCGATGCTCAGGCGGGTCAATGCTCGGCGCCAGAATGAGATTGCCGATCTTATGGTCGCCTGTTCTGATTTCTCTTTCTCGTTCTTGAATGTATTGGTTTTTGCCTCTAACGCGCGCGATTTCGTCCGCGGCAAGCGGCGAATGCGAGGCCTCAGCCGGGCCGAGCTGGAGCTGATCGAGGAGGTGATACCCTCGCTGGAAACGGCATTCTGGAAAGCGGCACAATCGTACGCCAATGATGCTCGTGCGCTGATGGTGACCGAGGCCTACGTCAGAAGAATTCTCAATAATCCCGAGCTGCTCGCTACTGTGCGATCGCGTCATCCAAATGTCCTTCGAGAGCTGGGCCGGCTCAGCCTCTATCGTCCGGAAAGGGCCCGCCCGCGATCGGATCCGACCGCTGCTGGGTGCTAACTAGGTAAGCATCGAACGACGGGGTCTCTTCGTGATGGCTGAAAGCGTGAGGCAAGCCGGCGATCAGGTGTTCCATTACTCCGCGCTCGCCGCCCTTACCCCGTGCGGGTCGACGATGACGTAGCCGGCGATCGAGCGGACGTGCTCGCGCGTCTTGTGATTGCCGGAATTGCCGTCGTGCACCAGCCAGTCGCGGCCGCCGACATGGCTGATGAGGATCATGACGTGGTGATTGCGCGCGGCCGCCATGCCGGGCGCCGGCTCGGCGCGCGGGAATTTTCGGATCCAGGCGGAGGCGAGATTGAGCTCGCGGCGGATTTCGCCGAACACGTAGCGCGAGGCCTCGCAGCCGCAGAACTCGTAAGGGCAGCCTTCCGGCCGGCCGCCGATGACGGCCTCGTTGCCGTTGGCGTCGACCACGTTGACGTCGGCGCGCGCGGTGTTGGCGTCGTCACGCGCCTGGCGCGGCGTGGCGCGATCCGAGCAGCCGCGCTGGTCGCAGACGACGATCGCCTGCGTGTGGTGGCGGTGATGGTGCTGGGCGTTTGCGGCGGAAGCGATCAGGCAGGCAAAAATCGCCGTGATGAAAACGGATGCGGGCTTTATCAATTCAACCTCACTCAGTCTGGCGCGGCTTGCGGCCGCGGGGGCGGCGTCTCCGTCGGTCTTGGTGCGTGACAATCCACGCGCGAGGGTTGGGAACTATCGCGCCGGCGGGGCCGAGGCGAGCAAAGCCGCCCGGTAAGCTGACCGGGTAACCTTACCTCGCGCGCGAATGGCGGCGGATCAGGGGCTTAGGCGAGGAGGTCGATGAGCGCGCCGATCATGTGGCTGCCCGCACGCAATACCAGCGCGTTGGCGGCGAAGGAGACGCGCGCCTCGATCTGGTTGACGGCCTCGGTCACGAGATCGGCGCCCGACGACGGATCGGCGACCTTCGCTGCCGACGCGTCAAAGCGCGCGGCGGCGTTCAGCATGCCCGAGGCGGCGATGGCCGTGACGCTGCTCATGCCTTTGTTCTAGGCGCGCAGGCTTAAGCGGAGGTTGGCCGGCATGGTGAGCGGCGGGTTAATTCAGCGCGCGCCGATCGTCTTCGCCGTCTCGGCGATCCAGTCGCGATAAAGAAGAAGCGGCGTCAGGCCGGTCAGGCCGCCGCAGCCTTCCTCGTCGTTCGGCGCGGTCGACCAGCTGACGACGCCGATCACGCGCAGCGAACCGTCGGCTCCGGTCTCGAAGGCCGGCGCGCCGGAATCGCCGGTGCAGCCGCCGAGGCCGGGGCGGACATTCTTCGTTGCGGGATCGACGAGGCGAATCTGCAGCGAGCCGGGCTTGCCGGTGACGGTGAGCTTCGCCTCGCGCGGAATGCCGAGTCCGATCGGCGTGCCGTTCTTCGTCACGCCGAAGCCGGCGATAGTCAGCGTCTCGCCGACGGCGACGCGGCGCGGCTCGGCCAGGAGCACCGGCGCGACGATGTCGGGCAAAGGTGCGGCGAGCTTCACGAGCGCGACGTCGGCGGTGGCGCGGCTGGCGAGGTAGTTCATGAAATTGAAGCGCGGGTGCGAGGCCGTGCGCGTCACGGCTATGGTCTCGCCGGTCTGGTAGACCTTGACGGCGCGCCTGAGCGGCCGCGCCACGCAATGCGCGGCAGTGAGCACGAGGTCCGGCGCCAGCGCCGTCGCGGTGCAGAGGTCGTCCTTCTCGTCCACTAGCATGACGATGGCGCGCGCGGCGAGGCCCGCGGCCGGCGGCGCGTTGCCGGTGACGGCGAACGCGGGCGCAGCAAGCAACAGGGCTGCGAGAGCGACAAAGGCGGTGCGCATGCGCGCTTGATGAGCCTTGAGCTACCAAATTTGTCAATGCCAAGGACGGTACGTTCGATCGTCGTCGACCGGGTTTGTATGTCGGGAAATGGCTCAAAGCCGACCTCAGCAGAGCTAATGCGCCAATGGTAGATTATGGCGCGTGGGGGACCGATGTGATGGTCTGGTCCGCCGTCGATGGGGCCGCCCTCTCCAGAACCATCGACTTGTCAACAATTCGCTGATCCGAACCTTCAGTTGCCTGATCAGCGACGCGAGTTTCCCTGTTTCGGTGCGTAGGGAATGGCGCGCTAAGCTGACGAAGTTGCTATAGAAAATCGAGGCTCTTAAGGCGGAGTTGCTCCTTGCGAGGCGGAATTCCCTGCAAAATTCCCTGTTTGCAGGGAAAAGCCTAGGAGACCCGCTCGGCTCGCACTGACGCCCCAGCCAGGCCTTTCATCCCTTTCTAATTGCTTCCCCGGTTTGCGGCTCGAGCCTGGCTCGTCATGTCCGTTATCCCGGCCTGCCTGGCTCGAGGCTATGTGCTCGCGCGTTCGATAATCCGGAATCCGACGTCGATCGGCGGCAATTTACCGCGTTCCCCATCAAGCCGGCGCAGCATGAGCGCGGCCGCCCTCTCGCCGATTTGGTAGCGGGGGATATCCAGTGTCGTAATCGGAATGGCGAAGCGGCGCGAGATTTCCCAATCGTCGAATCCCGCGATGGCGACCTGTTTCGGGACTTCCCATCCGCGCCGATTGCATTCCAGCATGGCACCGATGGCCAGGACGTCACCGGCGAAGAATACAGCTTCAACTTTCGGACGGACGCCCATGAGCTGGACGATGGCCTTCGCCCCGTTTTCGAAGCTGCCAGGGGTCTCGATCGTAAGCGCCTCCTCGAGCGGGAGCCCGGCGGCCGTGAGCGCGGCGCGGTAGCCACGCTGCCGCTCGCGGGCCCGCTCGTTCAGGCTGGCGATCTGCCCGACGAATGCGATGCGGCGATAGCTTCGGCCAACGAGATAGTCCGTCATGGCCCTCGCGGCGGCGAAATTCGAATAACTGACCAGCAGATCGAGGGGCCGGTTGACGAGGTTGCCCGTCTCGACGACCGGTATCCCGGCATTGCGGACGAGGCGCCGGACGCCCGGGGTGTGGCTCGTGTCGTGCAACACGAGGCCGCAGGGACGATGCGCCAGGAACGCCGCGATCAGCGACTCTTCGGCTTCGCGCGAGTAACCGCTGTCGCCAAGCATCAGGTTGATGCCGCGCTTGCGCAGCGCATCCGTAAGACCTTGCAGGGTCGCCGCGAACAACGAGTTCTGCAGGCTGGGTACGATGGCGGCCGCCAGCTGGGTGCGGCTCGGCGCCTTCAAGCCGCCGGCCAGCCGGTTGGGCACATAACCCAATTCGCGAACCGCCTTCTGCACGCGGCGCAGCGTCTCGCTCGAGACCTGGTCGGGCGAGCGCAGAGCACGCGACACGCTCATGGCGGATACCTTGGCGCGCAGCGCGACTTCCTTCATGCGCGCCTGGAGCGCGGCGGGGCGTTTCTTGTTCGGCATGGCGGCCACCATACTTGACGCGCGCGGCGCGATCCAACTACTGTTATCGATAACAGTACGGGACGCCTCAGCGGGAGGGATGCTGCCATGGGCCTTTCGGCCACGCAGAAGATTGTCGCGCGCCATTGCGGGCGGGACTCCGTCGCGGTCGGGGAGACGGTCACGGTCAAGGTTGACCTCGCAATGTCCAACGACATGACGTCGCCGCTTGCGGTCAAACAGTTTCGCAGCGCGGGAGCAACGAAGGTCTTCGATCCGGACAAGATCTGCATCGTCGCCGGCCGTCACATGCCGTTCCGCGACGAGGCTTTTGGCAAGGCGGTGGGCCTTGTCGGCGAGTGGTGCCGCGACCAGGGCATCAAGAGCTTCTTCGCCAATATGGAAGGCATGGATCATGCCCTGGTCCCGGACCTCGGCCTCATCCGGCCCGGCATGCTGGTGTGCAACGCCGATTCGCATACCTGCACCTACGGTGCATTGGGAGCGTGGGGCCTGCCGATGGGCTCGACCGACATGGCGTACATCTACGCATTCGGCGAGACCTGGGTGCGTGTCCCGGAGACGATCCGCGTCCGCTACAACGGCAAGCCTGCCAAATACGTCACCAGCAAGGACTATGTGCTCGCGACCGAGCGCGCTCTGACGGTGGACGGCGCACGCTACAAGACGATCGAATTCTCCGGCCCGGCGCTCGACGCGCTGTCGGTCGACGAGCGGTTCACGATCTCGAACATGGGCATAGAGATGGGCGCCAAGACGTCCTTCATGGCGCCGGACCAGAAAGTGAAGGATTATCTCGCGGCGCGGACGACGGTGCCGTACGAGGCCGTGTATTCCGACGAAGATGCCGAGTTCGAGCGTACTGTCGACATCGACGTATCCGCGCTCGAGCCCGTCGTTGCCAAGCCGCACAGCCCCGACAACGTCGTGCCTGTGTCGGAGCTAAAGGGCATTCGCGTAACGCAGGTCTGCATCGGCACGTGCACCAACGGCCGTATCATCGACTTGCAACAGGCGCTTGAGGTGCTGCGCGGGCGAAAGGTTGCGGCCGGCGTGCGGCTGATCGTGACGCCGGCAACCAACATCATCATGCGCGAGGCTGAAAGACTGGGTCTGATCGACGAGTTCCGCGCGCTCGGCGCAACGATCAACCCGCCGGGTTGCGGACCATGCGCCGGCTGGCACCAGGGCGTGCTCGCCGAAGGCGATGTCTGCGTCGCCACGCACAATCGAAACTTCCCGGGGCGCATGGGCAGCCCGAAGGCGCAAGTCTATCTCAGCAGCCCGTATGTGGCGGCGGCCACTGCGGTGGCGGGCGAGATCGCCTCGCCAAAGGCGGTGCTGTCATGATCATGAAGGGCCATGCTCACGTCGTCGGCGATCACATCGATACCGATCAGATCATCCCGGCCCGCTATCTCGGCTCGCTCGACCCGAAAGTCCTGGCCGAGGGCTGCTTCTACAATCTCATTCCACAGTTTTCGACGAAGGTGACGCCCGGCGACATCCTGGTCGGCGGCGAGAACCTCGGCTGCGGTTCCTCGCGCGAGCACGCGCCAATCGCGATCAAATCAGCCGGGATCGCCTGCGTGGTTGCGCGCAGCTTCAGCCGCATCTTCTATCGCAGCGCCATCAACATCGGCCTACCAGCCGTCGTGTGCCCCGCCGCGGTCGATTTTGCGGAGCAAGGCACCGAGATGACGGTCGATTTCGATCGAGGCGTCGTCGAAAGCGGCGGCAAATCGGCCGCGTTCGCGCCGTTCGGTCCCTCGATATTGGCGATCATCGCGGCCGGCGGTCTGGTCCCGTTCATGTCGCAACGTCTCGTCCGTGAAGGTGCCTCCGCATGAAGCCGTTGATCATCTGTGCCGCGCCGACCGGCGGCGCGCCGGCGAAATCGAAGACACCGCATCACCCGGTTTCGCCCGAAGCCGTCGTCGAGGAGGCACTGGCCTGTTGGCGGGCCGGCGCGGCGATGGTCCACCTACATGCGCGTCTTGCAGACGGCTCAACCATTATGGACGTTAGTGCGTACCGCAACATCGTCGACAGGATCGAAGCGGCGGGTTGCGACGCCATTATCAATCTGAGCGCAGGCGACGACGGTGGCAAGGCCGACCACAAAATGCGGCTCAGCATTGCGGACGCGGGTGTGGAAATGGTCTCGCTCGATGCGGGACCCATCAATATCGGCAGCCGCATCTACAACAACTCGCTCGCCTATCTCGAAGAGATGGCGGGCCGGATGCTCGCCAGGAACATCCGGCCGGAGGTCGAGATTTTTGACGTTGGGCACATTGCCGCCATCAACGGCCTGATCGCGAAGAAACTCCTGAAACCGCCGTACTACATCCAGTTCGTCTTCGGGGTTCCGGGCGGCATGCCGCTCGACGCGCGCATGCTCGACATGTGCCTCGAATACATGCCCGAGCAAACGGAGTGGGCGGTCTCGGCGCAGACCTCGAACCCCGACGAATACGTCGCCTTGCAAATGCAGGCCTTCACAAGAGGCGGGCACGTCCGCTGCGGCATGGAGGACTTCGTCTACCTGCGACATGGCGAACTCGCGACCAGCAACGCCCAGTCGGTGGAACAGTGGACGCAGACGGCCAGAATCTGGGGCAGGCCGGTCGCGTCGCCCGCCGACGCGCGCCGGATACTTGGAATCGCTCAGTAGAAAAATAAGGCGATCTGACGGGAGGAGAGAATGCGAAGGATACTTGCAGGTTTGTTCCTGGCCGTTTTCGTTTTCGCGCCGGCCGGAGCGCAGACGCAGCAGAAACTGGAGAAGCTCACCATCACCTCCGGCGGCGACGGGATGCACTATTTCCCGTTCTACATCGCTCGCGGCGGCGGGTTCTTCGAGAAAAACGGGATCGACGCCGAGTGGGTCAACGTCAATTCAGGGACTCGCCAGGCGGCATCGATTCTCGGAGGCAGCGCCGACATGACCCCGATGGCGTTCTTTCACGTCGTCAAGGCGCGCGGCGAGGGCGCCGACATGGTCGCCATCAGCGACGTGTTCGACGTCTACGGGATGACGATCGCGCTGTCGAACGAAGCGATCGCGAAGCAGGGCATCAAGCTCGACATGCCGGTGGACGAGAAGGTGAAACGGCTCGCCGGTCTCAAGATCGGCATTTCGTCGCCGGGCAGTTCGACCGACGCTCTGATCCGCAGCGTTCTCGTGGCGCGCGGCTACGATCCCGACAAGACGGTCAGTCTGGTGCCGTTCGGTGCCGGCTCTTCGATCCTCGCTGCATTCGAGAAGAAGCTGACGGACGGCGTGGTCTATGTTGCGCCGGTCCCGGAAATCATCGAGCAGAAGGGGCTCGGCAAGACCGTCATCAATCCTTTCAAGAACGAGGTGCCGGAGCTCATAAATGTGCCGTTCGTCGTCACCGCGACCAGCCGCGCCACACTCCAGAAGAAGCCGGACCTGATGCGGCGCGCGATGAAGGCGCTCGCCGAGGCCATGGTCTTTGCGCAGAAGAACCCGGAAGAAACCGCCAAGATCATGCGCAAGTTCTTCCCCGATATCGACGCCTCGGTGTTCCCGCAAGTCGTCGAAACCTATCGAAAGGCCAGCGCCCGCTCGCCGGTCCTGACGCAGGAGCAAGTTGACAAGACGGTCGCATGGATGAATATCGGCGCGAAGCAGAAGGTCTCCGCGAAATTCGACGAGGTCGTCAACGACAGCCTCGCCAAGGAAGCCCTCGCAGGTCTGTCTCACTAACGGATGGCGACGGCCGTGGTCCGGAATGTCATCGCCGAGCGGCGGATCGTAATTGTTTGCCGGTTGGTGCTGTTCGCCCTCCTGCTGGCGGGCTGGGAGTTCTACGGCCGGTTCGTCAGCGACGTCTGGTCGAGCCGGCCAAGCCTGATCCTCGCTCGGCTCTGGACCTGGGCCGGCGATGGCCTTTTGCTTCACATTGCGACGACGTTAACGGAAATGGCCTGCGGCCTGCTGATCGGTGCGCCGGTCGGTACGCTCCTTGGCCTGGTACTCGGACGGCTGCCCGTGGTCGCGGGCCTCGTGCGGCCGATCATTTTCGGTCTCTACAGCATTCCGCTGGTCACGCTCGCGCCGCTGCTGATCTTCTGGTTCGGGCTCGACCTCGCGCCGAAGGTCATCCTTGTCTCGATCGTGACGTTCTTTCTTCTGTTCTTCACGACGTTCGCCGGAGTGCAGACGATCGACCGCGAGCTGATCGAGAATTACCGGCTCCTCGGAGCGTCCCGCAGCGAAGTCATACGTAAAATGATCGCTCCGGCGTGCCTGGCCTGGATACTGTCGGGCCTGAAGATCGCCTTGCCGTATTCGTTGATTTCCGCAACCGTGGGGGAGATGCTGCTCGCGCGCGCCGGCGTTGGCTTCCTGCTGATGTACGCCAGCCAGCAGATCGATATTACCGGCATGCTCAGCGCGCTGACCGTCCTGATGGTCATCGGCGTGACGATCGGCGAGGCTGCGAACAAGCTGGAACGCCGCATAATGCGCTGGCGACTTTTGGTGGCGTGATGGCGAACGGCCAAGAACTTCTCAAGCTCGAAGGTGTCTCGAAAGCGTTCGAGCGGGACTCCGGGGCGATTATGGCGCTGGCGCCGACCGATCTCTCGGTCGAACGCGAGGAGTTCGTGGCGCTGGTCGGACCGAGCGGCTGCGGCAAGTCGACCATTCTGAACATGGTGGCGGGCCTGTTGCGCCCGAGCGAGGGCCGGTTGACCTACGACGGACGACCTGTCGACGATCTCAACCTGCGCGTCGGCTACATGACCCAGCGGGACACCTTGTTGCCGTGGCGAAACGCCGGCGACAACATCGGTTCTCCGCTCGAGTTGTCGGCGCATAAGACATCGAAGAGCGAGCGCGACGAGAAGATTCACCGTATGATCGAGCTCGTCGGCTTGCAGGGCTTCGAGAAACACTATCCCGGCGAGCTGTCCGGTGGCATGCGCCGCCGCGTCGCGCTGGCGCGCATGCTCATCTACAATCCCGAGACGCTGCTGATGGACGAGCCCTTCGGCGCGCTCGACGCGCAGCTCAAGCTGGTGATGCACGACGAGATTCAGCGCATCGTCGGCATCGGCCGCAAGACGGTGCTGTTCGTCACGCACGATCTTGCCGAGGCGATTGCGCTCGCGGATCGCGTCGTCGTGTTTTCGGGCCGGCCCGGCCGTGTCAAGACTGTGCGGGAGATCGATCTGCCCCGGCCGCGCGATGTCTTCCGAATCCGGTTTGCGCCGCGCTTCACCGAGCTTCACGAGGAGCTCTGGGATCACCTGCAGGACGAGGTCAACCGGGATTGACGCATGGCCTATGTCGCCCGCGACAGTGAAGAGTCGCTTGTAGCCGGCGCGGCGCGCGCGCCGCGCCGCGCGATGCCGGGCGAGGGGCGGCTCTCGCAATTCCTGACGTCCCGCGGCGGCCGTCTGTTCGGCCAGTTCGTCATCGTCGCCGTCCTTCTCGCGCTATGGGAGGTCGGATCGGGAATATTCCTGCCGCGCCTGTGGGTGTCCGCTCCGAGCGCAATTGTCGCGCAGCTTTATAAATGGTTCTCCGATGGTTCGATTTGGGTGCACCTGACCGCGACGATCAGCTCCGCCGCCTTGGGTTACCTGATCGGCGCGATCGCCGGCGTGGCGACCGGCTTGCTGCTCGGATTATCAACCCGGGTCGAGGCGATCTTCAGCCCGTTCATCGTCGCGCTTTATTCGCTGCCGAAGATCGCTCTTGCGCCATTCTTTGTGATCTTCTTGGGGATAGGCATCGAATCGAAGATCGCGCTGGTCGCCGTCACGGTGTACTTCCTTCTCCTCTATAACACGCTCGACGGCATTCATGACCTCGACCGCGGCTGGGCCAGCGCCTACCGGCTGATGGGCGCGAACCGGCGCGAGATCGTGCGTCAGGTCATGTTGCCCGGCATCATGCCCTGGGTCTTTTCCGGACTCCGCATTTCGGTGCGCTATGCGTTCACGGCTGCTGTCTTCGGTGAGTTGATCGCCGGCAACCGAGGCATCGGCTACCTTATCGAGGACTCGGCCGGAAACTTCAGCTCGAGCGGAATATTCGCCGGCGTGCTCGCCCTCGTCGTTTGCAGCGTCGGAGCAACTCAAATCATCGTCGGGGTCGAGCGAGCGGTGCTGCACTGGAAAACCTGATGCCGGCAGAATTCTCTGCAAAAGTCCCTGTTTGCAAGGAATTCGGCAGGACACGTCCGCGATCCACGCTGCAGCCCCAGCCAGCAACTCCATACAGCTGTGTCGGGCTTCGCGCCCTCGCGTCGCTGTCGCGCTTGGCCGCCATGCAGGCCGGCGCTGGTGAAGCGGGCCGCCGCCGGTGTTAGTCTCGATCATGGCCGATAGCCCTCCCTCCGCGTTCGATCTCATCCCTCCCGACTACCGCCTGCGCATCCCCGGCCCCACCGCGGTGCCGGAGCGCGTGCGCCGGGCAATGGCGCTGCCGGTGCTCAGCCATCGCGGGCCGGAATTCCGCCGCGTGCTCTCCGATTGCGTCGACATGCTGCGCAACGTCGCCGGCACGAAGGGCCATGTGTTCATGTTCGGCGGCTCGGGCACCGCCGGCATGGAAGCGGCGCTGACGAACGTGCTGAGCCCGCGCGACGCCGTCCTCGTTCTGGTGTGCGGGCAGTTCGGCGAACGCTTCGTCAGCATCGTCCAAGGCCTCGGGGCTGAGGTCGACAAGGTCGACGTGCCGTGGGGCGGGGCGCCGGATGCCGCGGAGGTCGCCGAGCGGTTGAAACAGCGCAAGTACCGCGCCGTCGTCTGCGTGCACAACGAAAGCTCGACCGGCGTCGTGACCGACATCGCGGCGATCGGCGCGCTGCTTGCCGGAACGGAGACGCTGCTCATCGTCGACAGCGTCAGCGGGCTTGCCGGCATCGATGTGCGCATGGACGAATGGGGCGTCGATATCCTCATCGCCGCGACGCAGAAGGCCTTGATGTCGCCGCCCGGCGTGGCCATTCTGGCGGCGAGCGACAAGGCCATGCGTGTCATCGAGGCCGCGGCGACGCAGCCGCGCTTTTATTTCGACCTGCGCAAGGCCAAGGCGGCGGCAAAGAACAGCGAGACCGCGTTCACGCCGCCAGTGCCGCTGATCCTGGCGCTGCGCGAGGCGCTCATTATGATCCACGAGGAGGGGCTCGCCGCGGTGCTGCGGCGTCACCGCCGCGTGGCCGGCGCCTTGCAGGCCGGCTGCGTCGCGCTCGGCCTGCCGATGCTGCCCGAGGCGAAGCTGCGCTCCGCGACCGTCACCGTGGCGCTGGTGCCCGAAGGCCTCGAAGGCTCGGCCATCGTCCGGCACATGTACGCGCAGTATCATACGGTCATCGCGGGGCAGCGCACGAAGCTCGCCAATCGCGTGATCCGTTTCGGCACGATGGGCGCGATCGGCGCCGATGACATAATGACCGACCTTGCGCAACTGGAGGCGACCTTGCGCCATCTCGGCCGCTCGGTCGCGCCCGGCGCCGGCACGACGGCGGCGAAAGCTGCGCTCGAGGCGGTCTAGGAGCGAGCCTGATTGAGGCCCTTGGTTCCGAGGGCTATAGTTCAACCCAACGACAGAAGCGGAAACCGCGCAGAAAAACGGGGAGGATCGGGATGTCGACGCGTCGCATGTTTGCTGTATTGGCGGCCATGGCCGTCATGGCGCTGGGCGGTGTGGCCCATGCGCAGAACAAGGTCGTCGTCTACTCCGCGAACGACGCCAATCTCGACCGGTTCGTGTTCGACGGCTTCACCAAGGCGACGGGCATCACCGTGGAAGGCGTCACGGCCGGCTCGGGCGTCCTGTTTCGCCGCATCGCCTCGGAGAAGGAAAAGCCGCTCGGCGACATCATCTGGGGCGTGAGCCGCGCGCTCCTGCAAACCAACAAGGCCCTGCTCGCGCCTTACGCCGCGAAGGACAAGGAGACGACGCCGGCCGACTTCCGCGACCCGGGCGACCTGTGGATCGGCACCAACGTGCATCTGCTGGTGATCCTGCAGAACACCAAGGACCTGCCCGCGGCCGAAGGCCCGAAAGGCTGGTCCGATCTGCTCGATCCGAAATGGAAGGGCAAGGTCGCCTTCACCGACCCGGCGAATTCCGGCTCCGCCTACACCAACGTGACCATGCTGGTTCAGAGCTGGGGCGGCGACGGCTGGCCGAAGATGACGAAGCTCCTGACCAACACCAAGGTGCTCAACCGGTCGACCTTGGTGTTCCAGGGCGTCGGCAACGGCGAGTTTCCGCTCGGCATGTCGCTCGAATATGCCGGGCTGCAATGGGCGGCGGGCGGCGCGCCGGTCAAGGTCATCTATCCGCAGGACGGCACGGTCGCGCAAATGGAAGGCGTCGGCATCATCCGCGGCGGCCCTAACGCCGAGGCGGCGAAGAAATTTGTCGACTACATCACCTCGAAGCCAGTGCGCGAGGAGATCGTGCGCAAGTTCTTCCGCAGGCCCGCGCGTCAGGATCTCGATCTTTCCAAGCTGCCGGGCGGCATGCCGGCGCTGAAAGAGGTCAAGCTTCTCACCTACGACGAGGCGGGCTGGACGCAGAAACGGACGGAAACGCTGCAGAAGATCCAGGACATCGTCCGCAGCACGCGGTGAGATGACGGAGAGCCGCGTCAAGTGACGTCGATATCCATCGAGAACGCCGTCCGCACGTTCGGCAGCGTGCGGGCGGTCGACGACGTGTCGATCGCCATCCGCGACGCCGAGTTCTTCACGCTGCTCGGCCCCTCCGGCTGCGGCAAGACCACGTTGCTGCGCATGGTCGCCGGCTTCTGCGATCTCGAGTCCGGCCGCATTCTGTTCGACGCGGAGCGGATCGACACCTTGCCGCCGCACCGGCGCAAGACCGGCATGGTGTTCCAGAACTACGCGATCTTTCCGCATCTGCGCGTCGGCGACAACGTCGCCTACGGGCTGCGCGCCCGCAACGTGCCGTCCGCCGAACGGGCGGAGCGCATCGCGCGCGCGCTCAAGCTCATCCAGCTCCAAGGCTATGAGGACCGCTGGCCACACCAGCTCTCCGGCGGCCAGCTTCAGCGTGTCGCCATCGCCCGCGCCGTGGTCATCGAGCCGAGCGTGCTGCTGCTCGACGAGCCGCTGTCCAATCTTGACGCCAAGCTGCGCGTCGAGATGCGCGGCGAGATCCGCCGGCTGCAGAAGACGCTCGGCATAACGGTCATCTACGTCACGCACGATCAGGACGAGGCGCTGTCGATGTCGGACCGGATTGCCGTGATGCGGGCCGGCCGGGTCGAGCAGCTCGGCGAGCCCGCGGCGATCTACGGCGCGCCGGAAAGTCCGTTCGTCGCGAAGTTCGTAGGCGCGACCAACCTGTTCGAGGGCGTCGTCACGGGCCGCGTCGGTGACCAGATCGACGTCGCCATCGCGGGCGGCGCGTTGCGTGTGCACGACGCCCGCGCGCAAGCCGGCGACCGGGTCGAAATCTCCGTCCGTCCGGAAGCCATCCGGCTGCTCGTGGCGGGCGAGGCTGCGCCCGCCGGCTGGATCACGCTTTCTGGAACCTTGAGCGGCGTCGAATATCTCGGCGCGGTGACGCGCCTTTATGTCCGCATGTTCGAAGGCGCGCCGCCTTTGCAGGTCGCCGTCGCCTCGGCCCCGGCCGGCGGCGGCGAGATAAGCATGGCCTACGATCCGGCGCGGGCGGTCGTCTGGACGAAAGATCGATGAGGAGCCTTGTCCGAGCGCCGGGATTCCAGGCGGCGATCGCGCTGACCGCCGCCGTCTTCCTCAGCGCATTCTTCCTCGTGCCGGTGCTGCGTGTCTTTCGCGCCAGCGTCTATGACGCCGCCGGCACGTCGCTGACGCTCTTTAATTACCCGCACGTGCTTTCGAACCGGTTCTTTCTCGATGCTCTGGCGAACAGCCTCGTCATCGCCGCGGCGGCGTTTGTCTTCACCATCGTGATCGGCGTGCCGTTCGCGTTCTGCATCGCGCGCTTTCCGATGCCGGGGAAGCCGCTGTTGCTCGCGCTCGCCGCGTTGCCGCTGGTGTTGCCGTCGTTCGTGAGTGCGTATGCACTCGTGCTCATGTTCGGACGGGCGGGGCTGGTGACGAGGGAACTGCACGCCGCCGGCATCCCGTTCGGCTCGATCTACGGCACGCCAGGGATCGTGGTCACCTACGTGCTGACGCTCTACCCCTATGTCGTCCTGCCGACGGTGGCGGCCTTCAAATCGGTGGACGTCTCGGTCGAAGAGGTGGCGCAGAACCTCGGCGCCTCGCCGATGCGCACGTTCGTCACGGTGACGTTGCCGATCGTGCTGCCGTCGATCCTCGCCGGCGCGCTCCTCGTTTTCATCGAGGCGATCGAGAACTTCGGCGTTCCCTTCGTGCTGGCGGAGGACAAGCCGATCCTGGCCGTCGAGACGTTCAAGCTGTTCGCCGGCGAAACGGCGATCAATCCGGCCGCCGCCGGCGTGCTCGGCATGCTGCTGGTCGCCTGCACGGCCGTCGCGCTGCTGATCCAGCGCAATATCCTTGGCCGGCGCTACTACGCGACCAGCGCGCGGCGCGCGCCGCCTTTGCTGCCGGTTGGTCCCGGCCTGCGCCTCCTCGCCTCGGGCTATTGCTGGATCGTGACGGCCGCCGCGCTCGTTCCCTTCGTGGCCGTCGTCATCATCTCGTTCCTCCAGTTCAACGGCCCGGTGCTGCACTACCAGTTCTCGCTCGACAATTTCGCGCAGCTCCTCGGCCGCTCCTACCGGCCGCTGGCCAACACCTTGATGCTGGCGGCCGCGGGCGCGGTGCTGGCGACGCTGATCGGCGTCCCGATCGGCTATTTGTTGGTGCGCCGCCGCTCGCGCCTGACGGCGCTGCTCGACATCGCCGCCACCGCGCCGTTCGCGGTCGCCGGAACGGTACTCGGCATCGGCCTCGTGCTGACCTACAACAGCGGACCGGTCATTCTCACCGGCACCTGGATCATCATGGTCATCGCCTATGCGGTGCGAAAGCTGCCGTTCTCGGTGCGTTCGTCCGCCGGCATCCTGCACCAGATTGACGGCAATCTGGAGGAAGCCTCGATCAATCTCGGCGTGCCGCCCTTTGTGACGTTCCTGCGCATCACGGTGCCGCTGATTGTCGCCGGCATCGTCGGCGGTCTGGTGCTGAGCTTCGTCACGATCGCCTCCGAACTGAGCTCGACCATCGTGCTCTATAGCGGTCCGTGGACGACGATGACGGTGGCGATGTTCCAGGCGCTCGAGGGCACCAGCGCCGGCGAGGCCGCGGCGGCGGCGACGATCCTGATCGTGTTCACGGTGCTGCCGGTCGCGCTGGTCTACCGGCTGCTGCGCCGCTACGAGCTGTCGACACTGTAGGGAAGAGCGCGATGATCGACCTGCGAAGCGACACCGTCACGCTGCCGACCGACGAGATGCGGCAGGCGATGCGCGACGCCGAAGTGGGCGACGATTCCCGCGACGGCGACCCGACCGTGCGCCGCCTCGAGGCGATGGCCGCGCGCATGACCGGCAAGGAGGCCGGGCTCCTCGTCGCCAGCGGCACGATGGCCAACCTCGTCGCGCTGCTCACGCACGCGCAGCGCGGCGGCGAGGTGCTGCTCGATGCGCGCGGCCACATCATGCGCAGCGAATTGGGCGGCGTGGCGCGGCTGGCCGGCCTGTTTCCGAAGGTCTATCCGGCAACCGCCGGCGTCCCCGACGTCGCGGGTCTGCGCGAGCTGATCCAGCCGAAGACGACCAAGACGCGGATCGCGACCTCGCTGATCGCCATCGAGACGAGCCATAACGATGCCGGCGGCACGGTGCCGCCGCTCGCCTGTCTCGCCGAGTTGCAGGATGCGGCCGCGAGCACGGGCATTCCGATCCATATCGACGGCGCGCGGCTCTTCAACGCGGCGGCGGCGCTTGGCGTGCCGGCGTCGGACATCGCCCGCTACGGCGACAGCGTCGGCTTCTGCCTGAGCAAGGGCCTGAGCGCGCCGGTGGGATCGGTGCTGTGCGGACGCGCGACCTTCATAGAAGAGGCGCGGGCCTACCGGCGCATGGTCGGCGGCGCGATGCGCCAGGCCGGCATCGTCGCGGCGGCCGGGATCGTCGCGCTCGAACGGATGGTGGACAGGCTCGCGGACGATCACCGCCACGCGCAGCAGATCGCGCGCGGGCTGGGCGCCATCGATCCGACGCTCGTCGATGTGAAGCGCGTCGAGACCAACATCGTCATGGTCGACCTAAGCCGGACCAATTCAACGGCCGACGCCTGGAACGAAAGACTGGCGGCCAACGGCGTGCGGGCCGGCGCATGGACGCGCACGTCGCTGCGGCTCGTCACGCACCGGCACATCGACGCCGCCGCCGCCGAGCAGGCGATTGCCGCGTTTCGCTCCGTCTATGAAGGGCAGGGTTCGCCGCGGCGCGTGCCGTAAGTGGGACACCCCGTCAGACGGTGCTCGGCGCGCTGGCTTCCTGGTGCCAGCGGAGGAGGCGGCGGCGGAGCACAACAAGGGCAAGAACGGCAAAGTAGCCGACAACGGCAATCTCGACGATGCCGGCAAACACGCCGCGTGAATCGGCGAAGCGCGAGGCCTGCATCATGACGCCGCCGAGGCCGAAGCCGCCCATCGCCATCTCGGTGAAGATGGCGACGATGAGCGCAATCGGCAGCGCCACCTGAATGCCGGTCATGATCTGCGGGAACGCCGCCGGCAGCAGCACCTGCCACAGCAGCTCGCGGTCCTTGGCGCCCATGTTGCGCGCCGACCATATCAATTCATGCCCGACGCCCTCGATGCCGAGCACGGTGGCGGTGACGACCGGAAAAATCGCTTCCATCGTGACCATCGTGACCTTCGAGACGTCGAAAACGCCCAGCCACAGGATGATGACCGGCAAAAACACCACTTTCGGCATCGGAAACCCGACCGAGATGATCGGATCGAAGAACCAGCGCGCCAGCCGGGTCCGCGCCATGGCGACGCCCAGCCCGACGCCGATCACCGAGGCCAGCAGGAACCCGGCGAAGGCGCGGTAGAGCGTCAGGCCGATATTGATCCACAGCGTGCCGCCGACGGCGTCGGTCCAGATGCGCTCGGCCACGGCGCTGAACGGCGGCAGCATGAACATCGTGACCGCCCCGGAGCGGGCGAACAGCTCCCACGCGACCAGCAGCGCGACGATGCCGCCGAGGTGCGCCGCACCCCAGGCCGCGGCGCGGGCGAGGCGGCGGGCGGTGTTCATGCCAGCCCCGTCTCGCGCCACGCCAGCAGGCGCTGCGTCAGGGCCTGATAGACGCGGTCGGCGGCAAAGCCCATCAGTGCCACCGTCAGGACGACGGCGTACATGGCGGCATAGGAGCCGTTGGCGCCGAGATAGCCGATCAGGTTGCCGAGGCCCTCGCGCGCCACGATCAGCTCCGAGGTCACCATCAGGATGAAGGCGAGCGCCAGCGCGGTGCGGATGCCGTTGAACAGCTCGGGCAGCGCGCTCGGCACGACCACGTCCCACATCATGCGCAGCCGCCCCGCGCCCATGCAGCGCGCAGACCAGACCAGCACCTGCTCGGTCGAGCGCGCGCCATTATAGGCGCCGATGGTCACCGGCAGCATGCAGCCGAGGAAGATGAGCAGGATCTTCGAGCCGTCGCCGAAGCCGAGCCAGATCACCGTCACCGGAATGAGCGCCGATTTCGGCATCGGGTAGAAGGCCTCGACCAGCGGGCCGAGCGCGACATTGACCGGCCGCCACCACGCCATGGCGATGCCGAGGATGGCGCCGACGGCGACGGCCAGCATCAGGCCGGCCCCTGCGCGGTAGAGCGACGGCGCGGCGTTCTTCAGGAGATCGCCGGACCGCAGCAATTCGAGCCAGGCGCCGCCGATCTGCGTCAGCGGCGGCAAAGCCGTCGAGGACACCAGCTCGAAATGGGCGATGAGCTGCCAGGCGATCGCCAGGATCAGCAGCGGCGAATATCGGATCAGCGCCGTCCTCATGGCTGCCGGCTCGCCTGCGCCTTGATCGCCTCGTCGCGCACCAGCCCCCAGATTTCGTCGACCTTGTCGACGAAGGCCTTCGACTTGAAGACGTGCGGGTCGGTCTTGTCGAACCGCGTGTCGATGACCGTCTTGATGCGGCCGGGGCGCGCCGACATCACCGCCACGCGCTCGGCAAGGAAGACGGCCTCCTGCACGTCGTGCGTGACGAAGATGACGGTCTTCGGCGTGCGCCGCCAGATGTTCAAAAGCTCGGCCTGCATCAGGCTGCGCGTCTGCGCGTCGAGCGCGCCGAACGGCTCGTCCATCAGCAGGATCTCAGGGTCGAATGCGAGCGTGCGCGCGATCGCGGCGCGCTGCTTCATGCCGCCGGAAAGTTGCGAGGGGTAGCTGTCCTCGAAGCCGGTCAGCCCGACCATGTCGATGAAGGCCTGCGCGCGCTGTTCGCGCTCGCCGCGCGCAAGCTGCGTGCGCTCGAGGCCGTAGAGCACGTTGGCCTTGACGGTCTTCCACGGAAACAGCGCGAAATGCTGGAACACGACGCCGCGGTCGGGGCCGGGTCCGGCGACCGGCTTGCCGTCGACGAGGATCGAGCCGGTGACGGTCGGCAGGAAGCCGCCGATCATGTAGAGCAGAGTCGACTTACCGCAGCCGGACGGCCCAAGCAGCGCGAGGAATTCGCGGTTCTGGACGCTCAGGGAGACGTCTTCGAGCGCGACCACCTCGCGGCCGGTGGGCGGCCGGTAACGATGGCCGACCTGGTCAACGACGATCTGCGCGTTCGATGTCACGGGGCGTGTCCGGCCTTGAAAGGGCAGGACCGGGCGCCAGAAGGGCCCGGTCCCTTGCCTGCCGACAGTCTATACGCGGAAACGCGTTATTTCACGCGCTTCGCGGCTTCCTCGACGATGCTCAGGTCGGCGTGTTTCTTCACGTCGAACTTCGAGCGGAAGATGCCGAGTTCGGCGCAGACGTCGACATTGCGCTGGAGCGCGTCGAGATCGGGCTTGGCGTTCGGGTCGCGGTAGGAGTCCTTCTTGGTGAACAGCCAGCCGAACCGCTCCGGCGGAACCTTGAGCATGCCCGACGCGATCTTGGCGACTTCGTCGTGGTTCTTCGGGTCGAGATACCAGCGCTCGATGCGGATCATGTCTTCCATGAAGTCGACCATAGCGGCGCGGTTCTTGTCGAGGAACGGCTTGCGCGCGGCCCAGAACACGAACTGCGAGCGGCCGATGCCCTCGGTCTGGTCGAACAGGCGCTTGCCTTCTTCCTTCAGGATCGGGCTGAGCGCGAACGGCAGCACGGCCGAGATCATGTCGGCCTTCTTGTCCTTCAAGAGCGCGGCCATGGTCGGGAACGGCGCCTCGATGACTGTGTAGTCCTTCTTGTCGACGAGGCCGTGCTTCTTCAACGCCGCGCGCATGGCGATGTCGACGCCGCTGCCGATCGCGTTGGTGGCGAGCACCTTGCCCTTCAGATCCTCGATCTTGTTGATGCCGCTGTCCTTGCGGACGTAGTACTCGTTGCTGTAGTAGCCCGGCGCGCCGTCCTGGAATTCGTCGCCGATGACGCGAAGGTCGTCGAGGCCGGCGTTCTGCACGGCAAGACCGAAGCTCGAATAGGCGAGGTCGCCGATCTCGATCTCGTTGTTGGCGAGCGCGGTGATCATCGGCGGCGTGCCCTGGAAGCGCACGGCTTCCATCACGTAGGACTTGCCCCAGTGCGTGGCGAGGTCCTTCTTCGCCTCGAGCAGCGGCGCCCAGTTGGCGACCGGCACGACATAGGCGAGACGAATTTTGACCGGCTCGGCCTTCGCGGCGCCGGCAATGAGCAGGCCCGCGACGAGCAATGGCAGTGATCTGAGAAGACGCATCCGTTTCCTCCCTCGTTCGCCGCCGTTTTTGTTCGGTTCTTTGGGCGATGTCCCGGCGCGGCGCGCCGTGCGGCAAGATTGACAAGCCGGGTCCCTTGCCGTCAAGCGCGCGGCGCTTTCAGGCGCGTTTGCAGACGCTCTACGCGCTTCATCACCACCTGCCGGTACAGTGCGGGGCTTTGCCATGCCGCCCCGGTAGAAGCCGACCCACGATACGGGCCTGAACGGAGGCGCCGCCGAGAACGCGGTTGCAGGCATGCTGCTTTCCCGGCGCGGCACGGCTATGGTGCCGGCTGATATTTTTCGTGGGCGGTCCGCCCGCCGCCGAAAGCGCCCCACCGCTCCCATGAACGTCCTCATCCTCGAAGCCAATGCCGACCATTACGCCGAGCGGCTTCGCCAGGCCTGTCCGGGGCTGACCGTGCATCCGGTGGAAACGGTCTATGCCGTGAAGGACCTCGAGACGCTGCCGGTCAAGGCCGCGGCAATCGATGTGCTCATCGCCTTCGGCATCAGCGTGAACGACGAACTCATGCGCCGGGCGGTCAACCTGAAATGGATTCAGTCGCTCGCCACCGGCGTCGACCACTTTACCCGTTGCCCGTCCCTGCGGTCCGAGGTGCTGTTGACGAGCGCGCGGGGCATTCATGGCCCGGCGATGCGCGAGACCGTGGCGCATCTCATGCTGTCGGTGACCCACGAGACGCCGCGGCTCGTGCGGGACCAGGCCGCGCATCGGTGGGACCGCTCCCGGCCGTGGCCGCTCTTGGCGGGCAAGACCGCCGTCATCGTCGGGGTCGGTCTGAGCAGCGTCGCGATCGCCGGTCTGTTGAAGGCGTTCGGCATGGGTGTCGTCGGCGTCAGCCGCACGCCGCGCGCCGTCGAGAATTTCGACACGGTGATGCCGGCCGCCGATCTTGCGGCGGCGGCGGCGCAAGCGGACTACCTGATCAACATCCTGCCGGGCGACGCCCACAATGTCGGACTGATCGGCCGGGCGGTGTTCGAGGCGATGAAGCCGGGTGCATATTTCATCAATGTCGGACGCGGCGAGACGGTCGACGAGGCGGCTCTGCTCGATGTGCTGACGACGGGCCGCATCGCCGGGGCGGGACTCGACGTCTTTTCCCGGGAGCCGTTGCCCGCGGACAGCCCGTTCTGGGACCTGCCGAACGTGTTCATGCAACCGCATATTGGCGGATTTTTCAGCGAATACGAGGACTACGTAATGCCGATCGTCATCGACAACATGCGGGCGTATCTCGCAGGCCGTTACGCCGACATGCGCAACCGCGTGGCGCACTGAAGGAGAGCGACCATGGTCTCGCCGAACGAACGGATCCTGACCCGCATTTCGGACGCCGAGCTCGAACGCCGCTGGTCCGCCGTGCGTGCGGTCATGCGGCGGGACAAGATCGACGCGCTGGTGATGCAGAACTCAAGCGACTGGATCGGCGGTTATGTCCGCTGGTTCACCGACCTGCCGGCCACCAACGGCTATCCGCGCACCGTTATCTTCCATGCCGATTCTCCGATGACCGTGATCGAGATGGGCCCGGCCGGCCGGCGCGCCAAGTTCGACAACGATCCGCTGCATCGCGGCGTCGGCGAGATGCTGTGCGCGCCGTCGTTCTCCTCGATCGTCTATACGCAGGGCTACGACGCGGAGCTGGCGGTCGAGGCGCTCAAGCGGCGCGGCTACAAGACGATCGGCTTCGTCGGCAAGGGCGCGCTGCCGCACGCGCTGGTCGATGCGCTCGAGCAGTCGTTGGGCGGAACGACGTTTGTCGATGCCACCGACGCGGTCGACCGCATCAAGGCGATCAAAAGCGAAGAGGAGCTGGCGCTCATCCGCCGCTGCGCCGAGATGCAGGACGCGATCTTCGCCGCGGTGCTCAAGGCCATCAAGCCCGGCCTGCGCGACATCGACGTCACGGCCTTGGCGCAGCAGGAGGCGCTGCGGCTCGGCAGCGAACAGGGCATCTTCCTCGGCGGCTCCTCGCCGCTCGGCATCCGCTCGTCCTTTGTGCCGCGCTTCATGCAGGGCCGGACGCTGCATGCGGGCGACCACCTCTCGCTGCTGATCGAGGTCAACGGGCCGGGCGGCTTCTACACCGAGATCGCGCGCACCCTCGTGCTCGGCCGCGCCTCGAACGAACTCCGGGACGGCTTCGAGGCCGTGCGCGAGGCGCAGGATTACACCTTGAAGCTGATGAAGCCGGGGACGGCGTGCCGCGACATCCATGCGGCGCATAATGACCATATGAAGAAGCGCGGGCTGCCGCCGGAATTGCGCCTTTACGCGCACGGGCAGGGCTACGACATGGTCGAGCGGCCGTTGATCCGCTCGGACGAGACCATGACGATCGAGCCGGGCATGAACCTCGCGGTGCACCCGGGCTACGAGACCGAGTCGCTGTTCGCCGTCATCTGTGACAATTACGTGATCGGCGCGGACGGACCCGGCGAATGCCTGCACAGGACGCCGAAGCAGCTCTTCGAGGTCTAGGCCGGCACCCGTTCACTTGAACGGCTCGCAGATGATCGCGTTGCGCGACTGCGACGGGTCGCGGTCGGCGGGCTGGCCGGACAGCCCGCGCATCGTTTCCACCGCGGGATCCTGCTCCGTCGTGCTGCCGGACCGCACCAGGCCGTCGCGCGACGACCAGACGGCCGTGGGCTGCTCGTGTTCCGAGATGGCTTGCGCCTGCGTGGGCAGCGCCGCGGTCACCCAGAGTGACGACAGCGCGATCGAGGTGAGGCATGGTCTGATCATGGCGTCCACCTTTTGAGCGAACTCCGGCCGGCGACATCGCGGCCGGCAGTCATTGATCCCCCGAGCCCTGAAATCCTGTGAAGCGAATGGGCCTCCGTGCCTGGAGCACGGAGGCCCTGGCCGCTCAGTTGCTGCCGCCGGTCCAGCACGGCGTGTAGCTGGTCGAGGCCGGCGACTGCATGCAGTTGTCCTGCGCCGGATAGGCCTGCGTGGCGTCGCCGCCGCGCGCGCCCTGGCCGTTGCCGACCGCGGCGACGGCCGAGGTCGTGCCGAGGGCGATGAAGGTGACGGCCGCGACGGTGGCCGCAGTGATGGTCAGATGTTTGATCGACTTACGCATGGCTTTGTCCTCCGGTTTGAGCCCTGTTCACGGCCGGCATTGGCCAACCGCTGATGCGACACTGGCACGGTGCGGCGAGACGGCATGTGAGCCGAATTACAGTTCTGCCGATTTTCGTTTGCAGCGATTTTGGCGGCCCCGCGCGCGGTTTGCCGTCGGCAGTGTGACCTGGCTCACGCAAGCGCCGCGGCATTCCGCCTACGGTCATGGCGTAATCGGCTCGTCCTTCGGTGAGGGACGGGCATAGGACAAAGGGGCGTGCCATGACCAACGATCGCCGGCCGGAATTCAGGCTCTATACCCGCAACGATCTCTTTCGTTCTGGAGCGGTCGCCGCCGGCTGGGCGGTCTTCTATATCCTGCTGGTGGCCTATGCCGCCTTCTGGCCCGGGCAAGGGCCCAGGCTCGCCTCGGACACCGCGGGCGCGTCGACCGTCGCCGAAAGCGGCATCGCCTCTCATAGCGCGACGCTGCGCCCGCACCACGACCGGCCGGCGCGCTAATCCAGCCCTCCATCCGTCGTCGCAGCGCCGCCCGCCGCATCGGCCGGCGGCGTTCGTTTGCCACTCGCGCGGCATGATCGCGGGCCGGCTTCCACAAAAATCTTCGCCTGTGTGAGCCCGTTCACTCAGCACGCGCGCCGGCCGCGTCAGGATCGCCCTCATCGCAGCCGGAGCAACCGCCCGGAGGCAGCAACGGTGAGAACAGGAGAGCACAATGACCATCGCGCTTTTTTCGAGACAGCAAGGCAAGACCTGGCACCTGCCCGAGATCGCGCTGGTGATCGGCCTGTCGGTGGGCGGGTTGATCCTCTCGCTCGGCCTCGCCGCCGTCACCTGGGCGGACGGCCCGTTCGTCGGCCCGTGACGGCCGGCGCATCCAACCGATCGGATAAGGGAGCCTCACATGACCAAGCTGATGTATATCGTCCTCGGAATTCTGGTCCTTTCGGGGACCGTCCTGATGGCCAGCGTCTCGCCGCGTCAGGGGGCCAGGTACGAGGGCCTCGACGTCCGCGCGCTCGAGCAGTCGATGGACCTCAACGCCCTGCCGAAGCAGGAGCTCGACCCCAAAGTCTATCAATAGCGGCCGGATCCGGTCCGGGCGGCCTCCTTGGAGCGCCGCCCGCCGGGACCGGAGGTGCAAATCATGCTGTTGCCGGTCGCGGCAAATTGGTATGCTGACCGTCCCGATGCAGACACGGCCACCGAACGATATTCCGGCCGGCGGCGAGCGCGCGCTGCGCAACGCCGCGCTGCTGGCGCTGCCGCTCCTGGCGGCGCAGCGCGACATGCTCGGCATCTGCAAGAACGCGATCAAGGACGAGAGCTGCATCCTGCCGATGCAGAACTTCGCGCTGCGGCAGTTCTACGCGATGATGATGGTGTTCGACCCGCAGCGCAAATTCCGCGACGCATGCGCGGGCCTCGAGGACGGCATCGGCAAGACCTGCCAGGAGACGGTGCCGAAGCTCGTCTCCGGCTCGGTGGCGCTCATCGAAGCGCAGGAGGCGATGCTCTCGTCGATGATCGAGGCGCTGACAAAGATGAAGAACGCGCCTGGCAAGACGAAACAGGACGACGGCTGAGGGCGCGTGCGCGCACTCATCGTGCGGGGGCGGCGTGAATGGTTGGTGCGTACCGAGAGGCGGACATCGCGATCGTCGGCATGTCCGGCCGTTTTCCGGGAGCGGATAACGTCGACGCCTTCTGGCGCAATCTCTGCGACGGCGTCGAATCGGTCACCTTCTTCTCGGATGAAGAATTGCTGGCGGCCGGCGTGCCGGCATCGCTCATCGCCAACCCGAACTACGTGAAGGCCGCGCCGGTTCTGCGCGAGGCCGGCATGTTCGACGCATCCTTCTTCGGCTTGTCGCCGAAGGAAGCCGCATTGATGGATCCTCAGCACCGCCTGTTCCTCGAGGTGGCGTGGGAGGCGATCGAGAACGCCGGCTACGATCCTTACAGTTATCCGGGCAAGGTCGGCGTCGTCTCTGCCTGCGGCGGCGTCGTCTCGAGCTATCTCCTCGCCAACGTCGCGCATGACGAGTTTCCCGGCCAGACCGCCGGCGCGGTGCACATCAGCAACGACAAGGATTTCCTGAGCACGCGCGTCTCGTTCAAGCTCAATCTGCGCGGGCCGAGTTTCACGGTGCAGTCGGCCTGCTCGTCGTCGCTTCTCGCCGTGCACCAGGCCTGCCAGCTTCTGCGCCTGAACGAATGCGACATGATGCTGGCCGGCGCGTCGTCGGTGCGCGTGCCGCAGGTGCAAGGTTACGTCGCCGAGAAACGCAACCTCTATTCGCTCGACGGCCACTGCCGCCCGTTCGACGCCGAGGGGCAAGGGACCATCTTCGGCAGCGGCGTCGGCGCGGTGCTGTTGAAGCCGCTCGCCCGCGCCGTCGCGGACCGCGACCGCATCGTCGCCGTCATCAAGGGCACGGCGGCGAACAACGACGGATCCGGCAAGATCAGCTACACCGCGCCGAGCGTCGGCCAGCAGGCGCAGGCCGTCGCCGACGCGATCACGGCCGCCGGCACGCGCGCGGACCGGATCGGCTATGTCGAGTGCCATTCGACCGGCACGATCGTCGGCGATCCGCTCGAAATCGAGGCGCTGAGCAACGCCTTCCGCGGCGAAGCCGGAACACAGTTCTGCGCCATCGGCTCGCTGAAGGCCAACATCGGCCATCCGGAGCAGGCCGCCGGCATCGCCGGCATCATCAAGACCGCGCTCGTGCTCCAGCACAAGCAGATCCCGCCGAGCATCAATTTCGTCACGCCGAATCCCCGCATCGATTTCGCAGCCTCGCCGTTTTACGTGAACGATCGCTTGCGCGACTTCCCGCAGAGCGAGGGGCGGCGGCAGGCCGGGCTCAACAGCCTCGGCATCGGCGGCACCAACGCCTTCGCCGTCCTGGAAGAGGCGCCGCCGGTGACCGACGTGCCGCTGCCGCTGACGCCGGTCGTCGTGCTATCGGCCAAGACCCCGGGCGCGCTGACCGCGCGCGTCCGGCAGCTCCTGGATCACCTCGACGCTAACCCGGACGTCTCGATCGGTGACGTCTGCTACACCACGTGCCTGAGCCGCGGCCAGTTCGCGTTCCGCTTCGCGGCCTGCGCGCGCACGATCTCTGACCTGACGCGCGAATTGCGCACCTGGCTCGATACCACCGGGGCCGATGCAGCCAGGCTCAAGCGCGCGGCGAAGCCGCGCCTCGCCTACATGTTCTCGGGGCAGGGGCCGCAACACGCCGGCATGGCGGCGGACCTCTACCGGACGCGCGCAGTCTTCCGCAGCGCCATGGACGAAAGCGACCGGCTGGCGCGGCCTTATCTCGAGCGCGGCCTGCTGGAGGTGATCTTCGCGCAGGACGGCGGCGAGGCGGCGCTGGTCAACCGCACCGACTACACGCAGCCGGCGTTGTTCGCGGTCGAATATGCGCTGATCCAGCTTTTGAAATCGTGGGGCGTCACGCCGAATGCGCTCATCGGGCACAGCCTCGGCGAGATCGCCGCCGCGTGCGTCGCCGGCGTGCTGTCGCTTGCGGACGCGATGCGGCTTGCGGTCGCGCGCGGGGCGCTGATGCACAAGGTGCCCGCGGGCGGCGCGATGGCCGCGGTCTGGGCGCCTGAATCCGGAATACGCGATCTAATCGCGGCGATCGCGCCCGGCGTCACGGTCGCGGCGATGAACGGCCCGTCGAACACCGTGCTCACCGGCGATCGCGACGAGCTCCGGCGTCTCGTCGGCGAACTCGGCCGCCGCGGCGTCAATGCCCGCGAGTTGCGCATCTCGAACGGGTTCCACTCGCCGCGCACCGATCCGATCCTCGACGAGCTGGAGCAGATCGCGGGCACGCTTTCATATGCGCCGCCGCGATTGCCGCTGGTGTCGAACCTGACCGGCGCGGTGATGGACGCCGCGCCGGACGCAGCCTACTGGCGGCGGCATACGCGCGAGCCGGTGCGTTTCGGCGACGGCATGGCGGCGGTCGCCGCGCTCGATTGCCAGGTCTATCTCGAAATCGGGCCGCACCCGGTGCTGCTGCCGCTGGCGCAGACATGCCTTGCCGACAAGGGCAAGCCGGCGGCGCTGGTCGGCTCGCTCAACCGCCAGAAGGCGGACGTCGACGCGACGGCGGAGATGCTGGCGGCGCTCTACCGCGCCGGCGTCGACATCGACTGGGCCGCGGTGCAGGCCGAGAGCGGCGGCAAGCGGATCGCGCTGCCGACCTATCCGTTCGAGCGCAAGCGTTACTGGCTCGACGAGCCGCGGCGTGCGCAGCCGAAGCCGGTCGCGCCTGAGCATCCGCTCGTTGGTGTCTGCGCGAGCGGCGAGGGCAACGAGACCGTCTACGAGAAGCGCTACAGCCTGCGCGAACTCGGCTATCTCGCCGATCACAAGGTGTTCGGGCAGGTGTACCTGCCGACCACGGTCGAGCTCGAAGCCCTCAGTGCGATCGGGCGGCGACTTCTTGGCGCCGAGGTCGCGCTCGAGCAGGCGATGCATCATCAGGCGATGACGATCGACGCCGGTGACGACCGGCTCGTCCGTGTGACGGTCATGCCCATGAAATCCGACCGCTTCGGTGTCAGGCTGGCGAGCCGCACGGCGGGCGCGCCCGGGCCGTGGACCGATCACATGACCGGCACGCTGCGCCGGCAGCCTGCGGCGCGTGGCGAAGGCTTCGATCCGCAAGAGGTTCTGAAGCGGTGCCCGCTGGCGCTGCCGCGCGCCGAGGCCTATGCGCGGCTCGGCAAGCTCGGGCTCGAATACGGCCCGCGCTTCCGCGGCATCGATGAATTGCATATCGGCGCGGGCGAGGTACTCGCGCGGGTGCGCCTCCAGGATGGCGTTGGCGACGACGGTTATGCGATCCATCCGGCGTTCCTCGACGCCTGCCTGCACACCTATCCGTTCGCGATCGAGGATGCGGAGCGGACGGACGGAGCCTGCTGGCTGCCGGTGTCGCTCGAGCGGTTCTCCTGCGAGGCGACCGGGACGCATGACGCCTGGGTGCATGCGCGGCTGCGCCCGCGCGGCGACGGCGCTGCGCAGATCGTCGATATCCGTATCTGCGACGCGGCTGGCGACCGGGTGGCGGAGATGCAGGGCTTGAAGCTGCGTCTGCTGCATCTCGGCAAGCGCGCCCCGCCCGCGGCCGGCGAGGACGACGTTTTCTATACGGTGACATGGCGGCAGCGCGCGAAGGCCCGTCCGGCGGCACAGGCCGAGCCCGGCGCGTGGGTCCTGTTCGCCGATAAGATCGGTATCGCTGCGGCGCTAGCGCAGCGGCTCGCCGCGCACGGCGCAAGCTGTCATCTGGTGCGGGGCGGCGAGGCATTCCATCAGCACGACTGCCGCACCTGGACGATCGACACGCGGCAGGCCGAGGATCATCGCGCCGTGCTGCAACAGATTGCGTCCGACGAGCGGCTGCCGGTGAGGGGCGTGGTCGATCTGCGGGCGCTCGATGCACCCACGGCCGAGGACCTGACGCCCGAGGCGCTCGCGCACGACTGCGAAAGAATATGCAGCGGCGCGCTCGGCATCGTGCACGCGCTGACCGCGGCGCGCGCGGCAATCCCGTCCGGCCTGCGGCTCTGGTTCATCACCGGCGCGACGCAGGATGCAAGCGGTGGCGCGCGTGGTTTCAATCCGGTGCAGGCGAGCCTGTGGGGGCTCGGCCGCACGGCTGCGCTCGAATATCCGAACATCTGGGGCGGGCTGATCGACCTGCGGCCGGAAGGCGATGTCGCGCCGGTCGTCGATGCACTCGCCGCCGAGGTTCTCGACCCGGATGGCGAGACCCAGATCGCGCTTGCCGCGGATGGCGCGCGTAGCGTCGCCCGCTTCGTGCGTCAGCCGCTGGCCGATTTGCCGGCGCGGCCGCCGCGCATCCGGCCCGACGCGACGTACCTCATCGCCGGCGGCCTCGGCATGCTCGGCGTCAGCACGGCGCGCTGGCTGATCGGGCATGGCGCGAAGCACATCGTGCTGACCGGCCGCAACGCGACGTCGGATCGCCTCGACGCCTTGTTCAGCCCCGAGGAAAGAAGCGCCGCTACACTTCATGTCATCAGCGCAGATATCAGTCGCGCGGACGAGGTGCGGCGGCTTTTCGACACCATCCGCGCCGGGCTGCCGCCGCTCAAGGGCGTCGTGCATTCGGCCGGCGTTCTCGACGACGGCGTGCTGGCCCGTCAGACCTGGGATCGCTTCGCGCCGCTGTTTGCGCCGCGCGTCACCGGCAGCTGGCTGCTGCACGAGCAGACCAAGGCGATGGAGCTGGATTTCTTCGTGCTGAATTCGTCGCTGCTCAGCGTCCTCGGCTCCGCCGGCCAGGCCAACTACACGGCGAGCGCCGCCTTCCTCGACTGCCTCGCCGCGCACCGCCGCGCCGTCGGCCTGCCCGCGGTCGCCGTCAACTGGTGCGCCTGGTCGGAAGGGGGGCTCGCCACCGTGTCCGGCGCGCGCGGCCAGGAGATGTGGTCGCGCCTCGGCATGAAGGACCTCGCGCCCGGGCCGGCGATGGACCTGTTCGACCGGTTGATGCAGCGCGACACTGGCCAGATCGCAATCGCGGTCGCCGATTGGCCGGTTTACGCCGGGCGCGTCGGCAAGCCGGCGTTCCTGTCGGAACTGGTCGAGCCCGGCGAGAAGGCCGCGCCCGCGAAGCCGGCCAGCCGGGGCGGCGCGGACATCGCCCGCCTGATCGCGCCGCACGGCGACAGCATCGTCTTTCCGTCGCGCGCGCCATTTGCCGCTGGGGGAGAGGACAAGCGCGCCGCGATCCAGAATCTTCTGCAACGCCACGTCATGGCGGAGCTCGGCTTCCAGGAGCCGCTCGATCCGGACCGGCCGCTCAACGAGGTCGGCCTCGACTCGCTGCGCTCGGTGTCGCTCGCCAACCGCCTGGAAGACGAAATCGGCATTCCTATCTCGGTGACCGAGCTGATTTCCGGCCCGAGCATCGTCGAACTGGCCGATCATGTCGGCGAGTTGCTCGAGACGTCCGTCTCCGCCGGCATCCTGAACGTCGATGCGCTGCCGCTTGCCGCCGCGCCGGTGAGGCGTGAGGAGCCGCGGTCGCAGGCTTCGCCGGTGTGGGGCTCGCCCGCCGACACGCTCGGATCGAACGGCGACGCGCATGAAGACCACGCCGCCGCCGCGCCGGTCGCGGCGCCATCGATTATCCGCGCCGCCGCGAAGTGGCTGGTTTCACCGCGGCCGACGCCGCGAGCCCGGGCGCGGCTGTTCTGCTTCCCTTACGCCGGCGGCGGGCTGGTGACATTCCGCTCGTGGCCGCAACTGCTCGGTGACGCCATCGAGGTGGTCGCGATCGAGGCGCCGGGCCGCGGCACGCGCATCAGCGAAGCGCCGGTCGAGGACATGGACGCGTTCGTCGACCGGCTCTTGCCGGAATTGACCTCGTGGATCGACCGGCCGGCGGCCTTCTTCGGGCACTGCCTCGGCGGCCTGACCATGTTCGTCGCCGCCTGCGCGCTGCCGCAGCGGAACCGGCAATTGCTCACGCACCTGTTCGCCTGCGGCGCGCGGCCGCCGCATCTGTTGCGGGCGATGGGCGAGTTCGAGGACAACCTCGTCTACGACATGATGCTGCACCCGCGCTTCGACCCGCGCCGCCCCGCCTACGCGCAGGACGACGAGATCTTCGCTGGCATCATCCGCCAGTTCGACACCTCGGCCGCCGACGAAATGCTGGCGGTGCGCAGGCTGCGCGACGCGCTGCTGCCGACGATCCGCGCCGAGTTCGGCATGGCGTCCAACTACGTCTACCGGCCGGGCGAGCGGTTCGCGTGCCCGATCACGAGCTTCGTCGGCGACAAGGATCCGTGGGTGTCGGAAAAGCACTCCGAGGCCTGGGGCGAATTGACCAGCGCCCGGTTCGAGAACCAGCTGCGCCACGGCTCGCATTTCCTGATCGCCGAAGACCGCGCGCACATCGTGCAGACGATCGGCGCCCAGTTCGCCGCGCCTGTGATCGGCGGCGCGGGCGCCGGCCTCTAAGGCCGCCTAAACCAGCCCGGCCCGCTTCAGTTTGCCTTCGGCCTTGACCAGATCGGCGGTGTCGAAGCCTTCGCCGAACGACCGGAAAATTTGCAACAACGGCGCCTGGTACTGCCCGGCGCTCTGCCGTGCCTCGTAGAGCTCATAGAGGTTGAGCAGGAGCTTGAGCTCGAACGATTTGGCCTCCTGCTCGCGTGCGATCGACAGGCCCTTCATCAGCGACTTTTCCGCCTCGCCGAGATCGCCGCCGAGGCGAAGCTGCGCTTCGCCAAGCAGGCGATATATCTCGGCCGCATAGAAATATTCCGAGCCGCGGCGCTCGAGCTTGCCGGCCGTCCTGTGCAGCAGATCGAGGGCGTCCTCGTAGCGCGCGTTCTTGATGTAGATTTCGGCGAGCAGGCCCTGGCCGTACGACTCGTAGAGCGATGCGCCGGTCTCCTGCTCGCGCTTGAGGCCCTCGCGGATGTCGGCGCAGCCTTCCTCGACGCGCCCCTCATGCGCAGCGGCCCAGCCGCGCAGGACCAGCGCCATCGCGAGGTAATGCGCGAATTCGTGCTCCTTGCAGATTTCGAGCGCGGCGTTCGCCTGACGCGCGACGATCCCTGACTCGCCGCGCAGCTGGTGGATGCGCAGGCTGATGGTGCGCGCCATCGCCTCGGTGAAGGGGCGGCGCGAAGCCTCGGCGTAGACGCGCGCCTCGGCGCAGGCGCGCAGCGCCTGATCGGGATAACCGAGGAACCAGAGCGCCATGCCGTAATAAAGGCGTGCGTGGACGCGCGGGTCCTGGCCGGAGATCTCGATGTAGCGCGCCGGATCCGCCTCGCCGCACAAGGCCATGCTGCGCTCCAGCTCCGTGCGCGCGGGGCGGAAGTGGCCTTGCGCGAGGAAGGTGAAGCCGAGCGCTTCGTGACCGAGCACCTTGTAGGCGGCGTCGCCGATCGTCTCGGCGGCATGCAGCAGATGCTCGGCGAGCAGCCTCGCCTCGCTGAAGGACGGCCGCACGAAATTCCAGGTCCACAGGCCGAAGATCGCGGGCAGCGCGTCCTGGTCGAGCCCGGTGTCCTGGCACAGGTGCAGCGCGCGCGTATAGGCGTTCTTCACCTCCTCGGTGCTCCAGCCCTTGAGCGCCTGGAGCGAGTTGCCGAGCGAGGTTTGCAGCAGCAGTTCCAGCGTCTTGCGCGTGGTCTCGTCCTCGACGCCCGGCAGCTGCTTGAGGCCCTGGTTGAGATGGGCGACGGCGGCGTTGGCAGAGCGGTTGAGCGCGAGGTGGCCGGCCTTGATCCAGTAGCGGATCGCAGGCTCGATCAGGCCGGCCTCGCTGAAGTGATGGGCGACGAGCTCCGGCTGGCTGGTGACGATGTCGGGGAACTTGGCCTCGAGCGTGCGCGCGATCTGGCCGTGCAACTGCTTGCGCCGCGTTTTGAGCAGGCTTTCGTAGGCAATGTCGCGGACGAGCGCGTGCTTGAACGTGTAGGTGGCCTCGGGCGGCCGGCCGCGGCGGAACACGAGCTCGGCCTGTTCCAGCCGGTCGAGCGCGCCGGTCAACGTCGCCTCATCGCCGCCGACCATTTCGCGGATCAGCATGTAGGAGAACTCGCGCCCCATCGCGGCACCGATCTGCGCGACCTCCTTGACCTGCTCCAGGCGGTCGAGACGGGCCATCAGCGAGTCGTGCAGCGTGGCGGGGACGAGCGAGGGCAGGGCGTCCTGCGGCTGCGGCGCGTCGCCGCCGCCCGCGGGGATGCCGCCCTCGATAACGGCCTTGGTCAGTTCCTCGACGAACAGCGGATTGCCGTCGGTCTTGGCGACGATCTCGTTCAATAGCGCCGGCGTCAGGCTGCGGCTGCCGGCGACCTGCGCGATGATGTTCTCGACGCTGCTGCGGTTGAGCGGTCCGAGGCGGAGGCTTCCGACGTTCGGCAGGCCGATCCACGGCGGGTCGAATTCAGGGCGGAAGGTGAAGACGGCGAAGACGGGCAGCTTGCGCACGCGGTCGACCGCCAGGTCGAGAAGCTCGAGCGAGGTACTGTCGGCCCACTGCGCGTCCTCGAACATGAGGAGTATCGGCTTCTGCCGCGCCAGCGCCTCGAACTGGTCGAGCATGGCGCCGAGGATCAGCCGTCGCAGTTGCGCCGGATTGCCGGCGACGTGCTGGTAGCGGTCGCCGAGCGGGATCGAGAGCAAGCTCGCGAACAAGGGCAGAGTGTCGGGCGGCGGCGAGCCGGGCAAAGTGAGCGCGGCCTCGAGCTTCTCCAGCCGCTGCGCCGGCGTGTCGTCCGACTTGAAGTTCGCGGCGCGCTCGATGCGCGCGATGAACGGATAAAGCGGGCTGTTGGTATGATAGGACGAGCACTGGTAGTGCAGCGTCGTGTGCGGCTCGTTGCCGACGCCCTGCTGGATCGCGGCGGAGAGGCGGGACTTGCCGATGCCAGGCTCGCCGGAGATCAGCGCGATCTGCCCGGCGCCCTTCCAGGCCAGGCGCTTGCGCTTGAGCAGGAATTCGAGTTCGCTTTCGCGGCCGATGAGCGCGTACCGGGCATCGATCGCGTCGAACAGGGTCTCGGAGCCGAACGCGCCGTCGACGGCCCAGGCGCCGACCGGCTCGGCGATGCCCTTCAATTTGTGCACGCCGAGGTCGCGCAGCACGAAGCGGTTGCCGATGAGCTTGCGCGTCGAAGCGGCGACGAGAACCGTGCCGGGTTCGGCCAGGCCCTGGATGCGCGCGGCTAGATTCGGCGTGTCGCCGATCACCGCGTGCTCGCGCGGGATGCCGTCGCGTCCCGAGCTGCCGACCACGACCAGACCGCTGGCGATGCCGATACGGACCGCCAGCGGCTCCGCCGCGGGGGTCTTCAGGCGCGGAATGGCGGCGACGATGTCGAGCGCGGCGCGCACCGTGCGCTCGGCGTCGTCGTCGTGCGCCTTCGGATACCCGAAATAGGCGAGGATGCCGTCGCCCCGGAAATCGGCGATGAACCCGTCATAGGCCAATGTGATGCGGGCGCAGGCCGCCTGGAAGGCGTCGATGATCGCCGCCATCTCTTCCGGATCGAGGCGGCTCGAGAGCTTGGTCGAATCCACCAGGTCGCAGATCATGACGGTGAGGTGACGCCGCTCGGCCGTCGCGCGCGTCCAGGGGGCGGTTGACGCCTCGGCGGCGCCATTGCCGCCCGGCGCAGCCGTACCATCGTCGGCGCGCAGCTTGGCCGAATTGATGAGACGCTTCCTGTCGCCGATCGGAATCCCGAGCTTGGCGAGATCGTCCTCGGTGATCTCGGGCAGCACATCCGTGTCGATTGCGTTCTCGACGAACAGCGACTCGTATTGGCCGAGCCCGTGTTTCTGGAGCCAGGTGCCAATACTCATTGTCACGCCCTAACTTGAAAACCCGAGGGATGGGCCGCGCCGGTCACGGCGGGCGCGCCGGCCACTCAAGCAGGGCGACTATACTCCAAATCCCGCGGCGGGGCACGCGGCAACGGACGCCCGCGTACCATCATAAGTTGTAAAAATTGCAAAAATACAGCCGCGCATTGAGCGTGTAGCCGTGGAATTGATAAGAGGCTCTAGGGAGCGTTAAGGCGCCGCCGTGAATACCGGCGGCTGCGGTAAGCAAAGCGGCTGCATGCTGAATTACACATGTCGGCAAAGGTGGAATTGTAATCCGCCGCAGGTGGGCGGGCTATGAAATCGCGCCGCCGTGACCGCATGTTTCGAGGTGCGAAAGGGCCAAGTCCGGTTCGGACGGGCGTCCGCGACCGCCCGCTGGAGTACAATCAATAAGTGTGTCATCATCCAAATCGTGAAGCTGGACGGCCCCGCCGGATACGCGAGCCCCGGATGGGCCGATCCCGCGAATTTGAACATCGCGACGTGAACAGGCAATGCCGGGAGCGCGCGTCATGGATGAAGTTACGCCGAAAAAGGTCGTCATCGGCTGTCAGGGGGGCGGCGCGCATGGTGCGTTCGAGGCGGGCGCGCTCACCGAAATCCTGAAGGACATGGAGCAGAGCAAGCGCTTCGATTTGATCGGAGTGAGCGGGACGTCGGCGGGGTCGCTGAACGCGCTCATGACGTGGTACGGGCTGGCGCCGAAGAACGGGCGGCCCGGATCGCCCGGCGAGGCGATCGACAAGATCAACACCTTCTGGGACGGCTTCGCCGCCAAGACGCCGGCGGAAATCGCCATAAACGCGGCGGCCTACACGGCCTTCAGGGCCGAAGAAATGCAGGTGCCGATGTTGGGCGTGAACGCGCCTGTGTTCGGCCTCAACCCCGCCGGCCTCATCAGCAAGGCGATGACGGCGGCGCTGCCGCCGTTCGGTGTGCGCAAGGAGTACTACGACTTCGACACGATGGTCGCCACTGCCTGTCCGGACTTCGGGCAGATCGATTGGCCGGCGGTGAAAACAAGAGTGCTGCTCGGCGCCTCGGAGGTAATCGACGGCATCGAGACGGTGTTCGATTCCGACATCAACAAAGGCGTCGGCAGCCGGCCGCGAGTGACGCATCGCTGGCGGCAGCGCCTGCCGCTCAGCCTGAGCGGCATCTCCGCCTCAGGCTCGTTGCCGACATTGCGCGAGGCCGAGCGCATCGGCCGTCAATATTTCTGGGACGGCCTCTATTCGCAGAATCCGCCGGTCCGCGAGTTCGTCGCGGGAACCAAGGATGTGCCGGACGAGGTCTGGATCATCCGCATCAACCCGCAGCAATGGCCCGAGTTGCCCGTGACCAACGCGGATATCCAGGACCGGCAGAACGAATTGATGGGCAACCTGTCGCTCAACAAGGAGCTCGATTTCATCCTGACGGTCAACGAGTGGTGCAAGGCATACAAGAGCGAGAAATTCGGCAAGGAGCACAAGCCGATCACGATCCGCACCATCAAGATGAAGAAGGAGACGGCGGACAGCCTGCGGTTCTCGTCGAAATTCAATCGCAGCGTTGCGTTCCTCGACAAGCTCCGGGCCGAAGGCCGTGACGTTGCCCGCGAGTGGCTTTCGCGCTGGCCGCAGAAGGAGTGCTTCCCGGACGACGCGGCGTATTAACGGCTGCAAGTCTGACGCGCCGGCGGAGAGGCCGCGCGTCCGCCCGGTTGTGCGGGGCGGCCGCGTTCTCATTGACGGCCGGAATTCGGGCGTAACAGTATGATCCTCGTCCGTCACCGCGCGGCGGCTGCGGCGAGCTTTTGGAATCACGGAGGCGCAAGCGGTGCAAAAGCCCGGTGAGATGCAGGTCAGGCGCGAGCCACTCGACCGGGCGGCGATCCTGCGGGCGCATCCCTTTTTCAAGGGCCTCGATCCGCGGATCGTCGACGAGCTCGGGCCGCGCGCGGTCACCCGCATCATCCGCAAGGGCGCGGTGCTGTTCCGCAAGGGCGACCTGGGCAGCAGCTTCTACGTTCTCGTCTCCGGCGCAATGCGGGTCGATGCGCCGTCGGAGGGCGGGCGCAGCGCCGTCTTCAACCTCATCCTGCCGGGTGAAATTTTCGGTGAGATCGCGGCGCTCGACGGCGGCATCCGCACCGCCGACGTGGTGGCGGTCGAGAAAAGCGAGGTGATGGTCATCGAGAAGCGGGAAGTCGTGCCCGTTCTCCAGCGCCATCCGGCGCTGGCGCTGCGCTTCATCGAGATATTGTGCGGCCGTGTCCGGCGCACCAGCGAGCAGGTCGAGGACATCGTCTTCCTCGATCTCGCCGGCCGGCTGGCCAAGGCGCTGCTGTTCCTGCACCAGAAAGCCGCTGCCGAATCGCCTCAGGCGAAGATCCGCGTGACGCAGCGCGAGATCAGCCAGATGGTCGGCGCCTCGCGCGAGAGCACGAACAAGCAGTTGCGGCAGTGGGAGCGCAAGCGGCTCTTGAAGATCGAGCGCGGCGCCGTCGTCCTGTTGCAGCCCGAACGCCTCGCCGATGAGATCAGCGAGGAGTAGCTGCGGCGCTTAGGCAAACAAGGTCGCGCCGGACACCAGCAGGAAGATCAGGATGAGCCGGCGGAATTTCGCGTCGTCGATGCGGTTGAAGAGCTGAAGGCCGAGCCAGGTGCCGCCGATGACGGCGGGCAGGCACCAGACATACCTGGCCCATGTCGCAGAAGCGAGAATGCCGAACTTCGAGAAATATGCCAGCGTCGCGATCTGCATCAGCAGGATGAACGGCTGCACGATGCCGCGCTGCTCGCATTTCGACAGGCCCTTCAGATTGCACCAGATCGTCGGAAAGGCGCCGGGAAAGGCGGTCGCGCCGCCGGTGATGCCGCCGGCAAGACCGGCCGCAACCTCTGCGAAACGGCCGCCGCCGGCCAGCGCCAGCTTCGGCCGCAGCAGCATGTAGGCGCTGTAGCAAATTAGGAACGCGCCGAATCCCGCCGCGAAGGTGTGCGCGTTCAGCGTTGCCAGGAGCCGCGCGCCGAGCGGAATGCCGGCCAGCCCGCCGGCGAGATAGGGCAGGCTCTGCCGCCACTGCATGGTGCGCCACAAGGTGGTGATGCTGAAGAGTTGCGTGGTGATGCTGCAGACGAGCAGCAGCGGCACCGCTTCGACCGGCGCGATCCAGTGGAACAGGATTGCGCCCGAAATCGCCGAGAAGGCGAAGCCGGCAAGTCCCGCGGCGAGCGATCCCGCGAAGATCGACATCAGGGTGATCGCCAGCGTCAGGTCGGCGCCGGCGAGCGGGACATGATCGGCGAGCGCCGCGGTCACGGCTCGGCTCCGGTGTTGTCGTGCGGCTCGTGCCGTGCGGTTTCGATCAGGTGGCGGTGATGGGCGAGGGCGCGGACCGCTTCCTGGCGCCTCGTTTCATGAACCGCGGTCATGAATCGGGCGATCGCCCGCGCGCAGCGCCAGTTCACGGTATCGGCGAACGCGGCCAGCGCGCTCAGCGGAAACGGCAGGATTTGCGGCATCGGCCGCTCGGCTTTCACAAGCATGTCACGTCCCCTTTGGCGGCCCGGTTCTGACGACGGCATCGAACACCCGCTCGGCGAGCCGCACGCGAGCGGCGACGCGGCGATACCTAGCGGGGCGGGGAAGCGGCGTGAGTGAGGGGGATCACACAGGCAAAGCCGTCGGCCTCAAGGGCCGGCGGCGGACGGTAGGCGCTGGGGGATAGCGGGCGGCCTAGCGCGCCGGCTGCAGCGTCTCTTCGAGCCAATCCCACATATAGGCCGAGCAGATGCTTTGGTTATCGATCTGGCAGTGGTGGTAGCCGCCCTCGTCGCGGGTGAAGACCTTCATCACCTTGGTCTTCGAGCCGACCGCGTCGAAGCACTTCTGCGCCTCGGGCAGCGGGATCTGCTCGTCGCCCTCGCCGTGCAGCATCAGGAACGGGCAGGTCATCTTCTGCACCACGCCGTCGAGCTTGAACGGCTCGAGGCGCTTGAGCGCGTCGTCCTGCGAGGCCGCGTTGAACACCCAGCAGATGTGCTGCGCTGCGACCGACAGCGACGGCGTGTCGGCGCGGGCCAGCCGCTCGAAGCGGTCGCGCCAGATCCTCTGGTAGTCCCACTGCGCGCCCCAGGCGATGCAGCAGGCAAAGCGCGGCTCCATCGACGCGGCGCGCGGCGCGTAATAGCCGCCGAGGCTGATGGCCATGACGCCGACGCGCTTGTCGTCGACCTCCGGCCGCGCCGCCAGATACTCGTAGACCGGCGTCGCGTAATGCTCGGTGTCGTGGCGCAAATAGAGATTGCGGAAGCGGATGCTTTCGCCGTTGCCGGGGCCGTCGACGATCAGGCAGGCGATGCCGCGCGCGGCGAGATCGGCCACGCCCTTGAAATATTGAATCTCCTTGGTGACGTCGAGGCCGTCGAAGAACACCATCGCCGGCACCTTGCCGCCGGCCTTCACCGGCTCGGCGTGGACGTAGATCGCCGGCAGGCTGGTATCGCCGTAGGGGATTTCGACGTGCTCGAGCTTCGGCCGCTTGATGAATTTTGCGGCGTCGCGCAGGCAATTGACGCCGCGCATGTAGGCGTCATTGCCGGCCTTGCTCTTCGGCTGCAAAAAGCGCTCGCCGACGTGATAGTAGATGCTGGCGCGCTGGAGATATTGCGCGCCGCTTTTGCCGCGTCCCTGCGCGATCAGCGCGCGGCCGCGATCCTCGAGGGTGCGGCCCTCGCGCGCCCATTCGCGGAACCAGGCGTCGTCGTCGCCGACGTGGCCCTTGAGCCTCAGCCCGATGCGGTTGATCTCGCCGATCTCGGCGCCACCCCAGGGCGCCGTGTTGAGCCCGATCAGCAGGCCGTGCGACCAGCGATAGTTCTCCGGGAAATAAACGAACGAGAGTTCTTCTTGTGCTGCGCTCATGGAGACGTTCTGTGCGGGAGGGATGAAGGAAGCGGCAGAGCCGGGAGGGCACTGCCGCGGGTTCGCTAACACATCGGCCTACTGGTCGACGTGAATGTTGTTGTCGGTGACGACCTTGCCCCAGCGGGCGATCTCGCTCTTGAACATCTTGGCCGACGCAGCGAGCGTGCGCTCGTCCGGCGGATAGACCTCGACGCTCTGCGATGCCCAGCTCTTGACGATGGCCGGGTCGGACACCGTCTTCTGCATCGCCGCGTTGAGCTTCTCGATGATGGCCTTGGGCGTGCCGGACGGCGCGAACAGCGCCTGCCAGTAGCTGATGTCGAGCTTCGGCCCGAACGCGGTGACGAAGCTCTTCAAGTCCGGAAGCTCCGGCAGTTTCGCCTTCGAGGTGACGGCAAAGGCCTTCATGTTATGCACGTGCACCTGCTGGATCACCGATTGCGGCGTGGCGAAGAACAAATCGACATGGCTGCCGATGATGTCGTTGAGCGCTGGCGTCGCGCCGCGATAGGGAATCATGTCGATCTTGACGCCGGCCTCCTGCGCCAAGAGCGCCGTGGCGAGATGCCCGGTCGCGCCATAGCCGGGGATCGCGGCCTTCAAGGTGCTCTTCTTCATCAGCGCGATGAGCTGGTCGAGATTGTCGGCCTGAAGATCCTTGCGGCCGACCAGCACCAGCGGATTGCGATTGACGAAGATGATCGGCACCAGGTCCTTTTCGGTGTCGAACGGCAGCTTCTTGTACAGCGTGACGTTGGCCGAGATCTGGAGATTGTGCAGGATCAGCGTGTAGCCGTCGGGCGCGGACTTCGCCACCTTGTTGGTGGCGATGATGGTGCCGCCGCCGGTGATGTTCTCGACGATGAAGTTCTGCTTGAACTGCTTCGACAGCGAATCGGCGATGACGCGCGCCGCCTGGTCGGTCGGGCCGCCGGCCGGATAGGGCACCACGATGGTGACGGTGCGGCTCGGATAGTCGTCGGCTTGCGCGGGCAGCGCGGCGGCGGCGAGCCCGGCGGCCGCCAGCGCAAGAATGAACGTACGCCTGATCATGATGTCCTCCCTGGATGTTCTCTTTTTTTGTGAAGTCTAGTCCTGCGGAATGACCGGCAACAAGAGATGCGGCCGCATTCCGGGCGCGACGTGCAGCGTGTTGCGGCCGCCGAAGATGGCCGGCGGCCGGTCCTCCTTGTCGATATGCAGGAACGGGCCGACGCCTTTCATCGGGTAGGGCGCGTTCGGCAGCGCGATGTCCTTGCCGTCGACCTCGTAGTCGCGGCCGAGGATGGTGAGCGCGAGGTGGTAGCCGGGCGGCACGACGATCGAGGTCGGCAGGATTTCGATGTCGAGCTCGACCGGCTCGCCGGGCTTGAGCGGCCACAGCTCGTCGTGCGTATGCCACGGCCGGTAGGGCAGGGATTTGCGCGGGTCGAGTTTGCGATGCGAGGCGCGCAGCCAGCCGAGCGCCACCGGCGTGCGCGGGTCGTTGGAGCCGATGAAGGTGACTTCCTTGCCGGTGGGACCGAAGACGCGCAGCGCCGCGAACACGTCGGCATCGGCCGTCTCGGAAGAGAGCCACAGCTTGAGCGCGACCGGGCCGGTGATCTCCATCGGCTTCGTCGCCGTCGCCAGGCGGAAGGTCAGGCCGTCGCCCATCGCCTCGTAGCTCAGCGTCGTGCTGGCCTGCGGCTCGGCGGTGGTGAGACGCCGGCCGTCGGGATCGAGATAGACCCTGGTCCATTGCGTGCGCGCGAGAGGCCATTCGGTCTCGGCGCGCAGCACGAATTTTTCGCCGGGATGGCGCACGTTGACCGCGACCTTCGGCTGCTTGTCCCAGCCGGTGTCCTCGCCCTTGAGGAAGTGGCCGAAGAACCGCTTCTGCAACGTCTCGCCGTAGCGGCTGTAGAAATGCGTGAAGTGGGTGTCGCCGTGCACCTCGAGCCATTTCTGCTTGGAGCCGGCGGCGAGGTAGCCCTCGAAATTGCCGCGCGGGTGCAAGCCCATGCCGCCCCAGTTCGCGGCCGACAGCAGCGGCGCTTCGATGCGCGCGAAATCGGCGGTGCGGGCGCGGTAATAGTCGTCGATCAGGACGCGCCGCTTCGGCTCGCCGGGGGTGTCGGTGCGGCGTTTTGCGAGTTCCGCTTCGTCGATCGTCTCGGGCCCGGCGACCAGCTCGCCGGTGACGGCGCTGCGGGCGCCGCGCTCACCGGCGCCGTGCTGCACGCTCGCCACCTGCCGCGGATGCCAGGAGGCGAGGAAGTCGCTTAAGATGCCGCCGTGCCGGCACAGGTCGCGATAGTAGTCGGCCGCGCCCTCCCAGATGCAGAGCGCGGCGAGATGCGGCGGCCGCAGCGCGCCGACGATCCACTGGTTCATTGCATAATATGAAATGCCGTTGATGCCGACTTTGCCGTTCGACCAGCTTTGCGTGCCGGCCCATTCGACGCACTGGTAGAGGTCCCCTCCCTCCCGCGCCGACCAGACGTCGAGCACGCCGGGTGAGCGTCCGGCGCCGCGTGAATCGATGCGCAGGCAGGCGTAGCCGTCCGGCACCCATTTCTCGGGGTCGACGAGCTCCCAGTTCTGGAATTTGTTGCTCGAGCCGTCGAGCACCTCCGGCGCGGCGGCGGTGAGCCGGGCCCAGTTGCCCTTGTAGCCCTCCTGGAACGCGAGGCCCTTTGCGTAAGGCCCGTAACTCACGATGACCGGATAGCGTCCATCTTCGACGGGGCGAAAGAGATCGGCGCGCAACACCACGCCATCGTCCATTTCGATCGGGACGTCCCAATCGATGCGCATGCCGTTCAGGGTCTCGCTTTTCGTGCCTGTCATCGCGATCTTTCACCCCGCGCCCGCTCATTGATCAAACGACTGTTCAAGCGTGCCACGCGGACGTCGCGAGTCAAGCCGCCTGCGCCGGATGCAGGCGTGCGATTTCGCGTCCGGTATGTCGTGCGGGATGCCTTAGCGGGCGGCGCCCATGCGGAGCAGCTTCAGCCCGGCATAGACGGTGTCGTTGCGCGGCGTCGCGATGCCGTGCGCGCGGCCGAGCCGCGAGACATGGCCGTTGAGCCACTCGACCTCGAGCCGGTTGCCGCGCAAGACGTCATGCGCCATCGACGTGCGCATGTCGCGCGGCACATTGGCGTCGGTATAGGCCATGCGCTCGTCGACGTAGCCGTCTTCCAGCGCGACGCCTTCGGCGCGGCCGACCGCGAACGTCTCTTGCATCAGGCCGCGCAGGAACGCGCGCGTGTCGGCGTCAGCGAGAATGTCGCCGAGCGTCATGCGTGTCAGCGCTGTTGCGCCCGATGTGCCGGTCAGCACGACGAACTTGCGCCAGCGGTCGCGCTGGATGTCGGTCGAGAATTTGACGATGCAGTTCGCTTTCGCCGACGTCGCGGCGAAGCGCTCCAGCACGTCGTCGGCCCGGCCGTCCGGCCGGCCGAAGGTGATGGCATGGAAGCTGCTCGTCTGTTGGATCACCCCGGGCTCGGCGATGACGCTCGCGACCGAAGCGACGCCGGCGGCGGCATGCTCGGCGCTGACGAGGGGCGCGACCCGCTCGTAGCTGTCGACGCCGTTCTGCAGCGTGATGAGGCGCGTGCTTTCGCCGAGCAAGGGCCGGGCGAACTCCGCCGCCGCCTCGACATCCCACAGCTTGACCGCGAACAGCACGATGTCGGCCGGGCCGACCGCCGCCGGATCGTCGGTGACGTTCGGATGCGGCAGATGCAGGTCGCCGTGGATGCTGAGGATGCGCAGGCCGTCGCGGCGCATGGCGGAAAGATGCGCGCCGCGCGCGATGAAATGCACGTCGTGCCCTGCGGCGGCGAGCCGCGCGCCGAAATAGGCGCCGACGCCGCCGGCCGCGAGAACCGCGATACGCATGTCCGATGACTCCCCTGCGGCCCGCGCGGCCCGCCTCAGTGCTTTATACGTGCTTCGGCCGGCATGGCCCACGGCCGGTCGCGCAGGTCGCGCGTGCGAAAGGCCGTGATCTCGCGGCGCCGGCTCTCGGTCAGGTCGATGTCGTCCCAGCCGTTGAGCAGTTGATTACGGCTGACCGGCTCGATGGCGAATCGGCATTGCAGTTCGCCGCTGACGATAGTCTGTTGCTCGAGATCGACGGTGATCGTGCGCACCGGGTTCTCTCGCACGGCGTCCGCGAAGGGCGCGATCGCCTCCTCAGGCACGATCGCCGCGAGGAGGCCGTTCTTCACCGCATTCTGCGCGAAGATGTCGCCGAAGGACGGCGCGATGACGCAGCGAATGCCGGAATCGTAGACCGCGTAGACGGCCGCCTCGCGCGAGGAGCCGCCGCCGAAATTCCGTCCGCCGAGCAATATCTTTGCGCTGCGAAATTCCGGTCTATTGAGCGGGAAATCGGGGTTCTCCTTGCCGCCCGCATCGAAGCGCAGGTCGTGGAACAGCACGGTGCCGAGCCCCTTCGAGCGCGGCCATTTCAGGTAGCGCGCCGGCAGGATCTGGTCGGTGTTGAGGTTCGGCATCGTCAGCGGACAGGCCGCGGCGGTGAGCGTGACGAACTTTTCCATGCCGGCCTCCCGCGGGCGTCCGCTCAGTTCGGTTTCGCGCCCGACGCCTTGACGATCGGCGCCCAGCGCCTGATGTCCTCGCGCACGAAGGCGGAGAACGTTTCCGGCGAATCCCCGACCGGGCTCGCGCCTTCGGTCTTGAGCCGCTTCTGCATCTCAGGATCGGCAAGGCCCGCGACGATCACCGCGTTCAGTTTCTTCGTGACCTCGGGCGGCAGCTTCGCCGGACCGAACACGCCGAACCACGCGTTCGATTCAAAGCCCGGCACCACCTCGGCGATCGCCGGCACGTCGGGAAACGCCTTCTGCCGCTCCGTGCTGGTGACGCCGTAGGCGCGCAGGTTGCCGGCGCGTACCTGCTGCGCCCCGGTCACGAGGCTGATGAACATGAGATCGATGTTGCCGCCGAGCAGGTCTGTCAAAGCCGGAGCCGTGCCCTTGTAGGGGACATTGAGCAGGCGCGCGCCGGTCGCCAGCTTGAATTTCTCGCCCGCCATGTGCAGCGACGAGCCGATGCCGCCGATGCCGATGGTCAATTTGTCCGGCTGCGCCTTGGCCAGCGCTATCAGCGATTTGAGATCCTTGGCCGCCAGCTTCGGATTGCCGACCAGCAGGCTCGGCACGGTCGCGATCTTGGTGATGGCGGTGAAGTCGGCGGCCGGGTCATAGGGCAGGTGGGGATAGAGAGAAGCGTTGATGGTGTGGCTCGAAAAGCTGACCAGCAGCGTGTAGCCGTCGGGCGCAGCCTTGGCGACCATCTCGGCGGCGATGTTGCCGCCGGCGCCGGGCTTGTTCTCGACCACGACGCTCTGCTTCAGCGCCGCCGCCATCGGCACCGCGATCGATCGGGCCATGGTGTCTGTGGTGCCGCCGGGAGGCGCGCCGACGATGAGCCGGATCGGCCGCGACGGATAGTCGTCGGCGTGAGCCAGTGCGAATGCGCAGGCGAGCGCCAGAGTGGTCACGGCCAGAGCGGCAAATCGTTTCATCGTGCGTTTCCTTCAAGTCTTCTTATGGTTTGCGCCCGGCGATGAGCGGCCGGACGTCGGCGAGATGGCCGGTGACGGCGGCGGCCGCGACCATCGCCGGCGACATCAGGTGCGTGCGGGCGCCGGGTCCCTGGCGGCCGCGGAAATTGCGGTTGGTGGTCGAGGCGCAGCGCTCGCCCGGCGGCACGAGATCGCCGTTGATGCCGACGCACATCGAGCAGCCGGAGTCGGCCCATTCGAGGCCGGCGTCGCGGAAGACCTTGTCGAGGCCTTCCTCTTCGGCCTGCCGCTTCACCGCCGAGGAGCCCGGCGAGACGAGGCCGGGCACCTTGGCGCGGCGCCCGGCGAGCACGGCGGCGGCGGCGCGCAGGTCCTCGATGCGGGCATTGGTGCAGGAGCCGATGAAGACGCGGTCGATGGCAATGTCGATGAGCTTTTGCCCGGCGCGCACGCCCATGTAGTCGAGCGTCTCGCGCACGTATTGTGCACGCACCGGGTCGTGCTCGCGCGCGGGATCGGGAATGGCCGCGTCGATCGGCAGCGCGTCGTCGGGCGTCGTGCCCCAGGTGACGATCGGCGCGATTGTCGCGGCGTCGAGCGTGACCTCGCGGTCGAATGCGGCGCCATCGTCGCTCGAGAGCTTCGACCAGTCCGCGACGGCGCGGTCGAAGGCCTCGCCTTTTGGCGCGAAGGGGCGGCCTTTAAGATAGGCGAAGGTGGTCGCGTCCGGCGCGACCATGCCGCAGCGGCCGCCGGCCTCGATCGACATGTTGCAAAGCGTGAGGCGGCCCTCCATCGACAGAGCGCGGATGGCGGAGCCGGCGAATTCCACGGCATGGCCCTGCGCGCCGTCGGCGCGCACTTTGGCGATGATGGCGAGCGCGATGTCCTTGCCCGAAATGCCGGGCGCCGCCGCGCCATCGACATTGATCCGCATCCGCTTCGGCTTCTTCTGCCAGATCGTCTGCGTCATCAGGACGTGCGCGACCTCGGACGCGCCGATGCCGAAGGCGTAGGCGCCGAAGGCGCCATGCGTCGAGGTGTGGCTGTCGCCGCAGACGATCAGCAGGCCGGGGAGAGTGAGGCCCTGCTCGGGGCCGACGACGTGCACGATGCCCTGGCGCGGGTCATGCAAGCCGAACAGCTTGATGCCGTTCTCGCCGGTGTTGGCCTCGAGGTTGCGCACCATCGCCGCAATCTCGGGATTGGCGATGTCGCCGCCGCGGCCGCGCGTCGGCACGTAGTGGTCGGCGACGCCGAAGGTCAGCGCCGGCTCGGCCACCTTGCGGCCGCGCGCCTGCATCTGGCTGAAGGCGTGGAACGAGCCCTCGTGCACGTAATGCCGATCGACCCAGAGCAGCGCGGCGCCGTCCTCGCGCCGGGCGATCTCGTGCGCGGCCCAGAGCTTGTCGATGAGGGTCAGTGGCGCGGCCATCGTCTCGGTGTCGTGGGCCGGCGGGCTTGCCGGTGGGCTTCAATAATGTATGCTAAAAGATACCAAGTAAAGCGCCGCACGGATGGCGCGGGGGGAGCGGGACAGTGCGCGACTGGCTCGGCGAGGCGAAAGCGAAGCAGGTCTATCTCGTCCTGCGCGATCGCATCTTGAGCGGCGCCGCGGCTTTCGGCGCCCGGCTGCCGACCGAGAACGAACTGGCCTCGACGCACGGCGTGTCGCGCGTCACGGTGCGGCGTGCGCTCGGAGAGCTCGCCCGCGAGCACCTGATCGAGCGCCGCCGCAGCGCCGGGACGCGGGTCATTTACCGGCCGCCGGCGCCGATGACCGCTGATATCACCGGCGTACTGGCCAATTTGGCCGACATGGGCCGCCGCACGGCGGTCAAGCTCATCGCTTTCGACTACGTCCCGGCCGACGGCGCGGTGGCGCGCGCGCTGGGTGCTGCACCCGATGTGCTCCTTCAACGTGCGGTGCGCGTGCGCGCCGTCGACGGCGTGCCGTTCTCATATCTGACGACGCACGTGCCGGAGGGCGTTTCGGTGACATTTACGAAAGAGGAGCTGGCCTCGCGGCCGCTCTTGGAATTGCTCGAGCGCGCCGGCGTCAAGGCCGAGCACGCGCGCCAGCGCATCAGCGCCGCGCTCGCCGCGCCGGACGTGGCGGAGGCGCTCGACGTGCGCATCGGTTCGCCGCTGATCGAGCTCGTGCGCGTCGTCTACGACCAGGAGGGCCGCGGCGTCGAACATCTGCACGCGCTCTACCGGCCAGACCGCTACGCGCTTGAATTCGATCTCTTGCGCTCCGGCACGGCGGAGGCGAAAGCCTGGGCGCCGGTCGTCAAGCCGCCGCGCAAGCGCAACGGCAGACTGTCCAACTAGCTCGTCACGGTTCAATCAAAACACCACGGGAGGGAACGATCATGTCGAACCAGAAACTAGCGTTCAACCGCCGGCAATTCCTCGCCACCACCGCCGCTGCGGCCGGCACCATTGCCATGCCCGGCGTGCTGCGCGCGCAAGGCGCGGGCGTGAAGGTCGGCATCCTGCATCCGGTGTCGGGCGCACTGTCCTACTCCGGCACGCAGGGGCGCCTCGGCGCCACGATGGCGGTCGAGGAGATCAACGCCGCCGGCGGCATCAAGGGCCTCGGCAAGATCGACGCCATGCTCGGTGACGCGCAGTCGACGCCGGAAGGCGGCACCGCCGAGGTCGAGAAAATGAATTCAGCCGGCGTCGCCTGCATCGTCGGCGGCTACGCCAGCGCGATCTGCCTCGCCGTGAGCCAGGCGGCGGCGCGCTACAATCTGCCTTACATTGTCGACGTCGGCGTCGCCGATAGCATCGTCCAGCGCGGCCTGAAGAACACGTTCCGGTTTGGGCCCGGCTTCGGCGTCATCGCGAAAGTGGCGATTGAGAACCTCGGCGCCATCAACAACACCGCCGGCAAGCCGGCCAAGACCGTGATGATCGTGCACGAGGATTCGCTGTTCGGCTCGGGGCTCGCCAAACTGCTCAACGCGCAGCTGCCGGCGCACGGCTTCCAGATCCTCGAGACCATCCCGCACCCGACGCCGACGCGCGATTTCAACAACGTCGTGCTCAAGATCAAGGCGCAGAACCCGGACCTCGTGATCCCGGCCGACTACTATAATGAGTACGTCCTGCTCGCCCGCACCATGCAGCAGCAGCACGTCAAGCCGAAGGGCATCTACTCGGTGCTCGGCGGCGCGGCGTCCTCCTACAAATTCGTCAAGGAATTCCCGGACGCCGCCAAATACATCATGGACTGCAATCACTGGTTCGACCCGAAGAACCCCAAGGCGCTCGACCTGAAGAAGAAGGTGGAAGCCAAGGGGCAGTTCTTCACTTACGAGGTCTACATGAACTACTCGGCGGTGCTACTCGCCGCCGACGCGCTGGCGCGCGCCGGCTCGGCGGACCACGCAAAGGTGACGGAGGCGCTGGCGTCGTCGACGTTCGCCGGCCACGTGATGCCGTACGGCCCGACCAAGTTCGTCAACGGCCAGAACGAGGGTGCCGCGCCGGTCAACACGCAGGTGCTCGACAACGACATCAAGGTCGTGCTGCCGGAGAAGTTCGCGCAGGCCAAGCCCGTGTTCCCGATGCCGGCCTGAGGCCGGCGTCTCACCAAGCCTCGCGCGGGCGGCGCACGGCGTGCCGCCCGCCTTGAGCCTTTGCCAGAGTAGCGCGTGTTCTCACCCGTCATCCTCATCCCGGCGATCCTCAACGGTCTGATGACCGGGGCGGTCTATGCGCTCGTCGCGCTGGGGCTGACGCTGATCTACGGCGTGCTGCACATCATCAACTTCGCGCATGGCGCGCTGCTCAGCGCCGCGATGTTCGCGGCCTTCTTCGCCTTCCGCCTGCTCGGCCTCGACCCCTACGTCGCCGCCTTCGTGCTGGCGCCATTGTTTTTCGTCTTCGGCTACGGCTTGCAGCGCTTCGTCATCGGCCCGGCCTCGCACGGCGACGACCGCAACATGCTCCTGGTAACGCTCGGGCTGTCGGTCGTGATCGAGAACGTGCTGCTCTACGCGTTCCGCGCCGATACCCGCACGATCGACCTGCCTTACGCATTCGCGACCATCAATGTCGGCTTCACGTTCCTCGCCATCCCGCGCGTGATCGGCTTTGCCGCGGTGTTCGTCGTCGCGCTCGTCCTGTGGGCGATCATGAACCTCACCGACACCGGCAAGGCGATCCGCGCCGTGGCGAAGGAGAAGCTCGGCGCGCAACTGGCCGGTATCGACGTCGCGCATGTCTACGCCATGACCTTCGGCCTCGGCACCGCCTGCGTCGCCATCGCCGCGTGCCTGCTGATGCCGACCTTTTACGTCAATCCGACGGTCGGCGAGGCCTTCGTCCTCGTCGCCTTCACCATCGTCGTGCTCGGCGGCATGGGCTCGGTGCCCGGCGCGCTGATCGGCGGCCTCGTCGTCGGCGTGGTCGAGAGTCTGTCAGGGCTGTTCCTCGGTGAATCGCTCGGCCAGATCGGCATCTTCCTCGTCTTCATCGCGGTTCTGCTGGTGCGGCCGACCGGCCTGTTCGGAGCGAAGGCATGAAGGGCCTCGGGCCGATCGCGGTCGTCGTCGCCGTGCTCGCCGCGGTGCCGCTCGTCGTGCACTCGAACGCAACGCTCAACTTCCTCGTCGTGACGCTGCTGATCGCGCTCGCGGGGCAGGGGTGGAACATCCTCGGCGGCTATGGCGGGCAGTACTCGTTCGGCCACGCGGCCTTCTTCGGCACCGGGGCTTACGTCACGGCGATCCTCCAGGTTCGTTACGGCGTCAACGCCTGGCCGGGCTTTGTCGCTGGCATCGCCGCCGGCGCGCTCACCGGCGCGGTCATCGGCGCGCTGACGTTCCGCGCCGGCCTGCGCGGGTCTTATTTTGCGCTGGTCACGCTCGCCTTCGCCGAGGTGCTGCGCATCATCGCCAGCGTCGTGCCGATCACCGGCGCCGGCGTTGGCACCCTGGTCAAACTCGACCTGCACGCCTCGGCGTTGCAGTTCGAGAGCCGTGCGGTGTTCTACTGGGTGATCCTGACGCTGATCACGGTGTCGCTCCTGATCGCGCACGCGCTCGAGCGCACGCGCTTCGGCGCCTGGCTGATCGCCGTGCGCGAGAGCGAGGACGCGGCGCGCGCGCTCGGCATCGACGTCTTCAGGGTCAAGCTCGGCGCCATGACGATATCGGCGGCCATTACAGCGGCGGCCGGTTGCTTCTACGCGCAGTATTTCCTGTTCATCGATTCTGGCATTGCCTACGGCACGCGTATGTCGATCGAGGCGCTGCTGACGCCGATCATCGGCGGCGCCGGCACGGTGTTAGGGCCGCTTGTCGGCGCGCTGGTGGTGAAGGCGCTGGGCGAGGGCGCCATCGCTGTTGCCGGCGACGCGCCCGGCTTGAACCTCATCGTCTACGGCTGCGTTCTGGTGCTGGTCATCGCTTTTGCGCCACGCGGCCTGATCGGCTTGGTCTGTGGGTTATGCCGGCGAATGCTCTTCGGCAAGCGGGAGGCGGCGCATGGCTGAGCCTCTGCTCGCGATCGAAGGCGTGACGCGTCGCTTCGGCGGCCTGCTCGCCGTCAACGCCGTCTCGCTCACCGCGGCCGAGGGCCGCATTACCGCCCTGATCGGGCCGAACGGCGCCGGCAAGACGACCTTGTTCGCGCTGATTTCCGGCTTCGTCCCGCCCAACGCGGGCGACATCCGCTACGCGGGCGAGGGCATCACGCGGCTGCCGACGCATGAGCGCGCCCGCCGCGGTATCGCCCGCACATTCCAGATCGTGCAGCCCTTCGCCGGCCTGTCGGTGCGCGAGAACATCCTGGTCGGCGCCCATCTGCGCCACCGCGCGCGCGCCGACGCGCTGGCTGCCGCCGACGCCGTTGGCCGCGACGTGGGACTCGGCGGCGTGCTCGACCGGCCCGCCGACACGCTCACCGTCGCCGGGCGCAAGCGGCTCGAGCTGGCGCGGGCGCTGGCGACCGAGCCGAAGCTTCTGCTTCTCGACGAGGTGCTGGCCGGTCTCAATCCGACCGAGATCCGCGAGATCGTGCCGGTGATCCGCAAGCTCTGCGACCGCGGCATTACCATCATGATGATCGAGCACGTAATGCAGGCGGTGATGAGCCTGTCCGAGCACGTGTTCGTATTGGCCGAGGGCCGCGTCATTGCCGAGGGCACGCCCAACGAGGTCGCCGCAAACCGCACCGTCATCGAGGCCTATCTCGGCCACGGCGCCGCGAAGCGGATCGGAGGGCAGGCATGAGCGCGCTGCTCGACGTCCACGACTTGCGCGCCGGCTACGGCGAGACGGAAGTGCTGCGCGGCATCGACTTCACCGTCGGGGAGGGCGAGATCGTCGCCGTGCTCGGCTCGAACGGCGTCGGCAAGTCGACGCTCAACCGCACGCTCTCCGGGATCGTCCGTGCGCGCGCCGGGGCCATCCGCTTCGACGGCGGCGATCTCGTGCGCGAGAGGCCGCCGGCGATCGTTGCGCGCGGCTTGATCCACGTGCCGGAAGGCCGCCGCATCTTCCCGAACATGAGCGTGCGCGACAACCTCGACCTCGGCAGCTATCGCCGCGGCCGCACCCGCCGCGTCGAGAACCGCGAGCGTGTGCTGACCATCTTTCCGCGGCTGCGCGAACGCCAGGCGCAGCTTGCCGGCACGCTCTCGGGCGGCGAGCAGCAGATGCTCGCCATCGGCCGTGGCTTGATGGCGGAGCCGAAGCTGCTCATTCTCGACGAGCCGTCGCTCGGCCTGTCGCCGCTGCTGGTCGAGGAACTGTTCGCGCTGATCGCGCGCATCCGCGCCGGCGGCGTCGCCGTGCTGGTGGTCGAGCAGAACGTCGTGCAGAGCCTCGAGATCGCCGACCGCGCCTACATCCTTTCCGAAGGGACGTTCGTGATGTCCGGCGCCGCCGCGACAATCGCCGCCGATCCCGCACTCAAACGCGCCTATCTTGGACTTTGACGCATGACCGAACGCTCTCTCCGCACCCGTCTCGCGCGCAAGCCGATCGTGATCGCGCCTGGCGTCTACGATCCGCTGACGGCGCTGCTGGCCGAGCAGGCCGGGTTCGAGGCGCTCTACGTCTCCGGCGCGGCCATCGCCTACACCCGGCTCGGCCGGCCCGACATCGGCCTCGTCAGCATGACCGAGGTCGCGGAGACTGTGACGCTGATCCGCGACCGCGTCAGCGCGCATTTGATCGTCGACGCCGACACCGGCTACGGCAACGCGCTCAATGTCGAGCGCACGGTGCGCGCCTTGGAGCGGGCCGGCGCCAACGCCATCCAGCTCGAGGACCAGGATTTCCCTAAGCGCTGCGGTCATCTCGACGGGAAAGTGCTGATCCCGGCGCAGGAGATGGCCGGCAAGATCCGGGCGGCTTGCGACGCGCGCGCCTCGCGCGAGACCATCATCATCGCCCGCACCGACGCCGTCGCGGTCGAGGGGCTCGACAAGGCGCTGGAGCGCGTCGCGCTGTACCGCGACGCCGGCGCCGATATGCTGTTTGTCGAGGCGCCGCGCGAGCGCGGTGAGCTTGGCAAGGTCGTCGAACAAGTGGGCGGCAGGGTGCCGCTGATGGCCAACATGGTCGAGGGCGGCAAGACGCCGATTGTGCCGGCGACGGAGCTCGAGGTACTCGGCTTTGCGCTCGTCATCTTCCCCGGCGGCATCGTGCGCGCGCTGGCCAAGGCGGCGCAGGAATACTACGGCTCACTCAAGACGCACGGCACCACCGATCCGTTCCGCGCGCGCATGTTCGACTTCAACGCGCTCAACGACGTGATCGGCACGCCCGAAATGCTGGCGCGCGGCAAAAGCTACGACGCGGGCTCGAAATGACGCGCGCGCTCGACCCGGTCACTTTGGCCGTCCTCAACGGCCGTCTCGTCCAGATCGCCGACGAGATGGACGCGACGCTCTACCGCTCGGCCTTCAATCCGATCATCGCCGAGGCGCACGACGCCTGCCACGGCCTCTACCACGCCGATACCGGCGCGACATTGGTGCAGGGAACGTCCGGTTTGCCGATCTTCGTCGGCGCCATGGCCTTCGCGGTGAAGGCGGTGATCGACAAGGTGCGCGAGCAGGGCGGGTTGAAAGAGGGTGACACCTATCTCTTCAACGACCCCTACGACGGCGGCACGCACCTGAACGACTTCCGGCTGGTGCGGCCGGTCATGCGCCACGGCAAAGTGTTCGCCTGGCTCGCCTCGGTCGGCCACTGGCTCGACGTCGGCGGTAACGTGCCCGGCAATTTCAACGCCAAGGCGACCGAGAGCTTCCAGGAAGGCTTTCGCGTCCCGCCGGTGAAGCTGATCAGCAATGGCGTGTTCCAGCAGGACATCGCCGATATCCTCGCCGCCAATTCGCGCGTGCCGCAGTCGAACTGGGGCGATCTCAACGGCCAGCTCAATGCGCTGCATCTCGGCGAGCAGCGTGTCCATGCGCTGCTCGACGAATATGGCGACGACACGGTGACGGCGGCGCTCCAGGCGCTGTCGGATCGCGCCGAGGCGTTAATGCGCGCCAATATCGCGGCTTTGCCGGACGGCACATATACGTATGACGATTTCCTCGACAATGACGGCGTTACCGACGTGCCGCTGAAGATCGCGCTCGACATGACGATCCGCGGCGAGACGATGACGCTCGACTTTTCGCGCTCGTCGCCGCCGTGCCAGGGTCCGCTCAACATCGCCCGCTCGACGGCTGTGGCCTGCTGCTATGTGGCGTTGAAGCACCTGTTCACCGATGTGCCGGCGAATGCCGGCTGTCTCGCACCGATCGAATTCGTCATTCCGGACACGACCTTGCTCGGCGTCTCGGCGCCGAAACCGGTCGGCGGCTACACCGAGACCATCCTGCGCGTTATCGACACCGTATTCGGCGCCTTCGCCAAGGCTGCGCCGGACCGCGCCAATGGCAGCCCCTACGCGACGATCAACGCGCTGTCGCTCGCCGGCTGGCGGCGGGACCAGCGCCGCTGGGTGATGTTCTGCTTCTTCGGCGGCGGCCTCGGCGGCAACCCGGAAGGCGACGGGCTCAACCACGGCAGCAATCCGATCTCGACCGCGACCATCCCGCCGGCGGAAATCCTCGAGTCGCTTTACCCAATCATGTTCACGCAATGGGCGCTGAGGTCCGATTCCGCCGGCCCCGGCCGGCATCGCGGCGGCTGCGGCGCGATCTACGAGATCGAGGCGCTGAACGAGGGCGCAACCGAAGTGTTCCTGCTCGGCGAGCGCGGCAAGTTCCCGCCCTTCGGCGTCAATGGCGGGAAGAGCGCCGCACTCAACCGCTTCTTCTATGAGACGGAGCAGGGCGAGCGCTCGCCCGAACTCGCGTCGAAAGTGACCGACGTGCGCATCGCGCGCGGCCAGCGCGTGCGGCTGGAGACGCCCGGCGGCGGCGGCTTCGGCGATCCGACGACACGCGACCCGGCGCGCGTCGCGCGCGACGTCGCCTTCGGTTACATCACGCCGGAGGCGGCGAAGCATGACTATGGCGTGGCGCTCGATGCCAGCGGCGCGGTCGATGCGGCCGCCACGGCGCGCCTGCGCAAGGTGACGGCATGAGCGTGGGCAAATCAATCGTCGGCGTCGACGTCGGTGGCACGTTCACCGACCTGTTCCTGTTCGATGCCGGCGCGCGCACGTTCAAGACCGCCAAGGTGCCGTCGAACCGCGGCAACGAAGCGGCCGGATTCATGGCCGGGCTGGAGGCGCTCGGCGACGTCGGCGCGTTCGGCTCCATCGTTCATGGCACGACGGTCGGCACCAATATGCTGCTCGAGCGGCGCGGGCCGCGCATCGGCGTCATCACCACACGCGGCTTCCGCGACGTGCTCGAGATGCGCCGGCGCGACCGCCGCCAGACCTGGGGCCTTTGGGGCGAATTCGTTCCGATTGCCGACCGCGACCTGCGCGCAGAGGTCGATGAGCGCACCCTGGCGGATGGCACCGTGCGCACCGCGGTCGATCCGGACGCCGTGCGCGAGGCGGCCGAAACGCTCAAGGCGCGCGGCGCGCAGGCGCTGGCGATCATCTTCATCAATGCCTATGCCAACGCGGACAACGAGCGCCGCGCCCTGGACGCGGCACGCAGCGTTTGGCCGAACGAGCATGTCTCGGCCTCGCACCAGGTGCTGCCGGAGATCCGCGAATTCGAGCGCGCCTCGACCACGGCGCTCAACGCCTACTTGCAGCCCGGCGTCGGCGCCTATCTGGCGCGGCTCGAAGGTGCGCTGGCGCAAAAGAAGTTCGCCGGCACCTTCCACATCGTGCAGTCGAACGGCGGCGTGATGTCGACGAAGACCGCGCGCCGCCTGCCGGTGCGCACGGCCCTGTCGGGGCCGGCTGCCGGCGTCATTGCCGCCGCGGCGATTGCTCGCGCCAGCGGCCACGACAACATCATCACCTGCGATCTCGGCGGCACCTCGTTCGACGTCTCGGTCGTCGCCGACGGCAAGGCCTCGCTCGCCGCGCAGACCACCATCGATTTCGGCCTCGTCATCCGCACGCCGATGATCGAGATCACCACCATCGGCGCCGGCGGCGGCTCCATCGCCTCCGTCGACCGCGGCGGCCTGTTGCAGGTCGGGCCGGAGAGCGCCGGCTCGGTGCCGGGGCCGGCCTGCTATGGGCAGGGCAACACGCGGCCGACGCTGACCGACGCGCATGTCGTGCTCGGTCGCATCAATGCGGCGCGGCCCATCGGCAAATTGCCGGCGCTCGACGTCGAGGCGGCCAACCGGGCGATCGCGACGCATGTCGCGGAGCCGCTCAATCTCGACGTCATGCAGGCGGCCGAAGCCATCGTCCGCGTCGCGGACGCGCGGATGGCCGGCGCAATCCGCCTCGTGTCGATCGAGCGCGGCCACGATCCGGCGAAATTCGCGGCCATGCCGTTCGGAGGCGGCGGCGCGCTGCATGCCGGCGCGCTGATCAAGGAGATCGGGCTCAAATGTGCGGTGGTGCCGCGCTTTCCCGGCGTTACATCCGCACTGGGGTGCGTCATTGCCGACCTGCGGCACGACCAGGTGCAGACGGTCAACCTCAACATCGACGGCCTCGACGTTGCCGCGCTCGACCGGCGCATGGCGGCGGCGGGGAAGGAAGCGAAAGCGGTGGTCGAGACGGCCGGCATCACGGTCGAGCGCATCGACGTCATGTTCGAACTCGACATGCACTACCACGGCCAGACGCACACGGTCGCGGTGCCCTTGCCGGTGACGCTCGGGCCGCAGGGGACCGGCATCACCGAGGCAGCGATCCGCACAGCGTTCGACAAGAGCTATGAGGCCGCGTTCGGCCGCCTGCTGCCGGGTATCCCGACCCGCATCGTATCGCTGCGCACGGCGACCATCGGCCGCCGGCCGGCTTTCGATCTCACCGCCTTCGCGCCGCCGCCGGATACGTCGCTTGAAAAAGCGTTCAAGGGCACGCGCCAGGTCTGGTTCGGCGGCGCCTGGCACGAGACCAAGGTGTGGTCGCGCCTCGATCTGCCTCGAGACGCCGAGATCGAGGCGCCCGCCGTGCTCGAGCAGCCGGATGCGACCATCTTCATCGACCCGGGCCTCAAGGCCAGCGTCGACGGGCTCGGCAATGTCATCGTGGAGCGCGCATGAACCTTGCATCCACCGCACTCCTGCTGGTCGATCTGCAGAACGACTTTATCCACAAGGACGGCGCCTATGCGCGCGGCGGCCAGACCAATGCCGAAATTGCCGCGCTGCCGCCGCGGCTGAAGCCGCTCGCCGACGCGTTCCGCGACAAAGGCGGCCTCGTCGCTGCGACCTTGTTCACACTGGTGCCAGGCTGCGGCGGCGAGCCGATCATCTCGCCGCACCTGAAGGCACTGCGGCCGTTCCTGCGCAAGGGCGACTTCGCGCCGGGCGGATGGGGCCAGCAACTCGTCGATGAACTCGGCCCGGTGGATGCGACCGTAGAGAAGATCGCCTATTCGGCCTTCTACATGACGCGGCTCGAATGGTTGCTGCGCAAATGCGCGATCGAGCATCTCGTCGTCGGAGGCATCCTCACCAATGGCGGCGTCGCCTCGACCGTGCGCGACGCGCATGTGCGCGAAATCCATTGCACGGTGCTCTCCGACGGCTGCGCCGCGTTCTCGAAAGAGGTGCATGCGGCGGCGATCGAGGGCATGCGGCCGGTGGCGGACGTCACCACGATTTCCGCATACCTGAAGACGACCGGAGACCGATGAGCAGGGCCGTCGTATCCAGCAAGGCATTCGAGACGAAGGTGCCGTTGTTGATCGTCGGCGCCGGAGCGGCGGGGCTGTGCGCGGCGCTGGCCGCCAAGGAGGAGGGCGTCGAGCCGATACTCATCGAGCGCGACGCGGTGCCGTCCGGTTCGACGGCGTTGTCGGCCGGGCTCATTCCCGCCGCCGGCACGCGCTTCCAGCGGGCCAAAGGTATTGCGGACTCGCCGGAGCTGTTTGCCGACGACATCCAGCAAAAGGCGCACGGCGAGAACGACGGTCGAATCGTCGACATGATCGCGCGCGAGGCGGGCGCGACGATCGAGTGGCTCGCCGGCACCTACGGCTTCCCGTTCGAGGTGATCGACAACTTCAATTATCCCGGCCATTCCGCCTTCCGCATGCACGGCCTGCCGGCGCGGTCGGGCGCGGAGCTGATCGACCGCCTGCGCGCGGCGGCGGAGGCGAGCGGCGTCACCATCCTCACCGGGAACCGCGCCGAGACTTTGTTCGCCGGCACGGACGGCCGCATGCGCGGCGTCGAGCTGGTGCGCGGCGACGGCGCGCGCGAGCGCATCGGCTGTGACGCCCTTGTGCTGGCCTGCAACGGCTACGGCGGCAATCCGGCGCTGGTGCGCGAGCTGATCCCGGAGATGGCCGATGCGCTCTATTTCGGGCATCCCGGCAATCAGGGAGAAGCAGTCGAGTGGGGCCGCGCGCTCGGCGCATCGCTCGCGCATCTTGGCGCCTATCAGGGGCACGGCTCGGTGGCGACGCCGCACAATATCCTAATCACCTGGGCGGTAATCATGGAAGGCGGCATCCAGGTCAACACCGAAGGCCGCCGCTTCTGCGATGAGTCGCGCGGCTATTCCGAGCAGGCTGCCGAGGTGCTGCGCCAGCCGGGCAGCATCGCCTGGAACGTGTTCGACGATCGCGTCGCGAATGTCGCGCGGCAGTTTGAGGATTTCCGCAATGCCGAGAAGGCCGGCGCGCTGGTGACGGCGGCGTCGCTCGACGAGCTTGCCGCACACACGCACGTGCCGGCCGCCGCCTTGGCCGCGGAGTGGGGTGAGGCGGAACGCTGCAAGGCAAATGCCGCCGCCGACCGTTTCGGCCGCATCTTCGCGGCGTCACAAGTGTTCGCGGGCCCCTGGCACGCGGTGAAGGTGACCGGCGCGCTCTTCCACACGCAGGGGGGTCTCGCCATCGACACTTCGGCGCGCGTTAAGCGCCGCGACGGCAGCGCGTTCGAAAATCTGTTCGCCGCCGGCGGCGCGGCGGCCGGCGTCTCGGGCGAGGCGGCGTCCGGCTATCTTTCGGGCAACGGGCTGCTGACCGCGACGGTGCTCGGTCGGATCGCCGGACGGGCGGCGGCGGCCGAGGTGCGCCTTGTGGTCCGTTGAACAGCATGGCGAGTTTCTCTAACGATAATGCCGGTCCGGAACAGGGGGCGCGCTTGGCCGAGGACGCGGGTGAATTCGACTACATCATCGTCGGCGCCGGCAGCGCCGGCTGCGTGCTGGCCAACCGGTTGAGCGCGTCGGGGCGGCACCGCGTGCTGCTGCTCGAGGCAGGGCCCGCCGACCGCAACATCTGGATTCATATCCCGCTCGGCTACGGCAAGCTGTTCACCGACGCGCGCGTCAACTGGCTCTATCAGACCGAGCCGGAACCGGAATTGAAGAGCCGGCAGGTGATCCAGCCCCGCGGCAAGGTGCTCGGCGGCTCGAGCTCGATCAACGGCCTTCTCTACATCCGAGGCCAGCGCGAGGACTTCGACCACTGGCGCCAGCTCGGCAACGCCGGCTGGAGCTTCGACGATGTGCTGCCGTATTTCCGCAAGTCGGAGGACCAGCAGCGCGGCGGCGACGATTTGCACGGCGAGGGCGGGCCGCTCGGCGTCGCCGACGTGGCGCCGCATCCGTTGTGCGATGCATTCATCGCAGCGGCGGAGCAGGCGGGCTTCCCGCGCAACGACGACTTCAACGGCGCGGTGCAGGAAGGCGCCGGTTATTTCCAGTTGACCGCGCGCGGCGGCCGCCGCTGCTCGACGGCGCGCGCATTCCTCAAACCGGCGCGCAGCCGCGGCAATCTCGAAGTCGCCTCGCGCGCGCTCGCCTCGCGCATCCTATTTGAAGGGACGCGCGCCGTCGGCGTCGAATACCGGCAGGACGGGCAGCTGCGCCGCGCCCGCGCCAATGGCGAGGTCATTCTCTCCGGCGGCGCCTTCAACTCGCCGCAGCTGTTGCAGCTCTCCGGCGTCGGCCCAGGCGAACTGCTCAGGTCCTTCGGCATTCCGGTGGTGCGCGACACGCCGGGCGTCGGCGCCGATTTGCAGGACCACTTCCAGGCGCGCTTCAACTATCGCTGCAGCGAGCCGATCACCGTCAACGACGCGATGGCGACGTGGCGCGGCCGCATCGGCATGGCGGTGCAATACGCGCTGACGCGTCAGGGGCCGCTCAGCATCGGCGCCGGGTACGCCGGCGGCTTCTTCAAGACCGACCCGTCGTTCGCTTCGCCCGACGTGCAGATCCATTTCATATTGTTCAGCGCCGACTCGGTCGGGCAGAAGCTGCACAGCTATCCCGGCTTCCTCGCCTCGGTCTGTCAGCTGCGGCCGCAGAGCCGCGGCCACGTGCGCATCAAGTCGGCCGATCCGGCGGCGCCGCCGGCGATCCAGCAGAACTACATGTCGGCGCCCGCCGATCGCGACACGATGATCGCCGGCATGAAGCTGCTGCGGCGGGTGATGGGCCAGCCGGCGATCACCCGCTACATCGTCGAGGAGACGAGCCCCGGCCCGCACACCAAGAGTGACGGCGATCTCCTGAGCCACGCGCGCGAGAAGGGCACGACCGTCTTCCACCCGACCAGCACCTGCCGCATGGGCCCGGACGCGACGGCGGTGGTCGACGAGCGGCTGCGCGTGCGCGGCATCGACGGCCTGCGGGTGGTCGACGCCTCGATCATGCCGACGGTGGTTTCGGGCAATACCAATGCCGCCGTAATCATGATCGCCGAAAAAGGTTCTGCGATGATCCTCCAGGATGCCGCCTGAAACGCCGATGGGTGGCCTTCCGGTACCCGGATGCGTAAACCGATCACGGATTGTAGTAGAAAATTCTTTCTACTAGGCCGACAACGCTAGGTTTCTTCCCCGGCCAATTTGCGCGGCGGATAGAATATTTTTATCTTCGAGGCGGTCCCGGGGGCCGATTGAAGGCGCCGCCCTGCTGCGCCAAGTCATAGGCCCACAAACGAATTCCGTGCTGCACTCATGCTCTCCGCGTCCACCATCGTGCTGTCGGGCGGCTTCCTGATCGGCCTCGTTTTCGGCGCCGTCGGGCTCATCAGCGGATTCTGCGTCACCTCCGGCCTGCGCAACCTATGGACCAAGCGCGACGGCCGCATGATCCGCTGCGTCGCGCTGGCGCTGGCGGTGGCGATCCTCGGCGCGCAGGGCCTGAGCGCCGCCGGCGCGGTTGATCTCGGCAAGTCGATTTATCTGGCGCCGACGTTCTCGGCGCCGGTCGTGCTCTTCGGCGGGCTCATCTTCGGCTACGGCATGGTCGCGGCGAACGCCTGCGCCTCGCGCGCGCTGATCCTGCTCGGCCGCGGCAACCTTCGCTCGCTCGTGGTCATCGCCACCATCGCCATCACCGCCGAGATGACGCTGAAGGGCCTGATCGCGCCCTTGCGCATCGCGCTGGTCAACTGGTCGACGACGGCGTTCGGTGCCAATTCGCTGCCGGCCTTGCTGGTGCAGGCGGGGCTCGCGCCAAGCGTGGCCGTGGCGATCGCCGCGCTCGCGGCCAGCGCCGCTCTCTTCGTCTTTGCCTTCTCCTCGGCGCCGTTCCGCGCCGCGACGCTGCTGATTCTCTCCGGCCTGATCATGGGCCTCTTGGTCACCGCCGGCTGGTACGTCACCGGCTTCCTCGGCGCCGATCCGTTCGAGCCGGCGCCGGTCGCCTCGCTCACCTTCATCGCGCCGCTCGCGGATTCGCTGCAATACGTGATGCTGTCGACCGGCTCGACGCTCAATTTCGGCATCGTCGTGATGGCCGGCGTGCTCGCCGGCAGCTTCCTTACCGCGCTCGTCACGCGCGGCTTCCACGTCGAGGCCTATACCTCGCCGGGCCACATGCTGCGCTCGGTCGGCGGCGCGACGCTGATGGGCATCGGCGGCGTCATGGCCTTCGGCTGCTCGATCGGCCAGGGGCTGACCGGGCTGTCGACTTTGGCGCTGCCGTCGGGCATTGCGGTGGCCGGCATCCTGATCGGCGCATCGGCGGCGCTGCGCGGACCGGCGCGCGTGCCGGCGCTGGCGTCGGCGTGAACGATCATCGGGACAACAGGACAAAACACGGCGCGCCGCACGAACGACCGCGCAAGGGGAGGAGACTGATGCAGTTTCGACAGACCGGGTTCATCGCGGTGATTGCGTTCGCCGCAGTTGGCGCCGGTGCGGCTTCCGCTGCGCCGCAGGACGCGCACGCTCTCATCTCGGCCAATTGCCAGCAGTGCCATGAGATCAAGGGCATCGGCGATTTCGGCAATGTCGGGCCGTCGCTGCTCGACCTGAAATCGCGTTACCCGGATCGCAAGGACGTCGTGGCGATCGTCAACGACGAAGCGAAACGCAATCCACAGACGGTGATGCCGCCGTTCGGGCGCAACCTCATCCTGACGCAACAGGAAATCGATACGATCGTCGATTACCTCTACAAACAATAGCCCGCCCCCTCGCGGAGCATGAAGGAGATTCCGATGAACGAGTATGCGGACGCGCCCGGCCAGACGCGGCGCACCATGCTGAAGGGAGCCGCGGCGCTTGCCGCGCTCGGCTACGGTGCCGGCGGCCTGATGCCGGAGGCATACGCCGCGGCCGACGCGAAGGCTTGGCCGGCGGACGCCTTCAAGCAGAAGGGCGAGGCCGACGCGCTCAAGGCGCTCTACGGCAAAGGGGCGGAAGCTTCCGATAAGATCAATCTCGACGCGCCGGAGATCGCCGAGAACGGCGCGGTGGTGCCGATCGCGGTCACCTCGAGCCTGCCGAATGTCACCGCCATCGCCATCCTCGTGCTCGACAACCCGAACACCTTGGCCGCCGCCTACAAGATCCCGGCCGGCACCGAGGCTTCGGTCGCGAGCCGGCTGAAGATGGCGAAGACCAGCAAGGTCGTGGCCGTCGTCGAGTCAGGCGGCAAGCTCTATTCGGCGACCAAGGAAGTAAAGGTTACCGTCGGCGGCTGCGGCGGCTGAGCGGACAAGGGACAAAGGACCAAACCAATGGCATCGACCATCCGCATTCGCGCCATCGCCGGCGGCGACACCACGCAGGTGCAGTCGCTCATCAGCCATCCGATGGACTCCGGCTTCGTCAAGGACTCCAAGGGCCAGCTCATTCCCGCTCATCACATCGAGGTGGTCGAGTTCGAGCACGCCGGCAAGGTGGTGTTCACCTGCCTGTGGGGCCCGGCCGTGTCCAAGGACCCTTATGTCAAATTCAGCTTCAAGGGCGCCAAGAAGGGCGACGACCTGAAGGTGAGCTGGGTCGACAACAAGGGCCTGTCCGACTCGTTGGTCGCCAAAATTCAATAACGCTCCGCACGGCAAAAGAGCGAAGGGGAGGATTTGCAATGTTGCGCAAGATACTGATCGCGGCGGCTCTCGTCGCCGGAGCGGTACAGCCGCTTCTTGCGGCCGAGCATGCGAGCGACCCGAAGGCCGACTTCAAGGCCTTCCGCGACTATTTCACCAAGCGCTTTCCCAAGGTTGCGCTCGACGACTTCGTCAACGGCCCCTATTCGATGGACGAGGGCCTGCGCAAGCAGTGGAAGGCGATCGACGAGTTTCCGCCGTATGAATTTGCCGTCGAGAAGGGCAAGGAGATGTTCGCCACGCCATTCAAGAACGGCAAGACTTACGGCGACTGCTTCCCGAACAAGGGCATCGGCGTGCGCCAGACCTATCCGCGCTTCGACGAGAAGTCGGGGCAGGTCGTCACGCTCGACGTCGCGCTCAACGCGTGCCGCGAGGCGAACGGCGAGAAGCCGTTTGACTATTCCAAGGACGACATGGCGGCGCTGACCGCCTACATGGCCTTCACTTCGCGCGGCAAGGCGATGGACATCAAGATCCCGGACGATCCGCGCGCGCTTGCCGCCTACACCAAGGGCAAGGAGTACTTCTATACGCGTCGCGGCCAGCTCAATTTCTCCTGCGCCAGTTGCCACGTGCAGAACCCCGGCAACCACATCCGCACCGAGGTGCTGGCGCCGGCGCTCGGCATCATGAACGCCATGCCGATCTACCGCTCGGCCTGGGGCGGCATGGGCACCACCAGCCGCCGTCTGCGCTCCTGCAACAGCCAGGTGCGCGGCGTGCCGCTGAAGGCGGAGAGCGAAGAATATCGCGACGTCGAATACTACCTGTCCTACATGGCGAACGGGCTGCCGATCTCCGGCCCCGGCGCGCGGCCGTAACGGAAGGCATGACCATGCGCACACGCACTCTGATCCGTCTCGCCGTGATTGCCTCGATTGCGGGCTTTACCACCGCCTCGCTCGCCGCGACCGCAGACGAAGCCAAGTCGGCAATCGAGAAGGCCGAGACCGCCGACAAGCAGGCCGCCGCGCTGAAGAACCAGTGGACCACCGCGGAGAAAGCTTTGAAGAACGCGAAGGCGGCGGTGGCCGCCGGCAAGTTCGACGACGCCGTCAAGCAGGCGCAGGAAGCCGAGGCCTTGTCCAATGCCTCCGCCGCACAGGCCAAGGAGCAGGACAAGCTGTGGCCCGAGGCCGTGGTTCGCTGATCCTGCCCGGCTTTGAGGATTGACGCGATGCGCCGCCGCGAGCTGCTGAAGCTTCTGACCGCGGCGGCGCTGTGCGGCATCACGCCGCCGCGGCTCGCGCGCGCCGCTCAGGCCGACGATCTTTACGGCATCGGCCGCTTCGGCAATGCGCGCGTGCTGCACATGACCGACACGCACGCGCAGCTTCAGCCGATGCGTTTCCGCGAGCCGAGCGTCAATCTCGGCATCGGCGCGATGGCCGGCCAGCCGCCGCATCTCGTCGGCGAGGCGTTCCTCAAGCATTTCGATATCGCGCCGAAGAGCCGCGCCGCGCACGCCTTTACTTTTCTCGATTTCGCCGAGGCGGCGCACCGCTACGGCCGGCTGGGTGGCTTCGCGCATTTGAAGACGCTGATCGACCGCCTGCGCGCTGAAGCCGGCGCGGGCAACGCGATCCTGCTCGACGGCGGCGACCTGTGGCAGGGCAGCGGCCTGGCCGACGTCACCGGCGGCGCGAACATGGTCGAGGCGGCCAATCTGCTCGGCATCGCGGCGATGACCGGCCACTGGGAGTTCACCTATGGCGAGGCGCGCCTGCGCGACAACCTGAAGCGCTTCAAGGGCGAGTTCCTGGCGCAGAACGTGTTTCTGACTGAGGACGCCGCCTTCGACGGCAAGCCCGCACACGATGCCGCGAGCGGCCGCGTGTTCAAGCCGGCGATGATCAGGGAGCTCGGCGGCAAGCGCATCGGCATCATCGGCCAGGCGTTTCCTTATGTGCCGGTCGCGCATCCCAAACGCTTCACACCGGACTGGACCTTCGGCATCCGTGACGCCGAGATGCAGAAGGTGGTCGACGGCTTGCGCAATACGGACAAGGCCGACGCGGTGATCCTGCTGTCGCACAACGGCATGGACGTCGATCTCAAGCTCGCGAGCCGCGTCACCGGGATCGACGTGATCCTCGGCGGCCACACGCACGACGCCGTGCCGCGCCCGGTCGCGGTCGCCAATGCCGGCGGCAAGACGCTGGTGACGAATGCCGGCTCGAGCGGCAAGTTCCTCGGCGTGCTCGACCTCGATCTCGGCAAAGGCGCGGTCAGGGACGTGCGCTATCATCTGCTGCCGGTCTATTCCGATTTGCTGAAGCCCGATCCAGACATGCGGGCGCTGATTGCGCGCGTGCGCCAGCCGCACGCCGTGGCGTTCGACGCAACGGTCGCGACCGCGGGTGCGCTGCTCTACCGTCGCGGCAATTTCAACGGCACGGTCGATCAACTGATCTGCGACGCGCTGCGCGCCGAGCTCGGCGCCGATCTCGCGCTGTCGCCCGGCTTCCGCTGGGGCAACACGTTGCTCGCGGGCGAGGCGATCCGCATGGACGACTTGCTGTCGGAGACGGCGATCACCTATCCGCAGGTTTACGTGCAGGAGATGACAGGCGGAGAGATCAAGTCCATCATGGAGGACGTCTGCGACAACCTGTTCAATCCCGACCCGTACTACCAGCAGGGCGGCGACATGGTGCGCATCGGCGGCATGGACTACTCCTGCGCTCCGGCGGAGGCGATCGGCCGCCGCATCGCGGACATGACGCTCGATGACGGCAAGCCGCTCGACGCCTCCAGGACCTACAAGGTCGCTGGCTGGGCCTCGGTCAACGAGCAGGCGGGCAAGCCGGTTGCCGAGGTGTTCGCCTCGTACTTGCGCGGCCTCAAGGAAGCGCGGCCGAAGAAGCTGAACACGGTCGCGATCAAGGGTCTTTCCGGCAATCCCGGCATCGCAGGCTAGGGCACATCTCATGGCGGGCGCAGGCACGATCAAAATTGGAGCGGGCGTCTTCGGCGCGGCGCTTTTAGCGTTTGTGTCGCTATCGGCGGCGGCGGAAGACAAGGCGCCGATCATCGACAAGCCGTTCGCCGATCATCATCTGGCGCTGCAGCTCTCCGACAACGACCCGAAGAAGCAGGCGCTGACGCTCAGCGTCGCCAACAACCTGCTCAAGTATTACGGGCCGGATCGCATCGCCATCGAGGTCGTCACCTTTGGGCCCGGCGTCGATCTCGTGCGCGCCGGCAGCCCGCATCGCGCCGAGGTCGACAGCCTGATCTCGCAGGGCGTGCAGTTCGACGTCTGCATGAACACGGTGGACACCATCGAGCGCGAGACCGGCAAGAAGGTCGATCTCAATCCGCGCGCGGTCAAGGTCGTGGCCGGCGTGGCGCAGATTCTGGCGCTGACCGAGAAGGGATTCACGCTCGTGCGGCCGTGACCGCAGCGGGCAGGGAGGAAGCCATGAGACGTCTTGTTGTTGCCGCCGCAATTGCCGTTGCACTTGCCGGTTTTGCGGCAGTTTCGTTCGCCGGCGAGAAGGGCAAGGAGCATCGTATCGTCGTGCAGATCGACCAGAACGACCCGGCGGTGATGAACCTGGTACTCAACAACGTGAAGAACATGCTGGAGTACTACAACGCCAAAAGCGAGCCGGCCGAAATCGAGGTCGTCGCCTACGGGCCGGGGCTGACGATGCTACGCGACGATACCTCGCCGGTGAAGGAGCGGCTCCTGCGCATGGCCAAGGACGGCAGCTTCCCGGCCAGGCTGCGCTTCTCTGCATGCCATAACACCATGATGGGTATGGAAAAAAAGGAGGGCCATCCGATCCCGATCGTGTCGGTGGCCAAGATGGTGCCGTCCGGCGTGGTGCGGCTCACCGAGCTGCAGGAACAGGGCTGGACGTATCTGCGTCCGTAGCGCGCGAAGGGGGCCCATGATGCACCGTTGTCTGATCGCTCTCGCCGTGGCCGCCGCGCTGAGCGCGCCGGCCGCTGCCGAGGAGGCCGTGGTCACCTACAAGTCGCTGGCGCCCGACGTCGCCTTCGATCTTGCACGTACCGCGCTGGCGCAATGCCGCAAGGACGGCTTCCAGGTGGCGGTCGTCGTCATCGATCGCTTTGGCCAGCCGCTGGTCGTGCTGCGCGACCGCTTCGCCGGTCTCGCCGCGATCCAGACCGCGACCGGCAAGGCGTGGACGGCGGTCAACTTCAGCCGCGACACGAGCGAGTTGCTGAAACTGATCCGTGACGGGCAGCTCAGCGCCGACCTCGCCCATGTGCCGAACGCCGTGATGCTCACCGGCGGCCTGATCGTGAAATCCGGCGGCTCCATCATCGGCGGCGTCGGTGTCGCAGGCGCCCCGGGGGGCGACAAGGACGAGGCCTGTGCAAAGGCCGGCGTTGCCGCGATCCAGGACAAGCTCGATTTCTAGCGCCGCGCGCTGCGTGCCCGCTTCTTGCGCTTGGCCTTCGCCTTGAGGAAGGCCGCGCACAGCACCGCGTCGAACTCGCAATAGTCGTTGGTGATCTCGACGCCCTTCGGGATATCGCGGGCGGCGATGGCGTAGCCGTTGTGCAGGTAGGTGTTCGGCGCGTCGGAATGGTTCATGTGGTGGTCGTGGTCGACGGTGTAGAGGATTTCGCCGTCGACCCGGTACGCATAGGACTTGAGAAATTCGCGCGCCTGTTTCGGCAGCCGTGCGAACTCTCTCGGCGTGTAGCAGAGGTCGAAGCCCTCGACGAAACGCCAGATCTTCGTGCCCTTCGGGATGCGCTCGGCGGCGAACACGCCGATGCCATGGATCGGGCTCTTGTCGAGATAGGTTTTGACGAGAAGCATTGCGAATGTGCCGGTATCGATAAAAGTTATTTGGCCATGGACGGCCTGACCGATGCGAGCCAGACGCCTGTCAGGATCAGCGCGAAGCCGGCGATGTGGAAGACGGCGAGGTGCTCGCCGAGCAGCGTGCTGCCGAGGATCGCGGTATAGATCGGCACCAGATGCAGGAACGGGCCGGAGCGGTTGGCGCCGATCAATTCGACCCCGCGGTTCCAGGCGGCAAAGGCGATGACGCTGGGGAAGATCGAGACGTAGCCGATCGCGCCGACCGTCAGCCAGTCGAGCTCGAAGCGTTCGCCTCGCCAGATTTCCAATGCGGCAAAGGGCAGCGTCAGCGCCGCCGACAGCACGGCGAACACGAAGATGAAGCTCAGCCAGTGCATCGGCGGGCGCAGCCGCAGGCACGTGGCGTAGACGGCGAAGATCAGCATGTTGAAGAGGATGATGAGGTCGCCCCAATTGAAGGCCAGCCGCTCTAGCACGTCGAGGCTGCCGCGGCCGATGATGGTGAGCACACCGAGCGAGGAGACGACGATGCCGGCGAGCTGCATGGGCGAGATGCGGTCGCGGAACAAGGCCGCGCTGGTGACGACGATCAGCACCGGCACCAGCGAATTGAGCACCGAGACGTTGAGCGCGCTCGTATACTGCAGGCCGACATATTGCAGCGCCGTGAACAGCGCCCCGCCGCTGGCGCCGAGCCAGAGCATGACCTTCCAGTGCGCGCGGATCGCCGGCCAGTCGCGCCTCAAGTGCGGGCGCACCCACGGCCAGATCAGGATCGCCGGGATCAGCCAGCGGACCGTCGAGATGCCGACCGGCGGCACATGGCCGCCGATGGCGCGGCCGACGATGTGATTGCCCGACCAGAATAGCGCCGCGGCGGCGAGCAGCAGATAGGGATTGCGGCTGTGCGCGATCTTGCGCTCTCCCGCTTCGGGCGTGGCCTCCGTCATGGCGCGAGCACCAGGAGGATCGCCGCCAGCACGACGGCGCCGCCGCCGAATGTTGCGAGCGCGCCGCGGCCGTCGACGAAGCAGTCGGGACATTGCTGCAGCACCAGCGGCGCGGCGAGGATCGCGAGCCCGCCGGCGATCACCGCCGGCGGCCAGGGCAGGTGCCGCCATGCGGCGGTCACGCCGGCGGCCGTCGCGGCGAGGCCGGCGAGAACGGAGAGCGACAGCGCGAGCGTTCCGGGGCCGCCGCCGCGGCCGGCGCGGCGCGGGAAGTGCCCGCTCGCCGACAGCGCGAGCAGCGCCGTCGCGAGCAGCAGCGCGGCGAAGGCGGCAAGCGGCGGAACGAGATCGAGGCGCGGCATTTCCGAAAATCTCCGGCGCCTTGACCCAGTGCGCACCGGCCGTAGTATACGACACGTATGTCATCGGCAATTGAAATCCGCGGCGTGAAACCGAACGGCAGCGGCGAGCCTGTATGCGCGCGGCTCTCGAATACGGCCGTCAAACGCGGGCAAAACTGACATGGCGCGGGGCCGCGCATCCGCCACCCGCAAGCCGCGCGGCGAGAGCGCCGCGGCCGCCAAGGGCGCGGCGGCCGATACGCTGACGGAGCAGGCCTACCGGCTGATCGAAGAGCAGATTGTCACGTTGAACCTCAAGCCGGGCGATGTACTGTCCGAGCAGTTGCTGTCGGCGACGCTGAAGATCGGCCGCACGCCCATTCGCGAGGCGTTGCAGCGCCTCGCCCGCGAGGGCCTCGTCACCATCCTGCCGCGCAAGGGCATCCTTGTCGCCGATGTCAACCCGCGCAGCCAGCTTCTGCTGCTCGAGGTGCGGCGCGAGATCGAGCGGTTGCTCTGCCGGGCCGCGGCCGGGCGGGCAACGGCCGAGCAGCGCCAGCGCATGCGGGAGATCGCCGATGGAATGGACCTCGCCGCGAAGACCGGCGACGACGTCGTCTTCATGCGCCTCGATCTCGAATTCAACCGGCTGCTGATCGACGCCGCGCACAACGATTTCGCGGCGCGGTCGATGAAGCTCCTGCAAGGCCTGTCGCGCCGCTTCTGGTACATGCACTACCGCATGGCGGGCGACCTGCCGCTATGCGCGCGGCTGCACGCCAACGAGGCGCGCGCCATCGCCAAAGGCGACGCCAACGCCGCGCCGCGGGCGAGCGACAAGCTGATGGACTATGTCGAGCGTTTCACGCGCGCAACGGTGTGAGCCATGAAGACATTCGCTGGGCGGCGCACGATCGACGGCCTGGTGGTAACGGTCGACGGCCAGCCGCTGCCTGAGCATGACGAAGTCAGGCGCTTCACCCGATACGGCTTCGAGTGGACCTATGAGGGCGAAAGCCCGCAGCAACTGGCGCTGGCGATCCTCTACGAGCACACCGGCGACAAGTACCGCGCCATCGCGCTGTCGGAACCTTTCATGAAGGCGGTCGTCGCCAATTTCGACAACGACTGGGTGCTGACCGGCGAGCAGATCAACACGTTCCTGTACGGCTCGGCCACGGCGTGATTGCGGGGCCGTTTCCGTCGTGATAGATACGTGATATATCAGATGCCGGGGCCCGCCGGGAGGTGAGCGAGGATCGGCGAAAGGCAGATCGAGTTCCGCACCGAATACCGGTCGCGTATCATCGGCTGGTACGACGGCTTTTTCCACATCGCCATCATCTACGCGATGGGCGCCGCCGCCTTCTACATCTACGTCGAGCACATCCACGAAGTGACCTGGCGTGAGTGGCTGACGGTGCCGCTCACCTTCCTGTTCACCAATCTGTTCGAGTGGGCCGTGCACAAATACGTCATGCACCGGCCGGTCAACATCAAGGGCCTGCGCTCGATCTACGAGCGGCACACGCTCAACCACCACCAGTTCTTCACCGACGAGGAGATGCGCTTCCGCGACGCCAAGGACTGGCGCGTCACGGTGTTCCCGCCTTACGCGCTGGTCGTCTTCATCCTGATGTCGATTCCGGCGGCGGCGATCCTGGGTAGCATTTTCTCGCCGAACGCCGGCTGGCTGTTCATGGCAACGACCAGCGGTATGTATCTCATCTACGAGTTCATGCATTTCTGCTGCCACGTCGACGAGAACCGGTTCGTGCGCCACTGCCCGTTCGTCAACTCGCTGCGCCGCCATCACACCGCGCACCACAATGCGCGGCTGATGATGGAGACCAACATGAACCTGACGTTCCCGATCGCCGACTGGCTGTTCGGCACATCCGATCTCGATCGCGGCCTGATCGGCACGCTGCTCAACGGCTACGACACGCGCTATCTGAAGAAGACGCTGCGCGGCCGCCCGCACCGGCCGGACGAGGCGGCCGCGGCGCCGCTCGGCTCGCACTGACGGGGAGGCGAGATGCCCAATGACGTCAAGGCGATCCTCTCGACGATCGTGCTCATCGTCGCGGCAGTGCTCGCCTATTGGAAGGGCTCGCCGGTGCGGCAGGACTTCTCCACGTGGCTGATGGTCACGGCCGTCTTCATGGTGGTGGCGATGTGGGTATTCCCCGAGGCCGGGGTGAAGAAAGGCGACATCAAGCCGTCGAAGTGAGTGGCCGCGCCGTCAGTCGCAGCGGACGCTCATGCCGCCGTCGACGATGATCTCGGTGCCGGTGACAAAGCGTGCCTCGTCGGAGGCGAGGAACAACGCGGCATTCGCGGTGTCGCGGCCGTCGCCGGCAAAGCCCGCGGGAATGCGTTTCAGCCGTTGCGCCAGCAGCGTCTCGACGTCGCCGCCGGCGCGCTGACGCGCCAGCCGCGCCTCGACCATCGGCGTGTGCAATTGCCCCGGGATGACGGTGTTCACGCGGATGCCCTTGGGCGCGTATTGCACGGCGACAACGCGCGAGAGCTGGATGACGCCGGCTTTCGTCGCCGCGTAGCCGACCTGGAACGCGCCGGTGAAGCGAATGCCCGAGGTCGAGGCGAGGTTGACGATTGCGCCCGCTCCCTGCTTCTCCATGACCGGCAGCACGTATTTTAGCGTCAGGAACACGCTCTTGAGGTTGAAGTCGACCTGCGCGTCCCAGACGTCTTCGGACATCTCGACCGGCCCGCCATGCGCCGAGCCGCCCACATTGTTCACGAGCACGTCGATGCGGCCGTAGCGAGCGAGACACGCCTCGACCATGGCGGCGATGGACTTGGCGCTGGTCACGTCGCACTCGTGCACCACAATGTCGCCGCCCACGGCCTTGACGCGCTCGACGGTCTCCGCCGTGGCGTCGAGATTGCGGTCGACGGCGAAGATCTTCGCGCCTTCCGCGGCGAAGCGCACGGCGGTGGCGCGGCCGTTGCCCCAGCCGGGCCCGACGCTGCCGGCGCCGGTGATGATCGCGACCTTGTCTTGCAGGCGTCCGGGCATCGTGGTCACTCCTTGGCGGGACCGAAACGATAGAGCCGTTGCGGGTTATCGACCAGCAGCATCTGCCGCGCGTGCGCATCGGGGGCGATTTCGGGAATGAGGTCGACGAGGGCGCCATCGTCCGGGATCGGTCCCTGATGGTTCGGATGCGGCCAGTCGAGGCCCCACACGGCGCGGTCACCGGCGACGTCCAGGAGCCTGCGCGCGAACGGCACCGCGTCCGCGTAAGGCGGACCCTGACGCGTGATGCGGTCGGCGCCGCTGACCTTGACCCAGACGTTCCTGTCGTCGAGCAGGCGCAGCAAGGCCGTGAAGTGCGGATGGTTGAGACCGAGCGAGGCATCGACGCGGCCCATATGGTCGATCACGATCGGCACGGCCGAGCGATGCAGCGCGGCGCTGAGCTCCGCGATGAGTTCAGCCTCCATGTGGATCTGCAAATGCCAGCCGATCGCGGCGAGACGCCCGCCGAAGGCGACGACGTCCTCGATCGACGCCGCCTGCTTCAAATGCCGCATGTAATGGAAGCGCGCACCGCGGAATCCGGTGGCATCGAGCGCCTTCAGGTCGGTGTCCGAGATGGCGGTTGGCACCAGCGCGACGCCACGATAGCTGCCGCCTTTGGCCGAGAGCGCTTCAGCGGTGGCGCGGTTGTCGAAGCCGTGCGCGGCGGTGTGCACGATAACGCAGCGCTCGAAGCCGAGGAAATCGTGCAGCGCGAACAAGGTCTCCTTCGGCGCATCAGACGGCGTGGTCGCGCGGCCGGGCTCGTAGGGGAAGCGTGCGCGGGGCCCGAACACATGCACATGCGCGTCACAGGCGCCCGGCGGCAGCTTGAGCGCCGGCTTGGACGGCCTGGCCAGGTGGGTCGGCGCGTCGAGCGTCACGTCAGGTGTCCGGCGCGCGGGTTGCGTCGAACGCCGGCTCGGCCGCGGCGAAATCGGCGAGCCATTGTGCGAGCCGCGGATGCGCGGGACGCCATGCGACGGGCTTGCGCCAGTCGAGATAGCCGAGCGCGCAGGCGAGGGCGATGGCGGCGAGATCGGTAAGAACCGGATCGGGCGGCGCGGCTTCGAACGCCGCCAGCCCGCGCAGTACCTTGCCGCGCTGATGCGTGAGCCAGCGCTGAGAATGCGCCGTCGGTTCGCGAAAGCGGCCTTCATAGACCATCAGCAGCGCCGCGTCGGTGATGCCGTCGGCGAGCGTTGCGTGCGTCAGCGTGGTGTAGCGCGCCAAGCCGCTTCTCGGCACGAGCCGGTCGGTGTCGGCTTCTTCCTGCAGGAACTCGATGATGACGCGGCTGTCGTAGAGCGCAGTGCCGTCCGCCAACAGCAGGCACGGCAGCTTGCCGAGCGGGTTTTGCCGGCGGAGCGTGTCGCCCTCGTTGAGCGTGTCGGCCGGCTCAAGGCGATAGCGGCCGGCGAGGCCCAGAACGGACGCCGCCATCCGGACCTTGCGGCCGAACGGCGACGTCAGCGTCGAGCGGAGCACCCACATTTTACTGTCGCTCATGCAGGCGTTGCGCCCGTCTTACTTCTGCGTCGGCACACCGGCGTCCTTGATGACCTTCGCCCATTTCGCCGTTTCGCTGGCGACGAAGGCGCGGAACTCGTCCGGCGAGTCGCCGATGAGCTGCGCGCCCACGCTCGACAATTTTGCCGACACGCCCGGATCCTTCATCGCCTCGACCGCGGCCTTGTTGAGCGCCGCGACAACCTCCTTCGGTGTGCCGGCAGGCGCGACCATGCCGTACCAGTTCTCGGTCAACAGGGAGGGCATGCCGGCTTCCGCCGTGGTCGGCACGTCGGGCGCGCTTGGCACGCGTTTCTCGGCGCCGACCGCGATCGGGCGGAGCTTGCCGGCCTTCACCTGCGGCAAGAGCACCGGCAGATCGAGGAACACCATCTGCACCTGGCCGCCGAGCAAATCGTTCACGGCCGGCGCCGCGCCGCGATACGGCACATGCACGATGTCGATCTTGGCGGTGAGCTTGAACAGCTCGCCGGCGAGATGCGGCAGGCTGCCGGGGCCGGAGGACGCGAAATTGAGCTTGCCCGGCTGCTTCTTCGCCAGTGCGACGAGCTCGGCCATGTTTTTGGCCGGCACGTTTTCGGCCACGACCAGCATCTCAGGCACCTTGGCGACGAGCGTCACCGGCGCGAGATCCTTCAACGTGTCGTAGGCGACCTTCTCCATGCTCGGTGAGATCGCCAGCGCGCCGGCGCTGGTGATGGCGATGGTGTAGCCGTCGGGCTTGGCCTTGGCGACGAGATCGGTGCCGAGCACGCCGCCCTGGCCGCCGCGATTGTCGACGACGATCGTCTGCTTGAGGATCTCGCCCATCTTCAGGCTGATGACGCGGGCGATGATGTCGTTCGGTCCGCCCGGCGGGAAGGGGACGATCAGCCGGATGTTATGGTCGGGAAATTTCTGCGCCATCGCCAGCGCGGGCGTGAGCACGACGAACACTGCGGCGGCAAGCCACCTGAAGGTCTTCACGGCGATCCTCCCATTTGCTGCGGCGCGCGGTCCGCGGAGGCGGCCACGCGTCTTTGTTGTCGCCGCAAGCTTACCGGCGCGGCGCCGGATTGAGAAGTTCGCGGCCGATACTCTTTCGGCATGGACAGCGTACGGCGATGCGGTTCGCGGGTCATTCGAGCTGCGCGCCGGCCCAGCGCTTGCTGCGCACGAGGGAGCGGCACACCTCGCGCAGCATCTCGCCGGTGTCCTGTGTCAGCTTCGGCAGTTCGCCGCGCGGCGTGACGATGCACACGCGCACCGGCAACGAAGGCCGCACGATCGGATAGACGGTCAGCTCCCCGCGCGCGAGCTCATCCTGAACGGCGGCGTAAGTCAGGATGGTGTAACCGAGCCCGCGCTCGACCATCGTCTTGGCGAAGGCGACGCTGTCGGCCTCGATCATCACGCGCAGGCGCAGGCCATGCTCGAGCGCGGCATTTTCCACCAGGCGGCGGTTGGCGTGCGCACCGTTCGGCAGGATCAGCGGCAGCGCGCCGAGATCGCGGATGCGGAAGCTTTTGGGGTGCGCGCGCTCCTTGATGCGATGTTTCGGCGGGCCGATGACGAACATGCGTTCGGTCAGGAGCGGCCAGATTTCAAGCGCTTCCAGGTGTGGCGGGTTGTGCAGCAATGCGAGGTCGATGCGCTTCTCGACCAGCCATTCCTGCAGCGAACTCGCGACGCCTTCGCGCATATGCAGCGTGGTCTCCGGCCATGCCTTACGGAAGCGCTCGACGAAATAGGGCACCAGCAGCCGCCCGGCCGCTGGCGGCACGCCGAGCACGAGGCGGCCGCGCGCCGGCGAGCGGTCCTCGCGGATTTCCTCGCGCGTCTGCTGAACGAGTCCGGCGATCGCCTCGGCGCGCTCGAGCAGGCGCGCGCCGGCGGCGGAGAGACGCATGCCGCGGCCGTGCCGCGAGAACAGCGGCACGCCGAGCTCGTGCTCGAGCTTCCGGATTTGGCGGCTCAAGGCCGGCTGCGCCAGCCGCAAATCCGCCGCCGCGCGGCTGACACTGCCGGCGTGCGCGACGCGCATGAAGTTGCGCAGCCCTTTTAGCTCCATGACCGCCCCGAATACACCCATACCACGACGGCATAGCTTAGTGCCGCCGATGCCGCGGTCAACGCTGGCCGCGATGCGGTGGCAGGGCGGGTGAGGGCCCGTTATAGTCCGCGCCGCACTTTGTGAATGCAGGAGAGGGCGGTGGGGACTAAGGCGGCGCACCTTCTGGTGCTCGAAGGCGACGGCATCGGGCCGGAGATCACGGCGGCGACGCTCGACGTGCTGCGTGCGGCGGCAAGCACGTTCGGCCTGCGGCTCGAATTCGAGCATGCCGCGATCGGCTGGGCCTCGCACCGCGCGCTCGGCACGACCTTGCCGGACGCGGTGTTCGAGAAGGCGAAGGCGGCGGACGGCATCATCCTTGGACCGGTGTCGCACAACGAATATCCGCCGCGCAGCGAGGGCGGGCTCAATCCGTCCGGCGAGATGCGCCGCCGGCTCGACCTCTACGCCAATATCCGCCCGGCTCGCTCGCGCACCGGCTTTCTACCGCGCTGCGGCCAAGCCGTCGATCTCGTCGTCGTGCGCGAGAACACCGAGGGCTTCTATGCCGACCGTTCGATGCATGTCGGGCCGGGCGAGTTCATGCCGACGCCCGACGTCGCGCTCGCCATGCTCAAGATCACGCGCAACGGCTCGACGCGCATCGCCGAGACCGCGTTCAAACTGGCGCGCACCCGCCGCCGTAAGGTGACCTGCGTCCACAAGGCCAATGTGCTGCGCGTCACCGACGGGCTCTATCTCGAATGCACCCGCGCCGTGGCCGCGCAGTATCCCGACGTCGCCTATGAGGAGCAGCTCATCGATTCGATGGCCGCGCTGCTGGTGCGCGACGCATCGCGGTTCGACGTCATCGTGACGACGAACATGTATGGCGACATCCTCTCGGACGAAGCGTCCGAGATCGCCGGCAGCCTCGGCCTTGCCGCCTCGCTCAATGCTGGCACCGATCACGGCGTGGCGCAGGCGCAGCACGGTTCGGCGCCGGACATCGCCGGGAAGAACGTCGCCAATCCGTCGTCGCTGATCGGCTCGGCGGCGATGCTCTTCGCCTGGCTCGGCGAGCGGCGCGGCGATGCGGCACTCAGCCGCGCGGCGCAGGCGATCGAGGCGGCGCTCGACCGCGTCATCGCGAGCCCTGGAACGCGCACGCCCGACATGGGCGGCGGCCTCGGCACCGGCGCCTTCGGCGCGGCGGTCGCCAAGGCGGTGTCGGCGGCCGGACATTGACCGCGTCCCCCGTATTGCCGGACGCGAAACAGTGCATAGATCGGGAGGCGGCCTGCCTCCCTCCTGACCTCATCCCGAACGCGAGTGTGACCATGACGACCACGACCGACTACGTGCCCCCGAAAGTCTGGGTCTGGAACAAGCCGAACGGCGGCAAGTTCGAGACGATCAACCGACCGACGTCGGGTGCGCAGCGGGAGAAAGTGCTTCCCGTCGGCAAGCATCCGCTGCAACTCTATTCTCTCGCCACGCCGAACGGGCAGAAGGTCACGATTATGCTCGAGGAGTTGCTCGCGCTCGGCCACAAGGGCGCCGAGTACGACGCCTGGCTCGTGAGGATCAGTGAGGGCGAGCAGTTCGGCTCGGGCTTCGTCGAGGTGAACCCGAATTCCAAGATCCCGGCGCTGATGGACCGCAGCGGCCCGAAGCCGATCCGCGTGTTCGAGTCCGGTGCGATCCTCACTTATCTCGCCGAGAAGTTCGGCGCCTTCCTGCCGACCGATCAGGCCGCGCGCGCCGAGTGCCTCTCCTGGCTGTTCTGGCAGATGGGCAGCGCGCCCTATCTCGGCGGCGGCTTCGGCCATTTCTACGCCTACGCGCCGTTCAAGATGGAATATCCGATCGACCGCTTCGCCATGGAGGTGAAGCGTCAGCTCGACGTGCTCGACAAGCAACTGGCGAAGCGTCGCTTCGTCGCGGGCGATGATTACACCATCGCCGACATCGCGATCTTCCCGTGGTACGGCGGCCTCGCCAAGGGCTGGCAGTACGGCGATTCGGCGACGTTCCTGAGCACGCACGAATACAAAAACGTGCTGCGCTGGGCCGATGAGATCCTGGCGCGCCCCGCGGTCAAGCGCGGCCGCATGGTCAACCGCATCTCCGGCGATCCGGCGAACCAGCTGCACGAGCGTCATGACGCCAGCGACTTCGAGACCAAGACTCAGGACAAGCTCGCGAAGGTGTGACGTTGCTCCTGCGGCGTTAGCCGTTGCGCCCTCTCCCCCCGTGGGAGAGGGCATTGAGGGGCTATCCTGAAATGATGATGGGAGAAGGGGCCTTACCCCCTCTCCCTTTCTTTTCATCTGCAATACTGCGGATGCCCTCTCCCACGGGGGGAGAGGGCGCATCGACTGACGCTGCGGATTGTCAGAAATCATAAAGCCGCTCGGGGTTCGTCACCAGCACGCGCTTAGCCAGCGCGTCGTCGCCGAGCCAGCGCGGCACCAGATCGAGCAGACCCCTGGTGTCGATGTTCTGGAACGGCATCTCTTCGGACTCGCCCGGCTTGCGCAGATCATGTCGGGGCGTGTGCGGCCAGTCGGAACCCCAAACGGCGCGTTCGGGATTGGTGGCGACGAGCCGGCGCGCCAAAGGATCGATGCGGGGGTCGGCGGGGTCGGCGGCGATGCGGTAGGCGCCTGAGATTTTCACCCACACCTTGCCGCTCTCCAGCAAAGCGACCAGCGTGTCGGGCGCCTCGCCCGGCGCGATCAGGCCGAAATGGTCGACCACGGTGTCGACCGGCAGCGCGCGCAAGGTGGCGCCGAGCGGCGCCAGCGTCGAGGACGGCACGAAGATCTGCACGTGCCAGCCGTTGCGCGCGCAGAGCTTTGCCGCCGCGGCAATGCCGTCGCGCATCTGTTCGATCGACGCCGTGCCGCCGGTGGCGATGTTGACGCGCAGGCCGCGCACGCCGCGTTTGTGCAGGTCGTCGAGCGCCGAGCCGGGCACCTCGGCCGGCAGCACGGCGACGCCGCGCGAACCGGGCAGCGCCGCCATGCAGTCGAGCATGCAGGCATTGTCGGTGCCGTAGAAGCTCGGCTGCACCAGCACGACGCGGTCGAGGCCGAGCCGCTTGAGCATGGCGGCGAGGTGGGCGGTCGGCGCGTCCATCGGCGTATAGGTGCGGGTCTTCGCCAGCGGAAACTGTGTCTTCGGCCCGATCACGTGCACATGGCAGTCGGCGGCGCCTGGGGGTGGGAAGTTTGCGGCCATCTTATTTCAGTCCCATGAGCGCGAGCGCAGCGCGGCCACCGGGGCCGTAGGGGTTTCCGAGCGACTCGCTCATCTCGAAATGGTTGTAGCCGGGCGCCTCGATCAGTTTCGCCGTCTTGCCCGCAGCCTTCGCGGCGGCGGCGAAATCGCGCGCCTGGCGGATGAACTCGGGGCTGTCCTTGCTGCCGGCGAGAACGGCAAGTGGCGCGCTGAGCCGGGCGACATGGCGTTGCGGGCTTAGGCCGGCCTCGCTCGCGTCGGTGAATTTGACGTAGGTGAAGGCGCTCGCGAGCCGCGCCGGCTTGAGATCGTAGAGGCCGCTGATCAAGAGGCCGCCTTTGATGAACGAGGCAGGGATGCCGTTGCTCTCCCAATCGCACATCAGCGCCATCGCGGCCAGATGCGCGCCGGAGGAGTGGCCGCCGAGATAGAGGCGCGACGCGTCGCCGCCGAACGCGGCCGCGTTCCGGTAGACCCAGGCGACGGCGCGGCGCACCTGCGCCACCATCGGCGCGAGCTCGCCGCCGAATTCGCTCACCGGCGCGAAGTCGGGCACGACGAACGCGACGCCGGCCTCGACGAACATTTCGGCGGCGAAGGCGAAGTCCTTCGCCACTCCGCGCAGCCAGCCGCCGCCGTGGATATGAATGAAGACCGGGGCGTTCGGCCGCCGCGCCGCAAAGACGTCGAGCCCTTCCATCGGCGCCAGGCCGTAGGCGTAGCGCTTCGGCGCGCCGAGGCGGGTGCGCACGGCCTCGCTCGTTGCGGCGAGGCGTTCGCGGATGTCGGCCATCGCCGGCGCCCAGACGGCCTGGTCGTAGGCGGCGTCGAGCCCGGCCTGATCGTAGTCGAGAAAGACCCTGGGGCCGGAGGAGGGGCGGGCGATCGGCGACACGGTCGACATGGCAACTCCCGAACTTTCAGGCGGCTGCACGCTAGCACGGCGCGCATCCGGCGCGCCTTTCGCATATGCGAAAATCCGGTGCGCCAATGCAGAGCAGCCTTGCGCCCCACCGTGCGGGCGACGCATTAGAGTGCCGCAAAGGGGCGATTGCGCCGGGACCAACGGCAGCCGCTCGGGGAGGATCATGCTCGGCGGTCTCTTGTCGCTTTTGTCGGCGGTGACGTTCGCCTACGCCAATGCAAGCGTGCGGCGCGGCGTGCTGTCCGGCACCGTGCTGCAGGCGGTCGGCATCAGCCTGCCCATCGCGCTGCCGATCTTCCTCCTCGTCATGCTTCCGGTTGGCGGCTATGCCGCGCTCGCCGCCTTCGACGCGCGCAGCTGGAGCCTGCTCGTCGTCGCCGGCGTCATCCATTTCGCCTGGGGCCGCTACTGCAATTACAAGGCGACCAAGGCGATCGGCGCCAATCTCGTCGCGCCCGTGCAGCAATACAGCCTGATCATCACGCTGGTGCTGGCGGTGCTCTGGCTCGGCGAGGCGCTGACGCTGCTGCGTCTCGTCGGCATCATTCTCGTCGTCGCCGGCCCGGCGCTGACTCTGAAGGGCGAGCCGAAGCGCGGGGCTGAGGCGGCGCCCGAGACGCCGGGCGAGACGGTGTTCGTGCCGCAATACGCCGAAGGCTATCTCTACGCGCTGTTGTCGGCGATCGGCTTCGGCATCAGCCCGATCCTCATCAACATGGCCTTCGCGCACAAAGGCATCGGCGCGGGCGTCGCCGGCGGCTTCGTGTCGTATCTGGCGGCGACGGTGGCGATCGGCCTGACGCTGCTGTTGCCCGGACGCTGGGCCGAGTTTCGCGGCATCGACCGCACGTCGGCGCGCTGGTTCGTGCTGTCCGGCGTCCTGGTCGCGTTCTCGCAGATGACGCGCTACATGGCGCTCGCCGTCGCGCCGGTGTCGGTGGTGTCGCCGATCCAGCGGCTGAGCATGGTATTCCGCATCTATTTCGGCTGGATCATCAACCCGAAGCACGAAGTGTTCGGCGGCCGTATTGTGACTGCGACCGTGCTGTCGCTCGCCGGCGCGGTGGCGCTGTCGGTCAGTGTGGAGGACGTGCGCCAGGTCCTGCCGCTGCCGGACGCGATCGCGTGGCTGGTCGACTGGCGCTGGCCGCGCTGACACACACGATTGGAGAGAGGGAAGGATCATGGACATCGATCTGCCGGACGTCGTCGCCGAGGTGGCCGCCGAATTCGACCGCTACGAGAAGGCGCTCGTGACCAACGACGTCGCCGCGCTCGACGCTTTCTTCCGCGACGATCCGCGCACCGTGCGCTACGGCGTCAACGAGTGCCTCTACGGCTTTGCCGAGATCGCCGCCTTCCGCGCCGCACGCTCGCCGGTGGCGCTCGGGCGCAAACTGTCGCGCACGGTCATCACCACCTATGGCCGCGAGTTCGCGGTTGCCTCCACTCTGTATGAGCGGCCGTCGGCGGCCGGCCGCGTTGGCCGTCAGATGCAGACCTGGGTGAAATTTGCCGAAGGCTGGCGCGTCGTCGCCGCGCATGTGAGTTTGATGGAGGAGAAGAAGTAGGGTGCGCAAGGCGGAGCGTGCGCACCGCGCGGCCTCTCCGCCGGTGGGCACGGCGTCCTGCGGACGCCTTTGCCCACCCTACGATCCAGGCACGACTCATCGCCCGTATTTTCTGATCGGCGCCGGGTACGCCGCAGTCCGAAGTGCAATTCTTCGCTCCTCGAGGGGAGCGGAGCGCCGGCAGACGCGGGGGTTTGCGAGACCCCCTGAGCGGCTGGCGAAGCCGCCCGAGACGCTTGCGAGGCGTCTCCTTCCTCCTTGCGATCGGAGGAAGGCGCCTCCCGGCGCTCCACTTGCGGCG
>DATNBL010000033.1:0-36262 GCA_035571935.1 Pseudolabrys sp.
TGGAACACTGAGCGCGCTAGTCGCGGAAGCGCAGGTTCGCCCGCGTCAGCTCGCCGACCGAGCGGCAGCCCATCAACCGCATGTCGCGCTCGATTTCGATCCGCATTCTCTCCAGGGCACGCTCGACACCCGCCTCGCCGGCCGCGGCCAGCGCGAACAGGTAGTAGCGGCCGACGCCCACCGCCTTGGCGCCGAGCGACAGCGCCTTGAGCACATGCGTGCCGCGCTGCGCGCCGCCGTCCATCAACACGTCGATTTTGTCGCCGACCGCGTCGACGATTTCGGCCAATTGGTCGAAGCCGCTGCGCGAGCCGTCGAGCTGGCGGCCGCCGTGATTCGAGACGACGATGCCGGCGCAGCCGATGTCGACGGCACGCCTCGCGTCATCGACGCTCATGATGCCCTTGAGGCAGAACTTGCCGCCCCACTGCTTCACCATCGCGGCGACGTCGTTCCAGGTCATCGACGGGTCTAGCATGTTGGTGAAGTAGTCGCCGATCGAGGTGGCGCCGCCGCTCATGTCGACGTGCTCGTCGAGCTGCGGCAGGCGGAAGCGCTCGTGCGTGACGTATTCCAGCGCCCAGCGCGGCTTCACCGCAAACTGCATCATGCCGCCGAGCGTCAGCTTCAGCGGGATCGAGAAGCCGGTGCGCAGGTCGCGCTCGCGGTTGCCCCCGGTGATGGAATCGACCGTGAGCATCATAATGCGCACGCCGGCGCCCTTGGCGCGGTCCATCATCGCCTTGTTGAGCCCGCGGTCCTTGTGGAAATAGAACTGGTAGACCTGCGGGAACGAGAAATTCTTCGCCAATTCCTCCAGGCTCACGGTGCCGAGCGACGACACGCCGAACATGGTGCCGAACTTCTCCACCGCGCGCGCCACCGCCCGCTCGCCGTCGTAATGAAAGAGCCGCTGCAACGCCGTCGGCGAGCAGTAGAACGGAACGCTGAGCTTTTCGCCCATCACCGTGACCGAGAGATCGACCGTGCCGACGCCAGTCAGGACGCGCGGCACCAGGTCGCACGCCTCGAACGCCTCAGTATTGCGCCGGTACGTCGTCTCGTCCTCGGCGGCGCCGTCGATGTAGTTGAAGACCGGACCCGGCAGGCGCTGCTTCGCCAGCCGCCGGAAGTCGTGGAAATTGAAGCACTGCGAGAGGCGCATGTCGTCCCCGGAATGCGCGCGTCAGGCCGCTTGCGCCCGCGGATGTGCGGCGGGCCGGTCGAGATCGGCGCTCCACGCATCGTAGCCATAAAGCCAGCTCGTGTCAGAGGCGCCCTCGCGCATCCACGTGTTGGCGCTGGAGATTGCCTGCACGACCGAGGTGCGCGGCTTGCGGTGCGCCTCGTAACGCCTGAACGCGCCTTCGACGTCATCGCCCTCGACCGCCTGCAGGCAGCGGGCGAGCACCGCCGCGTCCTCGATCGAGGTCGCCGCGCCCTGCGCCATGTAGGGCGTCATCGGATGCGCCGAGTCGCCAAGCAGAATGACGCGGCCGTCGCTCCAGGTGCGCAAGGGCTCGCGCTCGAGGATCGCCCATTTGTGACAGTCGGGGCAGGCCTCCAGCACGTTGCGGACGTCCTGGTGGAAGCCGTCATAGGCGGCGCGCAATTCGCGCACGTCGCCTTTGGCCGACCAGGATTCTTTCGTCAGCCACTCGGCCGGCTCCGGCACGCTGGTGACGAAGTAGACCTCGCTCTTCGCCTTCGTCGTGTAATAGATGACGATGTGGCGGTCGGTGCCCCACCATTTCGTACGCGAGCGGCCGATGTCGAAGCCGTTCATCAGATGCGCCGGGAACACCGCGCGATAGGCGATGCGGCCGCGGTGGATCGGCGTGTCCGGCCCGACGATGATGTCGCGCACGATCGAATGCACGCCGTCGGCGCCGACGACGGCATCGGCAGTCGCGGTCGAGCCATCGGCGAACGACAATGTCACTTGCCCGCCCTTCTGATCGAGGCCGGTGAGCCTCTTGCCGAGATGGATGATCTCACCGGGCACCGCCGAAGCCAGCGCCTCGTGCAGTTCGGCGCGGTGCATGCACAGATACGGCGCGCCGTAGAGGCTCTCGGGCATCGGCAGCTCGCGCGTCATCTCGCCGGTGGTGCCGTCGCGGTTCAGGTGCGAGTAAGGCGCGAAAGCGACGGCGCGCAGGCGATCCTCGATGCCGATGCGGCGCAAGACCTTCATCGAATTCGGCATCATCTGGATGCCGGCGCCGATGCGGCCGAAGCGGGACGCCTGCTCGTAGACCCGCACATCGAAGCCGGCCTGCCGCAGCGTCGCCGCCACCGCAAGCCCGCCCATGCCGGCGCCGACGACCGCGATCTGAAGTTTCTTGTTCATTCTGCTTCCAACCTACTTCTTCGGGATATGCGCCTTCTCGATCACCGCGGTCCACTTGACGATGTCGGACTTCAGCCGCGCCATTAGCTCGTTCGGCGTGCTGCCCTGCGCGGTGACGCCGACCTTGGCGTAGGCCGCCTTCACGTCCGGCAGCGCCAGCGCCGCGTGGATCGCGCCGTTGAGCGCCTCGACGACCTCCTTCGGCGTGCCCTTCGGCGCGAAGATGCCGTTCCACGACGTCACCTCATAGCCGGGCACACCCGACTCCGCGGCGGTCGGCACGTCGGGCTTGAGCGTCGAACGCTGCGGCGCCGAGGTCGCCAGCACGCGCAATTTGCCGTCGTTGACCTGGCCCTGGATCGCCGGCGGGAATTCGACCAGCATCTGCGTGTCGCCGCGCAGCACCGAGACGACCACGTCCGGCGAGTTCTTGTACGGCACGATGACCATGTTGACGTCCGCCATCGACTTGAACAGCTCGGCGCCGAGGTTCTGCGTGCCGCCGACGGCGATCGTGCCGATATTGAACTTGCCGGGGCTCGCCTTCGCCGCCGCGACCACGTCCTTGAGCGACTTGTACGGCGCGTCGCCCTTGACCGCGAAGACGAGGTCGAACAGGCCGATGGTCGAGATCATCTGGAACTGGGTCGGATCGAACTGCAGATGGTTGAACGCGGCGACGCTGATCGCCGTGCCGTTGGTCACGAGCCCGATCGTGTAGCCGTCCGGCGGCGCGCCCACCACCGCGCGCGCGGCGTTGATGCCGCCGGGGCCGGGCATGTTCTCGACCACCACCTGCTGGCCGAATTTCTGGCTCAGGCGGTCGGCAAGGATGCGCGCGGTGACATCGGCGACGCCACCCGGCCCGAACGGCAATACGAGGCGGACCGGCTTCTCCGGCCACTTCGCCTGCGCCGCGCCTGAGCCGAAGCCCAATGCCAGCAACGCGGCGGCGACGGCAAGCGCGCGTTTTGGCCCTGCGAAAAGCTGCTTGCTCATGTCTAATCCTCCCGATGACGCCGGTTCACGGCTTGTGTTTATGGCGCAAGCATAATGCGCCCGCGCCGCCGCTGCCAACCGCGCCGGAAGGCTCAGTCGAAGTCGTAGAGCCGGGCCGGATTGTCGACCAGGACGCGCTGGAGCGCGGCCGCGTCGCCGAACCGCGGCAGCAGATCGACCAGCTCGCCCTCGTCCGCCTCGTGCGAGGCGTTCGGGTGCGGAAAATCCGTGCCCCACATCGTGCGGTCCGGCAGCGCCGCGATGATGGCGCGCGCCACCGGCACCGCTCTGTCGTAGGGCGGATAGGCGATGCGCTCGGCGCCGCAGACCTTGATCCAGCAATTGGGCAGCCTGGCGAGTTCCATCAGCGCCTTGAACGGCGCCGGGTCGTGGCCTTCCGTGGTCGGCACGCGGCCCATGTGGTCGATGACGAAGGTGAGCGGCAGCTTTCTGATCGTTTCCATGTTCGGGACGATGTCGGCGCCGCCGAGATGCAGCACGACGTGCCAGCCCCGGCCCTTGATGCGGTCGATGACCGTGTTGAAGACGGCCATGTCCGGCGTGCCGCCGAGATGCTTGATGAAGTTGAAGCGAACGCCGCGCACGCCGCCGGCGTGAAGCTTGTCGAAATCGGCGTCGGTAAACGTGTCGTCGACGATGGCGACGCCGCGATAGCGCTTCGGGTCCGCATGCAGGCAATCCATCATCGCGCGGTTGTCGGTGCCGTGGCAGCTCGCCTGCACGATCACCGCGCGCGAGATGCCGAGATAGTCGTGCAGCGCGCGCAGCATCTCCTTCGGAGCGTCGGCCGGCGTGTAGCGGCGGTTTGGCGCATAGGGGAAGCGATCGCCCGGCCCGAATACGTGGCAATGCGCGTCGGTGGCGTTCGACGGCAGGGTGAAGGCGGGCTTGCGGCGATGGCTGAGGAAATCGGCGGGGACAGTCATGCGCAGGCTTTAGCGAAACCGGACGCGAGCGACAACCTCTCTCCGGCGCGAGGTCCGAAGCTAGGCCCTGGCCGCGATATCGCCCCGCTCCCACCCCGCCAAGGTCGCGGCGCGGAAATCGGCGAAACGGCCCGCTTCGATCGCCGCGCGCATGCCGGCCATCAGCGCCTGGTAATAGGCGATGTTGATGGTCGAGAGCAGCACCGCGCCGAGGATCTCGTTGGCCTTCACCAGATGATGCAGGTAGGCGCGCGAATAGGTGCGCGCCGCCGGATGCGGGCTCTCGTCGTCGAGCGGGCGCGGGTCGTCGGCGTGGCGCGCGTTTGACAGGTTGATCTGGCCGAAACGGCTGAAGGCCATGCCGTGGCGGCCGTTGCGCGTCGGCATGACGCAGTCGAACATGTCGACGCCGCGCGCCACCGCCTCGAGAAGATCGTGCGGCGTGCCGACGCCCATCAGATAGCGCGGGCGATCGGCCGGCAGCGCCGGCGTCGTCTCCTCGACCAGCTTGAGCATGACCTCCTGCGGCTCGCCGACGGCGAGGCCGCCGATGGCGTAACCCTCGAAGCCGATATCGGCGAGCGCCCGCGCGCTGTCATGGCGCAGCGCCATGTCGTCGCCGCCCTGCACGATGCCGAACAGCGCATAGCCTTCTCGTGCGCGGCCCTCGAAGGCGCGGCGCGAACGCTCGGCCCAGCGGAGCGAGAGTTGCATGGCGCGCGCGATCTCCTCGCGCGGCGCCGGCAGTCTCAGGCATTCGTCGAGCTGCATCGAGATGTCGGCACCGAGGAGCGCCTGAATTTCGATCGCGCGTTCCGGCGACAGCTCGAACATGGTGCCGTCGAGATGCGAGCGGAAGGTCACCGCCTGCTCGGTGAGCTTGCGCAAGCTCGACAGCGACATGACCTGGAAGCCACCGGAATCGGTGAGGATCGGCAGCGGCCAGTTCATGAAGGTGTGCAGGCCGCCCAGCGCCGCGACGCGTTCCGGCCCCGGCCGCAGCATCAGATGATAGGTGTTGCCGAGCACGATCTCGGCGCCGGTGTCGCGCACGACTTCGGGCGTGAGCCCTTTCACCGTGCCGGCCGTGCCGACCGGCATGAAGGCCGGCGTCTGCACCGTGCCGTGCGGCGTCGAAAACGCGCCGCGCCGCGTCATGCCGTCGGTTCTGTGCAGGGTGAAGGCGAAGGGGACGGTCATGAATTCCTTCGTGTCCCGGGCGCGGCGCAGCACGTCAGTGCGCGCCGCAGACCCGGGACCCCGGTTTCTTCAATAGCAAGCTGGACCCCGGATCTGCGGTGCATCACGTCGCCTTCGGCTCGTGCTGCACCGCGTCCTGGGCACGAGGCTGCGGATACAACAAACACGCATCGCCATACGAATAGAAGCGATAGCCGCTCGCGATCGCATGCCGGTACGCCTGCTGCATCGTCTCGAGCCCGGAGAACGCCGATACCAGCATGAACAGAGTCGAGCGCGGCAGGTGGAAGTTGGTCAGCATCAGGTCGCAGGCTTTGAAGCGGTAGCCGGGCGTGATGAAGATGTCGGTCTCGGCGGCGAAAGCCGAAAGCGTCCCGTCCTCTCGCGCCGCGCTTTCGAGCGTCCGCAGCGCGGTTGAGCCGACGGCGACGATGCGGCCGCCTTTGGCGCGCGCGGCGTTGAGCGCGGCAGCGGTCTCCGCGGTAAGGATGGCGAATTCCGAGTGCATCTTGTGGCCGCTGGTGTCCTCGGCCTTCACCGGCAGGAAGGTGCCGGGGCCGACATGCAGCGTCACCTTGTGCACGGCGACGCCGCGGGCACCGAGCCGCTCCAGCAGCTCCGGCGTGAAATGCAGCCCCGCCGTCGGAGCCGCCACCGAACCCTCGTCGTGGGCAAAGACCGTCTGGTAGTCGGTCCGGTCCTCGTCGTCCGGCGCGCGTTTCGAGGCGATATATGGCGGCAGCGGCATCGAGCCGCGCTCCTCGATGGCTTGGTCCAGGACCGGACCGTGGAAGTCAAACGAGAGGGTTACCTCGCCGTCTTCATCCTTATGTGAAACTTGAGCATCGAGCTGGCCGAGGAAACAGACCTTGCCCTCGTCGCCGAAGCGCAGCCGGTCGCCCGCCTGGACCTTCTTCGCCCCGAGGATAAAGGCCTTCCAGGTCGAGCCGTCGACGCGCTTGATCAGCGTCGCCTCGATCGAAGGCTCGGCCTCGCCGCGCCCGATCCGCCGGCCCTTCAGCCGCGCCGCGATGACCTTGGAGTCGTTGACCACCAGGCAGTCGCCGGGCTGGAGCAAGTCCGGCAGATCGCGGACGCCGCGATCCTCGAGCCCCTGCCCGGGCTTGATCACGAGCAATCGCGCCGCATCGCGCGGGTGCACGGGCCGCAAGGCGATGCGGTCCGCCGGCAGGTCGAAATCGAAGAGGTCGGTGCGCATGGTCTTTCTTATACCGCCCCCTGCAAGGGGGAGGTCGGCGCGAAGCGCCGGGTGGGGATCGTCTGGCAACGGAACGAACGTAACCCCATCCCAACCGCCTTCGGCGGTCGGCCCTCCCCTTTCGGGGGAGAGATAACTACGCGCCCATCGTCGCCTTGACGATCTTGTCCGGGTCCTTGACCGGCTCGCCGCGCTTGATCTTGTCGACGTTGTCCATGCCCTCGGTCACCTTGCCCCACACCGTGTACTGGTTGTCGAGGAAGGTGGCGTCGTCGAAGCAGATGAAGAACTGGCTGTCGCCGGAATCGGGATTGGCGGCGCGCGCCATCGACACCGTGCCGCGCACGTGCGGCTCGGCGTTGAACTCGGCCTTGAGCTTCTTGCCCGAGCCGCCGGTGCCGGTGCCCTGCGGGCAGCCGGTCTGCGCCATGAAGCCGTCGATGACGCGGTGAAAGACGATGCCGTCGTAGAAGCCGTCCTTCACCAGTTCCTTGATGCGCGCGACGTGGCCGGGCGCGAGGTCGGGCCGCATCTCGATCACCACCTTGCCCTTGGTGGTCTCCAAAGTGAGCGTGTCTTCCGGCTTGGCCATACGAAACTCCTTTTCGAAATACGTCGCCGCCGCCGCGAAGGCGGCGCGTGTCACTTCTCGATCGTCGCCTTCTTCACGTAATCGAGCTTCGGGAAGCTCCTCGTGAGATAAGCGTTGCCCTCGGTCTGGATGCGGTTCTGGTCGGGGCCGGCGCCGTTGGGCGCGCCCTCGCCGTAACCGGAATAAAGCTTGTCGACGACCTCCATGCCCGAGACGACGCGGCCGAACGGCGCGAAGCCCATGCCGTCGAGATTGCGGTTGTCGCCGAAATTGATGAATACCTGCGTCGTGCGCGCGTTCGGCCCGGAGGTCGCGAAGGTGATCATGCCGCGCGTATTGCTCTGCGTGACTTTGTCGTCCGGGATGCGCGCGACGCGCCATTTTGCGTTCAGCGCCGGGTCGCCGTTGATGCCGAACTGCACCATGAAGCCGGCGATGTCGCGGAAGAAACGGGTGTCGTCGAAATAGCCGTTCTTCACCAGATTGTAGAAGCGGTCGGCGCCGGCGGGCGCGAAGGCGCGCGTCACCTGGATGACGAACGTACCCTTGCTGGTCTCGAACTTCGCCTTGTAGGCGGCGGGCGCCTGCTCGGTGAGCGCGGCGGGGTCGGCGAGTTTTGCGTGCTGCGCGAAGGCCGGGGACGCGACAGCGGTCGCAATTCCGCAGGCGAGCGACAGGATCAGGCGGCGAGAAATCATCGAGGCTCCCGGTTGAGAGAGGTCAGGTGCGGCGCTGGCCGGCGAACCTGGTTTTGAGCCGCGCGGCGACCGCCGCCGGCACGAAGGCGGAGACGTCGCCGCCCATGCCGGCGATCTGGCGGACCAATGTGGCGGTGATCGGGCGCACCATTGGCGAGGCCGGCAGGAATACCGTTTGCACTTCCGGCGCCATCGCGCCGTTCATGCCGGCCATCTGCATTTCGTAGTCGAGATCGGTGCCGTCGCGTAAGCCCCGGATCAGCATCGAGGCCTTCTCGCGCCGCGCGCACTGGATGACCAGATCGGAAAACGTGACGCAGGCGATTTCACACTTCGCCTCGCGCGCCAGCGGCGCGAAGGTCTCGTCGAGCATCTTCAGCCGCTCGTCGGCCGGGAACAAAGGCGCCTTGCCGGGGTGCACGCCGATCGCCAGAACGAGCCGGTCGGCGAGCCTGAGCGCCTGGCGCACGACGTCGACATGTCCGTTGGTGACCGGGTCGAACGACCCGGCATAAAGGGCGATCCGAGGCATGGCGCCCGGTCTACCCCGGCGGTATCGCCGCCGCAAGGCGGCGGCCCGGACGCTCAACCGCCGATCACAGCCGCGTCAGGACGCGAACTTTGCCCCCGTCTCGCCGTTGAACCGCCGGACCGGCCGCCGCGACTAACCCCAAACGGGCCGGGAGGCGAACATGCTGCAATCCGTCATCAGAATGCTGGTCATGGTGGTGAGCGCGGCCTCCGTCGCGGCCCTGATCACCCTGTTCTCGGCCGGCGGCAACGAGGTCTCGGCCGGGCCGCTGGCGGCGCCGCAGGCCGCGGCGATCAAGGCCTGCACCGAGCGGCCCTGGCCCTATAACACCTGCGTCGGCACCGCCTTCGGCAAGCGCAATGTGAGGCTGGTCACCATCGACCGCCTGCCGCCGCAATAGGCTCGCCCTCGGCCCGATCGCCACCAACAACACGAAACGGGCCGGGAGGCGGACATGTTTCAGTCAATCGTCAGGATGCTGGTCATGATGGTGAGCGCGGCCTCGGCGGCGGCGCTGATCACCTTGTTCTCCGTCGGCGGCAACGAGGTATCGGCCGGGCCGCTGCCGGCGCCGCAGGCCGCCGCGATCCGCGCCTGCGCCGAGCGGCCCTGGCCCTACAACACCTGCGTCGATACCGCCTTCGGCCGGCGCAACATCCGCCTCGTCAGCACCGACCGGCTGCCGGCGCGGTAAGCGCCCTCACCCCGGCCGCCGCGCCAGCGACAGCCAGATGCCGCCGCCGATCAGCGCCAGCGCCGACAGCCGGCCGAGCAGCCGGTTGTGCTGCGGCTTCACGAAGACGCTGCGGCCGTAGCCGGCCGCGACCGCCCAGCCACAATCGAGCACGCCGCCGAGCGTCACCGAGCAGATGCACATCACGAGCAACTGATGCCCGACCGGCAGCGCCGGATCGATGAACTGCGGCAGGAACGCGGTGAAGAAGGCGATGGTCTTCGGATTGGTCATGGCGACGAGAAAGCCGCGCCGGGCATGGATATGAGCGGCCGGCGGCGCGATCGCGGTGGCGACGCGCGCGCTGCGCCAGGCCTGGATGCCGAGCCAGATGAGATAGGCGGCGCCCGCCCACCGCATGATCTCGAACAGCATCGCCGAGGTCTGCAGGATCCAGCCGAGGCCGAGCGCGATCAGCGCCAGCAGCACCGCGTTGCCGGTCGAGGCGCCGGCCACGGTCAAGAGCGCCGCACGCGTGCCCGACCGCGCCGCCGTGGCGATGATGAGCGTCACGATCGGCCCCGGCGTGAGGAACAGCACGACGGTGATCAAGAGGAAGGCGGTGAAGAGGTGGTAGTTCATGCGCGTTCTCCTCTCCCCCCACGAGCCCTTGCGAGTGGTGGGGAGGGGTCGGGGGTGGGGGGCACTTTAGCGAACGCGCAATAGCACGGAAGACCCCCCACCCCGATTGGCAATCGCAAGCGATTGCCAATCGCCCCTCCCCACCGCTTCGCGGGGGGAGGGAAAAGAAAGCGCGGAGAATCTCAGTCGCTATCCTCTTCGCTCAATCTCTCCACCGAGACCACGCGCTCGTCGTCGGCCGTGTCGAACACGATCACGCCTTGCGTCGAGCGGCCGGCGATGCGGATGCCGGCGACCGAGGTGCGGATCAGCTTGCCCTGGTCGGTGACCAGCATGATCTGGTCGGACTCCTCGACCGGGAACGAGGCGACGATGCGGCCGGTCTTCTGTGTCAGCGCCATGGCGACGATGCCTTTGCCGCCGCGGCCCGTGGTGCGGTACTCGAACGAGGAAGAGCGCTTGCCGTAGCCCTTGTCGGCCACGGTGAGCACGAACTGCTCGGCCGCCGAGAGTTCGACGTAGCGCTGCTCGCCGAGCTCGATGCCGTTGGCCGTGGTCTCGGCGCCCTCCTCGGCGTCGGTCGCGACCGGCTCCTCCTCGGCGGCGGTGCCGCGGCGCACCGCGTTGGCGCGCTTGAGATAGGCCGCGCGCTCCTCGGCGGTGACGTCGATGTGGCGCAGGATGGTCATGGAAATGACCTTGTCGTCCTCGGCCAGAGAGATGCCGCGCACGCCCATCGAGGTGCGGCCGGCGAAGACGCGCACCTCCGGCACCGCGAAGCGGATGCACTGGCCGCCGTTCGCGGTCAGCAGCACGTCGTCCTTCTCGGTGCAGATCTGAACGTCGACGATCGCCTCGCCGTCGGCGAGCTTCATGGCGATGATGCCGGAGCGGCGCACCTCGACGAAGTCGGAGAGCTTGTTGCGGCGGACGGTGCCCTTGGTGGTGGCGAACATCACGTCGAGCGTGCCCCAGGACTTCTCGTCCTCGGGCAGCGGCATGATGGTGCTGATGGTCTCGCCCGCCTCGAGCGGGAGGATGTTGATCAGCGCCTTGCCGCGCGCCTGCGGCGCCGCGATCGGCAGCCGCCAGACCTTTTCCTTGTAGACCTTGCCGCGCGAGGAGAAGAACAGGACCGGCGCGTGCGTCGAGGCGACGAACAGGCGCGAGACGAAATCTTCCTCGCGCACCTGCATGCCGCCGCGGCCCTTGCCGCCGCGCTTCTGCGCGCGGTAGGTCGAGAGCGGCACGCGCTTGATGTAACCGAGATGCGAGACGGTGACGACCATGTCCTCTCGCTGGATCAGGTCCTCGTCCTCGACCTCCGCCTCTTCCTCGGCGATCACCGTCCGGCGCGGCGTGGCGAACTGCTTGCGCACGTCGGCGAGCTCGGTCTTGATGATCGCCTGGATGCGCGCGCGCGAGCGCAGGATATCGAGATAATCGGCGATCTCGGCGGCGAGCTTGTCCAGCTCTTCCTTGATTTCGTCGCGGCCGAGCGCGGTCAGGCGCTGCAAACGCAGATCGAGGATCGCCTGCGCCTGTTCGGCGGACAGGCGTGTCGTGCCGGCCTCCGAGACGGTGTGGCGCGGGTCGTCGATCAGCAGCACCATCGTGGCGACGTCCTTGGCCGGCCAGTCGCGCGCCATCAACGCTTCGCGCGCTTCCCTGGCGTCGGCCGAGGCGCGGATCAGCTTGATGACCTCGTCGATATTGGCGACGGCGATGGCGAGGCCGACCAGCACGTGGGCGCGGTCGCGCGCCTTGTTGAGCAGGTACTTGGTGCGCCGCGACACCACCACTTCACGGAAGTCGATGAAGGCCGCGAGCATGTCCTTCAACGACATCGTCAGCGGCCGGCCGCCGTCGAGCGCCACGACGTTGGCGCCGAACGAGGATTGCAGCGGCGTGTAGCGGTAGAGCTGGTTGAGCACGACGTCGCGCTCGGCGTCGCGCTTCAATTCGATCACGACGCGGTAGCCGTCGCGGTCGGACTCGTCGCGCAGGTCGGCGATGCCGTCGATCTTCTTGTCGCGCACCAGTTCGGCGATGCGCTCGACCATCGAGGCCTTGTTCACCTGGTACGGGATCTCGGAGACGATGATCGCCTCACGCTCCTTGCGGATCGTCTCGAAGGCGACCTTGCCGCGCATCACGATCGAGCCGCGGCCGGTGTGGTAGGCGGAGCGGATGCCGGCCTTGCCGAGGATGATGCCGCCGGTCGGGAAGTCCGGGCCGGGCACGATGTTGATGAGATCGTCGATCGACAGCGCCGGATCGTCGATCAGCGCGGTGCAGGCGTCGATCACCTCGCCGAGATTGTGCGGCGGGATGTTGGTCGCCATGCCGACGGCGATGCCGCCGGCGCCGTTGACGAGCAGATTGGGAAAGCGCGCCGGCAGGACCACCGGCTCCTTCTCGTGGCCGTCGTAATTGTCCTGGAAGTCGACGGTGTCCTTGTCGATGTCGTCGAGCAGCGCCATCGCCGCCTTTTCGAGGCGGCATTCGGTGTATCGCATGGCCGCCGGCGGATCGCCGTCGACCGAGCCGAAATTGCCCTGCCCGTCGATCAATTCCAGGCGCATGGAGAAGTCCTGCGCCATGCGCACCAGCGCGTCGTAGATCGCCTGGTCGCCGTGCGGGTGGTACTTACCCATCACGTCACCGACGACGCGCGAGGACTTCACGTATTTCTTGTCGGGCGTATGGCCCTGCTCGTGCATCGAATAGAGGATGCGCCGGTGCACCGGCTTCAGGCCGTCGCGCACATCGGGCAGCGCGCGCGACACGATCACGCTCATCGCGTAGTCGAGGTACGAGCGGCGCATCTCGTCGGTGATCGAGATCGGGCGGATATCGGACGGCGTGCCGTCGCCCGATTTGGGGGTGTCGTTGTCGGCCAAGGAGGGCTTCCTGGAGGCTTGAATCGAAGAGGTTTTTTCTAGCCGATTCAGATGCCCGTGGCTACCCGGACGGCCTTCTCACAGGTGGTTATTTCACGCGCCTTTTCAACGGTTTATGAGATATATTTTCCACCGCGGGACAACCCTGCGCCCGGCGGCGGAAACCGCGCCTTTTTCGCGCGCGCTTGCGTGCTAGCGTGGCCCCACATGCCCACTGAATTCCTCGTCTCCGCGCTCGTCACCGTGTTCGTCGTGGTCGATCCGGTCGGCCTTGTGCCGACGTTTCTCGGCATCACCCACGGCATGCCGGCGGCTGCGCGGCGCTCGGTCGCGATCCGCGCCTCGATCATCGCCGCGCTGATCCTCGCCGGCAGCGCGCTGATCGGCGACTGGCTGCTGCGCACGCTGTCGATCACTTTACCCGCGTTCCGCATCGCCGGGGGGCTGCTGCTGTTCTCCATCGCCTCCGAGATGGTGTTCGGCGTGCGCATCGGCCGCCAGACGCAGCAGGCCGAAGAGGCGCTGGAGGAGCGCGTGCGCAACATCGCCGCCTTCCCGCTCGCCATCCCGCTGATGGCCGGACCCGGCGCCATCACCGCCTCGGTCCTGCTGTCCGGCCGCGCCGATCACGATCCGGCGCGCATCGCGCTGCTGCTCGGCGTCATCGTCGTGGTGTGCGCGGTGTGCTGGCTCTGCTTTGCCGCGGCGACACCGATCGCCCGCGTCATCGGCGCCACCGGCAACGACGTGCTGCAACGCCTGCTCGGGGTCGTGCTGGCCGCGCTCGCCGTGCAATATGTCATCGACGGCGGCCGCGCCGCGCTAGGCTCCTGAGACGGAACCGGTGATGCGGGCGGCTTGTTGTCTTCCAACCTGGACCGAGGGTTCCCGCATGCGCATCGCGCAATTCTTCGCGCTGATTCTGACCGCCCTGGCGCTGGTGCCGGTCGGCGCGCATCTCGCTGCACTGCCGAACAAGATCGGACTGAACGAGGCGAGCTACTTCATTGCGCAGCGCGTCTACGACGACTGGGCCTGGTTCGGCGTCGCGCTGATCGGCGCGATCCTCGCCAATGCCGCCGTGGCCATCGCCGCGCGCGGGCAAATGGCGCCGTTCGTGCTGGCCGCGTTCGCCGCGCTGCTGATGCTTGGCACGCTGGCGATCTTCTTCGCCTTCACCTTCCCGGCCAACCAGGCGACGGCCAACTGGACCATGGTGCCGGACGACTGGCAATTCCTGCGCCGGCAATGGGAGTTCTCGCACGCGGTCAACGCGGTCATCACCTTCGCCGCGTTCTGCTGCCTTTCGCTATCGGTCATCCTGTCGCGGCGCTGAAATCGCGGGCCATTGACGCCGCGCGCACGGCGTTGTCCCTTCGCCCGCATGACAGTGTCGGTCGTCATCCCAGCATTTCGCGCGCACGCGACCATCGCGCGGGCGGTCGCGAGCTTGGTCGCGCAGAGCTTCGCCGATTGGGAAGGCGTGATCGTCAGCGACGACGGCACCGACTATGCCGCGGCCCTGCGCGAAGCCGGAATCGCCGACGAGCGGCTGCGCTTCGTATCGACCGGCCGCACCGGCTCGGGCTGCCATCGCGCGCGCAACACCGGCCTTGCCGCCGCAAGCGGCGCCTTCATCGCCGCGCTCGACGCGGACGATCTCATCACGCCGTCACATCTTGCGGGCCTCGGGCCGGTCGCGGCCGCGCAGGGCGCGGCCTTCGGCAATGTCCGCGTCGTGTCCGAGGCGAGTGGCGCAGAAGTCCAGCGCGCCTTTCCGGCGGACCGCGTGCCGGAGCGTCTCGGCGTCACCGCTTTGCTCGATCTTTCCGTGCCTCTGCTGCCGCTTGTCGCGCGCGAGCATGCGCTGCCGCGGCTCGACGGCATCGAGTTCGGCGAGGATTTCGTCGCCAATCTGCGCCTGATCGACCGGCTCGGCCCCGTGCCGGTCGTGGCCGATTGCAGCTACGAATATCGCGTGGTCGAGGGCTCGCTGTGCCACGACGACGCGTCCGCCGCGCGCTTCGAGCAGAGCTACACCGAATTGATCGAACGGCTCGAAAGCGGCGACCGGCTCGGCCTCTCGGCCGCGAATGCCGCGCTCGCGCGCGAGCGCCTCATCGCCAAGCGCGCGTTCAATCGCGCCTTCGCCGCAGCGCGGCGCGACGAGCCATCACTCGATTTCCAGACTTTCGCGGCGCGGCGGACTGTTCTCGCCGGCTGACGCGGCCGCTCCCTCAGAACGGGATCTCGTCGTCCATGTCGTCGCGCTTGCCGCCACCGGCGCCCGCCATTGCCGGGCGGCGCGCCGCGGTCGGACCGGGCGAGCCGAAATCGCCGCCGCTGTCGGAGCCGGCGCCCGAGCCCGCGCCGCCGCGGCCGTCGAGCATGGTCAGGTTCGAATTGAAGCCCTGCAGCACGACCTCGGTCGAGTAGCGGTCCTGCCCGTCCTTGTCCTGCCATTTGCGCGTTTGCAGCGCGCCCTCGAGATAAACCTTGGCGCCCTTCTTCAGATACTGCTCGGCGACCTTGGCGAGACCCTCGCTGAAGATGACGACGCGGTGCCACTCGGTCTTTTCCTTGCGCTCGCCGGTCGCCTTGTCGCGCCAGGACTCCGAGGTCGCCACGCGCAGGTTCACGATCGGCCGCCCGTCCTGCGTGCGCCGCACTTCCGGATCGGCGCCCAGATTGCCGACCAGGATCACTTTGTTGACGCTGCCTGCCATGACGCTCTCCACTTGCCGGCCTTTTGCCGGCTCCAAACGACCGATCCGTGCGGCTGATCGAAACGGCCCACCCTAGACCCGCACCCGCGCGCGGCAAGCGCGTTCGCCGCTAATCCACAGCGCTTCGCGAACCGGACGCGCCCGCCAGCCACAAGTCGCGTTCCTCGTTTGTTCTAGCCTATCCAGGGGCTGCACGCAACTGATTCGGCTCACTAATTCAATCCGGTTGTTGCGTAAATAGCACAGTTCGAATCATCCACAACATATAGCGTCCCGCGCCAGCGTGAGGTGTTCCTCGGCCGAAGATTCACAGGAGGTCACTCGCATGAAGCGTCTTACTCTCACGGCGATCGCAGGCCTGCTGGCCGCGGCCTGGGCCTCGCCCTCGGTCGCAGCCGACATGCCGCGGCCCGCCTACAAGGCGCCGGTCTATGTGGCGCCGGCGTTCTCGTGGACCGGTTTTTATCTCGGCATCAACGGCGGCTACGGCTGGGCCAAATCGGACTGGTCGAGCGCCGCGACGTCGGGCAGCGTCGACACCAAAGGCTGGCTGATCGGCGGCACGCTTGGCTACAACATGCAGACCGGCGTCTGGGTCTGGGGCCTGGAAGGCGACGTCGATCTCAGCACCATCAAGGGCAGCACGACCGGCGGCACCGGCGTCTGCGGCGGCACCGGCTGCGAAACCCGCAATCGCTGGTTCGGCACCGCGCGCGGCCGCATCGGCTACTCGTTCGACCGCTGGCTGCCCTACATCACCGGCGGCGCCGCCTTCGGTGACGTGAAGATGAGCCCGAACACGGGCGTATCCGAGACCAAGACCAAGATCGGCTGGACCGTCGGCGCCGGCGTCGAATGGGCTTTCACCGACCACTGGTCGACCAAGATCGAATATCTCTACGCCGATCTCGGCAAATCGACCTGCTCGGCCGCGACCTGCGGCGTCGACACCGACGTCACCTTCAAGGCCAATATCGTCCGGCTGGGCGTGAACTACCGCTTCTGAGCCGGAACCCGCGCCCGCGGCGGGCGCCCACACCTTCGCGCAGGGCCGGCCTTCGGGCCGGCCTTTTGCCATCGGCCGGCCTTCGGGCCGGCCTTTTGCGTTGCCGCGGTGGATTGCACGAACAATCCACCGGCCGCACTGGCAAAAGGCCGTCGTTCTTACTACGTTCCCGATAAACGCCAGAGCCATACAGCAGCCGCCGCGCATCCGGCGCGGGGGCGCGTCTTCGTTCGCAAGGTTCCAATGCCCGACCGAAAGAGCAGCATCGCGCGTGAGCACGCCATCACCATCCGCGGCGCGCGCGAGCACAATCTCAAGGACATCGACGTCACCATCCCGCGCGATCAGTTGGTCGTGTTCACCGGCCTGTCCGGCTCGGGCAAGTCGTCGCTCGCCTTCGACACCATCTACGCCGAGGGCCAGCGCCGTTACGTCGAGTCGCTCTCCGCCTATGCGCGGCAATTCCTCGAGATGATGCAGAAGCCGGACGTCGACCAGATCGACGGCCTCTCCCCGGCCATCTCCATCGAGCAGAAGACGACGTCGAAGAACCCGCGCTCGACCGTCGGCACCGTCACCGAGATTTACGACTACATGCGCCTCTTGTGGGCGCGCGCCGGCGTGCCCTATTCGCCGGCGACCGGCCTGCCGATCGAGAGCCAGACCGTCAGCCAGATGGTCGACCGCGTCCTCGCATTGCCGGAGGGCACGCGCATCTACGTGCTGGCGCCGGTCGTGCGCGGCCGCAAGGGCGAGTACAAGAAGGAACTGGCCGAGTTCATGCGCAAGGGCTACCAGCGCGTGAAGATCGACGGCGCCTTCCACGAGATCGCCGAGGTCAAGCCGCTCGACAAGAAGTTCACGCACGACATCGACGTCGTCGTCGACCGGCTCATCGTGAAGGCCGACATCGCCACGCGGCTGGCGGATTCGCTGGAGCAGTGCCTCAAGCTCGCCGAAGGGCTGGCGGTGGTCGAACTCGCCGACTCCAAGGCGACCGGCGCCGCCGCCAACCGCGGCCGCAACGCCAATGCCGAGCGCCTCATCTTCTCCGAGAAGTTCGCCTGCCCCGTCTCAGGCTTCACCATTCCCGAGATCGAGCCCAGACTCTTCTCCTTCAACAATCCGTTCGGCGCCTGCCCGGAATGCGGCGGCCTCGGGCTGGAGCAGCACATCGACGCCGAGCTGGTCATCCCCGACAAGGACGCGCGCATCGGCAAGGGCGCCATCGCGCCGTGGGCGAAGTCGTCCTCGCCTTATTACACGCAGACGCTGGAGGCGCTCGGCAAGCACTTCCGCTTCACGCTCGACACGAAGTGGAAGGACCTGCCGAAGAAGACGCAAACCGCGATCCTCTACGGCTCGGGCGAGGAAGACGTCAAATTCACCTATGACGACGGCCTGCGCGGCTACACCACCAAGAAGCCGTTCGAAGGCGTCATCACCAATCTCGAGCGCCGCTTCAAGGAGACCGAAAGCGACTGGGCACGCGAGGAATTGCAGAAATACTTCACCGACGTGCCCTGCCACGTCTGCAACGGCGCGCGGCTCAAGCCCGAGGCGCTGTGCGTCAAGGTCGGCACGAAGAACATCGCCGAGGTCGCCGACCTCTCGGTGCGCAAGGCCGGCGAATGGTTCGAGGCGCTGCCGAAGGACCTGACGCCGAAGCAGATGGAGATCGCCGCGCGCGTGCTCAAGGAAATCCGCGAGCGGCTGCGCTTCCTGGTCGACGTCGGCCTCGATTATCTCACGCTCTCCCGCGCCTCCGGCACACTGTCCGGCGGCGAGAGCCAGCGCATTCGCCTCGCCTCGCAGATCGGCTCCGGCCTGACCGGCGTGCTCTACGTGCTCGACGAGCCGAGTATCGGCCTGCACCAGCGCGACAATGCCCGCCTCCTCGAAACCCTCAAGCGCCTGCGCGACCTCGGCAACACCGTCATCGTCGTCGAGCACGACGAGGACGCGATCCGCGTCGCCGACCACGTGCTCGACATCGGCCCCGGCGCCGGCATCCACGGCGGCAACCTCGTGGCGCAGGGCCAGGTGGCGGACCTGATCGCCGCGCCCGACTCATGGACCGGCAAATATCTCTCCGGCGAGCTCGGCGTGCAGATCCCCGAGCGCCGCCGGCCCGACCCGCGCCGCCAGCTCAAGGTCGTCAACGCCCGCGGCAACAACTTGAAGAACGTCACCGCCGAGATCCCGCTCGGCCTGTTCACCTGCGTCACCGGCGTTTCCGGCGGCGGCAAGTCGACGCTGCTGATCGACACGCTGTACAACGCCGTCGCGCGCAAGCTCAACGGCGCCTCGCTCGCCCCCGCCCCGCACGACCGCATCGAGGGGCTGGAGCACATCGACAAGATCATCGACATCGACCAGTCGCCGATCGGCCGCACGCCGCGCTCCAACCCGGCGACCTATACCGGCGCCTTCACGCCGATCCGCGAATGGTTCGCGGCGCTGCCCGAGGCGAAGGCGCGCGGCTACGAGCCGGGCCGTTTCAGCTTCAACGTCAAGGGCGGCCGCTGCGAGGCCTGCCAGGGCGACGGCGTCATCAAGATCGAGATGCACTTTTTGCCCGACGTCTACGTCACCTGCGACGTCTGCAAGGGCAAACGCTACAACCGCGAGACGCTCGACGTGCTGTTCAAGGGCAAGTCGATCGCCGACGTGCTCGACATGACGGTGGAAGAGGCGCTCGAATTCTTCAAGGCGGTGCCGCGCGTGCGCGACGTGCTGGCGCTCTTGCACCGCGTCGGCCTCGACTACATCCATGTCGGCCAGCAGGCGACGACGCTCTCCGGCGGCGAGGCGCAGCGCGTCAAGCTCGCCAAGGAGCTGTCGAAGCGCGCCACCGGCCGCACTTTGTATATTCTGGACGAGCCGACGACCGGCCTGCACTTCCACGACGTCGCCAAACTGCTCGATGTGCTGCACGAGCTGACCGACCAGGGCAACACCGTGGTGGTGATCGAGCACAATCTCGAAGTGATCAAGACGGCGGACTGGGTGATCGACCTCGGCCCCGAGGGCGGCGACGGCGGCGGCGAGATCGTCGCGGCGGGAACGCCGGAGGATATTGTGAGGGCGAAGCGGAGTTATACGGGGGAGTTTTTGAAGCCGGTGCTGGAGCGGGAAGCGGCCCGGCGTAGGAAGAAGAAAGGGATGCAGGCGGCGGAGTGACGTATTTAACTAGCGCTTTGCAAGGGCCTGTTCGACCGTCGACCAAAAGGTTTCCTGATCAAATGGGATTCGATTGTACGGGTAACTCTGATCTCCAGGTTGTCCTAGGACCAACGGGACCTTGTCTTGGAAACTCGAAAGAGCAACCAGAGTAAGCGCGGTTTCATCTGACGGCACCATAGTCTGATGAAAAGATCCGACCGGAACAAAATACTGCTCACCCGCCACATGGTACTGATCGACGCTGAGTTCAATCGATAGGTCTCGGTCGGTCCGACCTATAGATGAGTCGGCATCCTTATAGGAGACCGAGTAGACCGCGTACTCTGAGCCACTTTTTTCTCGATATTGCACATCACGTACCCGGCCCATCAACACTAGACTAGACAGGTCATAGACGTGGGTGTGAATGGGCCAATCCGGGTTTTTTGTTCTACGCTCGTGCTTTGGCCAATAGTGGACTCGAACTACGAGACAGCGAGGTTCGTCGCGGATCACACAGGATACAAACCCCAATGGGTGCCATAGCGGTTGGCAGCTCGCCGCGAGCACCGAAAAATTCTCGCGCAGAAAGTCGACCTGAGTAGACGCATCAGTTTTCATAGGGATTCCGGGACGCGCGCGAAGCCGTTGCGATCTTTTTTGCCGTCAATCTCTCACAAAGCCCGCCCATCCCAATTTTGTTTAGAAAATCCTCGATCTCTTTATCGCTCAGCGCCGCGACCGTATCGGAAGCCGTCAGCCCGTCCAGTTTCAGGGGCACACCTTGTTCCCTCGCGTAAAGCATATGTTGCTCGAAATGAGCGTACATAAAGTGCTGCTTTGTCAGCATGAGTGCCGGACTTCTCCGGTCCTCGACTGTAAGTATCATCGCATCATCATTTGAGTCTATCCTGAGCGGATCAAACACTGACGACAAATATAGATCGATATCGACTGTCCGTTTAGCAACATACCAAGCGCAATGGACAATCGTAACAACCACTTCTAAGGCGACCAAATCGGCGTCATAGACACGCCCCTTATCGACTGCTTGTATCTTGTTTCTATATTCCGCATGTTCGCGACAAAGCTTTTCATTGCGAGGATCGATAATGCTAATGCTTGCATGAGCATTTTGCTTACTGGCAAGAACAGGCAGCACTCGCCCGCGCTCGTAACGCCCAAAGTTTCCTTTATAGCGCCAGCGTTGCGCATTCTTAAGCATTTGATCAAATTGAGGCGTTATCCGATACGGTTCAAGCTGTTCAAGCTGGCCCTCGGAATAGGGTGTGAAAGCGACAAAAAGCCAGAGGACGAACAGCCCGACGATTAGTGCCTCAACAATGGATTGAACATAGTGCGATAAAAAGTGAACTGACGAAGCCGTGTCTTCCAATACTAATTGGTCGAGAAGTCCGAGAATCAAGCAGATCGCAAGTAGAAGGGCGATAAATGCTCGACGATGATATTTCGGCAGCTTCAAAATTCGATCGAAAAAATCCATAACAATTCCTTTCTCCCGCTCTGCTTAAGCCCATTCAAGTCGCCGAAAGAAAAGCGCGACTCCGCATCTCACGCCGGCGTCCGCCGGCCTCACCCGCTTCGCGATCTCTCCGCCCTTCTCCCGCTCCACCACGGCGATGTCGTACTGGCTTTGCAGGTCGAGCCAGAACTGCGCAAGTTTTAGGTGACGCGTTTCCTTTGGCCAACCGGTCCCCACTTGGCCGGGAAACGCTATGGTGCCGAAATAGCACCCGAGGCGCACCGCCGTGTCGGCAGTGATCGAACGCCGGGCCTTAAGAATGTCGGTAATGCGGCCCGACGGCACGCCGATGTCGAGCGACAGCCGGTTGGCGGACAGCTTGCGCGCGACAAGCTCGCGCTTGAGCAGGCGGCCGGGATGGGAAACGCCTCGTTTCATATCAAGACCTTAGCACATTCTCCGTCATACTCGGCCTTGTGCCGGGCATTCATGACTTTGCTGCCTCTCCCGGCCCTCATGCTGAGGAGCGCTCCGAAGGAGCGCGTCTCGAAGCATCGAGGGCCGCCCCATCCTTCGAGACGCGGCCTTCGGCCGCTTCTCAGGATGAGGCGGAGAGAGCCGCTGCCATGACAAAGGAAAAGCGGCGCGTCCGACTTTATTTCTCCACACTTTATGGTAGTAATATCGTCATGGCGATGGACGTCGAAGCCGAGATTCACGACCTGAAGCGCCGCGTCGGCGAGCTCGAAGGCTCGTTCGGATTCCTGGCCGAACAAGTCAAGGGCGTGCACAAGGACCTGCTTCGGTTCGAGCAGAAGACCGACCGGAAGCTGCAGGAGCACGACGGCCGCTTCGACCGGCTCGACGGCAAGGTCGATGCGGTCGGACGAAAGGTCGACAGCAAGGTGGAAGGGCTGGCGAAAGCGCTGCCCATCATCGTCGCCGACACGTTGCGCGACGTGTTGCGCGAGGACCGCGGCAAGAAGTGATCCGCTCACGCCCGCACTGGCTCCACGAAGGCAAATACGCCGCCGAGGTCCCCGTCGATCTGATCGAGGACGAGACCGCGTGGTCGCCCTATCTCTCGCCGGACGACGCCCGCAAGCTCGACACCGTCCGCCTCGCCCTGCGCCGGGGCGACGTTGCCGAAGCCGCCAAATTCGGCCGCGTATTCGAACTGACGCCGGTCGCGGCGAAGTAGCGAACCCTTCTCTTCCGTCTGATCACCGGCCCTGTCCCGGGGATCCCGCTGATGGAGGCACTGCCTCCCGATCCGCATTGCCCCGACCCAGACGCGCCGACGCCCCCTTCGACTCCTTATGGGCATCCATAACAATTGAGAATGCGCCCAAAAACCCGCCCCTCAGATTTTTTCCAACCATCTCTTGACTTCCATCCCATCCTAATTATCCTATCCCCGTCCGCTCCCCCGAGGGGACGCGAACCGGTTGCGCCGGCTCGTGGGGAGAGGATCGGCGCCCGCGCGTCCCGTCTCGCAAACGGGGATCCCGGGCGGTGGCGGGGCTCCGCTCCCGGGCACTAAGACCCGGCGCCAGGAGCTGGCTGACGGGCGTGGCTGGTCCACGTTCCGGAAGCGCGGCCCGCACACCGAAAAGTCGCCGGACGGCGCGCCGGAGGGCGCCACGCGGCCCCGAAATGGGTCGCGTGAGATGAAGGCCGTCGCGCCACCCGGCGCGCCGTTCCCCTCGCTTTCTCAAAAGCGGGGGAATCTCCAAAACTCGGGCGCAACGCGCCGCGAGAACGAACCGGCACACCCCCCACGCCAATCACCCACGACACGGAGGATCGTCATGCCCGCCGTCCACGTCCCCGGCCTCCCGCGCAAGCCCGCCCGCCCGCCGGTCGACCCGCAGATCCAAGCGCGCATCCGCGCATTGTCGTTGAAGAGCCTCGACATCGCCGAAGGCATCCTCGACAGCCTGCAGGCGAGCCAGGCGCAGCCGCCCGCCCTGCCGCTCGCCGCCGCGCGCCGGCAGATGATCGGTCTCCTCGGCGTGCCGGCGCTGTGCGAGCGCCGGCGCTGCCGCCGCACCAGGCTGTGCAGCGGCGAGCCGGCGCATTGCCTCAGCGTCTATCTGCCTGTGCTGCCGCACGAGCTCGTCGCGCGCGTCCTGTCGATGAAGGCGATACGGCAGAAGAACCGGAGACGGTGACATGCGGGCGGCCCCGTCCCGCCCGCGAACAGGCGGCCCGGCGCTGTCGCGCCGAGCCGCTCCCCCGAGTCCAATTCGCCGCGAGGCCGGATCTCGGCCTAGCAGCTACAGCCGAAGCCCTTCTTGACGATGACGTGGCCGGCGATCGAAACGGTCACCTCGACGCCGCAGGGAATGCCCCAGGTCGTGCAGATATCGAGACAGGCCTGCGCCGCGGTCCCGTTCGGGAAGATCGCCGGGATCGGCAGGCAGACGCTGCCGAGGCCGAGCGGCAGGTTGAGGCAGACCTGGCCGTTCTGAACGGTGACGCTGATGCACTGGGCGGACACCTTGAGCGTGCCGTTCTCGAGCGCCATCTCGGCGTGCGTTTGCGCCGGCATCCGCTCCAGGCGGTGCCGCTGCGCGGCCTCGAGCGCGTGATTGATCGCGTCGTGGCTGAAGCCCGGATAATTCGAATTGGCCATTTGCTCCTCCCGTATGTGGTGTGGAGCACCACTTATACATGTCCTTTGGTTATGATACAACCAAAAAGTGCCTTTGGCACGATTGCGCGCCGCGCGCCCGAGAGGAGGTTCTTGAACTTGCCCGCCCCGCGCCGCGACCAAGACGGCAGGACCCACGCGAGGCTCGACCCATGTCCTCGAAACAAACGGCTGCGATCTGGATCTTCGGCGTCACCGGCGCCGCGCTCGTCACCATGGTGCTGGCCGACTGGGTGTTGCCGCTCGGCCTGCCGCGCAGCGGCATCGGGCCGCTCGCCTTCGCCGGCCAGCTCTGCATCGTGGTCAGTCTGTGGCTGATGAAGCGCCGCCGCGCGCGGTCTTGAGGCGCTTACTGCGCGCCGGTCAGCCGGTGCATGATGTCCTTCACCGGATAACCCGCCTGCGCTAGGCCGGCGCGGCAGGTCAAAGTCGCCGGCAGGCTCTTCACGCGCGACCACGCCGTGCCCTGCAACAGCAGCGTCATCGCCTCGAGGCAGCTGCGCTTGTAATTCGCGATCACCCGGTGGTCCTCGACCACGCTGCGGCACAGCGCGCGGTCGTTGCCGCCGAGCTTGCCGCAGGTCGAGAGCATCATGTCGCGTTCCTGCGGCGCCAGGCTGACCAGCGAATAGGCAGAGGCGGGCACGGCCGCGGCAAGCGCGGCGGCGGCAATGGCGCAGGCGAACAGGATGCGCGGCACCGGCAATCCCCCCTTCCGGTCCGGCCAGCATACACGGAATTGGCCCCTGGGAAGGCGCGTCCCGCCGTTCAGGTTACCCGTTGCCGCAGCGCAGCACGGCCCGGCCGCGCCGGTAAAGGCCCGGTTTTCGCGTGTTCCGGCCTAGCGGCGGCCCATGAACCAGCCGGCGGCGAGCAGAACCACCCCGGCCACCCCGGCGACGACGCCGTGCTTCATGTGCATGCGCGTCACCCCCGCCTCGTGCCCGGGCATGAAGGACGGCAGCTGGTCGGCCGGCATCACGAAATAGACGACGGCGGCGACGATCAGCACGAGGCCGAGCACGCTGAGGATGAGCTTCATGGGATCCCTTCGAGGCTTCGCGAATCTGTTGCCGCGACCCTAGCAAGCGGCCTTGCGCCGCGTCCGTCCGCGGGCCGGGGCATCCACCGTGATTTTTGAATGTGTCAGGCGACTATGGTGCCGCTTGCGCGGGCGCGCTCCCTCTCCCCGCTTGCGGGGAGAGGTGACCCGTGCGTGCGGCTGGCCTGACTCAGGCCGCCCACCCCTTGTCCCTCGCCTCCGCCCGCTGCGCGGCCGGGCGCGCGACGATGCGCGCGGAATAGGCCGTGAACTCCGGCCGCTCGGGGATCAATTTGAAGATCGTGCCCCAGCGCACGTTCGAGCCGATGATGACGTCGGCCGCGGTGAACTGCTCACCCATCAGCCACGGCCCCTTCGCGATCGCCGCCGCCACCGTGTCCATCGTCGTGTCGAACGTGCCGTAGCCGAGCATGGCGCGGCGCGCCTCTTCCTTGCGCGGCGCCGCGCGGTCGATCACCGCCGGCTCGAAGCAGCCCGGCCCGAAGAACAGCCATTTGAGATAGACGCCGCGGCGCGAGCTGCCCACCGGCACGTTGAGCCTGGCTTGCGGGAATTCGTCGGCGAGATACGTGCAGATCGCCGCCGCTTCGGTGATCACCGTGCCCTTGTGGTCGAGCGCCGGCACCTTGCCCATCGGGTTGATGGCGAGATAATCCGGCTTGAGGTTGTCGCCCTCGGACAGTTTCAGCAGCTTCACGTCATAGGCCTGGCCGAGCTCCTCCAGCATCCACAGCACGACTGAGGAGCGCGACGGCGAGGCATGATAAAGCGTGAGATCGGCCATGAAACATTCCCTGTCGAAATCGGCGACGGAGCGCCATACCTGACGATAAACACCGGACCACGCCGATATCATGACCATGAGCGTCATCGACAACACCGAAAAGAGCCGTTTTGAGATGGCGGTGCCCGGCGGCACGGCGATCGCCGCCTACCGCCGCCTGGGCGACGTGCTGATCGTGCCGCACACCGAGGTGCCGCGCGAAGCGGAGGGCAAGGGCTACGGCTCGGCGCTGGTGAAGGGCATGCTCGAGGATGCCCGCGCGCGCGGGCTGAAAGTGCGCCCCGCCTGCCCGTTCGTCTCGGCCTATATGCAGCGGCATCCGGAATACGAGGATGTGAGGGGATAATTGACGCGCAGCGCTGCGGCGGTGTTCGGCACCGCAACTCAATCTTTACCTTTCGGTAAGACATTCGGCCCGCGCGCAGCCTGGAGCCGTCCGTGAGCATCTCCCCCGGCATCGAGTTCTTCTTCGGCCAGATCGGGAACCTGCTGTTCTCGCTCGGCTCGCATTTCTCGCTGACGTCGCTGGCCGCCGCGCTCGCCGTCGCCACCGCCTTCTACGCGGCGCAACGCATCCGCCGCGGCCGACGGCTGCGCCTGCGCACGCTCGCGCGCGCGCTGTTCCCGAAACGGATTTTGCGTCACCGCTCCAACCAGGCCGACATCGGCTACCTGTTCTTCAACGTCTTCGTGTTCGGCGTCGTGTTCGGCTGGTCGGTGCTGTCCTATCAGGCGGTGTCGAACGGCATCGTGAGCACATTGTCCGCGCTGATCGGCGCGCCGGCGCCGCACGCGCCCGCGTGGCTTGCCCGCGCGGTCATCACGCTGATGCTCTTCCTCGCCTACGAGCTCGGCTACTGGTTCAACCACTGGCTCAGCCACAAGGTGCCGCTGCTGTGGGAATTCCACAAAGTGCACCACACGGCGGAAGTGCTCACGCCGCTGACCAATTTCCGCGTGCACCCGGTCTACACCTTCGTCTTCGCCAACATCATCGCGTTCTCGACCGCGGTCGCGAGCGGGCTCGGCCACTACGCCTTCGGCGACACGACGTATCAATACGCGCTCGCCGACACCAACATCATCCTGGTGCTGTTCATCCACGCCTACGTGCATCTCCAGCACTCGCACGTGTGGATCGCGTTCACCGGCTTGATGGGCCGCGTCTTCGTGTCGCCGGCGCATCATCAGGTGCACCACTCCGCCGACCCGCGGCACTTCAACAAGAACTTCGGCAGTTGCCTGGCGCTGTGGGACTGGATGTTCGGCACGCTCTACGTGCCGGCGAAGACGCGCGAGCCGCTCACCTTCGGCTTCCCGGGCGAGAAGGACGCGCACACGGTCAAGGGCGAGCTCATCGATCCGCTCATCAAGGCCGGGCGGCGCCTTGCCGACACCCGCGCCGCGGAGACCCCGCACGCCGGTCAGGTCTCGACCTTGACCTGACGCAACGGCCGCTCGCGCGCCGTGCGTCGGCGCGTGCGGGCACGCACGACATCGACCAGCACAATCAGAAGACCGGCCGCGAGCACCTCCCAGCCGGGGCGAATGCCGACGCTGAAATCGAACACGGTGTCGAGCACGCGCAGCGGCGACACGTGGAAGGCGATGCCGATGCCGGCCGCTTCACCGATGAATGTCAGGAGCGACACTACGATCGTCAGCGCCAGCAGGCTCAGCGTCGAGAGTTCGCGCGTGTCCTGCCACCACGCGACGATGCGGTAGAGGATCAGCCAGCCGAACAGGCCGGCGGCGAAGGCCGGCACGGTGACGTCGGCCTTGGTCTGCTGGAAGTAATGAATGAGCGCGAGCAGCGCGATGCCGTAGACGAACTGGTGCAGCCGCCGCCAGCGCAGCGGCCCGAGCCGCCGCGTCATGCCGTCGGTCGAGGTCACCGCGAGCGTCGCAAGGCCGAGCCACGCCGTGAAGCCGATGATGAGATACCAGCGGTGCGTGATCTCGTGCACGGTCTTGCCGAGGTCGTAGCTTTGGTCGGCGAAGAACAGCGACAGGTGCGCGGCGGCGTAGCAGAACGTGCCGACGCCGATCAGCCGCCGCACGTCGGCGAGCGCGCCATAGCGCGCGACGCTGCGGAACGGCGTCACCGCCAAAGTCACGCCGAGGAAGATCAGCGTCCAGAACCCGGCGCGGTGGATGAGGTCGTTGATCGGCCGCGCGCCGTGCGCGATGGCGCCGGCTTCGGCGAGCGCCTTGGCCAGCGGAAACAGCAGCAGCGCCAGCACGGCGATGCGCAGCCACGACAGGCGGCCGCGCCGGTCGCGCCACAAGTGCCAGGAGGCAGGGGGAGAGGCCGGAAAAGTCGGGTCGGTCTGCATGAAATCCCTGCCGGATGGCCGAAGCGCCGCCGGGCACGGTTAGCATCGATTACGGATATCGATTCGTCACGCGCGATCACAATCGCGCGCGTTCGCTGTGACGTGCGTGTCCGCCAGGCTATTGCTGGTGCGCGGGAGGCGCGCTCCAGTGCAGCAAGGCGCCGATGACGCCGGCGGCGGCGGCCAGGATGAACGAAGCGCCCATCTTGTCGCCGATCGAGAAGAAGGCGATGGCGGCGAGAACGATGGCGCAGAGGCCGAGCGACAAGGCCCAAATGGCCAGCCAATCAACGGCTTCGACCGGTTCGACGGCCTTTACCCGGGTCTTCGGGGTCTGCGGTGGGAATGTCCGCATTGCGGCAGCCTCCAGAATTGATCATCAGTGGAGGCACCGTTCCTGCCCCGCATTGATCTAACGCAACGGCGCGGGCCGCCGTTCCGAAGGGGCAGCTAGGAAGAGAATGCGTCAGAGGCGTGGCAGAGGCCGGCCGCCGCCCTCTTTCGAGGGCACCTTCACCCACGCCTCGCCGTCGAGCACCACGTCGCCCTCGACGGTGCAGGCGCAGGTCAGGCGCGCGCGGCGCTTGTCCGCCATCAGCTCGGCGACCGTCACCGTCACCTCGACGGTGTCGCCGATCTTCACCGGGGCGCGGAAATTCAGGGTCTGCGAGATGTAGACCGCCCCCGGCCCCGGGAGGCGCGTGCCGAGCACGGCGGAAATGAGGCTCGCGGTATAGAGCCCGTGCGCGATCCGCGTCCCGAACGGCGTCTTCGCCGCGAAATGCTCCGACAGGTGGATCGGATTGCGGTCGCCGGTCACTTCGGCGAAGCCGACGACATCGGCGGAGTCGATCGTCTTCGTGAGCGTCTCGGCGAGGCCGACCGCGAGGTCCTCGAAATAGAGCATTTGCAGCGGCAGGATCATCGGTCGCGGCCCGGTGCACACAAAGATGCCGGTGTGTGATCCGGCTCACAAAATTGTTGCGCGCGGCGTGCTCGGTTGACGGCGCATTACCCAGCAAGGCCCCAGATCGGCGCCTTCGAACTCCGCGTGTTGTGCCATGATCCTCATCCGCTTCGCCATCAGCATCTTCGCCCTCGCCCTCCTCGGTCTCGCGTTTTCCTACAGCTCCGCCCAGAGCGGGCAGGAGCACGTGGCCCCGCCGGTCAGCGCTGCCCTGTCCGGCTGAACGCCCACAGAACGCCGATCAACAGCACGTTGACGGCCGCCAGCGCGGTCAGCGCGCCGATCGTCACGCCGGTGCCGACATACTGGATCAGCAGCGCGCCGGCTGACGGCGCGAGCGCCTGCACGATCAAGCTTGGGAACGCGAGCCGCCCCATCAAACGCGGGAAGCGTTCCGCGCCGAACAGCGCCAGCGGCAAGGTGCCGCGGACGATCCAGGACACGCCATAGCCGCCGCCGTAGATCAGGATGATCAGCGGCAACAGCGGCGTGCGCACGAACAAGAGCGCCAACCCGACCGCCATCAGGATGCAGGAGGCGACCATCGTCCAGATCGGGTGGTAGCGGCCGCCGAACAGCCGCTCGACGATGCGCGCGGCCACCTGCGCCGGCCCGAACAGCGTGCCCAGCGCGACCGCCGCCGTCGGATCGACACCCTGCGCCTCGAGGAAAATCAGGAGGTGCACCACGACAATGGCGCCGACGCCGGCGGTGAGCGACAGGATCAGCGCAAGGAGCGCGAAGATCGCGCCCTCATTCGGCATCGGTGAGGCAACACGCCGCTCCGGCGCCGCCGCGTCCGCGACGGGCTCGTCTCTCCTGCCCGCCTTCGGCAGGACCATGACCTGCAAAGGCAGGGACAGAACGAGGTGCAGCCCTGCATAGGCCAGGCACGTCTCGCGCCAGCCGATATGCGCGATCATGAAGGCCGACAGCGGCCAGCAGATCGTGCTGGCGAAGCCGCCGAACAGAGTCAGGCTGGCGATCGGGTTGCGCGCGTCGTGGCCGTACATGCGGCCGAGCGCGGCGAACACCGCGTCGTAGAGGCCGGTGCCCATGCCGACGCCGATCACAACCCACGAAGCGAGATACACCGGCAGCGAAGGCGACAGGCCGACGCCGATGAGGCCGGCGCCGTACAACACGGGGCTCGACAGCAGCACCGGGCGGGCGCCGTGCCGGTCGATCAGCCGCCCGACCCGCGGCGAGAGGAGCCCGGCGACAAGCAGGCCGATGGACGTGCCGCCGACGACGAAGCCGAGCGGCCAGCCGGTGTCGTCGATGATCGGCTGCGCGAACACCGCCGGGAAATAGAAGGACGTGCCCCACGCCAGGATCTGCGCGACACCCAGCACGGTGATGACGAGCCGGCGGTCGGGTGCGCCGGCGGAACGGATCGACTGCAATGACCGGCTCCCAGGCGATGCTCGAAATGTAGCCGATCGCGCTGCCGCGCAGGAACCGTACGCGCGCACCGTCCGTTGCCGCAGCAAGGCGCGGGGGAAGAACGGAAAATCATGGAGACACAACGATGGCAAACGCCACGGGCAAGAAAGTGCTGATCCTCGCCACGCACGGCTTCGAGCAATCGGAACTCGAGATTCCGCGCGACCGGCTCAAGGCGGCCGGCGCCGAGGTCATGATCGCCTCGCCGGAGACGGGCGAGATCAAGGGCTGGGACAAGAAGGACTGGGGCCGGCCGGTGAAGGTCGACAAGGCGCTCGGCGAGGTTAAGGCGGCCGACTACGACGCCATCGTCCTGCCGGGTGGCCAGATCAATCCGGACCTGCTGCGCGTCAATCCGGACGCGCTCAAGCTGATCAAGGATTTCTACAATCAGAACAAAGTCGTAGCGGCCGTCTGCCATGCCCCCTGGCTACTGATCGAGACCGGCATCGCCAAGGGCCGCAAGATGACGTCGTACAAATCGATCAGGAGTGACGTCATCAATGCAGGGGCCGCATGGGAGGATTCGCAGGTTGTCGCCGACCAGGGCGTCGTAACGTCGCGGAATCCGGGCGATCTCGAGGCCTTCTCAGCCAAAATCATCGAGGAAATGGCCGAAGGCCGTCATACACACCGCTCGGCAGCCTGAGGTTTCTGCATGGATCACCGAAACGGCGGGCCCCGGCCCGCCGTTTTCGTTCGAATTCTATCTTTTCTGTTAACTAACAATGGCTTGAGTTATGCATTTTGTGCCTAGCTGCAGCGCAACATTGTTTCTTTTCGCAGATGCGAAAACGATTATGTTCCCGGCATCGAATTCAACCGGCCAACGCGGCCGGGACTTCAGAGACCCAAGAGGACGACTACCATGTTTGCCACCCTTGTCCGCATGATCCGCGATTGGAAGCGCTATAACCGCAGCGTCGCCGAGCTCAACCGCCTGGGCGACCGCGAGCTGGCCGATATCGGCATCAGCCGCTCGGATATCCAGCGCGTCGCCTGGAGCGCCGCCCACCAGGGCTAAGCGCTTTCCGTAAGCTTCGACCGTTTCGCAGCCGCCCGCCGACGCGCGGGCGGTTTCGTTTTTGGAGGCGTTGCCGCGGCGTGCGCCCCGCCCTAGTTTCCGCCCCATGACAATGAGACCCGTACACGTCGTCGGCGGCGGCCTCGCCGGTTCCGAAGCCTCATGGCAACTCGCCGAGGCCGGTATTCCGGTCGTGCTGCACGAAATGCGGCCGCTGCGCGCAACCGACGCGCACAAGACCGGCGCCTATGCCGAGCTCGTCTGCTCCAACTCGTTCCGTTCCGACGACGCGGAGCACAATGCGGTCGGCCTGCTGCACGAAGAGATGCGCCGGCTCGGCTCGCTGATCATGCGGGCGGGCGACGCCCATCAGGTGCCGGCAGGCGGCGCGCTCGCCGTCGATCGCGACGGCTTCTCCGCCGCCGTGACACAGGCGCTCGAGGCGCATCCGCTCATCGCGTTCGAGCGAGGCGAAATCGCCGTGCCGCCGGCGGACTGGGACAGCGTCATCATTGCCACCGGCCCCCTCACCTCGCCGGCGCTCGCCGAGACCATCCGCGCGCTCACCGGCGAGACGCAGCTCGCCTTTTTCGACGCCATCGCGCCGATCGTGCATTTCGACTCCATCGACATGACGCAGGCCTGGTTCCAGTCGCGCTACGACAAGGCCGGGCCCGGCGGCACCGGCGCCGACTACATCAATTGCCCGCTGACGCGCGAGCAATACGAGGCTTTCGTCGCGGCGCTGATTGCCGGCGACAAGACCGAGTTCAAGGACTGGGAAGCGGCGACACCCTATTTCGACGGCTGCCTGCCGATCGAGGTGATGGCGGAACGCGGCATCGAGACGTTGCGGCACGGGCCGATGAAGCCGTTCGGCCTGACCAATCCGCACGCGCCGGGCGTGAAGCCTTACGCGGTCGTGCAGCTCCGCCAGGACAACAAGCTCGGCACGCTCTACAACATGGTCGGCTTTCAGACCAAGTTGAAGCACGGCGAGCAGGTGCGCGTGTTCCGCACCATCCCCGGTCTGCAGAACACCGAATTCGCGCGGCTCGGCGGGCTGCATCGCAACACGTTCCTCAATTCGCCGGTGCTCCTCGACCAGACGCTGCGGCTGAAGAAGAACCCAGCCTGGCGCTTCGCCGGACAGATCACCGGCTGCGAGGGGTATGTCGAGAGCGCCGCGGTCGGACTAATGGCCGGGCGCTTCGCCGCCGCCGAGCGTCGCGGCGAACCCGTCGTCGCGCCGCCGCCGACCACGGCCCACGGCGCAATCCTCGGCCACATCACCGGCGGGCATATCGAGACGATCGACAACGGGCCGCCCTCGTTCCAGCCGATGAACGTCAATTTCGGCCTGTTTCCGCCGCTCGCGCAAATGCCCGACTACGACCGCAAGAGCCCGCTCGGCCGCGGCACCGCCAAGGCGCTGGCGAAGAAAAGCGCGATCACGCGCCGCGCGCTGTCCGACCTCGACGCCTGGCGCGGCACGCAGGAGCAGGCGGCGGAATAGTCAGCGCGCGAAGATGCGGCGCGGATCCCTTGCCGCGCGCCAGATCAACCATTGCCGCCGCAAGCGCGACAATGGCTCCGGCGCGAACGGATCGTAGCCCCGCCGATCCATGCGTTTCAGCGTCGGGCCGACGAGCGCCAGCGGCAACAGCGCCGGCATGATCGCAGCCGGCACCTCGGAAGCCTCCATCGCCGCGGCCTTTGTCTGCCGCCGCGCGTGGCGCCGCAGTTCAGCGAGCGCGGCGATGAGCTCGCCGCTGTCCCGACGAGCGAAGATCGCCTCGCGTCCGGCCTTGTGGCGGTCGAGAACCTCGAGCGGGATATAGAGCTGGTGCCGCGAGGCATGCTTCGGCAGCGACAACGCGATGCCCGTCACGGTGAGCGCGATGCCGGCATGGCGCGTCAGCGTGTCGATGGCGAAGCCTCCGTGGCCGAGCACCTTCGCCGCCGCCGCCAGCAAGAGGCCCTCGGTCAGCACCGCATTGTTGTCGAGTTCGTCGAGCGTCTTGAAGGGTTCGTCGTAGAGGTCGAAGGCGTGCGCGTCGATGAAGGCAATCAGCCGCGCCGCGTCGAGGCCGTGCCGCGCGACCGTCTCGCGCAAGACCGCCGCGACCGGGTGCGCGGCCGCCTCGCCGTCGCGTTCGCCCTCCAGCACCTCGCGCCACCATTGCAGCCGGATTTCGCCCGGCATCGGCTCGCGCGCGACCTCGCGGACGCGGCCGATCTCGATGGCGAAGGCGTAGAGCGCGTTGAGCGCATCGCGCCGGTCGGCCGGCGCGAACAAAGTCGCGAGATAGCGGTCGCGATCGTGCTCGCGCACCAGCGCGGCGCAATGCTCCGCGTTGTTCATGGCACGGCGATCAGCGCCGCGCCGACGCGGCGGCGCTCGGCGAGCAGCACGTTCCAGGTGCGCACCGCGGCGCCCGTCGGCATGGCGTCGACCGAGAGCGAGACGTCTCGGAAGCGCTGCCGCAGCGCCTCGGGTAGCACGAAGGGATCGCTCCCGCCGCCGATCAGGAAGAAGTCGAGCAGATCGGCGCGTTCAAAGGCCGGCGCGAGGGCCGCCGCCGACAGTTCGGCGACATTCGTCACCGGCCAGGCCCAGATGCCGTCGGGAAAACACAGAAGCGAGCCGCGGTGCGACAGGCCGCCGAAGCGGAATCCGCCATTGCCGTAAGCCTCGACCGGGGCCGGCTGCGGCAGGTGCCGGCCGCCGTCCATGCTCAGGGCTTCTCGTCCTTCGGTTCGGCACGCGTCAGCGAATCGCCGCCGCGGCCGACGCCGAGATAGATTAGGATCGGCGAGGCGATGAACACCGACGTATAGGTGCCGACCAGCACGACGCCGAACATCATGGTCGCGGTGAAGGAGTGGATCGCCTGACCACCGAACAGGAGGAGCGCGAGAAGCGCCAGCGACACGGTCAAGTGCGTGATGACCGAGCGCGACAAGGTCTGGTTGACCGAGGCGTTCAACAGCTCCGGCATCGGCAGCTTCTTGTAGCGGCGCAGCATCTCGCGGATACGGTCGTAGATGACGACCGTGTCGTTGAGCGAGTAGCCGAGGATGGTCAAAAGCGCCGCGATACTGGTGAGGTCGAAGTCGATGCGCGTGATCGACATGAAGCCGATGGTGAGCACGATGTCGTGCACGTTGGCGATCATGGCGCCGAGCGCGAACTGCCATTCGAATCGGAACCATAAGTAGATCAGGATGCAGCAGATCGCGAGCATCAAGCCGATGACGCCGTACGACAACAGCTCGCCGGAGACGCGCGGGCCGACCACCTCGACGCGCTGGTAGTTCAAATTCGTGCCGAGCGCGCCGCGCACCTTGGTGACCGCGGCCTGCTGCGCTTCGTCGCCGCCCGGCTGCTCGCCGATGCGAATGAGCACGTCGTCGGGCGCGCCGAACTGCTGCAGCTGGATTTCGCCGAGGCCGAGGCCGCCGAGCGTCGCGCGCATCGAGGCGAGATCGGCCGGCTGGCCGCTGATGGTCTTCACCTCGATCAGGAGGCCGCCCTTGAAATCGATGCCGAAGTTCAGCCCGTGCGTGAAGTAGAGCGTAATCGCCAGGATCGACATGATCGCCGACAGCGGAAAGCTGATGCGCCGGAAGCGCATGAAATCGAACTTGGTGTCGTCGGGAACGATGCGAAGCAGACGCATAATGGCGGCCCCTTAGATCGGTACGCGTTGGGGGCGACGCCACCGCACCCAGGTCGCGACGATCAGCCGCGTCATGGTGAAGGCGGTGAACACCGTGGTGATGATGCCGACGCCGAGCGTGACGGCGAAGCCGCGCACCGGGCCGGTGCCGATATAGAACAGCACCGCGGCGGCGATGAAGGTCGTGATGTTGCTGTCGAGGATGGTCGCCAGCGCGCGCGAGAAGCCGGCGTCGATGGCGTTGATCGGCGAGCGGCCGCCCCTCACCTCCTCGCGGATGCGCTCGTAGATCAGCACGTTCGAGTCGACCGCGATGCCGACGGTGAGCACGATGCCGGCGATGCCGGGCAAGGTCAGCGTCGCGTTCAGGAGCGACAGAACGCCGAAGATCATGGCGACGTTGATCGCCACCGCGATGTTGGCGAACAGGCCGAACAGGCCGTAGGTCACCAGCATGAAGAAGATGACCATCGCCGCGCCGACGTAGGATGACAGCTTGCCGCGGGCGATCGAGTCGGCGCCGAGGCCGGGGCCGACGGTGCGCTCCTCGATGATCGTTAACGGCGCCGGCAGCGCGCCGGCGCGCAGCAGGATGGCGAGGTCGTTGGCGCTCTGCACCGTGAAGTTGCCCGAGATCTGCCCCGAGCCGCCGAGGATCGGCTCGCGGATCACCGGCGCCGAGATCACCTCGTTGTCGAGCACGATGGCGAACGGCTTCCCGACGTTCTGCTGCGTCGCCTCGGCAAACTTGCGCGCGCCGGAGGTGTTGAAGCGGAACGACACGATCGGCTCGGAGGTGCGCGGATCGAAGCCCGGCTGCGCGTCGGTCAGGTCGCCGCCCGACACCAGCACGCGTTTCTCGATGACGTAGTTCTGCCCGGCGTCCTTGCCGGTGCCGTGCAGCAATTCGTCGTCCGGCGGCAGGCTGCCCTGCTGCGCCTGCTCCGGCGTGACGTTGGTGTCGACCATGCGGAAGTCGAGCTTGGCGGTCTTGCCGAGGAGCTGCTTGAGCCGCGTCGGGTCCTGAAGGCCCGGCACCTGCACCAGGATGCGGTCGGTGCCCTCGCGCTGGATCAGCGGCTCGACGGTGCCGAGCTCGTTGACGCGGCGCTCGATGATCTGGATCGACTGGTCGACCGACTGGCGCACGCGCTCGACGATGGCCGGC
>DATNBL010000034.1:0-10161 GCA_035571935.1 Pseudolabrys sp.
GGACCCATACTCCGCAGCGTCTCGAAAGGTCACGGCGTATGGGTCCCCGCCTGCGCGGGGACGACATCGGATAAGGTGGAGAAATGCCATGCCCGACGCATTCATCTTCGATGCCGTGCGCACGCCGCGCGGGCGCGGCAAAGCCGACGGTTCGCTGCACGAGGTGACCGCGGTCAATCTCGCGGCGCAAGCGCTCGGCGCGCTCAAGCAGCGCCACCCGTTCGATCCGGCGATCGTCGACGACGTGGTCATGGGCTGCGTCGATCCGGTCGGCGAGGCCGGCGGCGACATCGCCCGCGTCTCGGCGCTCGTTGCCGGCTACGGCGACAGCGTGCCCGGCATCCAGATCAACCGCTTCTGCGCCTCCGGCCTCGACGCGGTGAACTTCGCGGCGGCCGAGGTGATGTCCGGCCAGCACGACATGGTGATCGGCGGCGGTGTCGAATCGATGAGCCGCGTCGGCATCGGCGCGTCAGGCGGCGCCTGGTCGATGGATCCGACCATCGCGGTCGAGCACTACTTCCTGCCGCAGGGCATCTCCGCCGATCTCATCGCCACCAAATACGGCTTCTCGCGCGACGATGTCGACGCCTATGCGGTCGAGAGTCAGAAGCGCGCGGCGAAATCGTGGGAAGAGGGGCGCTTCAAGAAGTCGGTGATCCCGGTCAAGGACGTCAACGGGCTCACCATCCTGGCGCATGACGAGCACATGCGGCCGACGACGACGATGCAGACTTTGGCGCAATTGCAGCCGTCCTTCGTGCAGATGGGCGAGATGGGCGGCTTCGACGCGGTTGCGGTGCAGAAGCACCCCGAGATCGAGCGCATCGACCACGTGCATCACGCCGGCAATTCCTCGGGCATCGTCGACGGCGCCGCCGCCGTGCTGATCGGCACCAGGGAAGCGGGCGCGAAGGCGGGGCTGAAGCCGCGCGCGCGCATCAAGGCCTTCGCCAATATCGGCTCGGAGCCGGCAATCATGCTCACCGGCCCGATCGACGTGACCGAGAAGGTGTTGCAGAAGTCCGGCATGACCAAGTCGGACATCGACTTGTGGGAATTGAACGAAGCCTTCGCCTCGGTCGTGCTGCGCTACATGCAGGCGCTCGACATTCCCCACGACAAGATCAACGTCAATGGCGGCGCCATCGCCATGGGCCATCCGCTCGGGGCCACCGGCGCCATGATCCTCGGCACCGTGCTCGACGAATTGGAGCGCAGCGGCAAGCAGACGGCGCTGGTGACGCTCTGCATCGGCGCCGGCATGGGCACCGCAACGATCATCGAGCGGGTGTGAGGCGAGGCACATGACCAATTTCAAATTTGAGATCGACGCCGACGGCATCGCGCTGGTCACCTGGGACATGCCGGGCCGGTCGATGAATGTCATCACCAGCGAAACGACCGTCGAACTCTCCGCCATCCTCGACAAGATCGTCGCCGATGCGAACGTGAAGGGCGCGGTCGTGACGTCGGGCAAGGACGCCTTCTGCGGCGGCGCCGACCTGACAATGCTGGAGAAGATGGGCGCGGTTTACGCCGGCAAGCTCAAGAGCGAAGGCGAGGAAAAGGCCGCGGCTTACGTGTTCGAGGAGAGCCGCAAGCTGTCGCAGCTCTACCGCCGCATCGAGACCTGCGGCAAGCCGTGGGTCTGCGCGCTCAACGGCACGGCGATGGGCGGCGGCTTCGAACTCGCGCTCGCCTGTCACCATCGCATCGCCTCCGACAATCCGAAGACGCGGCTCGGCCTGCCGGAGATCAAGGTCGGCCTGTTCCCCGGCGCCGGCGGCACGCAGCGCGTCGCGCGCATCCTGCCGCCAGCCGACGCCTTGCAATACCTGCTCAAGGGCGATCAACTCAAAACCGACCGCGCCAAGGCGATGAAGCTGATCGACGCCGTCGTGCCGGCGGCCGATCTCGTCAAGACGGCGAAGGACTGGATCAAGGCCGGCGGCAAGGCCGTCGCGCCGTGGGACGAGAAGGGCTTCAAATTGCCCGGCGGCCTCGTCTGGTCGAAATCGGGCATGATGACCTTCACACCGGCGAACGCGATCTACCGCCGCGAAACGTATGACAATTACCCGGCCGCGCGCGCGATCATGCAGGTCGTCTACGAGGGGCTGCAACTCGACATGGACTCGGCGCTGCGCGTCGAGTCGCGCTGGTTCGCCAAGATTGTGCGCTCGAAGGAAGCGGCGGCGATGATCCGCTCGCTGTTCGTGTCGATGCAGGAATTGAACAAGGGCGCGCGGCGCCCGCCGAACGAGCCGCCGACGCAGCTCAAGAAGATCGGCGTCGTCGGCGCCGGCTTCATGGGCGCCGGCATCGCCCAGGTCACCGCCGCCGGCGGGCTCGACGTCGTGCTGATCGACCGCGACCAGGAGACGGCGGACAAGGGCAAGGCCGGCCTGCACAAGGTGCTGACCGACCGCGTCAACAAGGGCCGCATGAAGAGCGCCGAGCGCGACGCGCTGCTGGCGAAGATCACGGCGACCGCCGACTACAACGCGCTCAAGGACTGCGACCTCGTCGTCGAGGCCGTATTCGAGGACCGCAAGGTCAAGGCCGACGTCATCGCCAAGGTGCAGGCGGTCATACGCGACGACGCGATCCTCGCCTCCAACACCTCGACGCTGCCGATCACCTCGCTCGCCACCGAGTTCAAGGACCGGAAGCGTTTCATCGGCATCCATTTCTTCTCGCCGGTGGCGCTGATGATGCTGACCGAGATCATCGTCGGCAAGGAAACCGGCGACCGCGCGCTGGCGGTCGCGCTCGATTTCGTGCGCGCCATCCGCAAGACGCCGATCGTCGTCAACGACACGCGCGGCTTCTACGCCAACCGCTGCGTGCTCAACTACATCCAGGAAGGCCATCTGATGCTGCTGGAGGGCATTCCGGCGGCGATGATCGAGAACACCGCGCGCATGGCCGGCATGCCGGTCGGGCCTTTGTCGCTCAACGACGAGACCGCGCTCGATCTCGGTCTGAAGATCGTGCGTGCCACCGAACACGACCTCGGTGCCAGCGCCATCAACCCGGCGCAGAAGGTGCTGCTCGAGACGATGGTCGAGAAGCTTGGCCGCTTCGGGCGCAAGAACGGCAAGGGCTTCTACGACTATCCGCAGGGGCAGCCGAAGCGGCTGTGGCCGGGGCTCGATGAACTGTTGCCGAAGAAGCTGACGCGCGACGAGGTCGAGGCGCTCGACGTCAACGAGCTCAAGCAACGCTTTCTGGTGGTGCAGGCGGTCGAGGCCGCGCGCACCTTCGAGGAGCACGTCGTCACCGACGTGCGCGAGGCCGACGTCGGCTCGATCCTCGGCTTCGGCTTCGCGCCGTTCACCGGCGGCACGCTGTCGTATATCGACATGATGGGCACGAAGGCCTTCGTCGATCTGTGCCGCAAGTTCGAAAAGAAATACGGCGCGCGCTTCGAGCCGGGCAAAATGCTGGTCGAGATGGCGGAGAAGGGCGAGAGCTTCTACGGCCGCTTCGGCCCGCCGAAGGCAAAGGCGGCGTAAGTCCCTCTCCCCGCAAGCGGGGAGAGGTGAAGAAAGCAGCCTATGCCAGCATCCTCCTCCGTCTCTCCCTGGCGCCGCATTCCGCGCGGCGTGTGGACGCTCGGCTTCGTTTCGCTGTTCATGGATCTCTCCTCCGAGATGATCCACGCGCTCTTGCCGCTCTATCTGGTCGGCGCGCTCGGCGCTTCCGCGCTCGTCGTCGGCGTCATCGAGGGCGTCGCCGAGGCGACCGCGTCCATCGTCAAGATCTTCTCCGGCGCGCTGAGCGACTGTCTCGGCCGCCGCAAATGGCTCGCCGCCGCCGGCTACGGCCTCGCCGCGCTCTCGAAGCCGGTGTTTCCGCTGGCGACCGGCATCGTCACCATCATGCTCGCGCGGTTCGTCGACCGCGTCGGCAAGGGCATCCGCGGCGCGCCGCGCGACGCGCTGATCGCCGATCTGACGCCGCCGGGCGCGCGCGGCAGCGCCTTCGGCTTGCGGCAATCGCTCGACACGGTCGGCGCCGTGCTCGGGCCGCTCGCCGCGATCGTGTTCATGGCCTGGCTCGCCGATGACTTCAAAGCGGTGCTCTGGATCGCCGTGATCCCGGCTTTCGTGTCGGCCGCGCTCATCGTCTTCGCCGTGCACGAGCCGGAGCGGCCGGCGAAGGCGCGCGCCGTGAAAGCGCCGTTCTCGCGCGCGGAGCTCTCGCGCCTGCCGGCGGCCTACTGGATGGTCGTCGCCGTCACCGCGGTGTTCACGCTCGCGCGCTTCAGCGAGGCGTTCCTCTTGTTGCGCGCGCAGGCCGCGGGACTGCCCCTGACGCTGGTGCCGACGGTGATGGTGGTGATGAATATCGTCTACGCGCTGTCGGCCTGGCCGGCCGGCGTCATGTCGGATGGCATGGGGCGCTACCGCTTGCTCACGATCGGCTTCGCGCTCTTGATCGTCGCCGACGTCGTGCTGGCGCTGAACGGGTCAGTCGCCGTCGTCATGCTCGGCGTCGCGCTGTGGGGCCTGCACATGGGCCTGACGCAAGGCCTCTTGTCGGCGATGGTCGCCGATTGCGCGCCGGAAAATTTGCGCGGCACCGCCTTCGGCGTGTTCAACCTGGTCGGCGGCATCGCGCTGCTGATCGCCAGCATCGTCGCCGGCGCGTTGTGGGAGATCACCGGGCCGGAAGGCACGTTCCTCGCCGGCGCGGCGTTCACGGCGGTTGCGCTGGCCGCGCTGCCGTGGGCGCGGCGGAGGGCGGTCTGACCTGTCGGCCCCGCGAAAGCGGGGACCCATACTCCGGGCACTGTCAACAGGCTGCGGCGTATGGGTCCCGGCTCGCGCTCGCTGCGCTCGCTTGGCCGGACGACAGCGGTTTAGACGACCACCGTCAGCCGCTTCGCGGCGCGGGTGACGCCGGTGTAGAGCCAGCGCTGGCGGCTCTCCTGGAACGCGTAGGACTCGTCGAACAGCACGACGTCGTCCCATTGCGAGCCCTGCGCCTTGTGCACCGTGAGCACGTAGCCGTAGTCGAACTCGTCGTAGGGCTTGCGCCGCTGCCAGTCGAGTTGCTCGATGCCGCCGGTGAAGCACTCCGGCCGCACGGAAACCTTGACGCCGCGCCGCGCCGTCTCGTCGTCCGGCAGCAGATGCATCGTCATGATGCCGCTCTTGGCCGCCTTGGCGCGGCCGCCGCGGTCCTTCACCGTCCACAGGCCGCCGTTGAACAGGCCCTTCTTGCGGTTGTTGCGCAGGCAAACCAGCTTGTCGCCGGCCGACGGCAGGTCGCCCTCGAAGCCGCGCCGTTCCCTCATTCTGTTGTTGTAGGCGCGCCGCGTCGCGTTGCGGCCGACCAGCACCTGGTCGGCGTCGAGCACGCGCTGCGGATCGAGATCGGCCTTGGCGACGACCTCGGTCTCGCCGTAGCGGCCGGGCTCGAGATATTCGCCGGCGCGGATGTCCATCGACAGCCGCACGATCGGATCGTCCTGCGCCTGCCGGTGCACCTCGGTCAGCATCACGTCGGGCTCGGCCTCGGTGAAGAAGCCGCCGCCCTGGATCGGCGGCAGCTGCGCCGGATCGCCGAGCACCAGGAGCGGCACGCCGAACGAGAGGAGGTCCTTGCCGAGCTCGGGATCGACCATCGAGCACTCGTCGATGATGATCAGTTCCGCCTTCGAGGCGGGCGCCTCGTCCCACAAGTCGAAGTTCGGTATCTCGTCGCCGCTCTCGCGCGTGCGGTAGATCAGAGAATGGATCGTCGAGGCGCCGTGACAGCCTTTGCCGCGCATGACGGAGGCCGCCTTGCCGGTGAAGGCGGCGTATTTGACGTCGCCATCGACGCCGTCGGCGATGTGGCGGGCGAGGGTGGTCTTGCCGGTGCCGGCATAGCCGAACAGGCGGAATATCTGGGGCGTCGATCCGCCGCCGGGCTTGGCTTTCAGCCAATCGGCGACAGCTTTCAGCGCATCGTCCTGATGGGGGGTGAACTGCGGCATTGCGGGGCCGATCAATAATGCATGTCGGCCGAAGAGCAAAGAACGAAAATAGAACGCCGTTTCTTATCCCTGCCCTGAAAGGGGAGGGTCGATCGCGCCTGGGGCGATCGGGGTGGGGTTACGTCGAAGGCGCAAACAGCCCCGACCCCGACCGGCTGCGTCGGCCGCCCCTTCCCCTGCAGCGGAGGGTGAAGTGGTTCGCTCACCTGCACAATTTCCAAACACACAAGACCGTCACCGCACAATTCCCACATGCGCCCGCTGCATTGCCCTTTGCACCGCACCATGTTTAAGGTCGCGACCCTTTTTGCCGGAACTCCTGCATGGCGCGCGACCAGATCGACATGACCCCGATCGAGACCCGCGACGAGCTCGTCGCCTGGCTCGAGAAGGGCAGCAAGCCGAAATCGCAGTTCCGCGTCGGCACCGAGCACGAGAAATTCGCCTTCCTGATCGAGGACCACCGGCCCGTGCCCTATGCCGGACGCCGGTCGATCCGCTCGCTGCTCGAGGGCATGCACGACCTGCTCGGCTGGGACCCGATCATGGAGGGCGAGAACATCATCGGGATGTTCGACGTCACCGGCGGCGGCGCCATTTCGCTGGAACCCGGCGGCCAGTTCGAATTGTCCGGTGCGCCGGTCGACAGCGTGCACCAGACGGCGTCGGAGCTGTTCGCGCATTTGGCGCAGGTGCGCGAGGTGGCAAAGCCGCTCGGCATCGGCTTCCTCGGCCTCGGCATGACGCCGAACTGGTCGCGGGCCGATATGCCGGTGATGCCGAAGGGCCGTTACCGCATCATGACGAACTACATGCCGAAGGTCGGCCGCTACGGCCTCGACATGATGTATCGCACCTGCACCGTGCAGGCGAACCTCGACTTCTCCTCCGAAGCCGACATGGTCAGGAAGCTGCGCGTCTCGGTCGCCTTGCAGCCGGTGGCGACCGCTTTGTTCGCCAACTCGCCATTCACCGAGGGCAAGCCGAACGGCTACCTGACGATGCGCTCGCAAATCTGGACCGACACTGACAACCAGCGCGCCGGCATGCTGCCTTGGGCGTTCGAGGACGGCATGGGCTTCGAGCGCTGGGTCGATTACGCGCTCGACGTGCCGATGTATTTCGTCAAGCGTGGCGATGAGTACATCGACGTCGCCGGCAAGTCGTTCCGCGATTTCTTCGCCGGCAAGCTCGATGTGCTGCCGGGGGAGCGGCCGACCATCTCCGACTGGGCCAACCATCTCTCGACCATCTTTCCGGAAGTGCGGCTCAAGCGCTATCTCGAGATGCGCGGCGAAGACGCCGGGCCGTGGCGGCGGCTGCCGTCGCTGTCGGCCTATTGGGTCGGGCTGCTGTACGACGACGAGGCGCTCGACGCGTGCTGGCAGATCGTCAAGGACTGGACCGCGGAGGAGCGGCAGAAGCTGCGCAACGAAGTGCCGCAGCGCGGCTTCCGCGCCGAGATCGGCAAGATCAACGTGCTCACTTTGGCGCAGGAGACGTTGCGCCTCGCGCGGCGCGGCTTGCAGAAGCGCCAGCGCCTCGACCGCAACGGCCGCGACGAAACGCGTTACCTGCGGCCTCTGGAAGAGAGCGTCGCGCGCGGCATCACGCCGGCCGAGGAGCTGCTCGAGAAGTATTTCAACGAGTGGAACGGCTCGGTCGATCCGCTGTTCACGGAATATGCGTATTGATTGACTGTCGTCCCGGGCGAGCGCTAGCGAGGCCCGGGACCCATACGCCGCAGCGGATCGAAAGGGCAGGGGTTGTGGGTCCCCGCTTTCGCGGGGACGACAGAGACCTAAGATGGCCAAATCCACGCCCGCCACGCTGGCGCTGCAAAAAGCCGGCGTCGCGTTCATCCTGCACGAATACGACTACGACCCCAACGCCGAGCGCATCGGCATGCAGGCGGCGGAAGCGCTCGGCATCGAGCCGGCGCGGCTGTTGAAGACCTTGATGGCGAAAGCCGGCGACGAGATCGTCTGCGTGCTGGCGCCGTCCGACCGCGAGGTGAACTTGAAGAAGCTGGCAAGCGCGGCGAACGCCAAGAGCGCGGCGATGCTCGGCGCGGCGGAGGCCGAGCGCGTCACTGGCTATCACGTCGGCGGCATCTCGCCGTTCGGGCAGAAAAAGCGCGTGCGGGTCTTCATCGACCAATCGGCGCTGACTTTCCCGAAGGTCGTCTGCAACGGCGGCCGCCGCGGCCTGCAAGTGGAACTCGCTCCGGCGGACCTCATGCGCGTGCTTGCCGCAACGGCGGCGGAGGTTTGTTGACTGTCGTCTCGGGCGAGCGCCAGCGAGGCCCGAGACCCATACGCCGCCGTCTATCGAGACGGCACAGCGTATGGGTCCCCGCTTTCGCGGGGACGACAGTGAGAGCTGTCTTGCGTCGCGCCCTCTTGCTTCCATCGGCGTCTCCCGCCACAAGCGCGCGATGTCCGTGACCAGAAAACCCTCCGGCCGGCCGCGCGGTTTCGCGCCGCTCGACTATCTGCTCTACGCCGTGACGGTGCTGGTGTGGGGCCTGTCGTGGATCGCGCTGCATTACCAGGTCGGCGAGGTGGCGCCGGAAGTGTCGATCGTCTGGCGCTTCGCCATCGCCGCGCCGCTGATGCTCGCCTTCGCCGCCGGGCGCGGCGAGCGGCTCGTCTTCGGACTTGAGGCGAACGTCCTGTTCGCGGCGCTCGGCGCCGCAATCTTTTCGACAAATTACGCGCTGTTCTATTACGCCGGCCTCTATATCGCGTCGGGCCTGTTGTCGATCGTGTTCTCGCTCGCCGCGATCGGTAACGTCGCGCTCGCCAGCCTGATCTTCGGCACGCGCATCGAGGGCCGCGTGCTGATCGGCGCCGCCTTCGGCGCGCTCGGCGTGGCGCTGATGTTCTATCCGGAGCTCGGCGGCCTGAGGCTCGACGGCGGCGTGCTCCTCGGCCTCGTCCTGTCGCTCACCGGCACGGTGTCGTTCTGCGTCGGCAACATGCTCTCGCTTGCCGCGCAGCGCAGAGGGCTGCCGATCTTCGCCACCATCGGCTGGAGCATGCTCTACGGTGTTGCGCTGATGGCGCTGTTCGCGGGTTTGCGCGGCGACCGCTTCACGGTCGAATGGAGCGCCACTTATCTGGGCGGGCTCGTCTACCTTTCGGTGCTCGGCTCGGTGCTGGCCTTCGGCGTCTACTTCACCCTGCTCGGCCGCATCGGCGCGGCGCGCGCCGGATACTCCACCGTGATGTATCCGGTGATCGCGCTGATCGCCTCGACTTTCGCCGAGAACTACCGCTGGAGCGTGCTCGCGGTCGTCGGCCTCGCCGCGGTTCTCGCCGGCAACCTGCTGGTGCTGCGCACGCCGAAGCGCTGACTACTCCGCCGCCTGCGCTTCCGAGAGGTTGTCGAGCGAGGAGATGATGTGCTCGGCCAGCGCGTCGGCCAGCGCCGAGGATTCGTGCGCATTGCGCACGAGGCCGATGCGGCAGCCGGGCAGTTCGGGGAAGCCGTCGCTGGCGGAGAGCACGCGCATGCCCGGGCGCAGGCCGGACTCCGGCAATACCGAGACGGCAAGCCCCGCGAGCACCGCGGCGGCGACCGCGCCGGCGTTCGAGCTCGAATAGAGCACGCGGAACGGCCGCCCGACCGATTCCATCCGGTCGATGGCGCTGCGCCGCCACGAGCAGGTCGGGCGCCCGAGCGCCAGCGGCACGCGCTCCTCGGTGTGAATGGCGTGGCGGTTCGACGTCACCCACAACAGCCGCTCGCGGCGGAAGGTCTCGGCGGCGCGCTTGGTCTCGCAATTGGTAACGATGGCAAGGTCGATCTCGTTCGAGTCAATGCGTTCCAGCAAGTCGACTGACGGCTCGCAGATGACCGAGAGTTCGACCGCCGGATAGACGCGCGAGAAGCGCGCCATGATCTCCGGCAGATAACGGTCGGCGTAGTCGTCCGGCACGCCGAGGCGCACGCGGCCCGACAGCGCCGCGTCGGAGAAGGCGGCCATCGTCTCCATGTTGAGATTGACGATGCGCCGCGCGTAATCGAGCAGGCGCTGGCCGTCGTCGGTGAGCTTCGAGGCGCGGCCGTCGCGGGCGAAGATCGGCCGCTCGATGCGCTCCTCGAGACGCTTCATCTGCATGGATACTGCCGACTGGGTCTTGTGCACGACCTCGGCGGCGCGG
>DATNBL010000035.1:0-3317 GCA_035571935.1 Pseudolabrys sp.
GTCGCCTCGTACATGCCGGTGATGTCGCGCTCCGGCACGCGCAGGCCGTAGCGCACGCCGTCATAGCGCGCGAGGTTCGACGAAGCTTCCGCCGGCGCCACGATGTAATAGGCCGGCAGCGCGTACTTCGTATGCGGCAGCGAGATGTCGACCAGCTCGGCGCCGGCGGCCTTCAGCCAGGCCTTGCCCTGCTCCCATAGCGTCTCGATCTCGGCTGGCATGCCGTCGAGCCGGTATTCCTTCGGGATGCCGATGCGCAGGCCCTTCACCGAGCGCCTGATCGATCTTTCGTAATCCGGCACCGGCATGTCGATGCAGGTCGTGTCCTTCGCATCCGGCCCGGCCATCGAGCGCAGCAGGATCGCGGCGTCGCGCACCGTGCGGGCAAAGGGCCCCGCCTGGTCGAGCGAGGACGCGAACGCGACGATGCCCCAGCGCGAGCAGCGGCCGTAGGTCGGCTTCATGCCGACAGTGGCGGTGAAGGCCGCCGGCTGGCGGATCGAGCCGCCGGTGTCGGTGCCGGTCGCCGCAAGGCAGAGCCGCGCCGCGACCGCGGCGGCCGAGCCGCCCGACGAGCCGCCCGGCGTCAGCGGCGTGTTCGCGCCTTTCCGCCGCCACGGCGACGCCACCGGGCCGAAATGCGAGGTCTCGTTCGACGAGCCCATCGCAAACTCGTCATTATTCGTTTTACCGATGAGCACCGCGCCATCGCGCCAGAGCTGCGACGTGATCGTCGACTCGTAGGTCGGCACGAAATTCTCGAGGATGCGCGAGCAGGCGGTGGTGCGGATGTCTTTCGTGCAGAAGAGATCCTTCACTGCGAGCGGAATGCCTTCGAGCGGCCCCGCCTCGCCCTTGGCGATGCGCGCGTCGGAGGCCTTCGCCATCGCCGCGGCACGCTCCGGCGTCTCAAGTACATAGGCGTTGAGCGCGCGCGCCTTCTCCGCGGCGCGCACATGCGCGTCGGCGAGCTCGGCCGCTGTGAAGGCCTTGGCGCGAAGCCCGTCGCGGGCTTCGGCGAGCGTGAGAGACGTGAGGTCGGTCATTGCTCGGGCGTGTCGCAGGCGAAAGCGGCGGCGGACGGCGCCACCTGGCGGATGAGCACGGTGCCGTCGGCCTGTTTCTCGCGGATGAGCTCGCCGGGCAGCGGCAGGCCCATCGCGCGCAGGTCCTCGACCGAGTGGCCCTCCGGCAGGCGGCCATGCGAGATCGTCTCGATCATCGCCCAGCGCATTTCCAGGTTGCCTTGTTCACACGCGAGGCACATGGCTCATTCCACCACTTTGGGAACGAGGAAAAAGTTGTCTTCCGTCTGCGGCGCGTTGCGCACGATGTCGTCGGCGATGCCGCCGTCGGTGACCTTGTCGGCGCGCTTCTTCATCGCCATCGGCGTCACCGAGGTCATCGGCTCGACGCCGGAGACGTCGACCTCCGAGAGCTGCTCGACAAAGGCCAGCATGGCGTTGAGTTCGCCGCGCAGATGCTCGACCTCGTCCTCGGCGACCGCGATGCGGGCGAGACGGGCGATGCGGCGGACGGTTGCGGCGTCGACGGACAAGGGCAAACCCTGGCTGAATTCGCCCCGGCTATAGCAGAGGCCCGTTCGGCCTCGCAATGCGAGCCTCAGCCCGCCATGCGCCGCATCAGGGCCTGCGCCTCGTCGGCGAGACGGGCCGTCAGCGCCGCCGCCGGTTCCTCCCGCCCGAGCGCCACCGCCTGCCCGGCCCACATCGAGGAGAAATCGCCCGAGCCTTGCGCCTGCGCCGCCTTGCCCAAAGGCGCTAGCGCGCCGCCGGCAAGCGGGAATTCCGGCGCGACCGGGCTGACAGGCCCGAGTTCACGCATGACGCGGTTGATGAAGCCGCGCGCCGGGCGGCCGGTCATGACATTGGTGACGGCGGTATCGCGGCCGCGCGCCGTACGCAGCAGTTCGCGGTGCGGCGGCGCGACCTTCGATTCCGGGCAGTGCAGGAAGCCGCTGCCGATCTGCACGCCGGCCGCGCCGAGCGCCAGCGCCGCGACGATGCCGCGGGCGTCGCTGATGCCGCCGGCGGCGATCACCGGCGCCTTCACGGCATCGGCGACCAGCGGCGTGAGCGCAAAGGTGCCGACCTGGTTCGACAGGTCGTCGCTGAGGAAATTGCCGCGATGGCCGCCGGCCTCGTAGCCCTGCGCAATGATGGCATCGCAGCCGCGCTCGTCGAGCCAGATCGCCTCGGCAACCGTGGTCGCGCACGCGATGATCTTGGCGCCGGCCGCCCTCACCCGCGCAACCAGCGCGGCGTCCGGCAGGCCGAAATGGAAGCTGACGATCTCGGGCTTCAGCTCCTCGACGACGGCGCAGAAGGCGTCGTCGAACGGCGCGCGGTTCGACGCCGGGACCGGCGCGTTCGGGTCGATGCCGAGTTCGCCGTAATAGGGCTTGAGCGCCTCGCGCCAAGCCACTTCGCGCGCGTTGTTCGGCACCGGCGGCGTGTGGGAGAAGAAGTTCAGGTTGACCGGCTTGCCCGGCGCGGCGGCACGGAAGGCGACGACCTGTTCCCTCAGTCTGCCGGCATCGAGCAGGGCCGCGGGCAGCGAGCCGAGCCCGCCGGCCTTCGCCACTTCCGCCGCAAGCGCCGCGTCCATGGCGCCGGCCATGGGCGCCAGCACGATCGGGTGCTCGATGCCGAACAATTCCAACAGCCGCCGGTCGTGCCACATGGCTTCGCCTCTCCTGCCCGCGCGCCGCCAGCCTAGTGCCGCGCGCGCACGCGCCGCAATTCGCGAGGCGTGAAGCGACGGTTCGCGCCTGGCGGAACCGGCCTTACAGCGCCTTGCTCATGCCGCGGATGCGGCGCGCCAGGACGCGCATGATGTAGGTCGAGAAATTCGGCACCTCGTCGACCATGAATCGGAAAGTGCGCGCGTCGATCAGCGACAATTCGCAGGCCTCCCGCGCCCGCGCGGTGGACGACCGCGGCAGGTCGTCGATCATCGACATGAAGCCGAGCGCCTCGTTGGCGCCGATGGTCTCGATCACCGTGTCGCCGATCACCATGTCGATAACGCCCGATTGCACGATGTACATGCAGTCGCCCGCCTCGCCCTTCTCGAACACGACGCCGCCGGGCGCGACGTGGATCGTTGCACCCGCACCCTTGGCGAAGGTGCGCATGTCGATTTCTCCGCGCACCCGCCTGCCGCTGCCGCCGTTCATCCTCTCCCCCCTGCTCCGCTCAAATCGTGAAAGGCTTGCCCTTCTCCGGCACGATCACCTTGGTCTTGTGGCCCGCCATCGCGGCCACGAACTTGTCGGCGTTCGGCTCGATCACCGG
>DATNBL010000036.1:0-2529 GCA_035571935.1 Pseudolabrys sp.
CTCGGCATCGGCGACGCCGTGTTCTTCGTCGCCGGCCTGCCGAAGAATTTCGTCAAGTTCGCCGGCTTAGCGCGCACGCGCGTCGGCGAGGAGCTAGGCCTCATCGCCAAGGACCGCTTCGACGTCTGCTGGATCGTCGACTTCCCGATGTACGAGTGGAACGAGGAAGAGAAGAAAATCGACTTCTCGCACAACCCGTTCTCGATGCCGAACCTGTCGGTCGAGGACTTCCTCGCGCTCGATCCGAACGACCACGACAAGCTCTTGTCGATCAAGGCGATCCAGTACGACATCGTCTGCAATGGCATCGAATTGTCGTCCGGCGCGATCCGGAACCATCGTCCCGAGGTGATGAAGAAGGCCTTCGCCATCGCCGGCTATCCGGAAGAGGTGCTCGAGACGAAGTTCGGCGGCATGCTGCGCGCGCTGACCTACGGCGCCCCGCCGCACGGCGGCATCGCGCCCGGCATCGACCGCATCGTCATGCTGCTGGCCGGCGAGGAGAACTTGCGCGAGGTGGTCCTTTTCCCGATGAACCAGCGCGCGGAGGACCTGCTGATGGGCGCTCCCTCGGAGGTGACGCCGAAGCAGCTGCGAGAATTGAACATCCGGCTCGATTTGCCGAAGAAGTGAGCGGAAAAGCCCTTTTTCGGCCCGGGCGGGCCAGCCGTGCGGGCCAATCCCGCGCTTACGCCGCGTTAATGGCCGTTAACTCTAAAAGAACCCTCCGCGCCTAATCTCCGGTCCGTTCCATGCCGGACCGCTGAAATGTTCTATTCGCTGAGCTTGAGGCGCGCGTCGATCCTGGCCGTCGGCACGGCCGTCGTCACGTTCGCCGTGGCCTTCGCCGTGATCGAAGGCATCGCGCACGACGCGATCGAGGCGGCCCTGTCGGCCGGGGGCGGGCTCGTCCTCGACGTCGCGACCGCGCTGGTCGTGTCGCTTGCCGCGACGGTGATGCTCGGCGTCGTCCTGGCGTACCATCAGGCGCGCTCGCTCGGGCAATGCCGGACCGCGGTCGACAGCATGCCGCAGGGCCTGTGCATGTTCGACGCCGGCGAGCGGCTGGTCGTCTGCAATTCCAAATATTACGAGATGTACAATCTCGTCTCCGACGACGTGAAGACCGGAGCGACCCTGTCGGAGGTGCTGGAGCGGCGCGTCGCCAAGGGCACCTTCGCCCGCGATCCACAGGAATATCGCCGCCAGTTCCTCGCTTCCGTGCGCGAGGGCCGCACCATCACGCACGAGGTCAAGTCGAGCGGCGGCCGGATCCTGCTGGTCACCAACCATCCGACCGGCGACGGCGGCTGGATCGGCATGCACGAGGACATCACGCAGCGCCGCGAGGTCGAGCAGGAGCGCATCGCGCTCCAGGACAAGGAGCAGCGCCGCGCCCGGCTGGAGACCGCGATCGCCGACTTCCGCGCCCGCTCGGAGCGCTTCCTCCAGACCGTGATCGACAGCGCCGAGCAGATGAACGCCACCGCGGCCAGCCTGTCCGACGCCTCCGGCCACACCGCGCAGCGCACCGAAAGCGCGGTGCAGACCTCGAACGAAGCGGCGCGCAACGTCGCCAGCGCTTCCATCGCGGCCGGCGACCTCAACAGCGCCATTGCCGCGATCACCACGCGCGTCACCGAGAGCGCCGAGGTCGTGCGCTATACCGTGTCGGAGGCGCAGTCGGCGCACAAGGACATCGAATTGCTCGCCAAGGCGGCGCAGCAGATCGGCGACATCGTCAAATTGATCCGCGCCATCGCCAGCCAGACCAACCTGCTGGCGCTTAACGCCACCATTGAGGCCGCGCGCGCGGGCGAGGCGGGGCGCGGCTTTGCCGTCGTCGCCGCGGAGGTGAAGTCGCTCGCGGTGCAGACCTCGAAGGCGACCGAAGACATCGCCGCGCAGATTTCGGGCGTGCAGTCGTTCACCGGTACCGCCGTGCAGTCGATCGGCCGCATCAAGGACCGCATGGGCCACATTGACGCCAACACGTTGGCGATTGCCGATAGCGTGCAGCAGCAGAGCGTCGCGGCGTCCGAGATTTCGGCGAACGCCACCGGCGCGGCCGAGGGCGCGGAACTCGTCGTCTCGGTGCTCACCGAAGCCGCGGCGGCCGCCTCCAAGAGCCGCGAATGGTCGGCGATGGTGCTCTCCGCCTCCGAAGCGGTGGGCGAGGCGGCGGCCAACCTGCGCAACGAGGTCGAGGGCTTCCTCGCGACCGTGGCGGCGTGAGCCGCGCCGGGGCTTTGCGGCGGTGGGCAGCGCCCACGCGCCGCGGCATGCGGCATCTTGTCAAACGGCTCCGGAGAGCATAGGACTCTCCCCGACATCAAGAGTTGGGCATTGCCCGACGCCAACCTGCTTCCCGAGCAAGGTGGCGCTCCCAGAAGGGAGGATGTGGCCGAACCGGCAACGAAACGGGTCAGTCACTGTCGGTCATGTCTGGCGAATTTGTTCGCTCATCGTGAGGACCGACACGTCCATGCCGATCAAGATACCCGACAACCTGCCCGCGCGCTCCGTGCT
>DATNBL010000037.1:0-100560 GCA_035571935.1 Pseudolabrys sp.
TAAGGGTCGTTGAAGAGATAGGTGTCGCCTTCCTTGAGGCCGCCCTGCTCCCGCACCTTGTCGATCACGGCCTTCACTGCGAACGCCATGGCGCCGACGAAGATCGGCAGGCCCGACGTGCCCTGCACCAGGGTGGCGCCGGTCTCGGCGTGGTAGAGGCCGTGACATGCGTCGTGCGCCTCGGCGATGATCGGATTGAATGCGGACCGAAAGAGAGTCGCGTCCATCTCGTCTGCGATCTGGACGAGACGGCCGTTGAGCACCGCGAGCGTGACCGGGTCGAGCGCGCGCATTATTTCGATCCTGAGCCGTCGCCGGCGTATCGCTTGCCCCTCGCCAGCATCTCCGGCGTACCGATAACCGCGTTGAGCGCGTCGAAGTCGAACATGCGCGCGCGGAACGGGTCGGTCGAGCCGTGCGCCTTGAGCGAGCCGTAATAGTCCTGCGCCGCCTTGGCGAGCGCGCGGACGATGCCGCCGGGGAAGATGACGAGCGAGAAACCGAGCGCCTGAAGTTCGGCAGCCGGCACGATCGGCGTCTTGCCGCCTTCCACCATATTAGCCATCAGCGGCAATCCGCGGCCAACCTCGCTGACGACGCGGGCGAGCTCCTCGCGCTCACGCGGCGCCTCGACGAACAGCATGTCGGCGCCGGCGTCGCGGTAGAGCGCGGCACGCTCGATCGCCCGCTCGAAGCCTTCGACGGCGACGGCGTCGGTGCGGGCGATGATCACGGTATCGCGCGAGGCGCGGGCGTCGACTGCCGCCTTGATCTTGCCGACCATTTCCTGCGCCGGGATCAACGCCTTGCCGTCGAGATGGCCGCAGCGCTTCGGGAAGTCCTGATCCTCGAGTTGGATGGCATTGGCGCCGGCACGCTCCAGAAGACGCACTGTGCGCTCGACGTTGAGCGCATTGCCGTAGCCGGTATCGGCGTCGACGATGAGATGCGCGGCGACGCGGTCGCGGATCAGTGTCACCGACTCGGCGACCTCGCTCATGCCGACGAGACCGATATCCGGCCGGCCGAGCCGCGTATAGGCGATTGCCGCCCCGGACACGTACAGCGCCTCGAAGCCGGCCTGCTCCGCGAGCAGCGCCGTGAGCGGATCGTAGACGCCGGGCGCGATCAAGATCGGCGGATGCGCCAAGCGGGCGCGAAGAGTCGTTTCGGTCATGCGTCAGAGTCCCAGGTAAGCACGTTTGAGCGCGGGATCGGCCGCGATGGCGGCAGCGCTGCCGGACATCACGAACGTCCCTTCGGACAGGATATAGGCGCGGTCGGCGATCTCGAGGCTCTGCACCACGTTCTGTTCGACCAGCAGCACGGAGACGCCCTCGGCGCGGATGCGCGTGATCAGCGCGAACAGTTCCTCGACCAGCAGCGGCGACAGGCCAAGCGACGGCTCGTCGAGGATGATGAGCTTCGGCTCCGCCATCAGGCCGCGGCCAATGGCGAGCATCTGCTGCTCGCCGCCGGACAGAGTGCCGGCGAGCTGGCTATGGCGTTCCCGCAGCCGTGGAAAGATCGTCAGCACGCGCTCGCGATTTTCGGAGCGGTGCGCTTTGGCGCGACGATAGCTGCCAAGATCGAGATTTTCGCGCACGCTCATGTTCGGGAAGATGCGGCGGCCCTCGGGCACGTGGATCAGCCCGCGCGCGACGATTGCCGGCGGCCGTTCGCGGGCGACGTCGGCGCCGTCGAACCGGATCGCGCCGGTGCGGGCGCGGACAATGCCGGAGAGCGTGCGGTTGAGCGTGGATTTGCCGACACCGTTTGAGCCGAGCACGGCGACGATCTCGCCGCCGACGACATTGAAGTCGACGCCGCGCAGCACCTCGGTCTCACCATAACCGGCGGTGAGACCTTGGACGTCGAGCAGCGCGGTCCCGCTCATGCGCCGCCCCCGAGCTTCTTGGCCGCGCCGTGGCCGAGATAGGCTTCGATGACGGCGCGGTCGGCGGCGACCTCGGCCGGCGTTCCCTCGGCGATGATACGGCCCTCGGCGAGAACGAAGACATGCTCGGACAGGCTCATCACCGCCTGCATCACGTGCTCAATCATCATGATGGTAATGCCGCGGTCGCAGAGGCGGCGGATCACCGGCACGATCTCGCGGATCTCCGTCGGATTAAGGCCCGCCAGCACCTCGTCGAGCAGCAGCAGCTTCGGCTCGGTCGCCAGGGCGCGCGCCAATTCCAGCCGCTTGCGGCCGGCGACGGTCAGGGTGTCGGCCGGCCGGTCCAGCAGGCCGCCAAGACCGACCTCGCGGCCGACCAGGTCGGCGGCGGCAAGCGCCTCGGCCCGGCCGCGATGGCGCAGGTGCGCGCCGACGGTGATATTCTCGCGCACCGACAGGCCGGCGAAGGGCTGCACGACCTGGAATGTGCGGGCGATGCCGCGGCGGGCGCGCTGGTGCGGCGGCAGCGCGGTGATCGTCTCGCCATCGTAGCGGATCGCGCCCGCATTCGGCGCCAGGAAGCCGGAGATCAATGCGAACAAGGTGGTCTTGCCGGCGCCGTTCGGGCCGATCAGACCGGTGATACGGCCGGCGGGCGCGGCGAGCGAGACCGTATCGACGGCGAGCAGTCCGCCGAATCGGCGCGACACCCCTTCAACCGCCAGCAGCCGCTCAACCATGCGCCGCCTCCCGCTTGCCGGCCAGCAGGCCGCGGTAGAGGCCGCGGAAGATTCCGATGACGCCGCGCGGCGCAAAGCCGATGACCAGCACCAGTACGCAGCCGTAAACGATGAGGTTGAGGCCGGGCGCATCGCCGGCGATCCATGTCGCCCCCTCCCCGAGCGCTTTCACCAGCAGCGCGCCGACCAGCGGCCCGAATACCGTACCGGCGCCGCCGATGATTGGCGTCAGCAGCGCTTCGATCGACATGCGGGTGCCGTAGGCGATGCCGGAATCGACGAACAGGAAATACTGCGCGTAGAAGCAGCCGGCGGCGGCTGTGATGGCCGCCGAGATCACCATGGCCCCGAGCTTCACCTTGAACGCGTCGACGCCAAGCGCCTTGGCCGCGTCCTCGTTCTCGCGCACGGCGATCAGCCAGGCGCCGAAACGCGTGCGCTCGAGCGCGTGCGCGATCAGGAGCGAGACCGCGACGAGCGCCAGGATGACCCAGTAGAACACGGCTCGGCTCTGGAATTGCAGCGCCGAGACATGCAGGTCGAGCTTGATCAGCGTGCCGACACCGGCGCCGGTAATCGGCGCGACGCTGGCGAGGATCCGCAGGACCTCGGCGAAAGCGAGCGTTACCAGCGCGAAATACGAACCGCGGAGCCCGGCGCGGAAGGTCAGCGCGCCGATGACGGCACCAACGAAGGCGCCGGCGGCGATGCCGGCGGCGAAGGCCGGCCAGGCGTTGACGCCGAAGCGCACCTGCAGAATGGCGGTGACATAAGCGCCGGTGCCGAAGAAGGCGGCATGGCCGAACGAATATTGCCCGCCATAGCCGCCGAGGATATTCCAGCCCTGCCCCGCCAGCGCGATCAGCAGCGTGGTGACGAGGAAATTGAGCGTCGTGTTGGACTCCACGACGAGCGGCACGGCGGCGAGCACGACAATGGCGGCTAAAATCGGCGCCAGGCCCTTCATGCCTTGGCTCCGAACAGGCCGGTCGGCCGCACCAGCAGCACCGCGATGAAGATGAGAAAGATGCCGATCTGGCCGAGCGACTCGCCGAGGAACAGACCGGACAGGCTCTCGACCACGCCGACCACGAGGCCGCCGATCAGCGCGCCCGGGACCGAGCCCATGCCGCCCAGCACGACAATGGTGAAGGCGACGAGCACGAAGGCGTTGCCGGCCGTCGGGTTGACGTAGAACGTCGGCATCAGGAGACAGGCGGCGATGGCGACGCAGGCCGTGCCCAGGCCGAACGTCATCGCGTAGACGTGCGCGACGTCGATGCCGGCGAGCTCAGCGCCGAGCTTCTCCTTGGCGACGGCACGGATCGCCTTGCCGGCGTCGGTCAGGTTCATGATCGTCCACAGCACCAATGCGACCGCGAACACCGCCACGAATCCGATCACGCGCGGAATGGCGAGGAAAGTGAAACCGATATTGATGGTCTCGAAGGCATAAGGCAGGTCGATGGTGCGCGTGTCGGCGCGAAAGGCGTAGAGCAGCGCATTTTCGACGACGATGGCGACGCCGAGAGTCACCAGCAACATGTTCCGGTCGTCGCCGTGCGAGGCCGGCCCGATGACGAAGCGCTGCAGGCAATACCCGATCGCAAAAAACAGCGGCGCTATCAGCAGCGCCGCGACGTAAGGATCGAGGCCGAGCAGGCTGAAGGCAAAGAACGCGGCAAACATCGCCGCCGAGAGCAACGCGCCGTGCGCGAAGTTGATGATGTGCAGGACGCCGTAGATCAGAGTCAGCCCTAGCGCCACCAGCGCATAGACCGCCCCGGTCATCAGACCGTTGAGGATCGCGGGGATGAGGATGACGGGTGAAAACACATCGACGCTCGACAAAGGCTTGAAGCGGACGGCGCCTCTGACGCCGCCCGCCTCGGATTCAGGATTTATGCGACGTCAGGCCGGCATCGGGAAGACCGGCTTCGCCTGTGCGAATTTCTCCGGCAGGATGACCTTGATGTCGTTGTCGAGCACCTGCGTATTGGCGGGCGCCGCGCCCTGGTTCTGGCCATCGACGAACTTGGTCGGGCCATAGGGCATGACGTGGCCGGAGAAGGTCGACGACGCCAGCGCCTCGGTCAGTTTGGCGCGGTCGGCCGCACCGGCATGCGCGAGCGCATCCGCGGTCAGCAGGACGGCGGAATAGTTCAGATAAACCTCGTAGGTGAAGAACTGGCCCTTCGCCTCGACCTTCTTCTTCAGTTCGATCGCCTTGGGATTCTTCGGGTCGAACCAGTGGTTGCAGTCCATGATGTATTTGGCGGCCTCGGGGAATTCCTTGACGAATTTGTAGGAGGACGCCGCGCCGCCGAGCACCGAGTAGATGCCCTTAGGCCTGACGTGCTGCTGCTGCATGGTGCGGGCGAGCAGGACGTATTCGTTATAGTAGTTGGCCGGGATCACCAGGTCGGGATTCTGCGCCTTGATCTTGAGCACGACGTTGTTGAAGTCGCGCGTCGGCGTCGGATGCGGGATGGTCTCGAGGATCTGGAAGCCGTGCGTCGGCAACTGCGCATTGAGCAGCTTGGCGAGGCCCGCGCCGAACAGCGAGTCCTCATGCACGATCATGACCGTTTTGGCCGGCTTCCCGGCCGCATCGTTGATCGCAACGAGGTTGGCAATCGCCGTCTTCGCAATGACACCGAAGCCGGGACCAAAGCGGAACGTGTTCTTCAGCCCGCGCTGGACGATGGAATCGGCGACACCGACGTCGACGATATAAGGCAGGTTATAGCGCGCGGTCGCCTGGCTGAGCGCGAGGCAGATCGCGCTGGCGTAGCCGCCGACGATGCCGACGACGCCCGCCGAGTTCATCTTCTCGACCTCGGCCGTGCCGCCCTCGGGCGTCGATTGCGCATCGCCCAGCATCGCGTCGATCTTGCCGAGGCCCTTGATGCCGCCGGCGGCGTTGATTTCCTCGATGGCCAACGTGGCACCAAGGCGCCCCTGCGTGCCCGAATAGGACAGCGCACCGCTGACCGGGTGCAGGATGCCGAGCTTCACACCAGCGCCTTGCGCCCGCAGCACGCTCGGCATGGCGATCGTGCTCGCGGCGGCGGCGGTGGTGGCCAGGAATTGGCGGCGGCTGAACGGTATCTTCTGGTTCGACATGATCACTCCCCTCTTGTGTGATGCGATGGATGCGTTGCGCGAAACGTGCCTAGTTCGAGAGTTTGCCGTTGCGCCGAGCCGGCTTGCGCGCGACCGGAGACCACGCTTTGGCCTCGGCCGTGCCAGAGCGCACGAGATCGAATTCGAGCGTGTAGCGGTCGGGCCGGTAGAGCGCATGCAGATGCTCGACGCCGTTGCCGTCCTGGTCGTAGACGACGCGCACGAGTTCGATCAGCGGCGATCCGGGACGGACGTCGAGCGCGTCGGCGACGTCAGGCGAAGCAGGCACGGCGCTGATGCGCTGGCGCGCCTGCTCAGCCTTGACGCCGGCGCGCTCGAGGAGTTCGAGCAACGGACGCGACGCCAGGTCCTGCTTGGTGAAGGTGACAGCGACGCTCTCCGGCACATGCGTCGTCAGATACGAGAACGGCACGCCGTCGACCACGCGCACACGCACCGAACGCTGCAAAAGCCGATCCGGCGCAGCGCCCAATGCCCGGGCGACCGCGCCGTCGGCGGGCACGTAGTCGAAGGCAATGAGTTTCACCGAAGTGCGGCGGCCCATGTCGGCGAGATTGGCGAGCACGCCGGTGATGTCGGCGGTCATTGGCGCTGGAGACCGGTAGATGACGCGTGTGCCGATGCTGCGCCGCCGCTCGATCAGCCGTTCGCGGGCCAGTTCGCCGAGCGCGCGTCGTACCGTTACGCGCGATACGCCATGCGTTTCGGCGAGCTCGATCTCGGTCGGCAAGCGCGCACCGAAGCCGGCGGCTCCGCTCAGAATGCGGTCGCGCAGGACGAGATAGACCTGCTTCGCCTTCGCCTCACCGAGCCAGTCGCGCAACGCCTCACTCCCCCCGCGGCCGGAGCCCATGCTTTACTTGGTATCTTTTAGCATACATTATTGGGAACCCTCGGCAAGCCCGCCGCGCAGGAGATGAGAGCCACCAAGAGATGAGCGAGCCCCTCACCCTCGTCGACAAGCTCTGGGCAGCGCACGAAATCACGCGGCGCGAGGATGGCGCGGCGCTGCTCTGGGTCGACCGGCATTACGTGCACGAAGGCTCGTTTCACGCCTTCAGCCAGATGAAGGCACGCGGCCGCAAGGCGGCCGAGCCGGGGCTGACGTTCGGCGTTGCCGACCATTACGTGCCGACGCGCGCCCGCGACCACGCGATCGCCAACCCCGAGATCGCCGCGATGGTGAGCAATCTCGAGACAAACACGGCCGAGAACGGCATCACGCTGTTCGGCCTGCACGATCCGCGGCAGGGCATCGTCCACGTCGTCGGGCCCGAGCAGGGCCTGACCGTGCCGGGCCTGCTGATCGTCTGCGGCGACAGCCATACCTCCACGCACGGCGCGTTCGGCGCCTATGCGTTCGGCATCGGCGCGTCCGAAGTCGCGCACGTCTTGATGACGCAGACGATCTGGCAGAAGAAACCCAAGCGAATGCGGATCAACGTCGAGGGCCAGACCGCGCCCGGCATTTCCGGCAAGGACATCGCACTCGCCATTATCGGCAATATCCGCGCCGACGGCGCGCAGGGCCACGCGGTCGAATTCGCCGGCAGCGCCATCCGCGCGCTGTCGATGGAGGGCCGGCTGACCCTCTGCAACATGTCGATCGAGGCTGGCGGCCGCTGCGGCATGGTCGCGCCGGACGCCACGACCTTCGCCTATCTCAAGGGCCGCCCCTACGCCCCGCATGGCGATGCATTCGACCGTGCCGTTGAGGACTGGTCCGTGCTCAACAGCGATGACGGTGCGGAATTCGACCGCGAGGTGACGCTTGACGCGGGGGCCATCGCTCCGATCGTCACCTGGGGCACGACGCCCGACGATGCGCTGCCGATCGACGCCCGCGTGCCCGATCCGGCGCGCGAGACCGACCCGGTGCGCGCGCAATCCCTGCGCGAGGCGATCGACTACATGGGGGTGCGGCCCGGCCAGAAGCTCACCGACATCACCGTCGACCGCATCTTCATCGGCTCCTGCACCAATTCTCGCATCGAAGACCTGCGCGCCGCCGCCGCCGTCCTGGCCGGCCGCCGCTCGAAGGTGCCGGGCCTGGTGTCGCCCGGCTCGTCGCTGGTCAAGAGGCAGGCCGAACAGGAGGGCCTCGACGTAATATTCCGCGAGGCCGGGCTCGAGTGGGCCGACTCCGGCTGCTCGATGTGTGTCGGCATCAATGGCGACCTCGTGCCACCGGGCGAGCGCTGCGCCTCGACCACGAACCGCAACTTCCGTGGACGCCAGGGACCCGGCGCACGCACGCATCTGATGTCGCCGGCAATGGTGGCCGCCGCAGCGGTGAGCGGACATCTCGCCGACGTTCGGCCCCTGCTGACGGGACGGAAGCCATAAAAAGCAATCGAGGAAGCGACCGATGACGAAATTTGCCGCCTTGGCCGCAGGCACGTTAATGCTCGCTGTCGCGGTTGCCGCCGCACCGCAGGCGAGCGCCGACGATTACCCGTCGCGGCCGATCCGGCTCATCGTCGGCGCGCCTCCCGGTGGCACCACGGATACCATCGCCCGCGCGATCGCCGGACCGATGGCGACCGCGCTGAAGCAGAACGTCCTGGTCGAGAACAAGCCCGGCGCCGGCGGCAACATCGCCGCGGACACCGTGGCAAAATCGGCACCCGACGGCTACACGCTGCTCGTCAGCTTCAGCAGCCACACCATCAACGCGTCGCTTTATCCCCACTTGCCCTACGACCCGGCCGCCGACTTCACCGCGATCACAAAGGTTGCGACAGTGCCGAGCCTTCTGGTCGGCAATCCCAAATTGCCGGCGAAGGATTTGCGTTCGCTGATCGCGCTGGCCAAGGCGCAGCCCGACAAACTGACCATCGGCATCGGCGGCATCGGCTCGTCGCTGCATCTCGCCGGCGAAAAACTCAAGCTCATGACCGGCGCACGGCTGCTCAACGTTCCCTATAAAGGTACGGCGCCGGCGCTCAGCGATCTGCTCGGCGGACAGATCGACCTGATGTTCATCAGCCTGGTCACCGGTGCCCAACAAGTGCGCGCCGGCAATCTGCGCGCCTACGGCGTGACCAGCCCGCAGCGCCAGCCGGCCTTTCCCGAGGTGCCGGCGATTGCCGAGGCCGTGCCGGGCTTTGAATCGAATGCGTGGTTCGGCGTGTTCGGGCCTGCCAAATTGCCGCCCGACATCACCGTGAAGCTGAATGCGGCGATCGTCGCCGGCCTCGCCGACCCGGAGATGCAGAAGCGGCTCAAGACGGAAGGCGCGACACCCATCGGCGACTCGCCGGAGGACTTCGCCGCCTTCGTACGCGAGGACATCAAGCGCTGGGCGCCGATCGTCAAAGCGTCGGGCGCAAAACCGAACTGAGCGAGAGCGCCATGGAAAAATTCGTCCGCCTCACCGCAACCGCTTGCCCGCTGACGACAGCGAACCTGAACACCGACCAGATCCTGCCGGCGCGCTATCTCAAATGGCCGCGATCCCGGGGCCTCGGCGCTGTGTTGTTCAATGATCTGCGCTTCGATCGCGACAGCAAGGAGCGGCCCGATTTTCCGCTCAACCAACCGGCCTACCGCGGGGCCAGAATCCTTCTTGCCGGACGAAACTTCGGCGGCGGCTCGTCGCGTGAAGCCGCGGTCTATGCGGTCTACGATTCCGGCATCCGCTGCGTCATCGCGCCGTCCTTCGGCGACATCTTCGCGCAGAATGCCGTCAAGAACGGCCTCCTTGCGGCGGTCGTCGCCGAGACGGACGTCGCCGAGCTTGCCGCCGCCGTCACGCGCGATCCCGGACAAGATATTACGGTCGATCTGCAGAGTCAGACGATCGAGCGCGACGGACGCTGCTACGCATTTTCGATCGATCCGGTCAGCCGCAACCAGCTTCTCAACGGTTGGGACGACATCGATATGACCGAGAGCCACCGCCCGGAGATCACAGCGTTCGCGGCAAGAGACAAGCAACGCCGACCGTGGGCCACGCCGCCGGCGAGATAAATGGCGCGGGCCCGCTTTGCGCCAATCGTGAATTGAGCTCCCGATATCCGAATGCGCCAAATCGCGCCAGCGAGGTGACGGCCTTGGGCCTAGTCTCGGGCTGCGTGTTCGAACGCAAGCCTGAGCCAGGTTGCGCCGGGATCGCTGGCGCGCGCCAAGGCGCCCAGCAGAGTCACCCAGTCTTCGTCGCTGGCCTCCGCGGCAAAGCGCCTTGCGGCCGTCCGCGCAAATGTACCAAGGCTCTCGCCCTCCGCTTCCGCCTGCGCGCGCATCCGCGCGAGCAGATTGAGGTCGCCGATCCGCAGGACGGCTTCCTCCGCATAGGAGGGCGCGTCGAACCGCGCCAGCACGTCGCCAATCAACATCGAACTCTCCGTCAGTTGACGCGATGCGCCTCGGCGTCACCTAGGGCGATGCCCTCGATCGTCGCCGCGGAGGCAAGCCGGGCGATGTACTGCGCGTGCGCCCGGCGACGCACGCTCTCGGTGAGATAGTCGGCGATGCGGTCGGCGACCAACTCGTAAGGCAGTATTCGGCCATCGTGCTTTTGTTCGAGCCGGACGATGTGGAAGCCATAGCGTGTCTCGACCGGAGCGGCAGCGATCTCGCCGGGGGCGAGCGCGATCATCGCCGCTTCGAACTCCGGCGTGGTCTGCCCGGGCGTCACCTGCCCGAGATTGCCGCCCTGTGCGGCCGACGGGCAGCGCGAATACGCCCGCGCCAGATCGGCGAAAGTCTCGGGTCGTTCTTGCAGGGCGTCCAGCACGGCCGCAGCATCGGCGCGTGCCTGCGCGTAAGCGGCCTTGTCCGACGCAGCTGCAGCGAACAAGATATGCGAGACTTCGTAGATGTCGTCCGAGCGAAAGCGCGCGATGTTGTTCTTGTAATAGCGCCGGCAGCTTTCGTCGTCGGGCTCGGGCAGCGCCACTTCGCGCTCGACCACGGCGCGCATGATGGCCTCGTCGTCGGTCTCGCGGCGCCCCGCCTCGTCGCTCTCCGGCTCGGGCGCAATGTCGAGCGCCCGCGCCCGCTGCAGGAGCAGTTCGCGCACCACCAGTGCGCGGGCCGCGTGCTGCCACGCCTCGATCGGCTTGTTCGCCCGATGATGCTGCATCTCGCGCACGATCGCGTCGCGCGCAATGGTGATGCCGTTGACGCTGACCGGCACCGGCTTGCCGGCCGGGATATTTGTGTGGACCGAACAGGACATGGTCGTCACTCCGCCGGCACAGCGCCGCGCACCGGGCGCTTGGCGGTGCCGTTCCGCCGGGTGCGCACGACCTGATAGCCGGTGCGGCCGAGATACCAGACCGGTGCGCTCCAGACGTGCACAAGGCGCGTGAACGGGAAGACCAAGAAGATGGTCATGCCGAGGACGAGATGCGCCTTGAACACCGGACTGACGTCGGCGATTAGCGACGACACGCCCGGTTGCAACGTCAGGATGCCCTGCGCCCAGGTCATGAATTTCACCATCTCGTGGCCGTCGAGGTGATTGAGCGAGACGAAGATGGTGCCGAGGCCGAGCGTGAGCTGCGCATAGAGCAGGAGCAGGATCGCAATGTCGCCGAACGACGACGTGTTGCGGATGCGCGCGTCGAGCAGACGGCGGTGCACCAGCAGCGTGATGCCGATGAAGCAGAATACGCCGGCAATGCCGCCGACGCCGATCGCCAGCCACTGCTTGAACGTGTGCGAGATGCCGAGTGTGTCGAACACCCAGATCGGCGTCAGCAAGCCGACAAAATGGCCGGCGAAGATGACGAGAATGCCGACGTGGAACAGGTTCGAGCCCCACATCAGTTGGCGGCGGCGCAGCAGTTGGCTCGAGCCTGAGCGCCAGGTGTATTGCTCACGATCGAAGCGCACCAGGCTGCCGAGCAGGAAAACGGTAAGGCAAAGATAGGGATACCAGCCGAAGACGATGTAGGTGATCATGTCTCGCATGGATTATGTCCTCACGTACGGCGCGCAGGCAGGTCAGGCGCGGGGCGCAAACCGCCGCGCACGCGGGCGATCAGGCCGTCCTTGCAGCCGTCGCCGGAGCCGGGACCGAAATTGACCGGCTCGTCCTCCCAGGCGGCGTCGAGCGCCGCGAGGTCGCCGGCGTCCGGATCTGGCAATTCGAGCAGCGCCGACACCTCCTCGTCCTTCGGCTTCGCCGCCGACAGCACGACCAGCGCGCGGAACACGGCCTCGTAAGCCGACTGGCGCTTGCGCAGCCGCTCCGCCAGCGCGGCGAAAATGTGGGCGGGCTGGCCGAGCGTCTCGCAGGCTTCCTTGAGCGGCCGCGTCGCCAGATATTCCAGGAACAGCGGGAGGAAATCCGGCAGTTCGGCCGCGCTCATCAGCAGGCCGGCCTGTTCGTATTGCGACTTCAGGTCGATCATGGCCTGACCGCGGTCACGGCTTTCGCCGTGCACATGCTCGAACAGGTGCAGCGACAGCGAGCGCGTGCGGTCGAACAGCAGCACGTAACGCTCCTGCAGATCATAGAGATCGCCTGTGGCGAGTTCCGTCGTCAACGCGGAGAGCTGCCGCCAGACACCCGCCGGCAGATGCCTGTCCTGCGCCAGGACGAGGCCGATTTCACCCGCCGCCTCTTGCAGTTCGGTCGTCGGATAGGTCAAGAGCACCGAGAGCGCCTTCAGCGTCCTGCTCATCACACCACCTCCATCGGATTCTTGGCCCGCTTGTTGGATCCTTTGGGCGTGCCGAACAGATTGGTTTCGGTGGTGCCGCCGGAGCACCCATTGCCGAACGAGAAGCCGCACGAGCCGCGCAGGTCGTAGGCATCCTCGTCGATCTCGCGGTGCGCGGTCGGGATGACGAAGCGGTCCTCGTAATTGGCGATCGCCATGATGTGGTACATGTCCTCGATCGCCGCGCTGGTGAGGCCGACGCGCTTGGCGATATGCTCGTCGATGACGCCGTCGACGGTCTTCGCCCGCATATAGGTGCGCATCGCCAGCATGCGCTCGAGGCCGAGCGCCACCGGCTCCTCCTTGCCCGCGGTCAGCAGGTTGGCGAGGTATTTGAGCGGGATGCGCAATGAGCGCACGTCCGGCATCTCGCCGTCATGGCCGATTTTGCCGGCCTGCGCCGCGGACTGAATCGGCGACAGCGGCGGCACGTACCAGACCATCGGCAGCGTGCGGTATTCCGGGTGCAGCGGGAACGCGACCCGCCAGTCCATCGCCATCTTGTAGACCGGCGAACGGCGCGCGGCCTCGAGCCAGTTCTCGGCGATGCCGTCGGCACGCGCCTGCGCGATGACGGCGGGATCGTGCGGGTTCATGAAGATTCGGAGCTGCGCCTCGTAGAGATCGCGCTCGCCCGGTGTCGAGGCCGCTTCCTCGATGCGGTCGGCATCGTAAAGCACGACGCCGAGATAGCGGATGCGTCCGACGCAGGTCTCCGAGCAAACCGTCGGCTGGCCCGCCTCGATGCGCGGATAGCAGAAGATGCACTTCTCGGATTTGCCGCTCGACCAGTTGTAGTAGATCTTCTTGTACGGGCAGCCGGACACGCACATGCGCCAGCCGCGGCACTTGTCCTGGTCGATGAGGACGATGCCGTCTTCTTCCCTCTTATAGATGGCGCCGGAAGGGCAGGCCGCGACGCAGGTCGGATTGAGGCAGTGCTCGCACAGCCGCGGCAGGTACATCATGAAGGTGTTTTCGAACTGGCCGTAGATGTCCTTCTGGATGCCCTCGAAGTTCACGTCCTTCGAGCGCTTGGCGAACTCGGTGCCGAGGATCTCCTCCCAGTTCGGGCCCCACTCGATCTTCTCCATGCGCTGGCCGGTGATGAGCGAGCGCGGCCGCGCGGTCGGCGAGGCCTTCAGCTCGGGCGCGTTCTGGAGATGCTCGTAGTCGAAGGTGAACGGCTCGTAGTAGTCGTCGATCTCGGGCAGGTCCGGGTTGGCGAAGATGTTCGCCAGCACGCGCCACTTCGAGCCGATGCGCGGCTCGATCTTGCCGTTCTTCTTGCGCCGCCAGCCGCCGTTCCAGCGCTCCTGGTTTTCCCACTCCTTGGGATAGCCGATGCCGGGTTTGGTCTCGACGTTGTTGAACCAGGCGTATTCCATGCCCTCGCGGTTGGTCCACACGTTCTTGCAGGTGACGGAACAGGTGTGGCAGCCGATGCATTTGTCGAGGTTCAGCACCATCGCGATTTGCGCGCGGATTTTCATTGTGCGGGCTCCATCTTGGGCGCGACGGTGAGCGGTGCGGGCTGGTCGGCGGTCGGCTTGTCCAGCCAGTCGACGGTCTTCATCTTGCGGATGATGACGAACTCGTCGCGGTTGGTGCCGATCGTGCCGTAGTAGTTGAAGCCGTATGCCTGGTGCGCGTAGCCGCCGATCATGTGCGTCGGCTTGACGACGATGCGCGTCACCGAGTTGTGGATGCCGCCGCGCTGGCCGGTCACTTCCGAGCCCGGCACGTTCACGATCTTCTCCTGCGCGTGGTACATCAGGCACATGCCGTCCTTCACGCGCTGCGACACCACGGCGCGCGCGACCAGCGCACCGTTCGAATTGTAGGCTTCGATCCAGTCGTTATCGGCGATACCGACTTTCCTGGCGTCGTTCTCGCTGATCCACACGATCGGCCCGCCGCGCGAGAGCGTAAGCATCAGCAGGTTGTCGGTGTAGGTCGAGTGGATGCCCCACTTCTGGTGCGGCGTGATGAAATTCAGGACGATCTGCTTCTCGCCGTTCGGCTTGGAGTCGATCACCGGCTTCACGGCTTTGAGATCGATGGGCGGGCGGTAGACGCACAAGGCCTCGCCGAAGGCGCGCATCCATAGGTGATCCTGGTAGAGCTGCTGCCGGCCCGACAGCGTTCGCCACGGGATCAATTCGTGCACGTTGGTGTAGCCGGCGTTGTAGCAGACCTTCTCGGACTCCAGCCCCGACCAGGTCGGCGCCGAGATGATCTTGCGCGGCTGCGCGACCACATCGCGGAAGCGGATCTTCTCGTCTTCCTTCGGGATGGCGAGGTGCGTGTGGTCGAGCCCCGTCGTCTTCGACAGCGCTTCCCACGCCTTGACCGCGACCTCGCCGTTGGTTTCCGGTGCCAGCGACAGGATCACTTCCGTCGCGTCGATGTCGCTCTCGATGCGGGCGAGACCCTTGGTTGCGCCCTCCTCCGTAACCTCGCCGTTGAGGCGCTTTAAAAGATCGACCTCGTGCTCGGTGTTCCAGGCCATGCCTTTCACGCCGTTGCCGATCTTCTGCATCAGCGGACCGAGCGCGGTGAAGCGCTTGTAGACGTTCGGGTAGTCGCGCTCGACCACGGTTACCGCCGGCATGGTCTTGCCGGGGATCGGTTCGACCTCGCCCTTCTTCCACTCCTTGACGTCGAGCGCCTGCGCGATCTCGCCGGGCGAGTCGTGCTGGATCGGCGTCATCACGACGTCCTTCTCGACGCCGAGCACTTCCGGCGCGACGCGCGAGAACGCCTTGGCGATCGCCTTGTAGATTTCCCAATCGCTCTTGCATTCCCACACGGGGTCCACCGCCGAGGTCAGCGGATGGATGAAGGGATGCATGTCGGATGTGTTGAGGTCGTTCTTCTCGTACCAGGTCGCGGTCGGTAGCACGATGTCGGAGTAGACGCAGGTCGTCGACATGCGGAAGTCGAGCGTCACCAGCAGGTCGAGCTTTCCCTTCGGCGCGTCATCGCGCCAGACGACTTCCTTTGGCTTCTTCCGGCCGGTCTCGCCGAGGTCCTTGCCCTGCACGCCGTGCGTCGTGCCGAGCAGGTGCTTGAGGAAATATTCGTGGCCCTTGCCGGACGAGCCGAGCAGGTTCGAGCGCCACACGAACATATTGCGCGGCCAGTTGTCGGGATGGTCGGGGTCCTCGCAGGCGAGCTGCAACTCGCCGGACTTCAGCGCCTTGGCGACATAGTCCTTGGCCTCGAGGCCGGCGGCCTGCGCCTTGGCGGCAAGCGCCAGCGGGTTCTGCCGCAGTTGCGGCGCCGACGGCAGCCAGCCCATGCGCTCGGCGCGGACGTTGTAGTCGATCAGCGCCCCGTCCCACGGGCCGGGAGGCGCGGTCGGCGACAAGATCTCGTCGATGCCGACGGTCTCGTAGCGCCACTGGTCGGTGTGTGCGTAGAAGAACGAGGTGGAATTCTGCTGGCGCGGCGGCCGGCTCCAGTCGAGCGCGAAGGCGAGCGGCAGCCATCCGGACTGCGGGCGAAGCTTCTCCTGACCGACGTAATGCGACCAGCCGCCGCCCGACTGACCGACGCACCCGCACATCACCAGCATGTTGATGACGCCGCGGTAGTTCATGTCGCAGTGGAACCAGTGGTTCATTGCCGCGCCGATGATCACCATCGAGCGGCCCTTGGTCTTTTCGGCGTTGAGCGCGAACTCGCGCGCAACGGTGACGATCTGGTCGCGCGGCACGCCGGTGATCTTTTCGGCCCAGGCCGGCGTGTACGGCACGTTCTCGTCGTAACTCTTGGCGACGTACTCGCCGCCGAAGCCGCGATCGACGCCGTAATTGGCGACGAACAGGTCGAACACCGTGGCGACGAGCTTCTCGCCGTCCTTCAGGGCGACGCGCCTGGCCGGCACCTTGCGCACCAGCACGTCCGGATGATCGGTGCCGGCGAAATGGTCGTGCTCGCGATTGCCGAAATACGGGAAGCCGACGTCGGCGAGTTCATCCTTGTCCGCGGCAAAGCTGAGCTGCAGCCTCGTCGCGCCGCCGTCCGACTTCTTCTCCTCGAGATTCCACTTCCCCTTCTCGCCCCAGCGGAAGCCGACCGAGCCGCGTGGCGCGACGATGGTCTTGCTGGTCTCGTCAAAGGCTACGGTCTTCCACTCGGGATTGTTGCTCTCGCCGAGACCGCCGGTGAAGTCGGACGCGCGCAGGAGCCGCCCGGGCACCAGCCGCCCGTCCTGCTTCACCAGCTCCACCAGCATCGGCATATCCGTGTACTGGCGGACATAGTCCTCGAAGTATTTCGCCTTCCGGTCGATATGGAATTCGCGCAAGATGACGTGGCCCATCGCCATGGCGAGCGCGGCGTCGGTGCCCTGCTTCACCGAGATCCACAGATCGGAGAATTTGGAGGCTTCCGAATAGTCAGGAGAAATGACGACGCTCTTGGCGCCGCGATAGCGCGCCTCGGTATAGAAATGCGCGTCGGGCGTGCGCGTCTGCGGGACGTTAGAGCCCCACAGGATAAGGAAGCCGGAATTGTACCAGTCGGCCGACTCGGGAACGTCGGTCTGCTCGCCCCAGGTCTGCGGCGACGACGGCGGCAGATCGCAATACCAGTCGTAGAACGACATGCACACGCCGCCGATCAGCGACAGGTAGCGCGAGCCGGCAGCATAGGAAACCATCGACATCGCCGGAATCGGCGAGAAGCCGATGACGCGGTCGGGGCCGTGCTTCTTGATGGTGTAGGCGTTAGCGGCGGCGACGATCTCGGTGACCTCGTCCCAGGTCGCGCGCACGAAGCCGCCGAGGCCGCGCTTCGACGTATAAGCCTCGCGCTTCTCGGGGCTCTCGACGATCGACGCCCAGGCCGCGACCGGTGTGCGCAGCGCGCGCGCCTCGCGCCACAGCTTCAACAGCCGCGAGCGCACCAGCGGATATTTCACGCGGTTGCCGGAATAGAGGTACCAGGAATAGCTGGCGCCGCGCGAGCAGCCGCGCGGCTCATGGTTCGGCAGTTCGGGGCGCGTGCGCGGATAGTCGGTCTGCTGCGTTTCCCAGGTGACGATGCCGCCCTTGACGTAGATCTTCCATGAGCACGAACCGGTGCAGTTCGCGCCATGCGTCGAGCGCACGATCTTGTCGTGCTGCCAGCGCTTGCGGTAGCCGTCCTCCCAGCGCCGGTCCTCGTGGGTGACGATGCCGTGCCCGTTGGAGAACGGCTCGTTGCCGCGCTTGAAGAAGCTCAGACGATCGAGGAAGTGACTCATTGCCCTGTCTTTCTCGTTCTCATTCGGCGGGTTGCGCGGCGGCGGGCATGCGCTTGCCGCGCTCGATGTCGTGCAGCAGGCCGCCGCGGCGCGTGTAGAAGGCCCAGGTGACGCCGAGGCAGACGACGTAGAAGCCGATGAAGCACCACAGGGCCGCCTGCGTGCCGCCGGTCAGCGCGATCGAGGTGCCATAGGCCTTCGGGATGAAGAAGGCGCCGTAGGCCGCGACCGCGGAGGTGAAGCCGATGATCGCCGCCGATTCCATCTCGGCCTGCTTCTGCTGCACCGCTGGATTGGCGCCGGGCTCGAGACGCGGCATCTCCGCCCGCATGATCGACGGGATCATCTGGAACGTGGAGGCGTTGCCGACGCCGGTGGCGAAGAACAGCACCATGAACATCGCGAAGTAGCCCCAGAAGGCGCCGGGTTGCTCCTTGATGCCGAGGAAGTGGATGACGCCTAACACCGCGACGATCATCAGCGCGAAGACCCAGACGGTGACGCGGCCGCCGCCGTAGCGATCCGATAGCTTGCCTGTGACCGAGCGCGAGATGGCGCCGACGAGCGGCCCGAGGAAGACGAGCTTCAGCGAGTCGACGTGGGGAAACTGCATCTTGGCGAGCAGCGGGAACGCGGCCGAGTAGCCGATGAACGAGCCGAACGTGCCGGTGTAGAGCAGGCACATGACCCAGTTATGCTTGCGCTTGAAGATGACCGCCTGGTCGGCGAAGGACGCCTTCATCGCCGCGATGTCGTTCATGCCGAACCACGCGGCGATCGCCGAGGCCGCGATGAATGGCACCCAGATGAAGCCGGCGTTCTGCAGCCAGAGCTTGGCGCCCTCGCTCGCCTGCTGCGGCTCGCCGCCGAGCCAGCCGAATACGCCACTGGTGATGACGATCGGGATCACGAACTGGCCGACGCTGACGCCTAGATTGCCGAGCCCGGCGTTGAGCGCGAGCGCCGTGCCCTTCTCCGCCTTCGGGAAGAAGAAGGAGATGTTGGCCATCGACGAGGCGAAGTTGCCGCCGCCGAAGCCGCACAGCAGCGCCAGGGACAGCAAGATAATGTAAGGCGTGTCGGGCGACTGCACCGCGAGCCCGATGCCGACCGCCGGGATCATCAGCGACCAGGTGGACACCGCGGTCCACAGGCGGCCGCCGAAGATCGGCGGCATGAACGAATAGAAGATGCGCAAGGTCGCGCCGGACAGGCCGGGCATGGCCGCGAGCCAGAACAATTGATCGGTCGTGAGCTTGAACCCGATCGCCGGCAGCTTGGCGACAACGACCGACCACACCATCCAGATCACGAAGGCGAGCAGCAGCGCCGGAACCGAAAGCCAAAGGTTGCGGCGGGCGATGGCGCGGCCCTTGTCGTTCCAGAATTGCGGATCCTCGGGCTGCCATTCGGTAATGACGCCGGAAAGCGCGCCGACGTGCTTCTCCTCGTGGATCGGCGCCATTTCCGGGAATTCCGGCAGGCGGCGCAGGCCGGGCTCGAGCGCCTCGCGTTCCATGCGGCGGATGGCGAGATGCATCCAAACCAGCGAACCCGCGGCGACCAGGAACAGCAGCATGAAGCAGCTCGTCCAGATGCCGGTGAGATCGTTGAGCACGCCGAAGGCGATCGGCAGCACGAAGCCGCCGAGGCCGCCGATCATGCCGACGAGGCCGCCGACCGAGCCGACATTGTTCGGGTAGTAAACCGGGATGTGCTTGTAGACCGCCGCCTTGCCGAGGCTCATGAAGAAGCCGAGCACGAACATCAGCGACACGAAGGTGACGACGCCGGTCGCCATGTGGAAATGGATTGGGCCCTTCATGCCCTGGATCACATAGTCGGTCGGCGGATAGGCGAGGATGAAGGTGATCAGCGCCGAAACGCCGAACATCCAGTACATGATGCGCCGCGCGCCGTATTTGTCGGACAGATGCCCGCCATAAGCGCGGAACAGGCTCGCCGGGATCGAATAGGCGGCGCCGAGCATGCCTGCGGTTTCGATGTCGAGCTTGTAGACGCCGATCAGGTAGCGCGGCAGCCACAGCGACAACGCGACAAAGGCGCCGAAGGCGAAGAAATAATAAAGCGAGAAGCGCCACACTTGCAGGTTCTTGAGCGGTTCGAGCTCGAGCCAGGCGCTGCGCGGCCGCTCGCCTTTGGCGCGGCGCGCCATCTCCGTCGGGTCTTCGCTAGTCAAGAACCAGAACACGATGCCCATCACGGCGATCGCCGCCGCCCAGACCTGCGCCGTCACCTCCCAGCCATAGGCGACGAGCACGAACGGCGCGCAGAACTTGGTCACCGCGGCGCCGACATTGCCCGCACCGAAGATGCCGAGCGCAGTGCCCTGCTTCGCCGGCGGATACCAGCGCGAGACATAGGCGATGCCGACCGCGAACGAGCCGCCGGCGATGCCGACGCCGAGCGCCGCGATCAGGAACTGCGTGTAGGTGTGCGCATAGGTGAGCAGAAAGGTCGCGAGCGCGGCGGCGAGCATCACCACCGTGTAGACGCGGCGACCGCCGATCTGGTCGGTCCAGATGCCGAGGAAGATGCGGATCACCGAGCCGGTCAGGATAGGCGTGCCGACCAGGAGGCCGAACTGCGTCTCGTTGAGGCCGAGCTGCTGCTTTATCTGGATGCCGATGATGGCGAAGATGGTCCACACCGCGAAGCAGACGGTGAAGGCGATGGTGGACATCCACAGCGCGCGGCCCTGGCCCGCGACGCTGGCAACCGGTCTGTCTGGCATGGGGGGCCCCGTGACGCGGTCCGTTTCAGGACCTTTCGGGGCGACACAACCGTGATTTGGCGGACCGGTCTTTGAGATCGATCAATATCGGGCGGCGGCGGCGCCGCGACATCTTGGCCCCGCAGTCCGGACTCGATGGGCGCAGTCCGGGACCCGGCGGACGGGAGGCGGTTGCGCTGCATCCCTGGCCCGGCCGGCAATCGGCCGCGCGCGGCGGGCCGGGGGCGGGCCACGATCACCTTCGGATGGCGGATTGGTTAGGATTTAGTTGGCGGAGAGGGAGGGATTCGAACCCGTAGGCCCCGCTTCGCGGGGCCGTTCTCGGCGCGGGGCGTCGCGCAAAGCGCGCCGCCGCGCGCTAAAGGATCGGGGGTTCGAACTGAGCCGTTGAAATTCTGGCGGAGAGGGAGGGATTCGAACCCCCGATACCCTTGCGAGTATGCCGCATTTCGAGTGCGGTGCTTTCAACCACTCAGCCACCTCTCCCGCGGCCCGTCCGGGGCCTGAAAAAGCCCCAATCGGACGGCCGGTATGTAGCCAAGCGGGCCGGGACAGACAAGGGCGAAACGCCTATTATCGGCGGACCGGGCAGGAACTTGGGGCCTCCTCACGGCGCATGATGCAGAAATCCGTCCTGATTGCCTCGCTGCGCGAGCAGGCGCTGAATCTGCTGCTCACCCTCGGCCTGATCGCCGTGGTGACCCTGGCGCTTTACGGCATCATCGTCTTCACCGGGCTGACCCATGGCTCGGCGATCTATCTCATCCCGGTGCTGATCGCGGCGACCCGCTGGGGCGTCGCCGCCGCCGTGTTCGCGGCAGTCTGCGGCATCCTGGCCTCGGCCTATTTCTTCTTCGAGCCGCTCTACAGCCTGCAGATCAAGGACCCGCACGAGGTCTTCAATCTCGTGCTTTTCACTTTCACCGCCGTGATCGTCGGCCAGCTCGCGACGCGGCTGCGCAACCAGCTTGCGCTGGCGCGCCAGCGTGAGATCGACCTGTCCGATCTCTATGCCTTTTCGCGCCGGCTGGCGGTCGCCTTCGACGTCTCCGACATCCACGCCGCCATCGAGGACCATCTCGCCGCGGTCATGCAGCGCAGGGTGATCCTGTTCGGGCCGCAGCGCGACGCCGCCGCTGCCGCGCGCCGCGCCGGCGCCGTGCCCGCCGTGGTGCTGGAGCGCGTCGACGACATGGACTTCACGCACGGCTCCAACGCGGGAGGCACCGCGGTCGCCGCCGGCGGCGATATCTGGCTGGTGCGCGCGGTGTCGCCGACACGGCGCGAGTTCGGCGTGATCGCCGTCAATCTCGGCCGCGCGTCGCTCGCGAGCCAGGAGGCACTACGTGCTCGTGTCGATGCCGTGCTCGCCGACGCCACCGCCACGCTCGACCGCCTGGGCGTCGCCCACGCCATCAGCGAGGCGCGGATGCGCGCCCAGACCGACCAGCTGCGCGAGGCGCTGATCGGCTCGGTCAGCCACGAATTGCGCACGCCGCTGGCCTCGATTCTCGGCGCCGCCACCGTGCTTGGCGCCGCGCCCGCGCTCAAGGACGAGAAGAACCTGAAGGCGCTGGTGCAGGGCGTGCACGACGAGGCCGAGCGCCTCAACGGCGACATCCAGAACCTGCTCGACGCCAGCCGCATCTCCAGCGACGGCGTCAAGCCCCAGCTGGAATGGGCCGACCCGGCCGATATCCTGCATTCGGCGCTGCGCCGCTGCCAGCGGCGCCTTGTGGACCGCACGGTGGCGGTCGACCTGCCACAGGATTTGCCGCTGGTGCACGTTGATGCTGTATTGGTACAGCAGGCGCTCGTGCAGATCATCGACAACGCGGTCAAGTACTCGCAGGCCGGCTCGCGCATCGCCATCTCTGGGGAAGCGCGCGGCGGCCGCCTGTTCATCAGCGTGCGGGACGAAGGCGCCGGCCTCTCCGAGACGGAGAAGGCGACGATCTTCGAGCGCTTCGTGCGCGGCGAGCGCCTCGCGGCCACGACCAGCGGCTCGGGCCTCGGCCTGTGGATCGCCAGTGCTTTCGTGACCGCCAATGGCGGCAAACTCAACGCGGTCAGCGACGGGCCTGCTCTCGGCACGACGCTGACCGTCGAACTGCCGGTGACGCAGAGTGCCGTCACGCAACTGGAAAGCGACGCAGATGAATGAACCTGCCCCCATCGTTCTGATCGTCGACGACGAAGTGCAGATCCGGCGCTTCCTGCGCACCGGGTTCGAGCTCAACGGCTTCGTGGTGCACGAGGCCGCCACCGGCACCGAGGCGATTCGCTCCGCGACCTTGCGGCCGATCGACATCGCCATCGTCGATCTCGGCCTGCCCGACATGGACGGCTCGGAGGTGGTCGAGCGCATCCGCTCCTGGTCGAACGTGCCGATCATCGTGCTGTCGGTGCGCTCCAGCGAGGCGCAGAAGGTGCACGTGCTCGAGGCCGGCGCCGACGACTACGTGGTCAAGCCGTTCGGCATGGCCGAGTTGCTCGCGCGCGTGCGCGTCGCGCTCAGGCGGCAATCGCGCGCCTCGAGCGGCGAGCCGACCGTCGTCATCGGCCCGCTCACCATCGATCTTGCCGCCCGCGCGGTGATGCTCAACGGCCAGCGGCTGACGCTGACACCGAAGGAATACCGTTTGCTCCAGGTGCTGGCGCAGCACGCCGGCAACGTCGTCACGCACCAGCATCTCCTCAAGGAGGTGTGGGGCTCGATCCACGTGCACGACACGCACTATCTGCGCATCTTCGTGCGCAAGCTCAGGCAGAAGATCGAGCCGAACCCGGACATGCCGCGCATCCTGGTGACCGAGCTCGGCGTCGGCTATCGCCTGGCGCAGTCCGCGCCGGAGGGCGAGACGGCCTGGGCCGCGGCCGCGGGCGAGCCGGTCAAGCCGGGGGCGTGAGCAGGACCGCTTGTCCGCTAGCGCGGCAGCACACACAGCGTCCGATGCCGTCGTCACGCCGCACGCTCATTGCCGATGATCTGTATGCGCTCACGCAGGCACAGCGTGCGGCCGGTCAGCCGCACGCCATCTGCGCGGCGCTAGAAGCGCTCAGCGCGCAGGTGATCGGGCACCGGCTGTTCACGGTCATGCGCTTCGACAGCGCGCTCTCCGAGGTGCAACGCATCTACAGCAACATGCCGGCGGCCTATCCTCCCGGCGGCCGCAAGCAGAAGAAGGCGACGGCGTGGGCCGATCACGTGCTTCGCGACATGAAGGCCTTTCTCGGCAGCGGACCCGACGATATTCGATCGGCTTTCGACGACCACGAGACCATTCTCGGTCTCGGCCTCGGATCGGTGCTCAATATTCCCGTCGTCTACGCGGGCCATTGTGTCGGCACGATGAACCTGTTGCATGAAGCAGGCTGGTATCGCGCCGACGACGAGCAGACGGGTGCGCTGCTCGCCGCGTTCCTGATCGCGCCGCTACTTGACCCGGCTGCCTAGAAGAGGCCGCGCTTTGCGCGCCTCTTATCGCCCGATCGCATAGGCCTGCATCAGGCGCGGCGTCGCCGCGGCGAAGACCATGCCGTCCTTGCGTCCGGCAGCGCACACGCGCCCGAGCGACCACGCGTCCTGCACCAGCACATCGTGCCCGCGACGGCGCAACGCTGCGATCGCTTCCTCGCCGAAGCGGTTCTCGACCAGGAGCCGGTTCGGCTCGAAGGTGCGCGGATAGAAGGATTGCGGATAATGCCGGCTGGTAAACAGCGGCAGATCGATCGCGGCCTGTAGATCGAGGCTGTGGTGCAGGTAGCGCAATAGCACCGCGAGCGTCCATTGGTCCTGCTGGTCGCCGCCGGGCGTTCCCATCGCGAGATAGCCCTCGCCGCCGCGCGTCACCAATGTCGGCGTCAGGGTCGTGCGCGGCCGCGCGCCGGCGCGCACGGTGGAAGGATGGCCCTCCTCGAGCCAGCCCATCTGACCGCGGGTCGAGATCGAGAAGCCGAGCCCCGGCACCGCCGGAGAACTCTGCAGCCAGCCGCCCGAGGGCGTCGCCGCGAGCATATTGCCGAAGCGGTCGACCACGTCGATATGCACAGTGTCGCCCCACTCGACCGGGAGCGGCGCAAAGGTGGGCTCACCGGTGCCGATATTCGCCGGCGTTTCAACGCCGGCCATCGCCAGCACGCGCTGCATGCGCTCGGCCGCGCCCGGCAGATTGCCGGGGCGCATCTCGACGGAGGCTTTCTCGGTGACGAGCTTGCGGCGCGCCGCCGCGTAGTCGTCCGACATGAGTGTCTGAAGCGGCACCTCCGTAAAGTCCGGATCGCCGTAGAACACCTCGCGATCCGCTAAGCCGAGCTTGAGGCACTCGACCAATGTGTGCACGAAGCGCTCGCCCGCGGGCGCCATCGCGTCGACATCGAAGCCTTCGATGAGTGCAAGCACTTCGAGCGCCACCGGCCCCTGCCCCCACGGCCCGGTCTTGTGCACCGTGACGTCGCGATAGCGACGCGACACCGTCTTTTCGGTGCGGGCGCGATAGCGCGCGAGATCGTCGCCGCGGAGAAGCCCGCCATTGCGGCGTCCAGTCGAGTCCATCAATTCGGCCGTGCGGTAGAAGCGATCGATCGCATCGGCGACGAAGCCGCGGTAATAGGTGTCACGGGCCTTTTCGATCTGCGCGTCGCGGTCTGCGCCCGCCGACTCTGCCTCGGCGACGATGCGGCGATAGGTTGCGGCGATATCGGGCGTGCGATGCAAGGTGCGCGGCCGTGGGACCTCGCCACGCGGCAGCCAGACCGCAGCGGACGTCGGCCATTCCGCGATGAAGAAATCCTTCGCCGGCAAGATCGAGGCGGCGACGCGCGGCAGCACCGGAAATCCGTTTTCCGCGTAGCCGACGGCCGGCTCGAGGATGTCGGCGAGCCGCCAGGTGCCGTGGTCTCGCAGCAACAGCATCCAGGCGTCGAATGCGCCCGGCACTACGGCGGGCAGCAGGCCCGTTCCCGGCACCTGCTTCAATCCGAGCTGCGCAAATCGCTCTGGCGTCGCGTCTTGCGGATACGGTCCCTGTCCGCAAATGACGATGGGCTCCGCCGCGTCCGCCCGTTTGAGAATGATCGGCACTTCGCCGCCGGGGCCGACCAGATGCGGCTCGACGATTTGCAGCACGAAGCCGGCGGCCGCGGCCGCATCGAAGGCGTTGCCGCCGCGCTCGAGCACCGACATCGCGACCGTGCTGGCGATCCAGTGGGTCGTGGCGACGGCGCCGAAGGTGCCGCGTATTTCAGGGCGTGTGGTAAAATCCAAAGCCATGTACGGTTCCGTGCGTGCGGTTTTGCGCGGCCTTACGCCGCGATAGCCGACCTGACAAATCACGTTGATCGATCCGCCAAAGTAAGCGACAAAAGCCGCGACAGTCGATGCCGGAGAGCCATGATGACAATGCCCAACCGTAGAGCCGTCGTGACAGGCCTTGGCGGACTCGCCGCCGCCGCCCCGCTGCGCGTCGCCTTCGCGCAGGCCGCCGATGTCGCTTATCCCACGCGCAACATCACCTTGATCGTGCCGTTCGCAGCCGGTGGTTCGACCGATATCCTCGCGCGCCTCGTCGCCGGCTATCTCCAGCAGACGTTCGGAAAGCCGGTTGTGGTTGAAAACCGCACCGGTGCATCAGGCAATATTGGAACGGCGATAGTCGCGCGCGCGGCGCCGGATGGCTACACGTTCCTGTTCAACACGATGAGCGTGCATACGATGAACCACGCTCTGTTCGCCTCGATGCCTTTCGATGGGGTGAAAGACTTCTCGCCGATCGCCATGCTTGCTTACGTGACCAACACCATGGTCGTGCATCCATCGGTGCCGGCGAAAACGGTGCGCGAGTTCATCGATTATGCCAAGGCCAATCCGGGGAAGATCGCATACGCCTCGGCCGGAGCGGGCTCGACCAATCATTTGTGCGGCGCGCTGTTCGAGAAGATGACCGGCGTGAAGATGGTGCACGTGCCCTATCGCGGCGGCGCGCCGGCCGTGCTCGGCACGGTTGCCGGGGAATGTCAGTTGTTCTTCACGGCAGGCACGCAAAGTCTGTCGCATGTGAAGGCGGGCCAGCTGCGCCTGCTCGCCGTGACCGAAGGCAAGCGCTCGGAGCTGCTTCCCGATGTGCCGACCGTCGGCGAGACAGTCCCCGGATACGAGATGTCGGTGTGGTACGGCGCCTTCGGTCCCGCCGGCATGCCGCGTCCCATTGTCGACAAGCTCAATGGAGAGATCAGCCGCATCCTGTTTCTTCCCGACGTGAAACAGAAGATGGCGGACATTGGCGTCGAAGTTGCCAAGCTGTCTCCGGAACAGCTCGGCGAGCTGACGCGCAAGGATGCCGAGAAGTGGGGCCACGCCATCAAGGAACTGGGCATCACTCCGCAGTGAGGGTGGCCTACCCCTCCAGCTTGACGACCCGCGGCGCGCGCGTGCCTTCCCACCGATATTCGAAATGCGCGCCCTGGCGCACATTGCCGATGAGCTTCGGCCGGTAGCAGGCGACGCATTCGCCGCCGGGGTGGCGCACGCTGCGAAAGATCACGCCGTTCGAGCCTGCCGGCCGCAAGGCGCGGCACAGCGCCTGCCCGGCGACGTAGCTGTCGGCATCGTGGCAGTCGTCGAAGCCGCGCCGCACGTCGTGGAAGGCGCAATCGAAATCGGCGAGGTATTCGCGCATGTGCAGGACGGTGTCGGTGACGCCGATCTCGTCGAGCTCGCGGGTGCGGTGGAACACGGTTTCCGCGATCGCGGTCTCTCGCGACAGTCCCGCGTACCAGGCGCCGAGCTCCGGCGTGCTGAAGCGGCCGCCTTGCGGGTGCGGATGGCAGAACGCGGCCATCACGATGCTGGCGTTCGGCGTGCCGGTGACCCATTCGGCTTTCGGCAGCATGTGCACCACGCCGAGCTCGGCGGCGATGCGGTCGTTGCTCCAGCCCTCGAGGTCGAGCACGGCCTTCAGGTCGCGCGGCGACACAACGGCGTCGAACAGGCCGGAGGGCGGGAAGCGGCTCGGAATCAGGCGATGCGTATCGGCGAGCCGGACGGCGGTGAGCTCCGGCGTCAATTCCAGCCGCCCCTGCGCGCGTCGAGCAGCCGGCGAAGCCGGTAGAGGCAATCCATCTCGCCCTGCGCGATGAATTCGGCCGGCGTCCTGCCGCCGAACATCGGATTAGCATTCGGCAGCTTGATCCAGCGGTCGGCGAGCGCGGCGTCGGGATAGAGGATGTGCAGGGCCTTGTAGATGCCGAGCACGAGCGAAATGCGGGTCAAGAGGTCGAGCGACAGCGTGCCGACGTCGCCGGACTTGTACTTGTAGAAGGTCGAGGCCGCCGGCGCGCCGAGGATGGCGATCTGCTCCTTGCCGCTGAGCCGCCACTTCTCCGCGATATTGAGGAAGGTACGCATCGCCGGCCCCGACATGCGCTTGCGCACCTCGGGTTTCGTGCGCTCCTCGGGACGCATCGCCGGGATGTCGAGCGGTTTGCGTTTCGCCAGGGCCATTGGGCCGTCCATCCGTATGTGGATACTATACTCCATATATGGATAAGCAGCAAGCGGCGACGGCGTTCCGCCGGTGGGCATTGCGGACACCGCCAAACACCGCCATTCCTTGACAGAAGGACCCCCACCCCGCATAAACCTGCCGCGCGCGGGTCGAGAGGCCCGCGTGCTTGGCTTTACGTGCCCCTCAAGGCCGCTAAGCCTCTAAAAACAAACGACAAACCGACTGACAAGAAGCCGGCCCGGACCGCGAGGTTCGAGTGCCGGGATCGAACACGAAGGGACGAAAAATGTTCGCAGTCATCAAAACGGGCGGCAAGCAGTACCGCGTCGCCCCGGACGATGTGATCCGGATCGACCGCGTCGCGGCCGAGCCCGGGCAAGTGATTGAATTCGGCGAAGTGCTGGTGGTCGGCGGCGAGACCCCCGAGATCGGCGCTCCGCTGGTGGCGGGCGCGACGGTGGCCGGCGAGGTGCTCCAGCACGATCGCGGCGACAAGGTCATCGCCTTCAAGAAGCGCCGGCGCAAGAACTCGCGCCGCAAGCGCGGCTACCGGCACGAGTTTTCGGTGATCCGCATCACCGAGATTCTGACCGGCGGCAAGAAGCCGGCGAAGGAGGCCCCGAAGCGGGCCAAGCGCGCCGCGAAGCCGAAGGCGGAAGCCGCGGCAAAGCCGGCTGCCTGACGTAACAGGCGGAAACAAAGTTGTGAGATGATTCCGTCAGGGAATCGGTGTAGAACACGTTCGAATTCGAGAGAGTAACGATGGCTCACAAGAAAGCAGGCGGATCTTCCCGGAACGGCCGCGACTCCGCGGGCCGGCGCCTTGGCCTGAAGAAGGCCGGCGGCGAGATCGCCATCGCGGGCAACATCATTGCCCGTCAGCGCGGTACGACCTGGCATGCCGGACGCAATGTCGGCATGGGCAAGGATCACACGCTCTTCGCGCTTATCGATGGAAAGATCCAGTTCGCTACCAAAGAAAAAGGCCGCAAAATCGTATCGGTTGTTCCGATGACGGAGGCTGCGGCAGAGTAAACGGTGGACAAAATCGAGGTCCGCCGGTCACCTTAAAGTCGAACCGGCGGGGCTCTTGGCAGCTTCGAGAGGGGGAGACGGGTGACCGGCTGCCCCTCTTCGCTTTTTCAGCGCCGGCGCAAGCCCGCACCGGCGCGAACCTGGAGCCCGAGAGCCATGACCCTGTTGGAAGAGATCCCAAGCGAGAGCTTTCGCGAGGCGAGTATCCCCGTCCTCGAGACCAAGCGGCTTGCCCTGCGCGCCCCGCGCCTCGAGGACGCTAAAACGGTCGCAGCGCTCGCCAACGATCGCCGCATTGCCGAGAACACGGCGCGCATTCCGCATCCGTATCGCATGGCGGATGCCGAGGGCTTCATTTCGGGCGCGAACAAGGCGGCGGGCGACGCCGTGTTCCTGATCACGCTGACCGACGGCGCGGTCGCCGGCGCGTGCAGCATCATGTGCGAGGGCGACACGCCCGAGCTCGGCTACTGGCTGGGCTCGCCCTATTGGGGCAAGGGCTACGCGACCGAGGCGCTGCACGCGGTGGTCGACTATGCGTTCACCGATCTCGGCCACGAGGCCCTGCAGGCAGGCGCGCGCGTCACCAACCCGGCCTCGCGCCGCGTGCTGGAGAAGTGCGGCTTCCAGTGGACCGGCGTCGGCCTCTACCGCATCCGCGCCATCAACTCGTCGGCGCCGATCGACCGCTTCCGGCTCGAGCGCCGCATCTGGTCGGCGCTCAAGGGCTGGGGCCGCGTCAAGAAGGTGAGCTGATCCGCCGTTCTCCCTCCCCCTGAAAGGGGGAGGGTCGGGATGCAGGCCGTCACGGCGGCTCCATCAGCGCCAGCGCCTTCGCCGCCTTGCGCTCGCGCACGAAGATGTAAATGCCGGCGGCGATGATGATGGCCGCGCCGATCAGCATGGCGACGCGCGGCACGTCGCCGAAGAAGATGTAGCCGAGCAGGATTGCCCAGAAGATCGTCGTGTACTGGTACGGCACGACGATCGAGGCCTGCGCCAGCTTGAGCGCGCGGTTGATGCACATGTGCGCAACCATCGCGGTGACGCCGAGCAGGACGAGCAGCAGCGTATCGCGCGGATTGAGCGGCACCCACACGAACGGCGCCGTGACGAGGCCGAACACCAGCGAGCCGACCGTCTGCGTCGTCACCAGATAAAGATCGGACGTGCCGCGTACGAGCCGCGTGCACACCATCAGCAGCGAGAACAAAAACGAGCCAGCGATCGCGATCAGCGCCGCCGGCGTCAGCGCGCCGGCGGTCGGGCCGAGCGCGATCATCACGCCGGCGAAACCGGCGAGCACCGCCAGCCAGCGCCGCCAGCCGACGCGCTCGCCGAGCAGGAACGGCGACATCGCGGTGACGTAGATAGGCCCGGCGAGATAGAAGGTCATCACATCGGCCAGCGACATGGTGGCGAGCGCCCAGTAGAAGCAGGCGACTTCGAGCGTGGCCAGGATCGGCCGCAGGAACTGGATGAACGGCCGCGGCGGGTGCCGGAACTCACGCCGATCGGCGCGGCGCAGGAACGGCGCCAGGAAGACCAGGCCGGCGGCGCCGCGGATCAGCAGCAGCTGGCCGACGGCATAGGTCGCCACCAGCCACTTCCCCAGCGCGTCGTTGAGCGCGAAGACGAAGATGCCGATGAGCATCAGGCCGATGCCGGCGAGCACCTGGTCGTGCCCGCCCGCGCTGGACACCCGGGTGGTCATGGGGAGTGGTATATACGGCGCGCGCGTAGGGGCGAAGCCGCTAAAGTCGACTTGCGGTGTTCGAGACGTGCTGCTTCGCAGCACTCCTCACCATGAGGCCGAGAGAGGCTGCTGCGTACGCCTCAACTCTGCGCGGCGGCCCGCGCGGCGGTCGAGAACTTGGCGCCGAACTCCTCGAGCTCCTCGCGGTTCAAGTCGCTGACCGCGAGCAGGTTCAGCCCGTTCTCGTTCCAGCGCAGGATGTTGAAGCCCTGCATCATCGTGAGGCTCGGCGTCGACGGCGCCTCGCCCAGCCCCTGCGCCACGAACAGATTGATGACGTGGATGCGCCGGCGATAGACCAGCGCCGCCGCCGGCTTGCCGTCGATGTAATCGAGCCGGCCGCCGATTAAAGTGAAGCCCTGCGCGGTCAGATCGATCACCGGCGGCGCGAGATCGATGCGGCCGTTGAACCAGGGCTTGACCGTGTGCTGGTCGGTCGACAGCACGTCGGTCAGATGGTCGGCCTGCAGCGAGCGCAGATGCGCCGAGATTGCTTCGCCGAGGATGCGGTCGTCGCGGCTATCGCGCAGGATGACGAGACTGACGCTCGCCGCCGCCAAAGCCGACGCGGCGCCGCCGAACGCAAAACCCTGCAGCAGCGCGCGACGGTTCGGTCGCGGCGCCGGGATCGGCACCGCGCGGTCGATCTTCGCCCGCAGCGAGGGCGGCACCGCAAAGCGCAGGGGCTCAACGCGCAGCACGCGCGTCATCTCACGCGCGGCGGCAAGCTCGGCGGCGCAGTCCGCGCATTGCGTGACATGGGCTTCCACCTCGCGCGCGTGCCCGGCGTCGAGCTCGCCGTCGGCCAGCGCGTGAACGAGAACGCGTGCTTCCTCGCAGGTCATGACCCTTTCTCCTCCGCCAGCCAGGCGTCGCGCAAGAGTGCGCGCGCCCGCGCCAGCCGCGACATCACGGTGCCGACCGGCGTTCCGGTGACATCGGCGATCTCCCGGTAGCTCAAATCGTTGATCTCGCGCAGCACCAGCACCTCACGGAAACCGTCCGGCAATTGCGCGATCAGCCGCTGCACCGTCTCGGCGTCGAAGCGTGAGAGGCTGACGGCTTCCGGCGACGGCGGCGCGTCGCCCCACACATTCTCGGCGACCTCGTCGGCCGCGTCGTCCATGCCGTCCGCCTGCACCGCGGCCAGCGCGCCGCGGCGCGCATATTCGGCGCGGCACACGTTGCGCAGAATCGCCAGCAGCCACGGCCTGATCGGGCCGCCGCGGAACGTGTCGAAATGCCGGTAGGCGCGCAGGTAGCATTCCTGCGCCGCGTCCTCGGCGTCAGCCGGATTACGCAGCAGATAGCGCGCCAACGTATAGACGTCGCCGAGATGCGGCAGCGCCGCCTCGCGAAACCGCTGCGCGCGGGCGCGCTCGTCGTCCCCGGTGAACGCCAACCGACTCGTCTCCTGTGCAAACATGGCCCCAGGCGGGGAGCCACCACCGCTAGGGGCCATGCGCAGCGACGCGGTCATTTCGCGTCGTTTTCGCCGGTGGCGGCCTCGACAACAATTCTCCCCGTCATATGCGGATGCAAGGAGCAAAAATAGTCGTAAGCGCCGGGTGTCGTAAATGTGAACGAGAAGCTGTCACCGGTGTCGAGCGGCTTCGATTTGATGCTGTTACGCGGGCTGGCCACCGTGTGCGGGATATCGTCGTTATTGGTCCAGACCACGGTAGTACCGGTCTTCACTTTCAACTCCTTGGGGTTGAAGGTGAAGTTATCGATGCCGACCTTGATCTCGGCCGCCGATGCCGGCGCCGCCGCCAGCGCGGCGAATGGAGCCACGGCGAGCACGCCGACGGCCAGCCGTCTTGTCATTACGATTCGCATTTTTGTGTCCTGCTCACTCAACTCTTCAGCGGCGTGTCGACGATGGCGAGCCGCTGCTCGTTCTGCCTGAAGGCGATGCTGGCGGTGCCGAGCAGCGTGCGCAGCTTGTCGTCTGCGACCTTCATCGGGCCGGGCGACTTCGCCGTGCCGGGCGCGGGCTGCGGGAACGCGGTCGAGCGCGCCGTGTGGAAGGTGACGTTACCCTCGACCTTCTGCATCACCTGGTGGATATGGCCGTTGAGCACGGTGACCGAGCCGAAGCGTTTCAGGTAGGCGAGCGCCTGCGCGCTGTCCTGGGTGCCCCAGCCCCATTCCGGATAGACAGTCCAGAGCGGGATATGCGCGAACACGACGATCGGCTGCGAGGCCGAACGGCTCTTGAGGTCCTCCTCGAGCCATTCGAGCTGGTCGTGGCCGAGATTGCCGAGCCCGCCAGCCTTGAGATCGACGACGTTGACGAGGCCGATGAAGTGCACGCCGTTGGCGTCGAAGCTGTAATAGCCCGGGCCCTTGGTGCCGCGGCCGTAGCGGTCGCGGTAGAGCTTGCCCTGCTCGTCATCGAGAATGTCGTGCTCGCCCGGCACGTAGTGCACGTCGAGGCGGGCCTGCGAGATGATCTTCTCGGCGTCGTCGAATTCCGACGGCTTCGACAGATGCGAGATGTCGCCGGTGTGGATCATGAAGGCGGGGTTGCCGGGGGCCGCCTTCACGCGCGCGATCGCCTCTTCCAGCGTCCCCTTGGCATTCGGATTGGCGGGCTTGTCGAAGCCCATATGGCTGTCGCTGATCTGAAGGAACGAAAAGCCCTTGACCTCCTGCGCCATGGCCCCGTCGATCAGGCCGGCCGCGGTGGGCACGCCGCCCGCGATGGTCCAGAGGACGCCGGTACCGGCCCAGGTCATACATTCGAGCACTTTGCGGCGGCTCGGGCCCTGATCGTCGTCGTGTGCGGTCATTGCCGCCTCCCTTGGATTACGGTCTGTGAGAGACTTGATCGGCGGCGGGGGCGATTTATTCCCGGAAACCGGCCGTGCTAGATTGGACGGCGAAAGCGGGAAAAGCCGTTACGGGAGAAGGCCATGGCCCAAGGGACGCGCTACGATCTGGACCAGTTCATCGCCGATTGCCGCACAACGCTCGAAAAAGACCCCGGCCCGGCCGGGCGGGAGGCGGTGCGCAAGAGCCTGGAGAAGCTGCTGGCCAACCCGGATTTCCTCAAAGCCCATTGCGGCGACGACCAGCCGCGCGGGCTGAAGGTGCTCTACGAAGACGACAGGCTGGGCTTCCAGGTGCTGGCCCACATCAACGACAAGGCGCGCGTGTCGCCGCCGCACGACCACGGGGAATCCTGGGCGATCTACGGCCAGGCGACGAAGTACACCGAAATGACCGAGTGGGAGCACGAGGACGACGGCAGCGACCCGACGCATGCCAAGCTCAAGCCGATCAAGAAATATCGGCTCGAGCCGGGCATGGCCGGCATCTACCAGGACGGCGCCATCCACTCGATCGACTATCCGGACTACGCGCGCTTCGTTCGCGTCACCGGCACCAATCTCGACAGAATCAAGCGCATGCGTGTCGATTTGAAGACCGGCGAAGTGCACCAGATGACGCCGCAGCAGGCGACGTGATTTCTTTCTTCACCTCTCCCCGCAATAACTTTTGTCATGCCCGGGCTTGTCCCGGGCATCCCGCTTAGACTGGCACCGTGCCCACCTGATCGAGATGGCCGGGTCAAGCCCGGCCATGACGAAGGAAATTGAAATGCTCCGTCCCCTCTCCCCCGCCGTCGTCAAATCCATGCTCACCGACGGCGACGAGCTCGCGCTGATCGACGTGCGCGAGGAACTGATCTATTCGCGGAAGCATCTCCTGTGGGCGCGCTCGGTGCCGCTGAGCCGCATCGAGCTGCGCTTCGCGCGTCTCGTGCCGCGCAAATCGACGCGCATCGTACTCGTCGACGACGGCGACGGCCTGGTCGAGCGCGCGGCGGCAATCCTGATGAATGCCGAATATGTCGACGTCGCATATCTCGAAGGCGGTGTTGGCGGCTGGGAGGCCGCGGGCCTCGTCACCTTCTCCGGCATGCACGTGCCGTCGAAGGCCTTCGGCGAGTTCGTCGAGCACGACAGCGGTACGCCAAGCGTCAGCGCGCAGGAGCTGGATGCGATGATGCGATCGGGCACGAAAATGCGCGTGCTCGACAGCCGGCCGTTCGACGAGTTCACGCGCGTGTCGATCCCGACCGGCGTCGATGTGCCCGGCGCCGAGCTGGTGTTGCGCGTGCGCGACATGGTGCCCTCGCCCGACACCACCATCGTCGTCAATTGCGCCGGGCGCACGCGCAGCATCATCGGCGCGCAGTCCCTGATCGACGCCGGCGTGCCGAACAGAGTGGTGGCTCTGCGCAACGGCACGATGGGCTGGCATCTCGCGGGCTTGAAGACCGCGAGCGGCGAGACACAGCGGTTTCCCGATGTCACCGGCAAGGGCCTCGCCTGGGCGCGCAACGCGGCCGAAGCGGTGGCGAAGAGATTCTGCGTGCAGCGCATCGACCGCGCCGCGCTCGCGCGCCTGCAAGCCGATACGGCGCGCACGACCTACGTATTCGACGTGCGCGATCCCGACGAATACCGGCGCGGGCATTTTTCCGGCGCGGTCTCGGCGCCCGGCGGGCAACTGGTGCAGGCGACCGACACTTATGCCGGCACGCTCGGCGCCCGCATCGTGCTCTGCGACGACAAGGAAGCGCGGGCGCTGATGACCGGCGCGTGGCTGCGCCGCATGGGCTGGCAGGAGGTGTTTGTGCTGGCCGAATCCGGGGACGAGACCGGCGACCTCGCGCCCGCCATGCTCGGCACGCCGGCGATGGACGCGGCGATTGACGTCGCGGCGATGCCGGCGGACGCGACCGTCATCGATCTCGCCCGCAGCCCGGACTACCGGCGCGGTCATATCCCGGAGGCGTGGTTCGCCATCCGCGGCCGGCTCGACAAGGCGTTGCCGAAGATCGCAGCGAAAAACATGCTCGTGCTCACCTCCGAGGACGGTTGGCTGGCCGGCCTCGCCGTTGCCGAGGCCAGGCGGCTGACGCGCGCGCCGGTCAAATGGCTCAAGGGCGGCACCGCCGCCTGGACCGCCGCCGGCAAGCCGCTGTCGCAGGAGCCGCAGATGGCCGACGAGGCGCTCGACATCTGGCTCAAGCCCTACGAGCGCGCGGGCGACCCCAAGGTCGGGATGCAGGAGTACCTGACCTGGGAGGTCGACCTCATCGACCGCATCAAGCAGGACGGGACCACGAATTTCCTGACGGGACGGTAATTGGCTTCTGCCGATTCCGCACTAACTAGGTTGTCATGCCCCGCGAAAGCGGGACATCCAGTAGCGGACACGCGCCGAGAATACTGGATCGCCCGCCTTCGCGGACGATGACAGACGGTGTATGAGGCAGCATGAAATTCCTCGACGAGGCCAAGGTCTACATCCAGTCCGGCGCGGGCGGGAACGGCTGCGTGTCGTTCCGGCGCGAGAAGTTCATCGAGTTTGGCGGCCCGAACGGCGGCGACGGCGGCAGGGGCGGTGACGTCGTCATCGAGGCGGTGAACGGCCTCAATACGCTGATCGACTACCGCTACCAGCAGCACTTCAAGGCCGAGCGCGGCGGCAACGGCATGGGCAAGGACCGCCACGGCGCCAACGGCAAGGACAAGATCATGAAGGTGCCGGTCGGCACCGAGGTCTACGAGGAGGACGGCGAGACCCTGCTCGCCGACCTCACCGAGATCGGCCAGCGCTTCACCGTCGCCAAGGGCGGCAATGGCGGCTTCGGCAACGCCTATTTCAAGTCGTCGACCAACCGTTCGCCGCGCAACGCCAATCCGGGCCTGCCCGGCGAAGAGCTGACCATCCGCCTGCGCCTGAAGCTGATCGCCGACGCCGGGCTCGTCGGCCTGCCCAATGCCGGCAAGTCGACCTTCCTCGCCACCGTCACCGCGGCGAAGCCGAAGATCGCCGACTATCCGTTCACGACGCTGCATCCGCAGCTCGGCGTCGTGCGCGTCGACGACCGCGAATTCGTGCTTGCCGACCTGCCCGGACTGATCGAAGGCGCGCACGAGGGTGTCGGTCTCGGCGACCGCTTCCTCGGCCACACCGAGCGCTGCCGCGTGCTGTTGCATCTCGTCGACGGCACCAGCGACGATCCGGCCGCCGCCTACAAGGTGATCCGCGGCGAGCTCGAAGCCTACGGCCACGGCCTCGAAGACAAGCCGGAGATCGTCGCGCTGTCGAAATGCGACGCGCTGACGCCGGAGGAGATCAAAAAGAAAATCACGAAACTGAAGAAAGCGTGCAAGACGACGCCGATCACGCTGTCATCACAATCCCGCCAAGGCGTCACCGACGCCTTGCGCGCGCTGTTCGAGATCATCAATGCTGCGCGCCAAGGCGCCGCGGACGATCGCACGCAGGAGACGGTCCGGCTGCCTTGAAGGGCAGGCGAATGGACCATCACGCAATCGTCGTCGCGAACCGCGACGGCATCATCCAGCTCTGGAGCGACGGCGCGGCGCGGCTGATCGGCCACGCGGCGGCCGACGCGGTTGGGCAAAAACTCGACCTCATCGTGCCGGCCGAATTTCGCGAGCGGCACTGGCACGGCTTCGGCAAGGTGATGGGCGGCGGCCCGTTCGGCGGCGCCGGGCAGTTCTTCGACCTGCCGGTGCAATGCCGCGGCGGCGCCACGAAGACGTTGCGCGGGCAGCTTCACGTGCTACGAAACGAGGCGAACGACGCCATCGGAGCGATGGCGATCTTTACCGCACACGTCTAGCCGGAAGGATCTGTGCATGAAGACCCGCGCCGCGGTCGCCTGGAAGGCCGGCGAGCCGCTCACCATCGAGACCATCGACATCGAGGGGCCGAAGGCCGGCGAGGTGCTGGTCGAGGTGATGGCGACCGGCATCTGCCACACCGACGCATTCACGCTGTCCGGCGCCGATCCGGAAGGCATCTTCCCCGCGATCCTCGGCCACGAGGGCGCCGGCATCGTGCGCGAGGTCGGCGCCGGCGTGACGTCGCTGAAGGCGGGCGATCACGTCATCCCGCTCTACACGCCGGAATGCCGGCAATGCAAAACATGCCTGTCGCGTCGCTCGAATCTGTGCACGTCGATCCGCGCCACGCAGGGCAAGGGCCTGATGCCCGACGGCACGTCGCGCTTCCGCTGTGACGGCGATCCCGTATTCCACTACATGGGCTGCTCGACCTTCGCCAACTTCACCGTCCTGCCGGAGATCGCGCTGGCGAAAGTCCGCGAGGACGCGCCGTTCGACAAGATCTGCTACATCGGCTGCGGCGTCACGACCGGCATCGGCGCGGTGATCTACACCGCGAAAGTCTGGCCCGGCGCGAACGTCGTCGTGTTCGGGCTCGGCGGCATCGGCTTGAACGTCATCCAGGGCGCGAAGATGGTCGGCGCCGACAAGATCATCGGCGTCGATCTCAATCCGTCAAAACGCGCGATGGCCGAGAAGTTCGGCCTGACGCATTTCATCAATCCGGACGAGGCCGGCCGCGACAAGGTCGTGCAGGCGATCGTCGATCTGACCGGCGGCGGCGCCGATTTCTCGTTCGAGTGCATCGGCAACGTCAACACGATGCGGCAGGCGCTCGAATGCTGTCATCGCGGCTGGGGCGAGTCGATCATCATCGGCGTCGCGGGCTCGGGCCAGGAAATTGCGACGCGGCCGTTCCAGCTCGTCACCGGGCGCGTGTGGAAGGGCACGGCGTTTGGCGGGGCGCGCGGCCGCACCGACGTGCCGAAGATCGTCGACTGGTACATGGACAAGAAGATCAATATCGACGACCTGATCACGCACACGATGCCGCTCGAGAAAATCAACCACGCCTTCGACCTCATGCACGAAGGCAAGTCGATCCGCAGCGTCGTGGTCTACTGATCGTCCTCGTCGTCGCCGGCGGCGTCGCCCTCGTCGGCCGGCACGACCACGATACGGTCGTCCTCGCCGTCGGCGGTGAAGTCGCGGTGATAGCGGCGCAGCACGGGCCCATCGTCATCATCAGAGGCGCGGCCGCGCGCGTCGGTGGCGCGTGTAATGCCGGAACGCGCGGCGCGCTGGTCCTCATGGGACCGCGAAGCGTCCCTGGCGCCCGGCGGGCTGACGCAGACCTGCCGTGGACCCGAATAGGGCTGATAGGTGCAATCGGACTCGCGGAAGGATTTGTAGGCGCGCGCGCAGGCGGAGACGTCGCAGGCGTTGCGATGCTCGAGCGACACCGGTGTTGCACTTTTCGGCGCGGTCGCGGCGGGCGCTTCCGTCCTGGCTTCCTGCGCTTTCGGAGGCTCGGCCGGCGCTGCCTTCGCCTGCTGCTGCGGCTGAGGCTGAGGCTGAGGCTGAGGCTGAGGCTGCGGCGCTGGATTTGCCGCCTGCTGGTCCTTGTCGTTGCTCGCTTGCGCGGCCGGCCCGCCCGGCGTCACCGGATAGAGCGGCGTCAGCGCGCGATCGTTGCCCACGGTCGTCGGCTGATTGGCTTGCTTCTTGTCGTCGGCCGTCGCCTGCCCGGTCGTTTCCGGCCGTGCCACGACGGTCGGCCTGGTGGTAACCGCGATCTGCTTGTGCTGCTCGGCCGGCGGCGACGACAGGACACCCAGCCCGAGCGCGAAGCCGATGCCGAACAGCACCGCCGCGCCGGCGATCGACATCAGCACGATGGTGAAACGGGACTGCATCCTCGGCCCGGCCTTTCCGTGTGTCGGGTCGGAAACGCCGGAATGCGAAGCCCGGTTCCAGACGGAACCCGGCGCCGCCGCGCGTCAGCGCTCGTCGTAGGCGTTGCTGCCGAAGAAATAATCGAGACCCCAGCCGCCACGGCGATCGTCCTGGTAATCGCGGCGATCGGTGAGGCGGCGTTCCTCGCGCGGCTCGCTCCTGCGCACGCTCCGCGTCGCATGCGTCGCGGCCGCGATCTTGCCGGTCACGCCCGATTTGGTGCAGAGGCGCCGTTCACCGCCGAACGGCTGATAGGTGCAGTCGGAGGCGCGAAACGAGTGATAGGCCGCCGAGCAGGCGGAGACATTGCAATGCGCGGCCGCGGGGACGCTGGCCGTGGTCGTGTCGGAGACCGGCTCGGTGGCGCTTGCCCGTGCTTGCGCGGCATCGTCTTTAAGTGGCGCAGCGGCGTCTTTGGCGACAGCCGTCTGCTCGGCGGCGGGCGTCTTGCCGATGGCTTTTGCTGGCGTGATGGCGCGCGGCGCGGGATTCGCGGCGGCGATTTGCGCGGGCGGGGTCGCGTAGGGCGGCGGGTTGAGCGGCGCCTGCGTCCAGTCGAGCCCGAAGATCACGCTTCCGGCGGCGACGAGCAGCACGAAGAAATACACGAGAAAGGACATGACCGCGCCCGACACCGAGAACTCGACAGAAGCAACGCTCCGGGCAACAAGCCGTTCCGCTTACGCCGGTTCCAGCTCATGTAAGGTGCGCAACACGGACCGCAAGCGCGCCGCGTCGGCCGGGGCCGCGCTTTTCTGGTCGTTATCAAAATAAACATAAACGGTGCGCCGCTGCCGTCGCCATGCGGCAATGGCGCGCGCCCATTCCGCCAAAGCGGTGCCTGAGTAGCGGCCCTTGTAGGCCCCGCCGGGCCCGTGGCCGCGGATATAGACGTGTTTTGCAGTCGCCAGCCACGGCGCCGGCGCGTCGCGGTGGTCCGAGATGCAGAGCGCAATGCCATTCTTTCGGAGAATTTTATAGATTGTTTCGTCGTACCAGCTGGAATGGCGGAATTCGAAAGCGTATTGCCGCTTCTTGTTCAGCAACCTGACAAAGCAGGTGAGCCGCTCCGCGTCGGCCTCGAACCGCGCCGGCAATTGGAACAACACCGGCCCCGCCTTGGCCCCGAGAATGTCGAGCCGCTCGTCGATCAGCGCCAGGCTGTTGCGCGAGCGGTCCGAGAGCCGCTTCCAGTGGGTGATGAACTTCGACGCCTTCCAGGCGAACACAAAATCGAACGGCGTTTGATCGCGCCAGCCGCGCACGGCGGCGAGCGAGGGCGTGCGGTAGAACACACCGTTGAGCTCGGCCGTGATGAACTGCGTGGCGTAGTAGGCAAGGTGATGCTTGACCATCACTTCGCGCGGGAAGAACGGGCCCCGCCAAGAGCCGTAGCTCCAGCCTGAGGTGCCGATGAAGATGCGGGCCTTCGATGCGCGGCGGGGCACGGGTTAGCGATCCAGACGGTACAATCATAAGCAGGAACCAACGCGGCGCCGCTCCGCTTGGTTCGGCCGGACACAACCTCCCGTCGCCGTCGAAAACATTCGACAGTCGTCGTTCGAGGTGCGATTGATCGAAAGGGCTCGCAGCGCCGGGGCATTGTGGGGAATGGACGCCGCTCGACCGCTGATCGGCGCATCGGAAGCGCCGGCCGGGAAATCATCCACGTCCGCCTACCGGGCGGCCGTTGCGATCGTCATCGCCGCGGCGGCCGCGACGATGCTGCTGCTGACCGTCGCCGGCAAGGGCCGGGCCGGCGATCCCCGGCGTCAGCGCCTTCTTCGCCGCCGGCGTTTTCGTCACCGAGCTCGCCACCGCGTTCCTGCTGTTCGTGCGCCTGCGCGACGCGCACACCTGGCCGATGCTGCTGCTCGCCTGCGCCTATCTCTATTCGTCGCTGATGGCGCTGCCTTATCTCCTCGCCTTCCCCGGCGCGCTGCTGCGCGACCGCTCCGTCATCGGCGAGCCGCAGTCGATCGCCTGGATCTTCCTGCTCTGGATCTTCGGCTTCGCGCTGCTCACCCTGATCGCGACGATTCTGGAAGCGATGCGTCCGCGGCCGATCGCCGCCATGCACGTGGCCGCGCGCATGCGCGGCGCCATCGCGTGCGTAACCTCAGCCGCCGCGGCGATCGTGACCGTCGCGGTCTTCGCCGCCGACCGCCTGCCGCAACAGGTCGGCCCGCACGGCTGGACCTTGTGGGACACCGGCATCAGCTATCTCAACATGGCGATGCTGCTCGCCGGACTGCTCATCGCGCTCACCGTCATCCGCGGCCGCAACGAGGTGTTCCTCTGGGTGGCGCTGGCGCTCGCGGCGATGTTCTTCGGCAACGTCCTTTCCACATATGGCGGCGGCCGCTTCACCGTCGGCTGGTCGCTGTCGCGGCTGCTCTGGGTGTTCTCCGGCTGCGCGCTGTTTCTGTATTTCATGGGACAGTTCGTCCGCCAGCAGCGTCTGCTCGCCAGATCGCACGAGGCGCTCGAAGTCCGGGTCGGCGAACGCACCGCCGAGCTCACCAGCACTATCGCGCAGCGCGACGTGCTGCTGCGCGAGGTGCACCACCGCGTGAAGAACAATTTCCAGGTGATCAATAGCCTGATCAGCTTCGAGTCGTCGCACGCGGGCAATGACGAGACGCGCGAGACCCTGCGCAACCTGCACGGCCGCGTCTACGCGCTCGGCCTCGTGCATCAGCGGCTAATGCAGTCCGCCAATCATTCGACTTTCGATATCCGTGCCTTTCTCGACGATCTGTGCGGCAACCTCGCCTCGCTGTCCGCCGCCGACATGCGCGGCATCAAGGTGACGGCGGAAGCAGATCCGTTGCAGACCGATCTCGATTTCGCCGGTCCTCTCGGGCTCCTGGTCACCGAGCTCGTCACCGCCGCTCTCGCGCGCTTCGGCGAGGACCGCAGCGGCGAGATTCGAGTCGCCCTGCGCCGCGCGGCCGACGCGCGTGTCGCGCTCACCGTCGGCGACAACGCGCCGCCGCAGGTCCAGGACGACGCGAGCGAGTCGCGCATCGTGCGCGCATTGGTCGGCCAGCTGCGCGGCGAGCTTGCGGTGACGCGCGAGAACGGCACCGTCGCCACCGTCGCCTTGCCCGACCCCGATGCATGACAAGGATGTGAGATGGAACTCGGGAACGAAGTACCGATTTCCGTAACCTTCTGAAAGCCTTCATTTATCGCAGAATCTCCAGATTCCCGCCGCGAAAGCGCTGAGCCCGCTCGATATCCGGCTCGCGAATTCGGGGAGAAATCAGGAGACAATCAGGATGAAACTTCGGCTTGCCGCCGCGCTCTGCGGCGTCTCGACGCTGCTTGCTTTTGCGCCTCTCGCTCACGCTCAAAGCGGAATAGCCTCGATCTACTCCGGCGGTCGCACCGCCAACGGCGAGCATGCCTCGGCGCACGGCCTCACCGCCGCCCACCGCAGCCTTCCCTTCGGAACCCGCGTTCGCGTCGTCAACCGGCGCAACGGCCGCAGCGTCGTCGTGCGCATCAACGACCGCGGCCCGTTCGTGCGCGGCCGCATCATCGACCTGACGCCGGCCGGCGCGCACGCGCTCGGCTTCTCCGGCCTCGCGCCGGTCGAGGTCAAGCCGCTCGGCTGACGTCTGACGGCGCCGTCCGCCTGCGGCTTGCGTCCTTGGAAGGCTCAGGCGACGGTGGCGCATGACCACCGTCGTCTGGTTCCGCCAGGACCTGCGCATTGGCGACAATCCGGCGCTCGCCGCGGCGTCAAGGCGTGGGCCGGTCGTTCCTCTCTATATCCTCGATGAGAGCCGCCGGCCGCCGGGCGCGGCCAGCCGCTGGTGGCTGCACCACAGTCTTTCGTCGCTTGGCGAAAGCCTCGGAGGACTCGTGCTCCGGCGCGGCGACCCGGTGAGGATCGTGCCGCAGGTGGCGAAGGCCGCCGGCGCAAGCTTGGTCGTCTGGAACAGGTGCTCCGAGCCGGACGCGATCGCCGGCGGCGAGGCCGTGCTGGCGGCGCTCGACAGAAGCGGCATCGCGGCTGAGACCTTCACCGGCAACCTGCTGCACGAGCCGTCCGAGATCGCGACGCAGAGTGGCGGGCCGTTCAAGGTCTACACGCCGTTCTGGCGGGCCTGCCGCGCCCGCAAGGTGCCGCCGCCGCTGCGCGCGCATAAGCCGGCGAGCGTCGTCGCTCTGGACAGCGACACGCTGGCGTCGTGGAAACTCCCGCCGCAGAAGCCGGATTGGGCCGCCGAATGGGGCCAATTCTGGACGCCGGGCGAGCACGGCGCGCACAAGCGGCTCGACGCCTTCCTCCGCAACGATCTGAAAGACTACGCCGCCGCGCGCGACCGCCCCGCCGCGCGCAACACGTCGCTTCTGTCGCCGCATCTGCATTTCGGCGAAATCTCGCCGCGGCAGGTGTGGGCGCGGCTTGCCTTCGCCGTCGACAGGCCGGGGCTGGCGCAGGCGGCCGCGAAATTCGAAGCTGAGCTCGGCTGGCGCGAATTCTGCGCCCACCTGCTGCATCACTTCCCGGCAATTCCCACGCAGAATTGGCGCAGGGACTTCGACAAATTCCCGTGGCGCCGCGACGCCGCCGCCTTGAAGGTCTGGCAGCGCGGACAAACCGGCTATCCGATGGTCGACGCCGGCATGCGCGAGCTCTGGCATACGGGCTGGATGCACAACCGCGTGCGGATGATCGCCGCGAGCTTCCTCGTCAAGCATCTCCGCCTGCATTGGCGCGAGGGCGAGGCGTGGTTCTGGGATACGCTCGTCGATGCCGATCTCGCCAGCAATGCCGGAAACTGGCAATGGGTCGCCGGCAGCGGCGCCGACGCGGCGCCTTATTTCCGCATCTTCAATCCGATGCTGCAGGGCGCGAAGTTCGATCCCGGCGGCGAATATGTCCGCCGCTGGTGCCCGGAATTGAAGAAGCTGCCGGACAAGTTTATCCACGCGCCGTTCGAGGCGGACGCGGACACGCTGGCGCGAGCCGGTGTGACACTCGGCCGCGATTATCCGGAGCCGGTTGTCGATCACGCGCAGGCGCGCGAGGCGGCGCTCGCCGCCTATCGGAAGATCACGCGCTGAGCGGCGTGGAACCTGAACACATATTCACAGGAACAAATTTATCTTCCGACGCGTTCGCGTCGGTTGGAGCGCCAGGTCGTGGGCCCGGCGCCGAACCGACTCGTTGAGGAGGACACACATGAACCGGAAGTTTCTTTTATCCAGCGCGGCGATTGCGCTGGTTTTGGGCCTGACGCCGGCACTGGCGCAACAGGACCGCACCGACAGCAAGATGAAGGGCGATCCCGCTGCAACCGAGCAGCAGCATCACGATAAAAACAAACAATCGGCGGAACACGAAAGCCGCACCAAGCGGAATGCCGAGAACAAGGACCGCAGCGGCAGCCGCAGCACCACCGGCCAGGCAAGTGGCGAGACCGGCGACAAGGCCAAATCGGCGGACACCGAGACGAACAAATCCGGCGCCGACAGGGCCAAGGGCGCCGAGAACGAGAAGAATGCGTCGCAGCCGAAGCAGGCCGAGGACCTGAGCAAGAAGCCCTCGAACAGCGCGGCGACCAGCAAGCCGAACTCCGCCGAGCCGGCGAAGAACGCGGAGACTGACAAGGCCAAGACCGCCGAGCCGTCGAAGAACGCCGAGCAGAACAACACGCGCTCCCCGGCCGCGCAGAAATCGACGCAGACGAACGAGCCCAACCGGAACGCGCAGACGAACGATCCGAGCCGCAACACGGCTGACAGCAAGAACGCGGCCGCGCCGAATACGCGCATCTCGGCCTCGCTCGACCCGCAGAAGAAGACGCGGCTGACCACGGCCTTCGACAAGATCGACGTGAAGCCGGTCACGCACGTCAACTTCTCGGTGTCGGTCGGCACGGCGGTGCCGCGCGACATCGAGCTGCGGCCGGTGCCGCGGACGATCGTCGAGATCGTGCCGCAGTACCGCGATTACGATTTCTTCGTCGTTCGCGACGAGATCGTCATCGTGCAGCCGCGCACGCACAAGATCGTCGACGTGATCGAGCGCGGCCCCTCGCACGCCCGCGCCGAGACGACGACCGAGCACAGGCCGCGGCTGTCCTCGCACCAGCGCGAGATCATCCGCCGTCACGCCTCGTCGCACCGCAAGGCGACCACCGGCAGCGGCTCGCGCACGACGACCGAGATCACGGTCGGCGAGACGCTTCCCGAGTCGGTCGAGATCGAGAGCTTCCCCGAGGACGTCTACCGCGAGGTCCCGGCGGTGCGCGAGTATCGCTATATCGAGCGTGGCGACGACATGTATCTGGTCGACCCGTCGTCCCGGCGGGTGATCGAGGAAGTGCGCTAACGGCTCCGTATCACGACAATCTTTGCCATGAGGGGGCGGCCGCAGGGCCGCCCCCTTCGTGCGTCCATTCCCATGACGGGGGGCGGTACCCGTGCTAAAGACCCGGCGCTTTCAGTTGCCGCCGGGACCCATGTCGCAGACCCCCACCCTGTCCTCCTTCCGCCGCATCGTCGTGAAGGTCGGCTCCTCGCTCCTGGTCGATCATGCGGCCGGGGGGCTCAAGCGCGCCTGGCTGGAAGGCCTCGCCGCCGACATCGCCGGCCTGCACAAAGGCGGCCGCGACATTCTGGTCGTCTCCTCCGGCGCAATCGCCCTCGGCCGCGCCGTGCTCGGCCTGCCGCGCGGGGCGCTCAAGCTCGAGGAGGCGCAAGGAGCGGCCGCGGTCGGGCAGATCGCGCTGGCGCGCGCCTGGTCGGAGGTGCTCGACAAGCACGGCATCACCGCCGGGCAGGTGCTGGTGACGCTCCAGGACACCGAGGAGCGCCGCCGCTATCTCAACGCCCGCTCGACCATCGACAAATTGATCGAGTGGCGCGCGGTGCCGGTCGTCAACGAGAACGACACCGTGGCGACGTCCGAGATCCGTTACGGCGACAATGACCGGCTGGCGGCGCGCGTCGCCACCATGGTCAGCGCCGATCTCCTGGTGCTGCTCTCCGATATCGACGGCCTCTACGACAAGCCGCCGGCGCCGGGCAACGGCGCAAAGCTGGTGCCGGTTGTCGCGCGCATCACGCCCGAGATCGAGGCCATGGCCGGCATCTCCGCCTCCGAGCTCTCGCGCGGCGGCATGGTGACCAAGATCGAGGCCGGCAAGATCGTCACGACGGCCGGCACGCACATGGTCATCGCCTCGGGCCGCGTGCACAATCCGCTCAAGTGCATCGCCGATGGCGCACCGTGCACGTGGTTCCTGACGCCGGCCAACCCGGTGACCGCGCGCAAGAAATGGATCGCCGGCTCGCTCGAGCCGCGCGGCGCCGTGCACATCGACGCCGGGGCTGTTCGTGCATTGCGCGGCGGCGCTAGCCTGCTGCCGGCCGGCGTGGTGAAAATCGAGGGTGCTTTCGGCCGCGGCGACGCGGTGGTGGTGCGCGGGCCGGACGGCGCCGAGATCGGCCGCGGCCTCGTTGCCTACGACGCCGACGATGCGGAGAAGATCAAGGGCCGCTCGTCCGCCGACGTATTGTCGATCCTCGGCTTCACCGGCCGCACGGCGATGATCCACCGCGACGACCTGGCGCTGGCGGGGGAATGAGCGGGAACCTCTACCCGGTACCGCGCATTACCCCGGTGCGACGCGACGCGAATTGGACCTGAGCACAAGGCGATCGACGATCGCCCGTCAGCCCCGGCCTTCTCCAGGAGGCCGGGGCTTTCGTCTTAAATCCTTCGTCGAACGCGGCAATTTAACCCACGTGACGATTTGGCCAATGGCGGGACGCGCCCGTTCCGCGTCTGATGCGCCCACAAGCGACAAAGGCCGGCCGGGGTTCTGCCTCTTCCCTTACCCCCACTCCGGACGGCCAGCGGCACGCCAAGTGCCGGGAAACTACCCCCAGGGCCCTCACGGGCCCTCTTTTTTTGCGGCGGCGGAGATCAGCGCGCGTGCCGCCGGCGCGCCATCGCCTTGCCGGTAACGATGGTCGGCCGCTCGGGCAGCCGGACCTTGGTGCCGTCGGGAAATTCCAGATGGCGCACATAGGCCGGCGGGCGGCCTTTGCCGCGCGGACGGGCCTCGATCACGAACTTGGTGCCCACCGGGAAGCGGCTCGGCAGGCGGCTGGCTGTCGGCGTCATGGGAACCCTCCTCGCGTGCTTCCACGCTGGCAGGGCAACGATTCCGCCATTTGACGGGTCCGCCACCGGCGGCCGTTATCCACGCTATCCCCAGTTACCATGGGAGCCATGCCGCCTTCCGGGCCATCTCGCGGGCGGAACACCGGCGTGATAGGAAGGCCGTTCGATCCTCATTCCACAGGCCCGCGCCTGATGACCGCGCCGCTGAAAAGCATTGAAGGAACTGGCGATATTGCCGCGACGATGGCCGAGATCGGCCGCCGTGCGCGCGCTGCCGCGCGGGTCCTGGCGCTGGCTCCGGCCGCGCAGAAGGACCTGGCGCTAGCCGCGATGGCGCAGGCGATCGGCGCCGCGTCGGCGCGCATTCTCGCGGCCAATGCCGAGGACCTCATCGAGGCCCGTAAGGCGGGCGCCACCGTCGCCTTCCTCGACCGGCTGACCCTGACTGAGGCCCGTATCGAGGCCATCGCCGCCGGGATCGAGGTCGTCCGGGGCCTGAAGGACCCGGTCGGCGCCGTCATCGACGGCTGGACCCGTCCGAACGGGCTCGCCATCGAGCGCGTGCGCGTGCCGCTCGGCGTCATCGGCATCATCTACGAGAGCCGGCCGAACGTGACCGCCGACGCCGGCGCGCTGTCGCTGAAATCCGGCAATGCCGCGATCCTGCGCGGCGGCTCGGACTCGACGCGCTCCTCGCGCGCCATCCATGCCGCGCTGGAGCAGGGCCTCGTCGAAGCCGGCCTCCCCGCCGCCGCGATCCAGCTGGTGCCGACGCGCGACCGCGCCGCTGTCGGCCTCATGCTCGCCGGACTCGACGGCAATATCGACGTCATCGTGCCCCGCGGGGGCAAGAGCCTCGTCGCGCGCGTGCAGACGGAAGCGCGCGTGCCGGTGTTCGCGCATCTGGAAGGCAACTGCCACGTCTATGTCGACAGCGCCGCGTCGCTCGACATGGCGAAGACCATCGTGCTCAACGCCAAGATGCGCCGCACCGGCGTCTGCGGCGCGGCCGAGACCTTGCTCGTCGATCGCGCCTGCGCCGGAACGCACTTGAAGCCGCTCGTCCAGATGCTGCTCGACGCCGGCTGCGAGGTGCGCGGCGACGAGGCGGCGCGCGCCGCCGACGCGCGCGTGAAGGCCGCGACGGAAGAAGACTGGGCGACCGAATATCTCGACGCGATCATCGCCGTGCGCGTGGTCGACGGTGTTGCCGGCGCCATCGCGCATATCGAGAGCCACGGCTCGCATCACACCGACGCCATCGTCACCGACGATGCGTCTGCCGCCGACATGTTCCTGACGCAGGTCGATTCCGCCATCGTGCTGCACAACGCCTCGACGCAATTCGCCGACGGCGGCGAGTTCGGCTTCGGCGCCGAGATCGGCATCGCCACCGGACGCCTGCACGCGCGCGGGCCCGTGGGCGTCGAGCAGCTCACCACGTTCAAGTACCGCATCCGCGGAAACGGTCAGATTCGCCCGTGAAGCCGCAGGAACTCGACCGCGCCGAGCGCATCCTCCCCCCACATGCGCCCGGCATGCGCATCGGCCTGTTCGGCGGCACGTTCGACCCGCCGCATCAGGCGCATCTCGCCGCGAGCCTGCTGGCGCTGAAACGCCTGAAGCTCGACCGCGTCTGGTGGCTGGTAACGCCCGGCAATCCGCTCAAGAACACCGCTGGGCTCACACCGCTGGCCGGCCGCATCGCCGCGGCGCGGGCGCTGACGCATCACCCGCGCATCGACGTCACCGGGCTCGAGGCCGCGATCAAGACGCGCTTCACCTACGACACCATCTCCTGGCTGGTGCATCGGTGCCCGGGCGTGCATTTCGTCTGGATCATGGGCGCCGACAACCTGCGCAGCTTCCACCGCTGGCAGAAATGGCGCGAAATCGCCCGGCTGGTTCCGATCGCCGTGGTCGACCGCCTCGGGCCGAGCCTCTACGCGGCGGCAAGCCCGGCCGGCCAGGCGCTGCAAGGTTCCCGCCTGCGGGAGACGTCGGCGGCGAACCTCGCCGACCGCAAGGCCCCGGCCTGGACCTTCCTGCACGGGCTGAAATCGCCGCTGTCGTCGACGGCGCTCCGGGCCCTGCGCGGCAAGGGCGGTTCCGGCAAGGGTTCGGGCGGCGCATGAAGCCGCGCGCCTCTGGCAGCCGGGCCCGGGCGGCGTTATCTTCGGGCGACGGTCCGGCGCACCCGGACCGGCACAGGAAAGGATCAACACCCCTGCCGACATCTGCCTTGTCTCGGGCCGCCAAGAAGGCGCCCGATGCCGCGTCTTCCGGCGCCGGTGCGCCGCAGGCGCTTCGTCTCGTCCTCGCGAGCCTCGACAAGATGAAGGCCGAGGACACCGTCACCATCGATCTCGCCGGCAAATCCTCGATCGCCGACCACATGGTCGTGACGACCGGACGCTCGCAGCGCCACGTCGCCTCGATCGCCGACGAGGCGGTCAGGGAACTCACCAAGGCCGGCGTCAAGCGCGTGCGCGTCGAGGGCCAGCGCGTCGGCGACTGGGTGCTGATCGACGCCGGCGACGTGATCGTGCACGTGTTCCGCCCGGAAGTGCGCACCTTCTACAATCTCGAGAAGATGTGGTCCGGGCGCGCCGGCGACACCCGCTCCGCGAACTGATAAAACGAGCGGCGCGATGCGCATTGTCGTGGCCGCCATCGGACGCCTGAAGCAGGGTCCGGAAACCGAGCTCTGCGAGCGCTATCGCAAGCGCGCGGCGCAGACCGGCCGCAGCCTCGGCCTGCGCGACGTCGAGATCGTCGAAATCCGAGAGAGCCGCGCCGGCGACGCCGGCAAGCGCATGATCGAGGAATCGATCGCGCTCGCCAATGTCATCCCGCAGGGCGCCGCGGTCGTGCTGCTCGATCCGCGCGGCGACAGCCTCGACAGCGCCGCACTCGCCAACCAGCTCTCGCGGTGGCGGGGCGAGGCCAAGCCCGCCGTGGTCTTCGTCATCGGCGGTCCGGACGGGCTTGCCGCCAGCCTCGCCGACAAGGCCCAGTTGAAGCTCGCCTTCGGCGCCGCGACCTGGCCGCACCAGTTGGTGCGGGTCATGCTCATGGAGCAGCTTTACCGGGCCGCGACGATCCTCACCGGACATCCCTACCATCGGGCCTGAGCGGCGGGCGCGAATGACGGGGAATTTACGTCGCCGCGGCCATATTTGGACGTAATCGGCGGGCATGAAACCGCTCACAGGAGGTCTTGCCCTCCGACGACCCGGGCGTATCGTTGCCGCGATGATTTCCCTTGGATTTGGCCGTCTCGACGCCCGCGCCGCCCTGATCGCGGGCTTGAGCCTCGTCGTGCCCGCGGCGGCTCCGGCGCAACAGCCGGCCAAGCCCGCGCAGGCCGAGAGCGGCGGCAAGCTCGACACGCTCAAGCAGCGCGACGAGGAACTCAAGGCGCTGCGCGAGCAGCAGCAGAAGTCGACCGCGGCCGAGGCCGAGATCAAGCGCCAGATCGAGGAGATCGGCGCCGACCGGCGCAAGCTCAATCAGGCGCTGATCGATACCGCCACGCGCGTGCGCGACGTCGAGACCAAGGTCACCGACACCGAAGCGCGCCTGAAGCCGCTCGACGCGCAGGACGCCTCGCTCCGCGCATCGCTGGAAAGCCGGCGCAGCGTCATCGGCGAGGTGCTGGCGGCGTTGCAACGCATCGGCCGCCGGCCGCCGCCGGCCTTGATCGCCAGCCCGGAGGACGCGCTGCAATCGGTGCGCACCGCGATGGTGCTCGGCGCCGTGCTGCCGGAGATGCGCGATCAGGTCGCGACATTGGCGCATGACCTCTCGAGCCTCGTCGCCGTGCGCTCGAAGATCGCCGGCGAGCGCGACACGCTCAAGAAGCAGCTCGCCTCGCTCGGCGACGAGCGCACCCGCATGAGCGCGCTGATCGGCGAGCGGCAGAAGCAGCAGACCGAGCGCGAGAAGGCGCTGGCCGACGAGCGCACCCGCACCGCCGCGCTGGCGAAGCAGGCGGGCACTCTCAAGGATTTGATCGCCAAACTGGAGCAGGGCCTCGACCCCGCGACACGCGCGGCGCGCGAGGCCGCGCGCGGCGAAACGCGGCCTTTGGCGGCGCTGCACGACCCCGGCCGCATGGCGCCGGCGGTCGCCTTTGCCTCCCTGCGCGGGCGCGTTCCGATACCGGTTAACGGCGTCAAATTGAAGGTTTTCGGCGATTCCGACGGCACCGGCGGCACGGAAAAGGGCACTTCCATCGCCACCCGCGCCGCCGCCCAGGTCACGGCGCCGGCCGACGGCTGGGTCGTTTACGCAGGACCTTTCCGTTCATATGGCCAACTCTTGATCCTGAATGTCGGCGGCGGGTATCATGTCTTGCTCGCCGGGATGGATCGGATATCAGTCGATCTGGGGCAATTCGTACTGACCGGAGAACCCGTAGCGGTGATGGGAAGCGGCTCCCAGATCGCCGCCATCCTCGCGACAGGTTCCTCCCAGCCGGTGCTCTACGTCGAGTTGAGAAAAGACGGGACTCCCGTCGATCCAGGCCCATGGTGGGCGTCTGGCGAAGGCGAAAAGGTTCGCGGATGATGCGCAAGACCTCCTTGGTACTCCTCGGCGCGGCGTCGGGAGCGGCACTCACATTGCTCGCGGTGCAGCCGCACATGGTTCTGGTCGGCGCGAGCGCGAAGGCCGCGGCGTCCGACACCTACCGGCAGCTCAATTTGTTCGGCGACGTGTTCGAGCGCGTGCGCGCCGACTACGTCGAGAAGCCGGAGGATTCGAAGCTGATCGAATCCGCGATCAACGGCATGCTCACCGGCCTCGATCCGCATTCGAGCTACATGGACGCCAAGAGCTTCCGCGACATGCAGGTGCAGACGCGCGGGGAGTTCGGCGGGCTGGGCATCGAGGTGACGATGGAGGACGGCCTGATCAAGGTCGTCTCGCCGATCGACGATACGCCGGCATCCAAGGCCGGCGTGATGGCGAACGACATCATCACCAAGCTCGACGACGACCAGGTGCAGGGCCTCACGCTCAACCAGGCGGTCGAGAAGATGCGCGGCCCGGTGAACACCAAGATCAAGCTCACGATCATGCGCAAGGGCGCCGAGAAGCCGCTCGAGATCACGATCAACCGCGACGTCATCCGCGTGCGCTCGGCGCGCTGGCACGTCGAGGGCGAGGACGTCGGCTACATCCGCCTGACGCAGTTCAACGAGCAGACCACCGAGGGCCTGAAGAAGGGCATCGCCGAGATCCAGGCGAAGGTGCCGGAGGACAAGCTCAAGGGCTACATCCTCGACCTGCGCAACAATCCCGGCGGCCTGCTCGATCAGGCGATCTCGGTCGCCGACGCCTTCCTGCAAAAGGGCGAGATCGTGTCGACGCGCGGCCGCAACGCCGACGAAACGCAGCGCTTCAACGCTCGGCCGGGCGACCTCGTCAAGGGCAAGCCGGTCATCGTGCTGGTCAACGGCGGCTCGGCTTCGGCTTCGGAAATCGTCGCCGGCGCGCTGCAGGACCACAAGCGCGCCGCCATCCTCGGCACACGCTCGTTCGGCAAAGGCTCGGTGCAGACGATCATCCCGCTCGGCTCGGGCAACGGCGCGCTGCGCCTGACCACGGCGCGCTACTACACGCCGTCGGGCCGCTCGATCCAGGCCAAGGGCATCACCCCGGACATCGAGGTGCTCCAGGACGTGCCGGACGACCTGAAGAACCGCACCGACACCAAGGGCGAGGCCTCGCTGCGCGGCCACCTCAAGGGCGACGCCGGCAAGGAGCAGACCGGGTCGCAGTCCTACGTTCCGCCGGATCCGAAGGACGACAAGGCGCTGCACGCCGCCGACGACCTGCTGCGCGGCGTCCAGGTCAATTCGGCCTTCCCGCCGAACCCGAAGACGCCGATCCCGAACTGACCGGCGCACGGCTCAAGTTGCCAGGGGCGGCCCGATCGGCCGCCCCTTTGCTTTTGGCCGGGCCGGAGGGGCAGCGTGGTAGAATCCGCCGATGATTCGCGAGGGCCAGCGCCTGTGCCGCCGGATGAACTGAACGCCCCGCTCGGCCAGGACAAGGACAAGCAGAAGCCCGCCAAAGCGCGCGCGTTCGGCGCGCCGCAGGTGCTTGCCGCGGCATTGGCGCTGTCGGGGCTGGTGATCGCCGGCTGGGCCGCCTTCGTCAACGATCCGCTCGGCGGCGAGCCGAAGGCCGTGGTCGCCACCAAGGCCGCCGCGCCGGCCAAGGACGCCGCGGGCGCCGCGGACGGCGACCGCCGCCACGACGGCGCATCGCCGGCGGCGGCCGTCGCCGATGTCAAAATCCCGCCGCCGGACGCCAAGACCGTCACCATCATCGACGGCTCGAGCGGCAAGCGGCAGGACATCGTCGTGCCGGGCAAGCCGGACGAGCGCGCGAAGCCCGAGAAACATTCCGAGCTGAGGCCGGTCGATCCCAAGCTGCTCGAGACGACGCGTCACGGCGCCATCCCGATCGCCGCCAAGGACGGCACGCGCTCCGCGACCGCCTACGCGCAGCCGCGCGCGCTGGCGGCGGCGAAGAAGGACCTGCCGCGCATCGCCGTCATTGTCGGCGGCCTCGGCATCAGCGCCGCCGGCACCGCCGACGCCGCCGGCATGCTGCCGTCGTTCGTCACTTTCGCCCTGTCGCCCTATGGCGCCGACCTGCCGAAATTCGCCGAGCGCGCCCGCGCCGAGGGCCACGAGCTGCTGCTGCAATTGCCGATGGAGCCGTTCGATTATCCCGACAACGACCCCGGCCCGCAGACACTTTTGACCTCGCTGCCGGTCGAGCAGAACATGGACCGGCTGCAATGGCTGATGAGCCGGTTCCAGGGCTATGTCGGCGTCATCTCGTCCATGGGCGCGCGCTTCACCAGCTCCGAGCAGGCGCTCAAGCCGGTGCTGACCGACACCGCTAGGCGCGGCCTCATCTATGTCGACGACGGCGCCTCGACGCGCTCGATCGCCGGCCAGATGGCGGGCGCGCAGAACATGCCGTTCGCCAAGACGGACGTCGTCATCGACGCCGTGCCGACGCCCACCGAGATCGACCACGCGCTGACGCGGCTGGAAATGGCGGCGCGGCAGAACGGCGTCGCCGTAGGCCTCGCATCGGCGCAGCCGGCCACCGTCGAGCGCATCGCGCAATGGGCCAAGAAGATCGAGGACCGCGGCTTCGTGCTGGTGCCGATCAGCATGGTGGCCTTGAAGGCGAAGTCGTCCTAGGGTCCCGCGCGATCGAGCGCCGCCCCTTCAGGACCACACATGTCGTCGTACGAATCCCTGCCCTATCGCCCCTGCGCCGGCATCATGGTGATCAATACCTATGGCCGCGTCTTCGTCGGCCGCCGCGCCGGCGGACCCGAGCACGTCGATCCGACGCATGTCTGGCAGATGCCGCAGGGCGGCATCGATGAGGGCGAGGACCCGTACAAGGCGGCGCTGCGTGAGCTCTACGAGGAGACCAACATCACCTCGGTCGAGAAGCTCGGCGAGATGCCCGGCTGGCTTGCCTACGACATCCCGCGCGACATCATCGGCGAAGCCTGGGGCGGCAAATACAAAGGCCAGAAGCAGAAATGGTACGCGCTGCGCTTTTCCGGCGATGACCGCGAGATCAACATCACCGCGCCCGGCGGCGGCAAGCACGAGCCCGAGTTCATCGACTGGCGCTGGGTATCGATGCGCGACCTGCCGGAGCTGGTCGTGCCGTTCAAGCGCGACACGTATGAGCAGGTGGTGCGGGCGTTTGAGGGGTTTGCAAAGTAATTTGTCATTCCGGACGCCGCGAAGCGGCAATCCGGAATGACAACTAGTGCATCGCCGTGCCGGTCAGGTGCCGGTGCACGGTCTTGTAGTGATCGAGCCGGGTAATGAGCTTGTCCAGCTCGGAGCCTGCTTCGGTCTTGGCGACGCGCTGCTCGAGCTCGCCGATGCGCGTTTCGATCACCGCCTTGTCGATGGTGGCGGCGTCCTCGGCCAGCTCGGCTAGCACGGTCAGACCGGCCGCAGACACCTCCGCCAGCCCCCCGAGCACGACGATCTGCCGCTGGCCGCTCGCCGAGTGCACCGTGAGGATGCCCGGCCGCAGCGTCGCCACAGTCGGCGCGTGCCCCGCGAGCACGCCGAAGTCACCCTCCGCGCCGGGCACGTCCACCTGATTGACGTCGCCGGAGAACACCAGCTTCTCGGGCGAGACGAGTTCGAAATGCAGCGCCATGGGATGCCTTACGCCGCCTCGGCCGCGAGCTTCTTGCCCTTCTCGACCGCCTCTTCGATCGTGCCGACCATATAGAAGGCGGCCTCGGGCAGGTGATCGTACTTGCCTTCGACCAGCCCCTTGAAGCCCTTGATGGTGTCGGCGAGGTCGACGAGCTTGCCCGGCGAGCCGGTGAACACTTCGGCGACGAAGAACGGCTGCGACAGGAAGCGCTCGATCTTGCGCGCGCGCGAGACCGTCGTTTTGTCCTCTTCCGAAAGCTCGTCCATGCCCAGGATGGCGATGATGTCCTGCAGCGCCTTGTAGCGCTGGAGGATCTGCTGCACCTGGCGGGCGACGGCGTAGTGCTCCTCGCCGACGACCAGCGGCGAGAGCATGCGCGAGGTCGAGTCGAGCGGGTCCACCGCCGGATAGATGCCCTTGGCGGCGATGTCGCGCGACAGCACGGTGGTGGCGTCAAGATGCGCGAAGGAGGTCGCCGGCGCCGGATCGGTCAGGTCGTCGGCCGGCACGTAAATCGCCTGCACCGAGGTGACCGAGCCCTTGGTCGTCGTCGTGATGCGTTCCTGAAGCGCGCCCATGTCGGTGGCGAGCGTCGGCTGATAGCCCACGGCCGAGGGAATGCGGCCGAGCAGCGCCGACACTTCCGAGCCTGCCTGCGTGAAGCGGAAGATGTTGTCGACGAAGAACAGCACGTCCTGGCCTTGGTCGCGGAAGTGCTCGGCGACGGTGAGGCCCGTGAGGCCGACGCGGGCGCGCGCGCCCGGCGGCTCGTTCATCTGGCCGTACACCAGCGCGCACTTCGAGCCCTTCACGTCGCCCTTCTTCGGGTCCTTGTTGACGCCCGACTCGATCATCTCGTGATAGAGGTCGTTGCCCTCGCGGGTGCGCTCGCCGACGCCGGCGAACACCGAGTAGCCGCCGTGCGCCTTGGCGACGTTGTTGATGAGCTCCATGATCAGCACGGTCTTGCCAACGCCGGCGCCGCCGAACAGGCCGATCTTGCCGCCCTTGGCGTAAGGCGCGAGCAGGTCGACGACCTTGATGCCGGTGACGAGGATCTGCGCTTCCGTCGACTGCTCGATGTAAGCGGGCGCGTCCTGGTGGATGGCGCGGCGGGCCTTGGTCGGCACCGGGCCGGCCTCGTCGACCGGATCGCCGACGACGTTGATGATGCGGCCGAGCGTCTCGTCGCCGACCGGCACCGAGATCGGCGCGCCGGTGTCGCCGACCTCCTGGCCGCGGACGAGGCCTTCGGTCGAGTCCATGGCGATCGTGCGCACGGTGTTTTCGCCGAGATGCTGCGCCACTTCGAGCACCAGGCGGTTGCCGCCGTTCTTGGTCTCGAGCGCGTTCAGGATCTGCGGCAGATGCGCCTCGAACTGCACGTCGACGACGGCGCCGATGACCTGGGTGATTTTTCCGGTTGCGTTGGCAGTGGCCATATCGTCCTCGCTACGAAATTTACAGCGCTTCGGCGCCGGAGATGATCTCAATCAGTTCCTTGGTGATCATCGCCTGGCGCGTGCGGTTATAGGTGAGTGTCTGCTTGCGGATCATCTCGCCGGCGTTGCGCGTGGCATTGTCCATCGCGCTCATCTGCGCGCCGTAGAACGACGCGGAATTTTCCAGGAGCGCGCGGAACACCTGCACTGCGACGTAGCGCGGCAGCAGGTCGGCGAGGATTTCGTCTTCCTCCGGCTCGTATTCGTAGGATGCGGTCGAGGCGGCGGTCCCTTCCGGCGGCTTGGCCGGAATGACCTGCTGCGCGGTCGGAATCTGCGAGATTACCGAGCGGAAGCGCGAATAGAATAAAGTGGCGACGTCGAACTCGCCTCTGTCGAACATCGCGAGAATCTTCGCGGCAATGTCCTCGGCGTGCTCGAAGCCGATGGTGCGCACGCCGCGCAGTTCGACGCGGTCGACGATCTGCCGCTCGTACTGGCGGCGAAGCTGCTCGTGGCCCTTGCGGCCGACGGTGAAAATCTTGACCTCTTTGCCTTCGGCGAGGAGCCGGGACGCGTGCTCGCGGGCGAGCCGCACGATCGCCGAGTTGAAGGCGCCGGCGAGACCCCGCTCGCCGGTGGCGACGATCAGCAGGTGAACCTGGTTCGCGCCGGTGCCGGCGAGCAGGCGCGGCGCGCCGGCGCGTCCGGCCATGCCGGCCGCGATATTGCCGAGCACGCGGTCCATGCGCTCGGCGAAGGGCCGCGCAGCTTCCGCCGCGGCCTGCGCGCGGCGCAGCTTCGACGCCGCGACCATCTGCATGGCCTTGGTGATCTTTTGCGTCGCCTTGGTCGCGGCGATGCGGACGCGCATGTCCTTGAGGGAGGCCATTCCGAAACTCTGTCTATCCTCTTGCCTCGGTCTGTCCCCTCCCCCGCTTGCGGGGGAGGGTTAGGGAGGGGGCTATACCGTTCAGCGAGCCATTCCCCCACCCGACCGGCCTTCGGCCGGTCGACCTCCCCCGCAAGCGGGGGAGGTAAAGACGCTTATTACGTGAAGCTCTTCGCGTAGGTGTCGACGATGTCCTTCAGCTTGGCCTCGTCGGCGCTCGACAGATCGCCCGACTTGCGGATCGAGTCGAGCAGGTCGGCATGCTTGGTGCGCAGCAGCGCGAGCAGGCCGCTTTCGAACTTGCGCACCTGCGCAACCTCGAACTTGTCGAGATAGCCATTGACGCCGGCGTAGATCACGCAGACCTGCTCTTCCATCTTCAGCGGCGAGAATTGCGGCTGCTTCAGGAGCTCGGTCAGGCGCGCGCCGCGCGCGAGAAGGCGCTGCGTGGTGGCGTCGAGGTCGGAGCCGAACTGCGCGAAGGCCGCCATTTCGCGGTACTGCGCGAGCTCGCCCTTGATCTTGCCGGCGACCTTCTTCATCGCCTTGGTCTGCGCCGAGGAGCCGACGCGCGACACCGACAGGCCGACGTTCACCGCCGGGCGGATGCCCTGATAGAACAGGTCGGTCTCGAGGAAGATCTGGCCGTCGGTGATCGAGATGACGTTGGTCGGGATGTAGGCGGAGACGTCGTTCGCCTGCGTCTCGATGACCGGCAGCGCGGTGAGCGAGCCGGCGCCGGAGGCGTCGCCCATCTTGGCGGCGCGCTCGAGCAGGCGCGAGTGCAAGTAGAACACGTCGCCCGGATAGGCCTCGCGGCCCGGCGGGCGGCGCAGCAACAGCGACATCTGGCGATAGGCGACGGCCTGCTTCGACAGGTCGTCATAGATGATGACGGCGTGCATACCGTTGTCGCGGAAATATTCGCCCATCGTGCAGCCGGCGAACGGCGCCAGGAACTGCATCGGCGCCGGATCGGAGGCGGTGGCGGCGACGACGATGGAGTAGTCCATCGCGCCCTGCTCCTCGAGCACCTTCACGAACTGCGCGACGGTCGAGCGCTTCTGGCCGACGGCGACGTAGACGCAGTAGAGCTTGATCTTCTCGTCCGGCTGCGCGTTGAGGGGCTTCTGGTTGAGGATGGTGTCGAGCGCGATCGCGGTCTTGCCGGTCTGGCGGTCACCGATAATCAATTCGCGCTGGCCGCGGCCGATTGGAATTAGCGAATCGATGGCTTTCAGGCCCGTGGCCATCGGCTCGTGCACCGACTTGCGCGGGATGATGCCGGGCGCCTTGACGTCGACGCGGGCGCGCTTGTCGGCCTTGATCGGGCCCTTGCCGTCGATCGGATTGCCGAGCGCATCGACGACGCGGCCGAGAAGACCCTTGCCGACCGGCACGTCGACGATGGCGCCGGTGCGCTTGACCGTCTGGCCTTCCATGATCTCGCGGTCGGCGCCGAAAATCACGATACCGACGTTGTCGGTCTCGAGGTTCAGCGCCATGCCGCGGATGCCGTTCTCGAACTCGACCATCTCGCCGGCCTGGACGTTGTCGAGGCCGTAGACGCGGGCGATGCCGTCGCCGACGGAAAGCACCTGACCGACCTCGGAAACCTCGGCTTCCTGGCCGAAGTTCGAGATCTGGTTCTTCAGGATGGCGGAGATTTCTGCGGCGCGGATATCCATCAGCGGGCCTCTTTCATCGCAAACTTGATCGCGTTGAGCTTGGTGCGGAGCGAACTGTCGACCATGCGGCTGCCGACCTTGACGATCAGGCCGCCGATGATGGCCGGATCGATCTTGACGTCGAGATCGATGTCCTTGCCGCCGGTGACGTTCTTGAGCGCGCCCTTGAGCGCGTCGACATTATTGGCATTGAGCGGCTCGGCGACCGTGACCTGCGCGTGCACCTCGCCCTTGTGACGGGCGACCAGCGCGCGGTAGGCGCGGATCATGTCGCGCACGGCGAAGAGCCGGCGATTGGTGGCGATGACGCGCAGGAAGTTCGCCGCCAGGCCCGAGATGCCGGCCTTGTCGAGGATCGCCGACAGCGCCTTTAACTGCTCGTCGACGCCGAACACCGGCGAGCGGACAAGACGCGTGAGATCGCCGCTCTCCGCCAGCATGGCGTCGAATGTCTCGAGGTCGGATTTGACGGCATCGGTGGCCTTGGCCTCGAGCGCGAGCTCGAACAGCGCATGCGCATAACGGCCTGCCATGCCGGAGATAAGAGGATCTTCGCCTGCCACGTGGACGCTCGTTTTTCTTCTAACTCATCAAGGCCGGGCACCGTCGCAGGACGGCGGCGCAACCTTCTGGAATTCAAGGAGGAATTCCGATCCGGCAAGGGCGCGCGTCAAAGCCCCGCTTCGCCCCTCGCGAAATCGAGGGGTTGCTAACACAGCGGCAATCGCGGCGCAACAACGGCTGCCGGTTCCACGGTGCCGCGGGTCCCTCGACCTTCGGCCGAAGCGCCCGGACGCGACCAGCGGTGACGAGGGGTGCATGCGAGCCATGCCTCGCGCCGCCGCGCCGCCCGGGCTAGCGTGGCGGCCCCGCCAGAATCGCGGGCTATCCCCGAAACCGCCAGCCGGGCCCCTTTCGATCGATGCTGCAGCCGCGCGATACCGCCGAGGTCACCGGCCGCGACCGGCTCCTGGTCTTCCTGCTCGCCTTCGCCTGGGGCGGCAACTGGATCGCGGTCGCCATCGGCGTGCACGGCGAGACGCCGTGGAGCCTGCGCTTCCTCGGCTCGGCGCTCGGCGCGCTGACGCTGATCGCCGCGGCGTGGCTGACCGGCCATACGCTGAAGGTGCCGCGCGCCGAACGCATCCACGTCATGATCGCGGGCTTCCTCAACGTCGCCTGCTTCCAGATCTTCTCGGCCTTTGCCCAGCTCAATGGCGCGACCTCGCGCGTAATCATCCTCACTTATTCGATGCCGATCTGGACCACGATCATGAGCCGTTTCCTGCTCGGCGAGCGGCTCAATGCGGTACGGCGGCTGGCGATCGCGCTGTGCGCGGCGGGATTGGCCGTGCTGGTGTGGCCGCTGTTCGCGCACGGCGTGCCGGCGACCGTGTTCCTCGGGCTCGGCTGCGCCATCGTCTGGGGCGGCGCCACGGTCTATCTCAAATGGGTGAAGGTCACGGTGCCGCCGCTCGCCAATGCCGCCTGGCAGCTCGTGTTCGGCTTCCTGTTCATCGCTGCAGGCACATTCGTGTTCGAAGGCGTGCCGCATGTTCGTGGCCTAACGCTGGAAACCTGGGCGGCGATCCTGTTCATGGGCGTCGTCGGCACCGGCTTTGCGCATTTCCTGTGGTGGTCGATCGCCGGACGGCTGTCGCCGATCACCGCCTCGATCGGCTCGTTGATGGTGCCGGTTGTCGGCGTCCTCGGATCGGTCGTGTTGCTCAATGAACGGCCGACGCTGACCGACGCCGCCGGCTTCGTGCTGATCTTCGGCGCCGCGTCCTGCGTGCTGCTGATGCCGGCGCTGGGCGGAGCGAAAGCATGAGCGAGCCGAAGTCCCTGCCCGCCGCTGCCGGCAACGGCGCGCGGCTCCTGGTCGTGCTGATGGGCATCGGCTGGGGCATGAATTGGATCGCCACGCGCGCCATCCTGCAATCGCTCTCGCCCTGGCAAATGCGCGTGATCGGCGTCGGCCTCGGCGCGCTGGTTTTGTTCATCGCCGGCGCGGTCAGCCGCACGCCGTTGTCGCTGCCGCGCGGCGAGCGGCTGAAGGTGCTGATCGCGGCGCTGTTCAACGTCGGCATCTTCAACATCTGCTCGGCCTATTCGCAGGTCTACGGCACGACATCGCGCGCGGTGGTGATCGCCTATTCGATGCCGATCTGGGCCTCGGTGCTGGCCTGGCTGGTGCTGAAGGAAAGGCTCACCGGCGTGAAGCTCGCGGCGCTGGCGCTGTGCGCGATCGGCCTCGCCATCCTGATCGGTCCACTGATCGAGCAGGGCCTGCCGCTCGGCGCGCTGTTCGCGCTCGGCTGCGCGTGGTGCTGGGCGGCCGGCACGATCTATCTCAAGATGGCGCAGATCAAGGTGCCGACGCTGACCTCGACGGCTTGGCAATTGCTGCTCGGCTGGCTGATGCTGCTCGCCGGCATGCTGACCTTCGACCACCTGCCGCACATCTGGCCGCTGCCGACGGCGACGTTGTTGTGGATCGGCTACAACGGTCTGATCGGCATGGGGCTCATCTATTTCGTCTGGTTCGTGGTCGTCGACAAATTGCCGACCATGACGGCGTCGATCGGCTCGCTGCTGGTGCCGGTCGTCGGCGTCATCGGCTCGGCGACGATCAACGGCGAGCGGCCGGACCTGACCGACACGATCGGCTTCGCGCTCATCTTCGCCGCGGCCGCGACGGTGCTGTTGCAACCGAACGCGAAGCACGACGAGTTGCCGGAATAGTTTTAGAAAAAACTCATCGGATCGACGTCGACCTCGAGCTGCAAATTGCCCTTGCGTCCAGGAGCGGCGCTGAGCCAGTCGCGCAGATAGCCCGACAAATCATAGGCGCGCGGCGCCTTCACCAGCAGGCGATAGCGATGGCGGCCGCGCATCACCGCGACCGGCGCCTCGGCGGGGCCGAGCACACGCACGGCGTCGTCCTTCGGCGCCAGCGAAACGAGCGTACGGCCGTAGCCTTCCGAAACGTGCTTGTCGCCGGCCGAGACGATCAGGCTCGCGAGCCGGCCGAACGGCGGATAACCGGTGCGCTCGCGCTGCTCGATCTCGTTGATGTAGAACGCCTCGCGGTCGCCCATGATCAGCGCGCGCATCACCGGGTGCTCGGGCTGGTGCGTCTGCAAGTAGCCGACGCCGCGGCCCTCCTCGCGGCCGGCGCGGCCAGTCACCTGATGGAGCAATTGGAACGTGCGCTCGGCGGCGCGCGGGTCGCCATTGCCGAGGCCGAGATCGGCGTCGACGATGCCGACGAGGTTCAATTTCGGGAAATGATGCCCCTTGGCGACGAGCTGTGTGCCGATGACGAGATCGAAGCGGCCTTCGGCGACATCGTCGAGCTCGCTGCGCAGCCGCTCGATCGATTCGACGAGATCACTCGACAGAACGAGAATGCGCGCGCCGGGAAACAGCTCCGCCGCCTCCTGATGCAGGCGCTCGACGCCGGGCCCGACCGCGGCGAATGACTCGGTGGCGTGGCATTTCGGGCATTCGTTGGGCGGCGGCACTGCATAGCCGCAGTGATGGCAGACCAGCCGCCGCTTGAAGCGGTGATCGACCAGCCAGGAATCGCAGTTCGGGCACTGCATGCGAAAGCCGCAGGCGCGGCACAAAGTCAGCGGCGCGAAACCGCGGCGGTTCAAGAACAAGAGCGCCTGCTCGCGTTTTTCCAAAACGGTCTGCACCGCTTCGGCGAGCTTCGGCGAGATGAAGCGGCCGCGCGGCGGCCCTTCGGTGCGCATGTCGATCGGCTCGATATGCGGCAGCGATGCGCCGCCGAAGCGCTCAGGCAGATGGATGCGGCGATAGCGGCCCTTGCGCGCGTTGACTTCGGATTCGACCGACGGGGTCGCCGACGCGAGGATCACCGGAAACTTCGCGATCGATCCGCGCACCACCGCCATGTCGCGCGCGTGGTAATGCGCACCGTCCTCCTGCTTGTAGGCGGGATCGTGTTCTTCATCCACGACGATCAAGCCGAGATCGGCGTAAGGCAGGAACAGCGCCGAGCGCGCGCCGACGACGACCGGCACCTCGTTCTTCGCCACCGCCTCCCAGGTGCGCGCGCGGCGGCGCGGCGGCAATTGCGAATGCCATTCGGCCGGAGGCACGCCGAAGCGCTGCGCGAAGCGGTCGAGAAATCCGGCGGTGAGCGCGATCTCCGGCATCAGCACGAGCGTCTGGTGGCCGCGCCGGATATTCTCGGCGACCGCCTCGAAATAGACTTCCGTCTTGCCCGAGCCGGTGACGCCGTCGAGCAGCGACACGGTGTAGCCGCCCTGATCGACCGTCGTGCGCAGCGCGTCGGCGGCGGCCAATTGCGCGAGCGAAAACTCCGGCTTGCGGAAATCCGGATCGGGCACGCGCATCAACGGCTCGGGCGGCAGCACCACCGCCTCGAGCACGCCCTCGTCGACAAGGCCGTTGACGACGCCGGCCGAAACGCCCGCCTCCTGCGCCGCCTGGCCTTTCGAGCGCACGAACCCGTCTGCAAGCGCGGCCATCACGCGCTGCCGCGCCGGCGTCATGCGCTGCGGCTTCACATCGGTCAGGCGCACGCCGACGCGTTCGCGCGCCGGGCCGAGATCGCCCATGCGCAGCGCCATGCGCAGCACCATGCCGCGCGAAGCGAGCGTATAATTGGCGACCCAATCGACGAACGAGCGCAGTTCGGGCTTGAGCGGCGGCACGTCGAGCTTGGCGTCGACGTCCTTCAGCCGGTTATGCAGGCGCGGGTTCGGGTTCGGATTCTCGGCCCAAACCACGCCCACGCAGTCGCGCGCGCCGAGCGGCACGGCGACGACGTCGCCGGGCGCAAGCTCCATGTCCGCCGGCACCCGATAGGAATAGGCCTGATCGAGCGCCACCGGCACCAGGACATCGACGACGCGCATGGACATAAAGAGTGGTCTAGGCCGATTCCGCGCGGTTAAGGAAGGGTGAAGGATAGGGCCATTATTGTCGTCCCGGCCAAGCGCCTACAGGGCGCGCGAGCCGGGACCCATAACCCCCGGCTTTTCGATTGAGCCGAGAAGCCGGTGGTTATGAGTCCCCGCTTTCGCGGGGACGACCCAGTCATATGGACCTGCAATTCTCCACTTCCCCCGACGTCGCGGCCGAGATCGGCCGCTGGCTCGGCTATCTCGGCGCCGAGAAGCGCATGTCGCCGAAGACGCTGGAGGCGTATCAGCGCGACGTGGCGCAATTCCTCGGCTTCCTCGCCGAGCATCTCGGCCGCGCGCCGACTTTGAAGGCGCTGGCGAAGCTGTCCCCCGCCGACGTGCGCGCCTTCCTCGCCGCGCGCCGCAGCGACGGCGCCGGCAACCGCTCGCTGATGCGCCAGCTCGCTGGCGCGCGCTCCTTCGCGCGCTTCCTCGAGCGCAACGGCAAAGGCAAGGTCGGCGCGCTCGCCGCGGTGCGCACGCCGAAGCTGCCGCGCAGCCTGCCGAAGCCGCTGACCGCGAGCGCGGCGCGCGCCGTCACCGACGCCGATATGCGCGCGGGCGAAGCGCGCGCACCGTGGGTGCTCGCGCGCGACGCCGCGGTGCTGGCGCTGCTCTATGGCTGCGGCCTGCGCATTTCCGAAGCACTGTCGCTCACGCGACGTGCCTTCGAGGGCGCGCCGGACGCCCTCACCGTCACCGGCAAGGGCAACAAGACGCGTATGGTGCCCCTGTTGCCACAGGTGGCGAAGCTCGCCGCCGATTACATCGCGCTCTGCCCCTACGACCTGCCGGCCGACAGCCCTCTCTTCCTCGGCGCGCGCGGCGGCCCGCTGTCGCCGCGCATCGTGCAGCTCGCCATGGAGCGCCTGCGCGGCGCGCTCGGCCTGCCCGATACGGCGACGCCGCACGCGCTGCGCCATTCCTTCGCCACGCATCTTCTGGCCGGCGGCGGCGACCTGCGCGCCATCCAGGAACTGCTCGGCCACGCGTCGTTGTCGACGACGCAGATCTACACCGCGGTCGATTCCGAGCGTTTACTCGACGTTTATGCGAGCACGCACCCGCGCGCGTAATACGCCTTTTCGCCGCGCGACTTTGCTGGCATCGTCACCCGGCACGGGGGGACGAACATGAGCGCACACGAAAATCTCGAGCACGCCGAACACGCCGAGCATGCCTCGCACGGCGGCAACAAGAAGATCGCGCTCTTGATCTCGGTGCTGGCGCTGTTCCTTGCCTTCTCCGAGACGCTCGGCAAGAGCGCGCAGACGCACGCTATCGCGCTCAACGTCGAGATCAACGATTTGTGGGCCTTCTTCCAGGCCAAGACCATCCGCATGACCGTGCTGACGACGGCCTCCGAACAGATGCAGCTCGAGGCCGACCGCGCCGCCGACGCGGAGCAGAAGGCGCGGCTGGCCAAGAAGGTCGACGAGTGGAAGAAGCTCGTCGCCCGCTACGACGACGAACCGTCGTCGAACGAAGGCCGCAAGCAGTTGATGGCGCGGGCGCGCGCCGGCGAGCATCACCGCGACGAAACATTGGCGCGCTACCACAATTACGAATTCGCCTCGGCCGCTTTCCAGATCGGCATCGTGCTGGCGTCGGCGGAAGTCATCACCGGCATGGTGCTGCTTGGCTGGGGCGCCGGGCTGCTCGGCCTGATCGGCCTCGGCTTCACCGCGGTCGGCCTATGGGCGCCGCACGCGCTGCACTTCATCACGGGGTAGATCACGCCCAGCGGCGATAGGCGCGACGGCGCAGGCGGATCAGCCGGCGCAGGAACGTGCCGGCGCGGCGCGGCTTCATCAGCCAGATCAATTGCCGGATGCGCTGGCGGATCGGCTCGGTCTGCGCGTGCGCCCAGTCGCGCGCCCACATCATCCAACCATAGACGCGGCGGAACCAGGCCATCTGCAAGAGCTTGTCTCGCGTGACGTCGAAGATAAAGGCGGTGATGCCGACACCGGCCAATTTGACAAAGACGATCACGGCGAAGGCGCCGAGCCAGTTGCGCTTGGCGAGAAAATACACTTCGAGGAATTTCAACGGCAGCATCGCGACGAGCGGCACCGCGAACACGAACAGCACCGCCCACGGCGGCAGGTTGGTGACCAGACGCGCGATCGCGCGCTTCGCCGCATCGAGCGGGATGAGCGCGACGAGGCGGGCGACCACCGGCTGCAAATGGTCCCACAGCCATGCTTCCAGAAGGAACAGCAGGGCGAGCAGGATCCAGAGCGGTCGCAACAGATAGCGGCGCAGCATGCGGGACAGATGGTAGCGCGGGAGCGGGCTGCAAATAAGGCGTTCTTATCCCTCCCCTGAAAGGGGAGAGTCCCGCGCGTCACCGCGGGGGGCACTTCACGATCTGGCGGATCCCCGCACCCGGCTCGCTCGCGCTCGCCACCCTCCCCCGCAAGCGGGGGAGGGATAACAAAGAAAAACAAAACCCCGCCGGCCACGCCGACGGGGTTTGGGTACGCGACTGAGTTACCGGACAGAGCGATCAGATCGCTTCCTTGAGGTCCTTGGCGGCGCGGAACGCGACCTTCTTCGACGCCTTGATCTTGATCGCCTCGCCGGTGGCCGGGTTGCGGCCCATGCGGGCGGCGCGCTTGCGCACCTGCAGGATGCCGAGACCTGCAATCTTGACCCGCTCGCCCTTCTTCAGGTGCTTGGTGATCATGGAGACGAGGTTCTCCATCATTTCCAAACCCTGCTTCTTGGTGAGCTGGTGGGTCTCCGAGATCGCCGCGGCCAGATGCCGGGTGGTCACCGGCTTGGCGGCTTTCGGCTTGGACAGGGCGGCGGCTTTGGCCATAGACGTAACTCCTTGAGCGCACCATGCGCGTTCCAGAAGCACTAGAAGATTCGTTTTTCCGCGCAAGCGGGGAAGGCCCGCCAACCGGGGCTTAACCACAGGAACGGCGCCAAAAGTGCCCATGCGACGGGACTTTTGCGCCTTCCGCGCGCGGTTGAAGGCCGGGACGCTTTGGGCTATGCAGGAAAAAGGCGCCCGTAGCTCAGCTGGATAGAGCGTTGCCCTCCGAAGGCAAAGGTCGGACGTTCGAATCGTCTCGGGCGCGCCACCCCGTTCGTAGCCACAGCCGGGATAAAGCCGCTCAGCGGACGATGTCGGCCGCTGTCGCCTGTCCACGCGCCAGCGGGCGGACACGGAGCCCCGGATAGCTCGCGATGCGCGTCGCCGGCTCGGTGATGCCGAAGACCGTGACCGAGCTCGGATGGCTGCCGCCGGCGGGAACGGTCCAGTAGAGGGCGGCCGCGGCCGCCGTAGCCCCGATCAGCCAGAACCAGGCGCCATGGGTGCGCGTGAGGACGTTCGGCCTTTGCTCCCGCTCCTCGTCCATGGAAATCCTCCCCGGGCACCGCGATAGGCAGGCAGAGGCTGTCCTCCCCCGTGCCGTGCCTCTCGGTGAACGCGGACCGCCTCACCATGTTTCTGCAGGCCGCGAATTTTTCGCCGGCGCAATGCTGGGCTGCTAGGGCCGCGCGGCTCCGCGGAGCACGGCCTCGTCGCGGTCATGGGCTGCCGCCACGAAGGCGGCGTAGCTCCAGGTGAGATCGCGCGCCGAGGCCGGAACGCCGCTCGCGCGGTCGACCTGCTCGGAGAGATGCCGGTCCGGCGGCGTCAGATCGCGCACCGTCGCCATGAAAGCATCACCACGGGCGAGATAGCGCGCGTCGCCGTCGCGGGTGGCGCGCCGGTAGTTGAGCGTCGCAGCGGCGAGCGTCGTCACATACCAGGCGCCGCCGCCGAAATACCGGTCGCGGCGCGAGCGCCCCAGCGCCGGGGCGGCGCGGCCACGATTGATCGGGAATTCGCGCGCAAACACGTCCTCCAACGCGGCGAGCGTGCGCCAGACGCGCGGATCGGCGACGGAATGCGGCCCCTCGGCCAGGTCGGCGTCGAGGACGGCGAGAAAAATGGCGGAATCGACGAGATCATCGCGCGCCTTGCCCGTGAACGGCCAGATCGCCGCGTAAACCTCCTGCCCTTCCGACCAGTGCCGGCCGAGGTCGGCGCGCAGGCGCGCCTCCGCCGCTTCGGCCGGCGCGCCGAGAAAGCCGCGGCCATGAACGAGCGCACCGAGCTGCACGGCAGCGACGTAGTAGTGGTGCGCGTTCTCGTCCGCCTCTTCCCACGGGCCGATGCAGGTCTCGCCGGCGTACCGCGCGGTGAAATCGAGATCGAGCCGCAGCAGCGCTTCGAGATCGGCGCTCCGCCCAAAGCCGGCCGCGAGATATTTCAGGCAGGCGAGCGCGCGCAGCGCCGGGCCGTCATATTGCGGACGCGACCAGCGCAGGACGTCGATCGTGCCGTCGGGATTGAACCGCGGCTCGCCGAGCAGGCGGTCGCCGGCGAGCGCGCGGATTTCGGCGTCCGGACACAGGAATTGGCGAAAGCCCGGATCGGTCCTGTCCGCAAACGAATCGAGATCGCGGCCCTCGAGCCGTGCGAGCCGCAGACTGAACGCGACGAAATCCTCGAAGTGCCGCGTCCAGCGCAAACGCCCGGCGGCATCTCGCGCATGAACTGCAAGTTCCACGACCGTGCGCATGACGATCGCGGAATCGCGCAGCCAGTGGAAGAAATAATCGGGTTCCGGATCCCAGTTCGCGATCACGGGCGAGGCCAGCACGGAACCGCGCGCCGGCACGATGCTCTGGCCGAATTGCGCGCGATCACGCCGCAAATGCACGGCCGAAATCGCGCGCTCCATCAAATCGGCGCTCAACCGTGCCTGTTTCGCGATCCAGTCGTCGAGTTCCATTTTAACCGCCGTCATCGCGCACAGTCACAATTTTGCATCGCCTGCACAGCCGCGGCCAAGCGACTGGTAAAGTTTGCTTGCAATCCGTGGCCGCAGACACAAAACATCCTATGTCTCTGCGAGTCGTGAAGTCACGACCGCACCCGCCGGTCGGGAGGGGGCCGGCACACGGGAATGATGTGAAACACCGGCACGACCGCCACAGCGAAGGCGCGCTCGCGCGTTCCGTCGCCACGCTACATCCGTCACCGCGCGACGGAGCGAACGACGACGCGCAGCCCCTGCCGATGTTCCAGCCGCCGAGCATCGCCTACGAGGGCCGCAGCGCCGTCGCCGAAAGCATCGCGCTGGTGAAGGACCTGTGGCGGAGCCGCCACCGCTTCGGCGTGACGATGCTGGCCTCCGGCATCCTCGTCATGCTGATTGGCAACATGTTCGGCCAGATCCGCCTGAACGACTGGAACGGCGCGTTCTTCGACGCCATCGCCAAACGCAATGTCGGCGAACTGGGGCATCAGCTCCTCATCTTCGGCGGCATCGTCGCCTTCCTGCTCTCGCTCGTCGTCGGCCAGACCTGGATACAGCAGATGCTGAAGGTGCGCCTGCGCGAATGGCTGACACGGCACCTGCTCGACGACTGGCTGGCGCGCGGCCGCGCCTACCGGCTCGGTCTTGCCGGCGAGCTCGGCGTCAATCCCGACCAGCGCATCGAGGAAGACACGCGCAAGCTCACCGATCTCTCCGCCGGACTCGCGGTCGGGCTGGTGCAGGCGTCGATCCTGCTCGTTTCGTTCATAGGCATATTGTGGTCGCTGTCGAACCATCTCATCTTCGTCGTTGACGGCTACCACTTCTCGATTCCCGGCTACATGGTCTGGTGCGCCATTGCATACGCGCTCGTCGGCTCGCTGCTGACCTGGCGCGTCGGCCTGCCGCTGATCGGGCTCAACGCGCAGCTTTATTCGCGCGAGGCGGAGCTGCGCTTCGCGCTGGTGCGCGTGTCCGAGAGCGCGGAGAGCATCGCGCTGCATCACGGCGAGGACGACGAGCGGCGCCAGCTCGAAGGCAATGTCGACCGCGTCATCTCGACGATGAGCCGGCTTACCGGCGCGGTGTCGAAACTGACCTGGATCACCTCGGGCTATGGCTGGCTCGCCATCATCGTGCCGACTTTGGTCGCCTCGCCCGGCTATTTCAGCGGCACGCTGACGCTCGGCGGGCTGATGGTCGTGGTCGGCGCCTTCAATCAGGTGCAGGCCTCGCTGCGCTGGTTCGTCGACCAGTTTCCCTCGGTCGCCGACTGGCGCGCGACGCTGCATCGCGTCAGCGCCTTCAAGGCTGCGATCGACCGGCTCGACCGCAGCGACGAAACCGTCGAGCACATCGCCATTGCGCGCCACCCGCAGGGTAAGCTCGCCTTCGACGAGGTCAGCGTGCTGTTCGCCGACGGCCGCGTCGTCATCGCTGAAACCTCGGTCGAGATCGCGCTCGGCGAGCGCGTGCTGATCGTCGGCGAATCCGGCGCCGGCAAGAGCACGCTGTTCCGCGCGCTGGCCGGCCTGTGGCCGTGGGGCACCGGCACGATCCGCCTACCGGACCCGGACACCATGATGTTCATGCCGCAGCGGCCATATTTGCCGCTCGGCACGTTGCGCGCCGCGCTCGCCTACCCGGACGCGCCCGACGCCTTCCCCAATGCGGCGATCGTGGGCGCGCTCAAGCGCATCGGCCTGTCCGAGTTTCTCGGCATGCTCGACCTGCCGGCGCGGCTCGACAAGTCGCTGTCGCTCGGCCAGCAGCAATTGATCGGCTTCGCCCGCCTGCTGCTGCACAGGCCATGCTGGGTGTTCCTCGACGAGGCGACCTCGGCACTCGACGAGTTGAGCCAGAAGCGCGTGATGTCGATGTTCGACGAGGAATTGGCCGGCGCGACCGTCGTCAGTATCGGCCACCGCCCCGGCCTCGAGGCGTTCCATCCGCGCGTGCTGCATCTGGTGCGCAGCCCGCTCGGCGCCCGGCTGCATCACGGGCCTGTGCGGAACCGCGCCGCCGCGCTAGCGTAATCATGCGATGAGCATCGACGATCTGCTGGGACGGATGAGCCTCGCCGAGAAGATCGGCCAGTTGAACCATCCCAATATCGGCGGCGCCGACGCAACCGGCGCCGGCCGCGCGAGCGCGAACATCGAGGCGCGCATTCGCGCCGGCGACGTTGGCAGCCTCGCCGCCGGAGCGCCACTGACGCGGCTCGCGGAGCTGCAGAGGATCGCGGTGGAGCAATCGCGGCACGGCATACCGCTGATCTTTTCGCTCGACGTCATCCACGGCCACCGCACCACCTTCCCGCTGCCGGTGGCGCTCGCCTGCGCCTTCGATCCCGATCTGGTCACGCGCACCGCACGCGTGGCGGCGGTCGAGGGTGCGGCCTCCGGGATCGCGCTCGCCTGGGCGCCGATGCTCGACGTCTCGCGCGACGCGCGCTGGGGGCGCTGCGCCGAAAGCCCGGGCGAGGACCCGTTTGTCGGCGCGGTGTTCGCACGTGCGATGATCGACGGCTATCAGCAGGACGATCTCACGCGCGACGGCACGATGATGGCCTGCGCCAAGCATTTCGCCGGCTACGGCTTTGCCGAAGCCGGGCGCGACTATAACGGCGCCGACATCAGCGCGTGGCGCATGCACAATGTGGTGCTGCCGCCGTTCAAGGCGGCGGTCGAGGCCGGCGTCGGCGCGGTGATGGCCGGCTTCCACGATCTCGCCGGCATTCCCTGCACTGCGCATCGCAAATTGCTGCACGACCTGTTGCGCAAGCGCTGGGGCTTCGACGGGCTGATCGTCTCCGACTACACCGCGATCATGGAACTGGTGAATCACGGCGTCGCCGCTGACGAGAAGGAGGCGACATATCTGGCCTTCGGCGCCGGCGTCGACATCGATCTCGTCGCCGAATGCTACAGCCGCTTCCTGCCGGCACTGGTGGCGGAAGGGCGGATCGCGGAGAGCGACATCGACGCCGCCTGCCGCCGCCTGCTCGCAGCCAAGAAGAGACTCGGCCTGTTCGACAATCCTTATCGCGGGCTTGACGAGAAGAGGCGTGCCGCGGTGACGCTCACGCGCGAGAAACGCGCGCTGGCGCGCGAGGCGGCGGCGAAGTCCTGCGTGCTGCTGAAGAACGACGGCGTGCTGCCGCTCACGCGCGACACAACGATCGTGCTCACCGGCCCGCTCGCCGACAGCCGCGGGAACATGCAGGGCACCTGGGCGGTGGCGGCGCAGGCGCAAGACAGCGTCACCGTGCTGGAAGGCCTGCGCGCAACATTCGGCAATGTGCTCTACGCCAAAGGCGCCAATATCGTCGACGATCCGAACATCGCCGCGCGGCTCAATCTGTTCGGCGAGACGGTCGCCATCGATCCGCCCGAGGCGCTGATCGCAGAGGCGATCGCGCGTGCGCGGCAGGCCGACGTCGTCGTCGCCTGTGTCGGCGAGGCGCGCGAGCACAGCGGCGAAGCGGCAACGCGCAGCGAGCTCGAACTGCCGGGCAGCCAGCGCAAGCTCCTCGAAGCCCTCGCCGCCACCGGCAAGCCGCTGGTGCTGGTCACGTTCAGCGGCCGCCCGCTGGCGCTCACGTGGGAAGACCGGCACGCCAACGCCATCCTGCACGCCTGGTTTCCCGGCACCGAGGCGGGCCACGCCATCGCCGATCTCTTGTCCGGCGCCGCCAACCCGTCCGGCAAATTGGCGATGAGCTTCCCGCGCGACTCCGGTCAGTGCCCGATCACTTACGCCGAGCCGCCGACCGGCCGCCCCGCCGGCAAGGTCGGGCTCGACACGGCCGGCGATACCGAACGCGACGCGCAAGGGCGCCCGGTGTTCCGCAAGTTCACCACCGCCTGCCGCATCGAGGGGGCGGCGACGCCGCTTTATCCGTTCGGGCACGGACTGAGCTACACGCGCTTTGACTACGGCGATATCGCGCTCGACCGGCGCGAACTCAACGGCGAGGACGCCGTGCTCACCGCCAGCGTGACGGTACGGAATGCCGGCGCGATCGCGGGCGAGGAGGTCGTTCAGCTCTATATCGGCGATCCGGTCGCCAGCCGCTCGCGGCCGGTGCGCGAGCTGAAAGGTTTCCAGAAGATCGCGCTGGCGCCGGGCGAAAGCCGCACGGTGTCGTTCCGCATCACCGCGGACGAGCTCGCCTTCATCCGCGCGGAACGCCTCGCCGCGCCGGAGCGCGTGTTCGAACCGGGCGAATTCGTCATCGAGATCGGCGCGTCGTCCGACCGGCTCGGCGCAAAGCGCGTCGTCTGGCGTTGCAGACAGCGATGACATCGCTCTCCGACGGCGCCCTGCTCGACCGCGTGCAGCGGCAGACACTGCGCTATTTCGTCGACTTCGCGCATCCGGTCAGCGGCCTGGCGCGCGAGCGCAGTAATCCGGTTGCCGGGTACGATTACCGCGACACGGTGACGACCGGCGGTACCGGCTTTGGCGTCATGGCGCTCATCGCGGGCGCCGCGCGCGGGTTTGTCACGCGTGCCGACGCGCGCGCGCAGGTCGCGACGATTGTCGACTTCCTCGCAAGCGCCGACCGCTTCCACGGCGTCTTCCCGCATTTCCTGCATGGCGGCACCGGCAAGACGATTCCCTTCTCGGCCAAGGACGACGGCGGCGATCTGGTCGAGACGTCGTTCTTGATGATGGGGCTGTTGTGCGCGCGGCAGTATTTTTCCGATGACGCGAAGCTCGGCGCGGCCATCGACCGGCTGTGGCATGCGGTCGAGTGGGACTGGCACACGCGCGGCGAGGACGTGCTCTATTGGCACTGGAGCCCGCGCCACGACTGGGCGATGAACCACGCCATCCGCGGCTGGAACGAGTGCCTCGTTACTTACGTGCTGGCCGCGGCATCGCCGACGCACGCGATCGCGCCGGAGGTCTACCATCGCGGCTGGGCCGACAGTCCGGTGTTCCGCAACGGCCGCAGCTTTCACGGTATCGCGCTGCCGCTCGGGCCCGACCTGGGAGGCCCGCTGTTCTTCGCGCATTATTCCTTCCTCGGCCTCGACCCGCGCGGGCTTTCCGACGCCTACGCCGATTACTGGGCACAGAACCGCGTGCATGTGTCGATCAACCGCGCGCACTGCATCGCCAATCCGAACCGCTTTGCGGGTTACGGCGAAAACTGCTGGGGCTTGACCGCCTGCGACGGCGACAAAGGCTATAACGCCTTCTCGCCCACAAACGACCGCGGTGTGATCGCGCCGACCGCGGCGCTGTCCTCGATGCCCTATGCGCCGGCTGAGTCGCTGGCGGCGCTGCGGCACTTCCACGAGGTCATGGACGGGCGGCTGTGGCGCGATCTCGGCTTCGCCGACGCGTTCAACGAGACGGCGGGCTGGATCGCCGAAGGCCATCTCGCCATAGACCAAGGGCCGATCGTGGTGATGATCGAGAACCACCGCTCGGCGCTGTTGTGGCGGCTGTTCACGAGTTGCCCCGAAATCGCGCAGGGACTTACGCGTCTCGGCTTTTCGCGCCGCGCCGTGGCGTGACATTCATCGCGCCAATGCGCGCCATATCGACAATCGATTTTGTGGATGGCCCTGCCGCTCCCTAGCGTGCCGGCACAAACGGGAGACGCTGCGATGGCGAACGGCATCACTGACGGCATGACGAGCGTGACGGCGGCGGACGGCTTCACGCTCGAGGCGTTCCGCGCCACGCCGGCCGGGGTGCCGAAGGGCAGCCTCGTCATCCTGCAGGAGATCTTCGGCATCACCGATCAGTTGAAGGGCGTGGTGCGCGCCTACGCGCGCGACGGTTACGACACGATCATTCCGGCGCTCTATGGCCGCGTCGCGCCCGGCCTGGTGGTGCCGTTCAGCGATCCCAATCGCGGCCGCGATCTCGCCTACGCCCTCACACTCGACACGGTCATGCTCGACGTCGCCGCGGTGGCTGAGTGCGTGCGCGGACCGCACGGCGTCTCGGTGCTCGGCTTCTGCTGGGGCGGCGGCGTCATCGTGCGTGCCGCGGCCGAGATCGACCTCAAGGGTGCCATCGCCTTCTACGGCACGCGGCTGCCGACCTATCTCGACTGCAAACCGAAATGTCCGCTGCTATTCCACTTCGGCGCCACCGATCCGAATTCGACGCCGGAGATCATCGCGCAGGTGCGCGCCGCCTTTCCATCCGCCGAGACGCATGTCTATGAGGCCGGCCACGCCTTCGCCAACGACGTGCGCCCGGCTTACGTGCCCGGCGCGGCCGAGACGGCGCGCGCCCGCACGCTCGACTTCCTCGCCCGCGTGCACGCGTAGCGATCAGAATTCCCGATACACCGCCCTGATCTGCTGCCGCAGCCACAGGTGGCGCGGATCGCGCTCGTAGCGCAGCGGCCACACCATCTGCGTCGCGATCTTGCCGACGTCGAGCGGCACCGGCCGCTTGGCGAGCCCGAACGACGTCTGGAACGCGTCGGCGGCGAGCTTGGTGAATACGCCGATCATGTCGCTGCCGCCGAGCAGCGACGGCACCGCGGTGAAATTGGTGACCGCCACCAGCGCGCGCCGCGAAAGCCCATGGCGCTTGAGCAGATCGTCGAAAATGGCGCTGCCCTGGCCGCTGGCGCTGACCACGACGTGCGGAAAAGACAGCACCGCCGCGATGTCGAAGGCTTTTCCGCGCCTCAGGATCGGGTGGTCGCGGCGGAACACGCAGAACAGGTTCTCCTCCATCATCAGCTCGGCGCCGCAATGGCCGGGCTTTTCGTCGAACCAGCCGAGCGCGCAGTCGGTGCGCTCGGCGTCGAGCAATTCGAGAGCGCGCTGCCGCTCGGCGGTGATGATGTGCAGCGACATGTTCGGCGCCGCCTTCTGCAACCGCGCCAGCAGCGCCGGCACCACGGCGATGCTCAGCCGGTCCGGTGTCGACAGCCGGAACGCGCCCGTCGCCTTGCCCGGATCGAACTGCGGCACGCCGGCGACGCAGCTTTCGACCAGCGCGATCGCCTCGCGCAGGGGCTCGCGCATCGCCTCGGCGCGCGGCGTCAGCACGAAGCCGCTCGGTCCGCGCACGAGGAGATCGTCGTCCGTGAGGTGTCGCAACCGCTGCAGCGCGTTGCTCACCGCCGGCTGCGAGCGACCGAGCCGTTTACCCGCGCGGGTGACGTTGCGCTCGGCGATCAGCGCGTCGAGCACTTTCAGGAGGTTGAAGTCGAGACTGCTCAGGTTCATGGGGCCCCGGGGGCGGCATTGGCGTGGTGAATAGGTCGCATTTTCATTATCGATTATGCGAATATCGGCCCGTTGCCTAGTCTGAGGCCCGCCTGCCGCGCGCCACGACGGCGGGACCACAACGTGTTACGGCGGGCCTTTCGGCCCCACGCCGGTTGCGACAGGGAGGATGCACATGACCTTTTCACGCCGCACATTTATCGCGACGCTGGGCGCGCTGCCCGCTGCCACGCTGCTGCCGCGCGCAGCCTTCGCCGCCTGGCCGGAGCGTCCGGTGCATCTCATCGTGCCGTTCGCCGCCGGCGGTAACGCCGACATAGTCGGCCGCCTCACCGGCGACCAGATCTCCAAGGGCATCGGCCAGACCGTAGTGGTCGAGAACCGCGGCGGCGCCGGCGGCAGCATCGGCGCGGCCTTCGTCGCGCGCTCGACGCCGGACGGCTACATTCTGCTGGTCGGCTCGAACGGCCCGCTCACCGTCAATCCGCTGGTGCAGGCGCACATGGAGTACGACCCGCAGAAGGATCTCGCACCGATCGCGCTGACCAGCTACGTGCCGCACGCGATCATCGTCACCAATTCGCTCGCCGCCAAGACACTGCCGGAGTTCATCGCGCAGTCGAAGAAGCAGGCGATCACCATGGCTTCGAGCGGCGTCGGCAGCGCCACGCACATGACGCTGGAGCGGTTCAAGGCGGCAACCGGCGCCGACATCACCCACGTGCCGTACCGCAGCGGCGGCGCGCTGATGCCCGACCTGATGGGCGGCAGCGTTCAGTCGGCGATGACCGAGTTCTCGACCGCTCTGCCGCTGCACAAAGGCGGCAAGGCGCGCATCATCGCGGTCGCCTCGGTGCAACGCTCCAAGCTCGCGCCCGACATCGGCACGTTCATCGACGGCGGCGTGAAGGGCTTCACCGCGTCGAGCTACATCGGCATCCTAGCGCCGGCGAAAACCCCGGCAGACGTCCTCGCCAAGATCGAGAAGGCGATCCAGGACGGGCTGAAGCCGGGCGGCACCGCCGCCGAGCGCCTCGCCAGTATCGGCGCGGAGGTCGCGACGGCGGAGCAGATGACGCAGAAGGGCTTTGCCGCCTTCATCGCGACCGACGCCGCGAACATGAAAGCGGCGGCGAAGCTCGCCGGTCTCAAGCCGCAATGAGCCTCGCACTGCCGTCGCACGCCTGCGACTGCCATTGTCACGTCTTCGGGCCGGCGGCGCGGTTTCCCTATGCGGAGCCGCGCAGCTACACGCCCGAAGACGCACCACTTGAAGCCTATCTCGCGCTGCTCGACCGGCTCGGATGCGAGCGCGGCGTCATCGTGCAGCCCAGCGCCTACGGCCGCGACAACCGCGCCACGCTCGACGCGCTGATGCGCGAGCCGAAGCGCCTGCGCGGCGTCGCGGTCGGCGGCGCGGAATTGTCGCGCGAAACGCTGAACGCCTGGCACAAAGCCGGCGTGCGCGGTCTGCGCGCCAACGAATTCCGCCGCGACGGCAGGCCGTACTACCAGAACGGTGTGCGCCTCGCGGACATCGAGCCGCTCTATCCAGCGATGGCCGAACTCGGCTGGCACCTGCAACTGTGGATCGACGCGCGCGATCTGCCGGATCTGTCGTCGGCGCTGGCGCGCGTGCCGGTGCCGGTCGTGGTCGACCATATGGGCCGCATGGACCACCGCCACGGGATCAATCATCCCGGCTTCCAGGTACTGCTGCGCGGCGTCGGCGGCGGCAAATTGTGGTCGAAGGTGTCGGGCGCCTACCGGCTCGGCTCCACCGCGCCGGATTATCTGGAGGCGAAGCCCTTCCATGAGGCGCTGGTCGCCGCCAATCCTGGCAATCTCGTCTGGGGCTCGGATTGGCCGCATCCGCGACCTGAGGGGCCGGTGCCGGACGCGAAGCATCTGCTCAAATTGTTTATGGACTGGACCCCGCGGGCTGAGGATCGTAAAGCCATCCTCAGCGACAATCCGGCGCGGCTGTACGATTTCGTGTGATGCGCGCTTATCCCTCCCCCGCTTGCTTGCGGGGGAGGTTGGCGAGCGCAGCGAACCGGGTGGGGAATTCTCAATTTTGGCGTGACCCCACCCCCGGCGCTGACGCGCCGGACCCTCCCCTTTCAGGGGAGGGATAAGAAGGCCTACCGCCTCACACTCCCGATCACCCGGTCGACCATCTGCGGCGCCAGACCCGCATAGTTCGCCGGATCGGTCATGCGCGCGATCGCCGCCTTATCGAAGTGCCTCGTCACCTCGGGCATCGCCGCGAGCGCCTCGGCGAGCGTGCCGCCCTGCTCGTTGACGACGCGGCAGGCGCCATAGACGACGTCGTGCGCCTGCTGGCGACCGATGTGCGGCGCCATCCGCATCATCACCGCTTCCGCGACGATCAGGCCCTTCGACATGTCGAGATTCTGTTTCATGCGCGCGGCGTCGACGATCAGGCCGCCGAGGGCGAACTTCGCCTGATGCAGCGCGCCGGCGGTGAGCACGAAGCTCTCCGGGATCGCCACCCATTCGGCGTGCCAAGGGCCGGTGGCACGCTCGAAGTCCTGCACCATGGCGTCGAGCATCAATCCTGCGTGCTGGCGCACCGCTTTCGATGCGGCAAGCATCAATTCCGACGAGATCGGATTGCGCTTCTGCGGCATGGTCGAGGACGCACCGCGGCCTTTCACGAACGGCTCGTAGACCTCGGCGAACTCGGTCGAGGCCATGATCATGACGTCGAGCGCGATCTTGCCGAGCGTGCCGGTGACCAGCGCCAGGAAATTGATGGCCTCGGCGAAGCCGTCGCGCGCCACGTGCCAGGTCGACACCGGCACGCCGAGCTTGAGCTCATCGCACAAGGCCTCCTGCACGGCGAAGCCCTTGTCGCCGAGCGAGGCGAGCGTGCCGGCGGCGCCGGCGAACTGGCCGACCAGCACGCGCGGCTTCAGCTCCTCGAGGCGGGCGGCGTGGCGGTCGAACATGGCGAGCCAGATCGCCGCCTTGTAGCCGAAGGTGACCGGCAGCGCCTGTTGCAGGTGCGTGCGTCCGGCCATCGCGGTGTCGCGGTGCTTTCGCGCCAGATCGGCGAGGATCGTGCGCAGCGTGGCGATATCGTCGCCGACGATCGTGAGCGCGTCGCGCATCTGCAGAACGACCGCGGTGTCCATGATGTCCTGCGTGGTCGCGCCCCAGTGCACGTAGCGCCCGGCTTCGTCGCACTGCTTCACCAGCTGATGAACGATGGGAAGGATCGGGTAGCCGACGAGATCGGTCTCCTGCCGCAGCAGTTCGACGTCTAGCGCGGCCGCGTCGGCGCGTTTCGCGATCTCAATCGCCGCATCGGCCGGGATGACGCCCACCCGCGCCTCGGCCGTGGCCAAAGCCACCTCGACCTCGACATAGCGGGCGACCAGCGACGCGTCGGAAAAGATCGCGCGCATCGCCGCGGTGCCGAAGGCGTCGCGGAACAGAAGAGAGTCGATGACGGTGGAAGCGGTCATGCGCAGCCCCATTCATGACGGAGGGCATGAATTACACGCATTGCCGCAGGCGGCGCAAACCGCGCGGCGGTGACAGATATTTCGGGGCGTTATTCCGCGGTGGCCGCGGCAGACTCGGCGTCGGCCTCGGACAGTTCGACCGGCGAGCCGAGCCGGCGCGGCTGCGGCACGTAGAACTCGCCGAGCTTCAGCATCGGCCGCGGCTTGAGCAGGATCGAGGTCAGCCGGTCGCGCAGCGCCTTCGGCGACGTCGGCTTCAACAGGAATTCGTGGACGCCGGCGCGCAACGCCTGCATCACGCAGGAGCGGTCGGAGCGCGCGGTCAGCATGATGATCGGCAGGTTCGGACGCGGGAAGACGCCGGGCGAACGCACGATGCGGATGACTTCCATGCCGTCGAGCACCGGCAAGTCCCATTCGAGGAACATGACGTCGGGATCGCAGGTGCGGATCGCTTCCAGTGCCGCCAGGCCGTCTGACGCCTCGATCACCGACTTGGCGCCAAGGTTCATCAACATGGTCCGGGTGAGCCGGCGCATGAAGTGGTTCTTGTCGGCGACCAGGACGTTGAGGCCCTGGATCTTCTTGTCGAACGCATGGGTCGCCATAAGCAGTCCCCGCAGTGGTACGCACGGAAAGTAATGGGGAAGCCCTCACACCCGGCTTAAGCGGATTGGTTCAATTTTTCCGAAAACCGTCCTTCGATACCATTCGATAGCAGTGTCTGCCACCCGGCTGACATAGCGGTAGATGAGAATGACGATTAGGTTAGCGAACGGTTACCATAACGAGGCCGAGGAGGCCCTATGAAGCAGCCCGGCCCCGACCATCCCATCACCATTTCGCGCAGCGGCAGGCACGTGCGCGTCCGTTTCGGCGGCCGGATCATTGCCGACACGACGCGCGCGCTGGAGCTGAAGGAGGCGAGCTATCCGCCGGTCTTCTACATCCCGCGCGCCGACGCCGACATGAGTGCGCTGACGCCGACCGCGCACCACACCCATTGCCCGTACAAAGGCGACGCCAGCTATTTCACGATCTCCGCCGGAGAGCGCCGCGCCGAGAACGCGGTGTGGAGCTACGAGGCGCCGTTCCCGGCAATGGCGGAGATCAAGGAGCATCTCGCGTTCTATCCGAACCGCGTGGATGAGATCGAGGTGGGGTGAGTTCCGACGATGTCGTCCCGGGCGAGCGAAGCGAGGCCCGGGACCTATACTCCGCAGTAGACATGAGGTGCTGCGGAGTATGGGGCCCCGCCTTCGCGGGGACGACAATTCGAGGAATGCGCGCGCCTCAGGACGACGGGAGCCCTAATGCATCCTCGGGCCGCGCAGGAATTTGGCGCGGTCGGAGGAATTGACGCGCACGTCGAAGGTCACGCCCTCGCGGTAGAGCGTCATCGGCACTTCGACGCCGGCGTTCCCGAGCGACCAGACCTTGCGGTAGAGCTCGGCGAGGCTCGACACGTTGTCGCCATCGACCGAGAGGATCACGTCGCCGGTCTTGAGTTCGGCGCGCGCGGCCGGCCCCTTCGGCGCGATGCCGACGATGACGACCTTGTCCTCGATCTCGGTCGAATAGATGCCAAGCCATGGCCGCACCGGTCTGTCGACACGGCCGAAGCGGCGCAGGTCGGTCAGGATCGGCTTCAACAGGTCGATCGGCACGACCAGATTGAGGTGCTCGTTGCGGCCGTCGCGCTCGCGCTCGAGCTGCAATGAGCCGACGCCGATCAATTCGCCCTTGTGCGAGATGAGGCCGGTGCCGCCCCAGTTCGGATGCGCCGGGTAGGTGAAGATCGCGTCGTCGATCAGGTATTCCCAATAGCCGGCGAATTCCTGCCGCGCGGCGATGTGGCCCGCGAGCGAGCGCGTGCGGCCGCCGGCGCCGCCGACGACGATGCGCTCGCCGGCCTGCGCCTCGCCCGACTTGCCGATCGGCAGCGGCGGCAAGTCGATCTTGCCGAGCGCCTGCACCAGGCCGAAGCCGGTCTCCTGGTCGAAGCCGAGCGCGTGACCCTCGACCACGCGGCCGTCGCCGACGTGCAGCCACACTGTCTCGGCCTCGGTGATGAGATAGCCGATGGTCAGCACGAGGCCGTCGTCGATCAGCACGCCGTTGCCGGCACGCTCGGTGCCGAGCGTTTCGGCGGTGAAGGCGTCCGGCGGAATGAGCGTGTGCAGCCCGACCACGGCGGACAGCGCGCGGTCGAGATCGTAGCCGTAATCCTCCGGCCGCGGCTGCACGGCCGCCGGCACTTTCCACTCCGTCACCGAGGCCAATGGCTGTCCTTTCGTGCTCCGCACGTCAGACGGCATCATAATGGCGGCGGCGCCAAGGCGGAACGGGAAAGTCACACGCCGTCGGCTTGTCAGGCCGCGCGATCTGGCGCACAGGGGTGACGCCATGTTTCCGCTCTCGGTCCTCGACCTCTCGCCCGTCGCCGCCGGCATGCAGCCCGCGCAGGCGCTGCGCAACACGCTCGACCTCGCCCGGCTCGCCGATCATCTCGGCTTCACCCGCTACTGGGTGGCCGAGCATCACAACATGCCCTCGATCGCCAGTTCCGCGCCCGAGATCATGATCGGGCAAGTCGCGGCGGCGACGGAGCGCATGCGCGTCGGCTCCGGCGGTGTGATGCTGCCCAATCACGCGCCATTGATGGTGGCGGAACGCTTCAAGGTGCTGGAGGCGCTGTTTCCCGGGCGCATCGATCTCGGCCTCGGCCGCGCGCCCGGCACCGACCCGGCGACGTCCTATGCGCTGCGCCGCCGCCAGGGCATCACCGAGGAGGACGACTTCCTCGACCGCTTCAACGAATTGATGCTTCTGGAAACACGCGGCTTCCCGCCGGGGCACCCGTTCGCCAAGGTGCGCGCGATGCCGGAGGGCGTGCCGCTGCCGCCGATCTATCTGCTCGGCTCGTCCGACTACTCGGCGCAGCTCGCCGGTCACATCGGCGCCGCCTTCGCCTTCGCGCATCATTTCGCGACCTTCGACGCGGCGGAGGCGATGCGGCTTTATCGCGACAGCTTCAAGCCGTCGGCGGCGCACGAGAAGCCCTATGCCATCTTGGGGACGCACGTCGTCTGCGCCGACACCGACGAAGAAGCCGAGCGGCTGGCGCGGACCGTCGATCTCAACACGGTGCGCCGCGCCAAAGGCGAGGTACTGCCGCTCGCCTCGCCCGAGGAGGCGGCGGCCTATGACTACGCGCCGGTCGATCTCGCCCGCGTCGCGCAAAGCCGCACCAGGATCTCGGTCGGCTCGCCGGCGACGGTGAAGGCCCGGCTCATGCCGCTGATCGAGGCGACGCAGGCGCAGGAATTGATGGTCACGACCATGATCTACGACCACGCGGCGCGGAAGCGGTCGTACGAGCTGCTGGCCGGGTTGTTCGCATGACATCGTGGCTTCTGGCCCGCGTGCCGCTGTGTTAAGAACCGTCGCGGGCGCGACGAGCTGTTTTCATCCCTTCGAATTGAGTAACGGGAGGTTCCCTTGGGCCAGAAGCTGACGCTCACCACCTCGGACAAGCACACGCTCGGCGCCTACCGCGCCGATCCCGCCGGCCAGCCGAAGGGCGCCATCGTCATCATCCAGGAGATCTTCGGCGTCAATCATCATATCCGCGCGATGTGCGACCGCTTCGCCGGCATCGGCTATGCGGCGATCGCGCCAGCGGTGTTCGACCGCTTCGTCCGCGACTTCGAATGCGGCTACACGCCGGACGAGATCGCGCATGCGCGCAGCTATCTCGGCAATTTGAACTTCGACAACATGATGAAGGACATCACCGCGGCGCTCGACAACGTGAAGGGGGTAGGCCCCGCCGGCATCGTCGGCTATTGCATGGGCGGCACGGCGTCGTTCCTCGGCGCATGCCGCGTGCCCGGCTTCAAGGCGGCGGTCTCGTATTACGGCGGCATGATCGGCAAGTTTGCCGACGAGAAGCCGAAGTGCCCGCTGATGATGCACTTCGGCGAGAAGGACGAAGGCATTCCGATGGCGACGGTCGAGGACATCAAGAAGAAACAGCCGCAGGCCGAGACCTTCACCTACCCGGATGCACCGCACGGCTTCGCCTGCGACGAGCGCGGCTCATTCCGCGCGGGGGCGCGCGACGTTGCCTGGAAGCGCACCACCGACTTCTTCGCCAAGCATCTGAAATAGGCCGCGGGGCGGCGCCGGTATCGAAGGCCCGGCCTCTCCGCCGGGCCTTCGCGTTTTCAGCGCGCCAGCGCCGGCTCCCGCGCCGGAAGCGTCATTGCCACGACACCGGCGAGCACGCAGACCAACCCCGCCCAGGCACTTGGCTCGAGCGTCTCGCCGAGGAAGGCGGCGCCGATGCCAACGCCGATCGGCACGCGCAAGTAAGCCTGCGCCGTGGTGCCGACCGAGCCGAGCGTCTGCACCAGGCGGAAATAGATAACGAAAGCGAGAGCGGTCGAGAACACCGACAGACCGAGTAGCGCCATCAGCGAGACAAACGACGGCGCGAGCGTCCACGGCCGGTCGAGGATAAGGCTCGCCGGAACGAGGATCACGGCGCCGCACAGCATCGAGCCGGCCGCGGGCATCATCGGATCGAGCCCCTTGAAGCCGCGGCCGAAGATCGCCGCGCCGGCGTAGCAAATAGTCGCCGCGACGATGGCAAGCTGCGCCCACAGTTCGCGGCCGAGGCCGTCGAACGCCTGCGTGCCGACGATGATGGCGGTGCCGACGATGCCGGCGACGACGCCGATCAGCTTGCGCGACGTCGCCGGCTCGTGCCGCGTCATCGTTGCAGTGATGAGAAAGGTGAAGATCGGCGAAGTCGAGTTGAGGATGGTGGCAAGCCCGGCGACGACGTCGAGCTCGGCCCAGGCGATCAAGGTGAACGGCACGACGCTGTTGAGGCAGGCCTGGAACAGGAACCGCCGCCAGGTCGCGCCGTCGCGCGGCAATGTGAGCCCGCGCCAGCGCAGCACGGTGACGAGGATGGCGCCGGCGATCAGGGTGCGCGCGGCAATCAAGGTCACCGGCGGGATGGTGGCGACGCCGAGCTTGATGAAGGTGTAGGACGCGCCCCAGAGCGTCGCCAGCGCAAGAAGCAGCGCAAGATCGAGGCCGATATTGCTCTTGTCGCTTCTGGCGGCGGTCATCGCGCGGGGTCCGGCGGAAGGGGCCGCCTTCTTAGCGCGGAATACCGGGAGATGCTTCGGCAACGGCCGAACCGTGGCCGCGAGGCGCTAGAACCAGCGCTCCTTCACCACCACCGTGTCGCCGGGGCGGATCGGATAGGTGAGCGGCACGTCGCCCTTGAACGACTGACCGGGCGCGCTGCGCGTCAATTCGACCCTACGCTTGTCGGCGCGCGGCGAGAAGCCGCCGGCGATCGCCACCGCCTTTTCCGCCGTCATGTTGGCGACGTAAGGGTACTGGCCGGGCGTCGTCACCTCGCCGAGGATAAAGAACGGCCGGTAGGCCTCGACCTCGACGCTGACATGCGGCTCGCGCACGTAGCCCTGCTTCAGCCGCTCGGCGATCATCTGTGACAATTGCGAAGTCGTGAAGCCGCGCGCCGGCACCGAGCCGACCAGCGGCAGGTTCACGTGGCCGTCGGCGCCGACGACGTAGCTGTTGGTGATGCCGTCCTGGCCGAACACGACGACGCGCAATTTGTCGCCGGCATCGAGCGTATAGGCGGTCTGTCCGGCCGCGGCGTAGGCGTAGCTCTGCGCCGGTGCGGCGACGTAAGGGCCGCCCGCGCTGTAGCGCGGCTGCGCATATTGAGGCTGGGCGTATTGCGGCTGCGCATACTGCGGCTGCGGCGCCTGGTAGACGGGCTGCGCCGCATAGGTCTGATAGCGCGGGGCGCGATGCGGCATGTTGTTGAACAGCCCGCGCCCGGAGGACGCCTGCGGCGTAGGCTGCGGCGCCTGATAGGCCGGCTGCGCGGCGTAGGTTTCCTGCGCGGCGGCGGGCGAAGACGAGAAGAGGCCGCGACCTGGCGTGGAGGCGTGCGGCGCCGGCTGCTGGTAGGCGGGCGGAGCGTAGCCGGATTGAGCGTATTGCGGCTGCTGATACTGCTGCACGACCGGCACGGGCTGCCCGGTCGCCGGATCGACGATGTAATAGGTCTGCCGCTGATGCATGCAGCCCGCGAGCGCGAGCCCAATCAGCGCCGTCAGGAAAAGGGAGACACCCCGCATCGAATCCGGGCCGTTCTGGAAAGGAATACGAGCCCGATTAACGCTTTATATGGTTAAGGAAGTGTCACCGGATGCCACCTCTCCCCGCTTGCGGGAGAGGTCGGCCGCCTGAGGCGGCCGGGCGAGGGGGCATATCCGACGTCTGAGCCTTGAAAAGAACCCCTCACCCCAGCCCTCTCCCCGCAAGTGGGGAGAGGGAGCGCGCCGGGTTTGCGGCGCTCCTAGGCCGTCGCACCCTGCAGCTTCGCGCCGGTGCCGATCGGGCAGGACACGCCGGTGCCGCCGAGGCCGCAATAGCCGAATGGGTTCTTGGCCAGGTACTGCTGGTGATAGTCCTCGGCGAAGTAGAACGGCGGCGCGTCGATGACCTCGGTGGTGACCGCGCCGTAGCCCTTCTTTTTCAATTCGGCCTGGTACATCGCCTTCGACGCGTCGGCCGCCTTCTTCTGCTCGGGCGTGAATGCGTAGATGCCGGAGCGATATTGCGTGCCGACGTCGTTGCCCTGGCGCATGCCCTGGGTCGGGTCGTGGCTTTCCCAGAACGTCTTGAGCAGCGCGTCGTACGAGATCTTCTTCGGGTCGTAGACGACGAGGACGACCTCGTTGTGGCCGGTGCGGCCGGAGCAGACCTCCTCATAGGTCGGATTGGGCGTTACGCCGCCGGCGTAGCCGACCGCGGTCGCGTAGACGCCGTCGCCGAGCTCCCAGAACTTGCGCTCGGCGCCCCAGAAGCAGCCGAGCCCGAACATCGCGGTCTGAAGACCCGCCGGATACGGGCCTTTGAGCGCGTGGCTGTTGACGAAATGGCTCTCGGCGGTGGGAATGGCCGCGCTGCGGCCGGGCAGCGCCTCGGCAGCGGACGGCATGGCCGTTTTCTTGAAGCCGAACATGATCTGAACTCCCCGTTTGCGTGGCCCCAATATAGGCGCGCGCGATACGTCCCGGAATGCGTCCGGCGATCACGTCTCGGGCGGGAACCGGCGCATCGCCTTCACGACGGCGAGAGCGGCCTTACGAACGCGCGTAGCCGATCAGCGGCTTCTTGCGGCGGCCGAGCATCAGGAGCACGACGCCGAGGCAGCCGAGCAGCGTGAAGGCGGGCGCGTTGAGGATCGAGACCAGACCCGGGTCCCAGAGCACGCCGCCGGCATAGGGACTGAGCAGCGGTTTCATCTGGGTCAGGCTGTTGGCGCTGATCAGCTCCCAGAGGGTGCGGACGCTGGTCAGGAACACCCGGTTGGCGGCGATCGACCGCGTGCCGTCGTAGATGGCCAGGATGAAGGCCGCGGCCAGGCAGATCAGGCCCAGAAATCGCAACATAAACCGGATCATCGATACGCTCTCGCGGCCAAGCGGCGCCCCCGCACCGATTACCCGTTGCCGCGCTGGCATTCAACTGCCGACACGACCGGCGGTCGTCCCGCGCCGGGCGCGGACCCGCCCTGTCCCCCTCGCCTTGAGGGAAGGCCAAGGGTTCCGGTAGGGTCCAAACTCGGCCCGACAGAAGGCCCGTCAGTGGAGTGATCATGCCGTCCAAGCGTTCCGGCCCGCCGCGCCCGACCTTCACCGAGCAGGAAGCCCTGCAGTTTCACTCGAGCGGCCGCCCTGGCAAGCTGGAGGTGATCGCCACCAAGCCGATGGCGACCCAGCGCGACCTCTCGCTCGCCTATTCGCCGGGCGTGGCCGTGCCGGTGCTGGCGATCGCCGAGGACGAGAGCCGGGCCTACGACTACACGACCAAGGGCAATTTCGTCGCCGTCATCACCAATGGCACCGCCATCCTCGGGCTGGGCAATCGCGGCGCGCTGGCCGCCAAGCCGGTGATGGAAGGCAAGGCGGTGCTGTTCAAGCGCTTCGCCGACATCGATTCCATCGATCTCGAAGTCTCCTCCGAGGATCCCGACGAGATCGTCAATTGCGTCAAGCTGCTCGGCAAGGGCTGGGGTGGCATCAACCTGGAAGACATCAAGGCGCCTGAGTGCTTCGTCATCGAGCAGCGCCTGCGCGAATTGCTCGACATCCCCGTCTTCCACGACGACCAGCACGGCACCGCCATCATCGCCGCCGCTGGGCTGCTCAACGCGCTCGACCTGACCGGCCGCAAGATCGAGGCGACCAAGCTCGTCTGCAACGGCGCCGGCGCCGCCGGCATCGCCTGCCTCGAGCTGCTGCGCTCGATCGGCTTCCGTCCGCAAAACCTCATCCTCTGCGACACCAAGGGCGTCATCTACGAGGGCCGCAAGGAAGGCATGAACCAGTGGAAGTCGGCCTACGCGATCAAGACCGACCGCCGCACTTTGGCCGACGCGCTCAAGGGCGCCGACGTGTTCTTCGGCCTCTCGGCCAAGGGCGCGGTGACCAAGGACATGGTCAAGTCGATGGCCGACAAGCCCATTATCTTCGCCATGGCCAATCCGGACCCGGAGATCAGCGCCGAAGAGGTCGCCGAGGTGCGCGACGACGCCATCATGGCGACCGGCCGCTCCGACTACCCGAACCAGGTCAACAACGTCCTCGGCTTCCCCTTCATCTTCCGCGGCGCGCTCGACGTGCGCGCCAAGACCATCAACATGGAGATGAAGATCGCCGCGGCGCGGGCGCTCGCCGATCTCGCGCGCGAGGACGTGCCGGACGACGTCGCCGCCATCTACGGCACACGGCCGAAGTTCGGGCCGGACTACATCATCCCGGTGCCGTTCGACCCGCGGCTCATCTCATATGTGCCGCCGGCGGTGGCCAAGGCGGCGATGGACACCGGCGTCGCGCGCAAGCCGATCGTCGACATGGACGCCTACCGGCAGCAGCTGAGCGCCCGCCGCGACCCGATCGCCGGCTCGCTGGTGCAGGTCTACGCGCGGCTGCGCCGCTCGCCGAAGCGCGTCGTCTTCGCCGAGGGCGAGGAACTCCAGGTCATCCGCGCCGCGGCGAGCTTCGTGCACCAGGGTCTCGGCACCGCCCTGCTGGTCGGCCGCGAGGAACGCGTCCAGCAGGCGGCGCAGGAGGCCGGCATCGAACTCGCCGAGGGCATCGAGATCCACAATGCGCGGCTGTCGACGCGCAACTCCGTATACACCAACCATCTCTACGAGCGGCTGCAGCGCCAGGGCTTCCTGCTGCGCGACTGCCAGCGGCTGGTGAACACCGACCGCAACCATTTCGGCGCCTGCATGGTGGCGCTCGGCGACGCCGACGCGATGATCACCGGCGTCACCCGCAATTTCTCGGTGACGCTGTCGGACGTGCGGCGAGTGATCGACCCCAAGCCCGGCCACCGCGTCATCGGCGTGTCGATGGTCATCACCCGCGGCCGCACCGTGCTGGTCGCCGACACCGCGGTCACCGAAATGCCGACGGCGGAGGAACTCGCCGAGATCGCGGTCGAGGCCGCCGGCGTCGCCCGCCGCCTCGGCTACGAGCCGCGCGTCGGCCTGCTCGCCTTCTCCAGTTTCGGTCATCCGCAGGGCGAGCGCTCGGCGCGGGTAATCGAGGCGGTGAAGCTGCTCGAGCATCGCCGCGTCGATTTCGAATTCGATGGCGATATCGCTGCCGACGTGGCGCTCAATACCGAGCTCATGGCGGCCTACCCGTTCTGCCGCCTGTCCGGCCCCGCCAATGTGCTGGTGATGCCGGCGTTCCACTCGGCCTCGATCTCGACCAAGATGCTGCAGGAACTCGGCGGCGCCACCGTCATCGGCCCGCTGCTCGTCGGCCTCGACCGGCCAGTGCAGATCGTCCAGCTCGGCGCCAAGGACACGCAGATCGTCAACATGGCGGCGCTGGCGGCGTTCAACGTCAGCGGCTAAGACGACGCTCCGATCAGAGGTGAATCGCATGACCAAAACCCTGTCCGGCGTCATCGCCGCCATCGCCACGCCGGTCGAAGAGAGCGGCGCGCCAGACCTCGCCCGCGCCACGAAGCTCGCGCGGTTCCTGCTCGACAATGGCTGCGACGGGCTCAACGTGCTCGGCACGACGGGCGAGGCGACCTCGTTCTCGCTCGCGGAACGCAAGTCGGTGATGGACGCCTACAAGAAGAACGGCCTGCCGCTCGACCGGCTGATGGTCGGCACCGGCGCCGCCGCGGTCGCCGACGCGGTGGCGCTGACGAAGCATGCCGCCGAGCTCGGCTTTGCCGGCGCGCTTGTGCTGCCGCCCTTCTATTACAAGGGCGTGCCCGACGACGGACTTGCCGCATATATCGACATCATCGTCCAAGCGACCGCGGCCAAGCCGATCCCGATCTATCTCTATCATTACCCGGCGATGTCCGGCCTGCCCTGGCATGTCGCGCTGATCGACCGTCTGCTCAAGGCGCATCCGGCCCGCATCGTGGGTCTGAAGGACTCTTCGGGCGACATGGCCTACGCGCGCTCTGCGGCGGCGGTGAAGCCGGGCTTCGCCGTATTCCCGTCCACCGAGGCGGCGCTGCTCGAGGCGCGCCGCGGCGATTTCGCCGGCTGCATCTCCGCGACGGCCAACCTGAATGCCGATCTGTGCCAGCGCGCCTGGTCGGCCGGCGACGCGCATGCGCTCGAGGCCGCCGTGACCATCCGCAAGCTGTTCGAGGGCAAGCCGCTGGTGCCCGGTGTGAAGGCGCTGCTCGCGCACATCCACGGCGACCCGGCGCTGGCGCGGATGAAGCCGCCGCTTGCCGCTTTCCCGGCCGCCGACCGCGCGGCCGTGGTCGCCGGCTATGACGGCGTGCGCGCCCGCAAGGTGGCCTGAGGCCCGCGGAACCCGCGGGCGTTGACGGGCGGACGGGGCCTGTCTATAAGCCTCGGCCTTGGCGGCGGGATCGATGCCAGCCGCCTTACCCTATTCAGATTTCGAGCGCTTCTGCGCGGACAGACAAGGTCCGCGAGCGCCAGCCGGTTGAACGAGAGAACAGATGGCCAATACCAAGTCCGCCCGCAAAGCCACGCGCGTCATCGCGCGCCGGACCGAAGTGAACAAGGCGCGCCGCTCGGTGCTGCGCTCGTCGATGCGCAAGGTCGAGGAAGCGATCGTGGCGGGCGACAAAACCGCGGCCGCAGCCGCGCTCAAGGCGGCGGAGCCGGCGATCATGCGGGCGGCGCAGCGCGGCGTCGTTCACAAGAACAACGCCAGCCGCAAGGTGTCGCGCCTCGCGCACCGGATTGCCAAGCTCGCGAAGTAATACCCGCATGCGCGGTTTCCTTTTCGGAACCGTCGCTCATCTCACATTGTGAGAGATTGACGCGCCCGCCGGCCCTGCCGCTCGCGGGCGCTTCTGTATTTTTGTCGTAAAACCTTCTTTGCACCGTCAGACACATCTGGACGTGCCGGTTTTACCGGCTGAAATCGCGCCGCGCGTCTTGCCAGCCCTTATTCCATGGGGGTTTTCGAAAATGGCTAGTCGCGAAATCGCGCAGAAAAATCGAAGGCGGGCAAACAGGTTATTGGCCACAATTCGAAAGGACCCGAAGATTGGACGGTGCGACACGTGCGCGCATCGCGGCGGCGCCGAAAATTTCCCGAAACGCCGATACCTCCGCGCGCCTTTCACGCGTGCGAAAATCATCGCGTCCAGTCAAAGCGTTGCGTTCGAGGCGGCGCAACAAAAACGCAACACCGATGCAGCTTTCGCGTCATAGTCTGAACGCTGCCGTACAAAAACCGTTGATGGCTTACTTCGGACGTGTACATTCAATCCGCGCACGGCACTCGCCGCGCGCGTTCAGAAACAAAGGTTCGGTCCTGCGCTCATCGGCGGATGAGATCGGCTGTCTGTTGCCTGCAAGCAAGTGACGACACCGGACGATTTCGCTGACGCCAATAACGGTTGCGTCGAATGCCAAGACGCCGCGCGGCGCGACGATAGAAGTCGCTGACGCGCCGAATGCCGGAAGGCGCGAGCTGAGGAACACGAGCCGGAATACGGGCCAAACGCCCGCAGAGACAGAGGGGGTCGAAATGACGGAAACCGGGAGTCAATCGGCGATTGCCGCCGATCACGCTTGGTGTGGTTCGCCCATGTCGAGCGTCTCGAGCAATGTGTCTCCCTCTCTGTCGTGTACGTCCAATTCCCCCACGCCGCAGCGCCTCGACGGCCTCGCGGCATCCGCGTCGCCGCCCGCCGGCTGACACCTCTTCTTCAGGCAAGGAAGCGGGTGTCGTAGAGCGGCGGTCCTGATCGGGACCTTCTCTTCCAACGGCATCATCCAGTGGTCGTGTTGCGTCCGGTTCGGCGCGTGAGCGGCTGTCCGCTATTGCCAGGCAACCCCTTCGTTTCAACCCTTTTGAATAAGAGCAGAAGACAATGTCGAATGCCGATCAGGAGAGCTGGTCCCGGGTCAAAGAGCGGCTTCGTGCCGACGTCGGCGACGATGTGTATTCGAGCTGGTTCGCGCGCATGGACCTCGAGGGGCACGACGACAAGACCGTGCGGCTCTCCGTGCCGACGCGCTTTTTGAAGAGCTGGATCCAGTCGCATTATGCCGAGCGCGTGCTCGCCTGCTGGCAGGCTCACGACACCACCGTCGCCCGCATCGAATTGACCGTGCGCTCGGCCGTGCTGCGCAGCGCGGTCGCGGTGAAGCCGCGCGAGACCGCGCCGGCGGTGAACGGCCACGCCGAGGCCGGCCGCTTCAACGGCCACGCCCGGCCGCTGCTGCCGGCCGACGCCGCCGGTCACGAGGCGCTCGGCGGCTCGCCGCTCGATCCCCGGCTCACCTTCGACACCTTCGTCGTCGGCCGCTCCAACACCCTGGCCCACGCCGCGGCACGGCAGGTGGCGATCGCCAAGCGCACCGACCCGGTGATGTTCAATCCGCTGTACATCCATGCCGGCGTGGGCCTCGGCAAGACGCACCTGCTCCAGGCCATCACCTGGGCCGGCAACGCCACCGGCGAGCGCAAGGTGCTCTATCTCACCGCCGAGAAGTTCATGTACGGCTTCGTCTCGGCGCTGCGCACGCAAACGGCGCTCGCCTTCAAGGAGGCGCTGCGCGGCATCGGCGTGCTGGTCATCGACGACCTCCAGTTCCTGCAGGGCAAGTCGACGCAGGCCGAGTTCTGCCACACACTGAATGCGCTGATCGACGCCGGGCGGCAGGTGGTGATCGCCTCGGACCGGCCGCCGTCGGACCTGGAAAGCCTCGACGACCGCGTCCGTTCGCGTCTCGCCGGCGGCCTCGTGGTCGAGATGGGCGGGCTCGGCGAGGAACTCCGTTTCGAGATCCTCAAGGCCCGCGTGCTGGCGGCCCGCGCGCATCACCCGACCTTCGACGTGCCCCTGCCGGTCCTGTCCTACATCGCCAAGACCGTCACGCATAACGGCCGCGACCTCGAAGGCGCGCTCAACCGCCTGCTGGCGCACAGCAAGCTCACCGGCCACGCGGTCACGCTGGAGATGGCCGAGCGCGAAGTGCGCGACCTGATCCGGCCGCAGGAGCCCAAGCGCGTCAAGATCGAGGACATCCAGCGCGTCGTGGCGCGGCAGTACAATGTCAGCCGCTCCGACCTGTTGTCCTCGCGCCGCACGGCCAACGTCGTGCGCCCGCGCCAGGTGGCGATGTATCTCGCCAAGACGCTGACCCTGCGCTCGCTGCCGGAGATCGGCCGGCGCTTCGGCGGCCGCGACCACACCACGGTGCTGCACGCGGTGCGCAAGATCGAGGGGCTGGTCGGCAACGACGTCGCTTTGGCCGAAGAGATCGAAGTCCTGAAGCGGCAATTGCAGGAGTAGCGCTTTGCTTCCCTCTCCCCCTCCTTCACGGGGAGAGGGTGGCGAGGACCTCAGGTCCGAGCCGGGTGAGGGGGCGCATCCGCGAGGCCGAGATCGGGGCAAGAGCCCCTCACCCGACCGCCTTCGGCGGTCGTCTCCCCGTAAGAACGGGGAGAGGTGAAAGAAGGGCTGTGGACGCCCTGGGGATAGGAGCGGGGAGCAAAAACGCGCCCTTGCGCAATTCCCCCCGGCTTGTCACCTTTGGTCCCCGGCCGCGCATACCGCGCCACGCCGGCACGGCGACGCCCGGATTCCGGGCTTTTTCTTACGCCGCAGCGGGTCTTTCCATGAAGGTGACTGTCGAACGCGCCGAATTGCTGAAGTCGCTGGGCCACGTGCACCGCGTGGTCGAGCGGCGGAACACGATCCCGATCCTCGCCAACGTCCTGATCAAGGCCGACAAGGGCAATCTCAGCCTGAAAGCGACCGACCTCGACCTCGAGGTGACCGATACCACCGCGGCCGAAGTGTCGCCGGGCGGCGCGACCACCGTGCCGGCGCACATGTTCTACGACATCGTGCGCAAGCTGCCCGAGGGCTCGCAGATCGTGCTCGAAGGTTCCGGCGAGCGCGCCGTGGTGACCCTCCGCGCCGGGCGCTCGCGCTTCACGCTGCAGACGCTGCCCGAGAGCGACTTCCCCGACCTCGCCGCCGGCGAGATGACGCACTCGTTCAAGCTGCCGGCCGGCGACTTCAAGCGTCTCGTCGACAAGACGCAGTTCGCCATCTCGACCGAAGAGACGCGCTACTATCTCAACGGCATCTATCTGCACACCGCCGGCTCGGCAAAGGCCGCGGCCTTGCGCGCGGTGGCGACCGACGGCCACCGCCTCGCGCAGTGCGAACTGCCGCTGCCCGACGGCGCCGCCGGCATGCCGGGCATCATCATCCCGCGCAAGACCGTCAACGAGGTGCAGAAGCTCACCGAGACCGGTGAAGGAGAAGTCGGCATCGAGCTCTCCGCCGGCAAGATCCGCTTCAGCATCGGCAACGTGGTGCTGACCTCGAAATTGATCGACGGCACCTTCCCCGATTACGGCCGGGTCATTCCGGCCAACAACGACAAGAACCTCGTCGTCGACAAGAAGGACTTCGAGGCGGCCGTCGACCGCGTCTCGACCGTATCGAGCGAGCGCGGCCGCGCGGTCAAGCTGGCGATCGCCCCCGGCAAGCTGACGCTGTCGGTGACCAATCCGGATTCCGGCAGCGCGACCGAGGAACTCGAGGTCGACTACGACGCCGAGCCGCTCGATATCGGCTTCAACTCCCGCTATCTGCTCGACATCGCGGCGCAGATCGAGGGCGAGGTGGCGATCCTCAAGCTCGCCGACCCCGGCTCGCCGACGCTGATCCAGGACAAGGACGCCAAGGGCGCGCTTTACGTCCTGATGCCAATGCGGGTCTGACCACCCGCCTATTTTTGACAGCAGCAGCCGGGAGCGCCGCATGCAGATCGGTATGATCGGCCTCGGCCGCATGGGCGCCAACCTTGCCTTGCGCCTGATGCGCAATGGCCACCAGATCGTCGCCTACGATCGGGACGCGAAGACGGCGCAGGCGCTGGCGCGCGACGGCGCCACGGCGGCAGGCGATCTCGCCGATCTCATCGCGCGTCTCGCCGCGCCGCGCGCGGTCTGGGTGATGCTGCCGGCAGGCGAGGCCACCGAAGCGACCATTTCGCGGCTCGGCGAAATCCTCAGCGCCGGCGACACGGTCATCGACGGCGGCAACACGTTCTGGCGCGACGACCTGCGCCGGGCGAAGGCGCTGAAGGCGCGCGGCATCCATCACATCGACGCCGGCACCTCGGGCGGCATTCTCGGCCGCGACAAGGGCTACTGCCTGATGATCGGCGGCGAGCCGGCCGCCGTCGCACGGCTGGCGCCGGTGTTCGCGGCGCTGTCGCCCGGCGGCGGCGCCGACGCGCCGACGGCGCCGCAGGGCTGGCTGCACGCCGGGCCGAACGGCGCCGGCCATTTCGTCAAGATGGTGCACAACGGCATCGAATACGCGCTGATGCAGGCCTATGCCGAGGGCTTCCAGATCCTTCAGGAGACGGCGTCGGACGCCCTGCCCGCCGACGAGCGTTTCGCGCTCGATACCGCGGCCATCGCCGAGGTCTGGCGGCACGGCAGCATCGTGTCCTCGCAGTTGCTGGACGTCATCGCCAAGGCGCTCGATGCGGACACCGCGCTCGACGATTTCTCCGGCGTCGTCGCCGACACCGGCGAGGGCCGCTGGACCGTGCAGACCGCGATCGAGCGGGCCATCCCGGCGATGGCACTGGCCACCGCGCTCAACGCACGCTTCCGCTCGCGCAAGCAGCCGAACTACGCCGATAAGCTCATCTCGGCGATGCGGCGAGGCTTCGGCGGCCATACCGAGCCGAAGGGCAAGGCGTGATGGCGCGCAACACCGCCATCGTGGTGATGGGCGTCTCCGGCTGCGGCAAGAGCACCGTCGGCCTGCGGCTGGCGCGCAAGCTCGACCGCGAGTTCATGGAAGGCGACACGTTCCATCCGGCGGCCAATGTCGAGAAGATGAGCCGCGGCATGCCGCTCGACGACGCCGACCGGCTGCCGTGGCTGAAGGCGATCGCTGCCGCGATCGACGACGCGCGCCGCGGCCGGCGGCAGGTCGTCGTCACCTGCTCGGCCTTGAAGCGCTCGTATCGTACCGTCCTCGCCGACGGCCATGACGACGTTGCCTTCGTCTATCTCAAAGGGGGCAAGGAACTGATCGCGCAGCGTCTCGCCGCGCGCGCCGGCCATTTCATGCCGCCGACGCTGCTCGACAGCCAGTTCGCGGCGCTGGAGGAACCCACGGCCGACGAAATGTCGGTGATGATGGCGATCGAGGACACGCCGGACCAGATCGCCGACGCCATCGCCGCCATGGCGACGGCCGGCGCGCAGGCGTGAGGCTTTGAGCGCCGCGCGCCAATGAAGGCGTGGATGGCCGGGACAAGCCAGGCCATGACACGTTAAAAGCCGACCGATGACCGCCGCCGCGATCCGCCGCCTGACGCTGACCAACTTCCGCAGCTATCACGCCGCGCAGGTGACGCTCGACCGCGCCGGTCCGGTCGTGCTGACGGGTGCCAACGGCGCCGGCAAGACCAACCTGATCGAGGCGATCTCGCTCTTGGCGCCGGGCCGCGGCCTGCGCCGCGCCACCATGGAGGAGCTTGCCTTCTCCGAAGGCGACGGCGGCTGGGCCATCTCGGCCGAGATCGAGGGCATGCTGGGGCTCGCCACGCTCGGCACCGGCATCGACCCGCCGGCCGGCGAGGACTCCGCGCCGGCGCGGCGCTGCCGCATCGACCGCGAGCCGGTGTCGTCGGCGACCGCCTTTGCCGATCACCTGCGCGTTGTCTGGCTGACGCCGGCGATGGACCCGCTGTTCAACGGCCCCGCCTCCGAGCGCCGCCGTTTCCTCGACCGGCTCGTGCTCGCCGTCGACGCGCAACACGGCAGCCGCGTTTCCGCGCTCGAGCGAGCGCTGCGCTCACGCAACCGCCTGCTCGAGGACCCGCGCAGCGACGCGCATTGGCTCGACGCCATCGAGCACGAGACGGCCGAGGTCGCGGTCGCGGTCGCCGCGGCGCGCGCCGAAACCGTGGCGCGTCTGTCGTCTGCGCTCGAAGGCGCGCGCGACGACGCGGCGGAATTCCCGTTCGCAAGCATCGCGCTGCAGGGCTGGATGGAGGAGCTCCTGCCGCATAACAGCGCGGTCGAGGTCGAGGCCCGCTACCGCGCGCTCTTGAAGGAGAACCGCGCGCGCGACGCCGCCGCCGGACGCACGCTCGACGGGCCGCATCTCTCCGACCTGTCAGTCACGCATGCCGCCAAGAACATGCCGGCGTCGAACTGCTCGACCGGCGAGCAGAAGGCGCTGCTGATTCGTCTCGTGCTCGCGCATGCGCGGCTGGTCAAGGACATGACCGGATTCGCGCCGCTGCTGCTGCTCGACGAGGTGGTCGCGCATCTCGATCCCGCCCGCCGCGCCGCGCTTTACGACGCACTGTCGTCGTTGGGCGCGCAGGTGTTCATGACCGGAGCCGATCCCGCCGCCTTCGGCGACATTGTCGCGCGCGCTCAAATCTTCATGATCAAAGCGGGAAGTGTGGAACCCCTGCCTCAGCCCTGACAATTTTCGGGCTTTGCCATGCTGTTTGCCCTCGCCGATACAGGAACCATTGCCGCGCGGTGCCGTTTTTCGAGTATACGGCGCGGATATGCCGCGCGCGCAAATGCGCGCAAGGAACCGGCGACGAGGACTCGATGAGAACGGACACCGCAACGGACCGGATGCAGCGCGAGCTCGATCGCGCCATGGCCGCATTGCGCGCCGATCTCGACCGCGTCGAGCTCCTGACCGCGGCGCTCTCGGCCTTCAACCGTCCGGTTCCCGACTACGAGCCGTCGTTTCATCACGCGCGGCGGTTCGGTCTCGCAGCGCACGAGATGGGGCAACCGGCGCGAGATTGACCGAAGTTCCGGCGCGCTAGAATTCGCCAAGTAATTCTCGCCGCTGCCGCTCGGAGGCCTCCGAATAGCGGCGCAGCGCATGCGCCTCGCTGAGCAGGCCGATGACCTGCCGCCGCTCGACCGAATCGACGACCGGCAGCGCTTCCGATTCGAAACGGTCGAAGGCCGCAACGGCTTCCTGCACGGTCATCTGCGGCAGGAGCATGTGGTCGGCGTGGTGCAGCAACGCGCGCAGATTGTCGATGGCGCCGATGTCGGCGGCGTGCGCTTCCGCGACCAGCACCATGCCGGCATAGCGGCCGTCCTCGTCGACCGCGATCACCTGGCTGGTCGAGCCGAGCGGGAACGCGGCGCGGAAATCGGAGATCGTGCCTTCGGCCGGCGTCGTGCGCACGTCGGCGCGCATCATCTGCCCGACGGCGAGGTCGCGGATCCAGCCGATGTCCGCGGCGCTGCGGATCGTCTCGCCGCGCAGATGGAAGCGCCAGGTGGCGAAGGTGTAGCCGAAGAATTCGCGCGTCACCTGCATCGAGATGATCGCGGCGATGAGCACCGCCGTGGTCAGCCACAGGTCGCCGGTCGTCTCCAGCGCGATGAAGGTCATGGTCAGCGGCCCGCCGATCACCGAGACCGACAGCGCCGAGAGGCCGATGATGGCATAGGCGTCCGGATCGATGTGCACGCCGGGCACGACCGCGGAGAATGCGGTGGCGAACAGTTGCCCGCCCAGAGCGCCGAGCAGCAGCGACGCGAAGAACAGGCCGCCGCGGAAGCCGGAGCCGAGCGAGACGATGGACGCGAGGATCTTGAGCGCGAAGATCAGCGCGATCATCGCGATCGGCAGCTTGAAGATGCCGGTGAGATGCAGCGCGCCGTGGCCGGACGACATGACCTGCGGCGAGATCATCGCGAGGAGACCGACGATCGCGCCGCCGATCGTGGGCCGCCATTCCGGCGCGATGCGCAGCCGCGTGAACAGCCGCTCGCAGGCCGCGACCCCGCGCATGATCAGGATGCCGACCATCGCGGCGATGAGCCCGACGCCGGCGGCGATGACGACGTCGTGCACGGCGACGTCGGAAACCGCATTGGCCTCGATGCCGAGCGTCAGCGGCGCGAAGGTGCGCGCCGTCAGATAACCGGCCAGCGCGGCAATGCCGACCGGCGCCAGGCTCGGGATCGTGTAGCTGCCGATGACCAGCTCGAAAGCGTAAAACGCGCCGGCGAGCGGCGCGCCGAAGGCCCCGGCGATGGCGGCGGCGGCGCCGCAGCCGACCAGCACGCGCATGTCGCCGCGCCGCAGCCGGAACGCCCGGCCGACGACCGAGGCGATGCCGGAGGCGAGCTGGGTGTAGCCGGCCTCCAGGCCGACCGAGGCGCCGACGCCGCTCGACCAGACCGTCTGCGCGGCAACGATCAGGCTCCCGCGCATGGACATACGGCCGCCATGAAGCGCGTTCGCTTCAATTGGGTCGACTTCCGTGCCGCGGCGTCGTGCGATGAAAGCCGTGACCAGACCGAACAGCAATCCACCCAGGCTCGGCACGACGAAAGCTTTGAGAGGGTCAAGCATGACACGGCCAGAGAGCCGTTCGCCGGGATCAAGACCGAAGAAATGCTGGTGCATGAATCCGACAGTTTCGCCCATGGCGGCGACCGCAAGACCTGCGATGACCCCGATAACGACCGCCAGTACGATGACACTCGATTCACGCGCGCGCACGATCGCGCGCAAGCGGTGCGGTACTTCGAGGGGGCGACTGAACAAACTCATCGGAGCGAATTCGTACGGGCGGGAGCCGTCACCGGCTTAAATTCCATGACGCGTTTCCTTG
>DATNBL010000038.1:0-43112 GCA_035571935.1 Pseudolabrys sp.
CAGATCTGGTCGGGCGCGATGATGCTCGACCATGTCGGCGAGCACGAGGCGGCGGCGGCCATCGTCAAGGCGATCGAGACGGTGCTCACGCAGGAGAAGCTGCGCACCCGCGACCTCAAGGGATCTGCGAACACGGTCCAGTGCGGCAAGGCGGTGGCGGAGGCGTTGGGGTAGCATCTCCGGTCATCCTGAGGAGCTCGGCGCGAATGCGCCGAGCCTCGAAGGATCTCTGACTCACAGGTCCTTCGAGGCTCGCTTCGCTCGCACCTCAGGACGACGCAGAACTGTCAGACCTTGCGTCGGCGCGCGCCCTCCGCCACAACCCGCCCCCAATGCTCGTCATCGACGACCTCACCGTCCGCATCGCCGGCCGCACGCTGATCGAGGACGCCTCCGTCCGCATTCCGGACGGCGCGCGCGTCGGCCTCGTCGGCCGCAACGGCACCGGCAAGTCGACTTTGTTCAACGTCATCGCCGGCGACCATGCCGCCGAGACGGGGCACGTCGAGATGCCACAGCGCTGGCGCATCGGCCGCCTGGCGCAGGAAGCGCCGAACGGGCCGGAACCGCTGGTCGAAATCGTGCTCAAGGCCGACCGTGAGCGCACGTCGCTACTCGCCGAGGCCGAGACCGCCGCCGATCCGCATCGTATCGCCGACATCCAGACGCGGCTCGCCGACATCGGCGCACACGCGGCCCCGGCCCGCGCCGCCGCGATCCTCGCGGGCCTCGGCTTCTCGCACGCGGACCAGCAGCGGCCTTGCGCCGAATTCTCTGGCGGCTGGCGCATGCGCGTCGCGCTCGCCGCAACCCTGTTTGCGCAGCCGGACCTCCTGCTGCTCGACGAGCCGACCAACTATCTCGACCTCGAAGGCACGTTGTGGCTGCAAGACCACCTCGCGCGCTATCCGGCGACCTTGATCGTCATCAGCCACGACCGCGACCTGCTCGACCATTCGGTCGAGCACATCCTGGCGCTCGAGCAGCGGACGCTGACCTTGTGGCGCGGCGGCTACTCGGCCTACGAGAAGCAGCGCGCCGAGCGCATGCTGCTCGACCAGAAAGCCGTCAGGAAGCAGGAGGCGCAGCGCAAGCACATCCAGACTTTCGTCGACCGCTTCCGCGCCAAGGCGACGAAAGCGCGCCAGGCGCAGTCGCGCCTGAAGATGCTGGCGAAGATTGAGCCGATCGCCGCGCTCACCGTCGACGACGTGCGCGAGATCGCTTTTCCCGCGCCGGACAAGCTCCTGTCGCCGCCGATCATCGCCACCGACGGCGTTACCGTCGGCTATGACGGCCGCGCCGTGCTGTCGAGGCTGACGTTGCGCATCGACAACGACGACCGCATCGCTTTGCTCGGCGCCAACGGCAACGGCAAGTCGACGTTTGTGAAGCTGGTCGCCGGCCGGCTTGCGCCGATGCAGGGCAACGTCACGCGCGCGGCGAATTTGAAGGTCGCTTATTTCGCGCAGCACCAGCTCGACGAGCTCGATCCGGAGGCGAGCCCCTACGACCACGTGCGCGAATTGATGCCGGATGCGCCCGAAGCGCAGGTGCGCGCCCGCGTCGGCGCCATCGGCTTCTCCGGCGACGCTGGCAACACGCCGGTCAAGAGCCTCTCCGGCGGCGAGAAGGCGCGGCTATTGCTCGCGCTCGCCACTTTCGAGGCGCCGCATCTCGTCATCCTCGACGAGCCGACCAACCATCTCGACATCGACAGCCGCGCAGCGCTCATCGAGGCAATCAACGACTATCCCGGCGCGGTGATCCTGGTCTCGCACGACCGCTATCTGCTGGAGGCCTGCGCCGACCGGCTCTGGCTGGTCGCGGACGGCCGCGTCACGCCGTTCGACGGCGACCTCGACGACTACGTCAAGCTCGTGCTGTCCGAGCGCGGCGGCAGATCGGCGTCGGACAAGCCGGCGCCGCAATCGGACCGCGCGCAGGCGCGCAAGGCAGCCGCCGACAAGCGCGCCGAGACCGCGCCGCTGCGCAAGCGCGTGCAGAAAGCGGAAGCGGAGATCGCGCGGCTGACGAAGGAACTGGAAAAGATCGACGCGGCGCTCGCCGACGGCGATGTGTTCGCGCGCGACGCGGGCAAGGCCGCGGCGCTGGCCAAGGCGCGGGCCGATGCCGCCGCCGCGCTTCATCGCGCCGAAGAGGAATGGCTCGAGGCCAGCCACGCGATCGAGAACGCGTAAGCCTTCCGCCTTACTGCACGTACATCCGTTCGGCGCTCGAGGCGCTCTTGGCCCGCTTCGCCGGCTTCTTCTTGCGCGGCGCGGCCTTCGGCCTCTCCGGCTCCGGCACGGCGTCGACTTCCTTCAGGCGTCCGGAGGCGAAGGTGTAGATGCCCGGCCACGGGCCTTCGAGATAAGTGAGCACGACCTTGCGCTCGCCGCCTTCGCCGGCGCTGACCGCGACATTGCTCGGATGACCGGCGCGACGCACCGCGTCGCACTCGCTCATGCCGAGAGCGATCCCGCCGAGCACGGGCGACGCCGCGCCGCTGCCCGGGCCGCCGGCGCCGGGCTCGAGGCCGCCTTCGAAGCCGGAGCCCTGGCTGCCGGCCGCGGCCGGCTGAGGCGCGGGCTGCGGCGCGGGCGCGGAAGCCTGCGCCGCCTGGGGCGCCGCCGGCGGGCAGGCGCCGTCGGCGCTGACGAGGTCCTCGGGCGCCACCGGGCCGCTCGGCCCGAGCGAGGCGCTCGTTACCGCCGGCCGTGCCCAGGCCGGCTTGGCGAACAGGTCGATCTTCTTCGAGAAGAAGCCGCCCTCGTTCGTGTCCGTTAAGACCTGAGCCCTGTTCTCGCAGCCGCCGAGCGCCGCGGCGAGCAAGGCGGCCGAGATCAGAGCGAATGTCGATATGGCGCGGCTGCGCGGCAATTGGTGATCCCCCGAACGAACTTATCTCGCTGTGGCTTAAGACGGATTTTGCGTCATCACGATGGCAGGGGGCAAGCGCCGCCGAGGGCCAAGGGTTACCGCCGGCGGGTTTACGCCTTCTTGACCCAGCGGCCGCTGTCGTCCGGCTGCCAGTAGGTGGTGTCGAAGCCGCGCGCCTGGGCCTCTTTCCACTGCCCGCGCGCGGCGGCGACCGCGTCCTCGTCGTCGCCGTCGAACAGCAGGACCAGGCGCTGGTAGCTCTCCGCGTCCGCCGGCACCGCCGCGCCCTCGATCAGGAAGCGCACCGTCGCGGCGTTCGGGTTGCGGTCGTCGACCGTCAGCACCACCGGCTGTTCGGCGGCTTCCGCCTCACGCCAAGTGCCGTGCGGAAGGAAGCTGTCGTCGCGATACGTCCACAGGTGCGCGTCGAGCGCGTCCATGCGCTCTTCCGAAGCGCCCTGCACCGCGACGCGCCAGCCGCGCTCGAGCGAGCGCTCGAGCAGCGTCGGCAGGACGCCTTCGAGCTTCTGGCCTTGCAGGTGGTAGAACAGGGCTTCGGTCATTGAGATATTGCAGGTCAAATCCGCAGCCGACTCAAAATAGGTAACATCAATCTTGAAGTCGCGCTTTGAAGAACAAAGATGCCGCCGCGCCTGCGAGGCCGAAGATCACAAGCAGATTCTTCGACTCCTCACGCCATTCGCCGAAATAATAGAGGGTCAACACAATGATCAGCGCGATGGCAACAAGAGCAAATCCGGTGCGGCGGACAGAGGCTTGAATCCTGATATTTGACATTGCGGTCCTCATTTCGTCGTCAAGGCGCCGAGGCCCAGAGGCCAACTCACGCCGGCAGCCATCGCCGCGTGCAGTGTCTGCGGATTATATATAGCGATCCCAACAAAGCCGCCCACTCCCACGTACACGATACAATCGACAATCAGGACGAGCCACTTTGGCGCCTTGATGTCATAACGGGCGAGCCATTCCTTCGAACCGCTAAATCCTTTCAGCGTCCCCATAAACCAACCAAGTCCCGACGCCGCCGTGACGTCCCAGAACCAGGGATCGTTGACCATATCCCTGATGTGCGAGTCAGCAGCCGATGCGGCATTCGACGTCGCCGCGACAAAACCCACCACCAGCAAACAGCAAAACGCCCACCTCATCCTGAATCCCCCGACCCGCACGAACATAGCGAGTCGGAGATGGCATCGCAACCTGAGGTCGCAATCCCGAGGAAGCGCTATCTCGCTCGGCCTTCGTAATGATCCGCCACCAGGCGGTCCAGGAGCCGCACGCCCCAGCCCGAGGCCCAGCTGCGGTTGACGTCGTTCTGGCGCGAGTCGAAGCCGGTGCCGGCGATGTCGAGATGCGCCCACGGGATCTTGTCGTCGACGAAGCGCTTGATGAACTGCGCCGCGGTGATGGCGCCGCCCCAGCGCGAGCCGCCGGTGTTCTTCATGTCGGCGAATTTGGAATCGATCATCTTGTCGTATTCGGGCGCGAGCGGCATGCGCCACACCTTCTCGCCGGTCTCCTCGCCCGCCTTCGCCAACCGCTCGGCGAGCTGATCGTTGTTGGCGAACATGCCGGCGTATTCCTGGCCGAGCGCGACGACGATGGCCCCGGTCAGCGTCGCCAGATCGATCATGAACTTCGGCTTGAAACGCTGCGCCGTGTACCAGATGACGTCGGCGAGCACGAGGCGGCCTTCGGCGTCGGTGTTGATGATCTCGATCGTCTGCCCCGACATCGACGTGACGATGTCGCCGGGGCGTTGCGCGTTGCCGTCCGGCATGTTCTCGACCAGGCCGATGACGCCGACCGCGTTCACCTTGGCCTTGCGCGCGGCGAGCGCCTGCATCAGTCCCGTGACGCAGGCAGCGCCGCCCATGTCGCCCTTCATGTCCTCCATGCTCGCCGCCGGCTTGATCGAGATGCCGCCGGTGTCGAAGCACACGCCCTTGCCGATGAAGGCGACCGGCGCCTCGCTCTTCCTGCCGCCGTTCCAGCGCATCACCACGACGCGGCTTTCGCGCGCCGAGCCCTGCCCGACGCCGATGAGCGCGTTCATGCCGAGCTTCTTGAGCGCGCGGAGGTCGAGCACCTCGACCGCGACGCCGGCCTTCTTCAGCGCCGCCGCGCGGCGCGCGAACTCCTCCGGATAGAGGATATTGGCCGGCTCGTTGACGAGGTCGCGCGCCATCAGCACGCCGTCATTGACCGCCTCGCGCGCCGGGAAAGCCCGCCGCGCCGCGGCGGGGTCGCCGGTGAGGACGGTGACGGTGCGCTGGCCGGGCGCCTTGTCCTCGTCCTTGCGCTTCGTCTTGTAGCGGTCGAAGGCATAGGTCCGCAGCCGCACGCCCTGGGCGAGATCGGCCGCCTCCCCAGCCTTCATCGTCCTGCCCGGCAATTCGGCCACGATCGCCACCTCGGCCGCGCCCGGCGGCACCTTGCCGATGGCCACGCCGCCGAACCGGATGAAGTCCCGCGGCCTGACCTCGGCCGCCTTGCCGATGCCCACGACCGAAAGCCGCGCCACCGTCAGCCCCTCCGGATGGATCAGGTCGAGACTTGCGCCGCTCTTGCCGGAGAACCGCTCCGATTTCGCCGCCCGCTGCACCAGATCGGCCGCCGCCCCCAGGATCTTGCGGGTCGCCGGGCCGAACTTCAGGCCGTCGTCGCAGAACACGACCAGAGCGCCTCGGGACGGCGCGGCAAAGGGGGCAAAAACGAGCTTCGGGGCGTCGGCCATGTCGCGCTTCCTCGCAATTCACTGACTTTTCGAGGCGCCATATGGCTCCCGCGCCGGCCGCGTGCCAAGTCCCATGCCGGCGGGCGGGCGAGGTAGCGTTTTGCCGTTACTCTCGCACTGGTTGCCCTGTGGTGCCATCGCACTTGCGGGAATCAGACATTGGGCGCACGAAAACGGACTTAAGCCGTGCTGCTGCCTTAACTTTTCGTTGTGCATATCGCGCTGGTCCTGCCATTGCCCGGCCACTTTGCTGGCTGATCAAGGCCAAGGGAGCGGCGCTTTGGGTTAGAATTCACGTGTCGCGCGTCCGGCTGGGGAGCCGGGCGGCACGCCGGCACTGCCGGACCGGGGGACGACGTCGCGGATGGGGTCCATCAGCCGATACATTTTCCGCACGACGTTCGGGGCCTTCCTCGTCGTGCTCGTGAGTCTGACCGCGGTGATCTGGGTGACCCAGGCGCTGCGCGACGTCGATCTCATGACCAACCAGGGCCAGACGGTGCTGGTGTTCGTCGGCATCACCGGGCTGATCATTCCGCTGCTCGTCCTGGTGATCGCGCCGATCGCGCTGCTGATCGCGGTCGCGCACACGCTCAACAAGATGTCGACCGACTCCGAGATCATCGTCATGAACGCGGCCGGCATGTCGCCGTGGCTCCTGTTCCGCGCCTTCATGAACGTGGCGATCGTCGTCGCCATCCTCGTCACCGCGATTAGCGCCTATTTCGCGCCGAAGGGCCTACGCATGCTGCGCGACTGGCTGACCGAGGTGCGCGCCAACGTCGTCAGCACGATCGTGCAGCCGGGGCGCTTCACCCCGCTCGAGGCCGGCGTGACCATCCGCATCCGCGAGCGGCGGCCGAACGGGCAGCTCGTCGGCATCATGCTCGACGACCGCCGCAACCCGAAGGAGCGCCTGACGGTGCTCTCCGAGACGGGCAATCTCATCGACAACGCCAACGGCACGTTCCTCATCCTCCAGAACGGCGTGGTGCAGCGGCGCGAGCCCACCCGCACCGAGCCGGCGATGGTGGTGTTCGACCGCTACGCCTTCGACCTGTCGCAGTTCTCCGGCGGCGCCTCCGCGGTCAAGTACTCGATCCGCGAGCGCTATCTGTGGCAGCTGCTGTCCCCCGATCCCAACGACCCGTTGTACGCCGAGCAGCCGGGCCAGTACCGCGCCGAACTGTGCGACCGCCTGATCGCCCCGCTCTATCCGCTCGCTTTCGTCGCCATCGCCTTCGCCTATCTCGGCGCGCCGCGCACCACGCGCCAGAGCCGGACCATGTCGGTGCTCGGCGCGGTCGCCGGCGTCGGCGTTCTGCGCCTCATCGGCTTCGTCTCCACCGTGTTCGGCGCCACCGTGCCGTGGATGCTGTCGCTGCAATTCATCGCGCTGGCGATCGCCTTCGTGTTCGGCTTCCTCGTCGTGCGCCGCGGCCTGATCCTCGAGGCGCCGGCCTTCCTCACCCGCATCATCACCGCAGTGACGGAGCGCTTCGCACAGCGCTTCGCCACGCAATAGAGCGGCGCACCGATGACCGGCGGGACCCTCGCACGCTACTTCGGCATCAAGTTCCTCAACACGGTGCTGATCGTGTTCGCCGGCATCTTCATGCTGGTCGCGCTGCTCGACTACATCGAGCTGATGCGGCGCGCGAGCGACATCCCCAACGTCTCGGCGGTGCTCGTCGCCAAGACGTCGCTGTTCCGCGTGCCGCAGATCACCGAGCGCATCATGCCGTTCTGCATCCTGATCGGCGCGATGTCGTGCTACCTCAACCTGTCGCGGCGGCTCGAGCTCGTGGTCGCGCGCGCGGCCGGCATGTCGGCGTGGCAATTCGTCTCGCCGGCGGTCATCGTCGCCTTCCTGCTCGGCATCCTCGCCACCACGATCTACAACCCGCTTTCCGCGACGCTTCAGGAAAAGTCGAAGCGCTTCGAGGCCGAGCTGTTCGGCCAGAACCAGGAGGGCATGCTGGGCGGCAGCGGCGGCGCCTTCTGGCTGAGCCAGCGCTCGCCGGACGGCACGTCGGCGATCATCAACTCCCAGGCCAGCCGCGGCCAGGGCGTCTACCTCACCGGCCTGACCGTGTTCACCTTCGACACCGAGGGACGCTTCGTGAGCCGGGTCGAGGCGCGCGGCGCGACCCTTCAGCCCGGTGTCTGGGTGCTTCAGGACGCGCGCGTCTTCCGCATCGGCAAGCTTCCGGTCAACGAGCCGGAGTACCGGCTGAAGACGAGCCTGTCGCCCGAACAGGTTCGCGAAAGCTTTGCCACGCCTGAAACTGTGCCGTTTTGGGAATTGCCCCTGTATATCAAGATCGCCGAGCACGCGGGACTTGTGGCCGCAGGCTATAGATTGCAGTTCCAGAAGCTGTTGGCCGAGCCGTTCCTGATGACGGCCATGGTTTTCCTTGCCGCCGCGGTGAGTTTACGGTTCTTCCGCTTCGGCGGGGTACAAAAGATGGTTTTAAGTGGCATGGGTGCAGGGTTTCTGCTTTATGTCATGTCGAAAATGACCGATGACTTGAGCAAGGCCGAGCTGCTGAACCCAGCCGCGGCCGCGTGGCTGCCTGTGCTCGTGGGGGGCCTCACGGGTTTCGTCGCTTTGTTGTACCAGGAGGACGGGTGATGTCAGCGCCGGGTTGCGCTCCCTCACCCGCGCCGCGGCCTTCTCGCCGCGGCGCCTTGCGCATTTTTGCTGTCGCTACGCTGATCGCGTGCGGCTGCGTTCTCGCATTGCGTCCGGCATCCGCCCAATTCCTCTCGTTCCCGCAGGCGCCCGCGCCGGTCAAGAAGAAGGACGTGCTCGAGCGCCACGGGCAGAAGCAGATGCTCGTGCAGGCGCGCGAGATCGACTACGACTACGCCAACAAGCGCGTCGCGGCGGTCGGCAGCGTCCAGATCTATTACGGCGGCTCGACGCTCGAAGCCGACAGGGTCGTCTACGACGAGGCCACCAAGCGCCTGCACGCCGAGGGCAACGTCCGCCTCACCGACGAGGAAGGCAAGATCACCTACGGCCAGATCATGGACCTGTCGGACGACTATCGCGACGGGTTCGTGGATTCATTGCGCCTCGACACGCCCGATCAGACCCGCATGGCTGCGACGCGCGCCGAGCGCTCGTCGGGCAACTTCACGGTCTTCCATAACGGCGTCTACACCGCCTGCCAGCCGTGCAAGGACGATCCGAAGAAGCCGCCGCTGTGGCAGGTGAAAGCCGCGCGCATCATCCACGACCAGAAGGAGCGCATGATCTATTTCGAGGACGCGAGCCTCGAATTCTTCGGCGTGCCGCTGGCCTGGATGCCCTACTTCTCGGCGCCCGACCCGACGGTCAAGCGCAAGACCGGCTTCCTGATGCCGTCGCTGTCGTCGAGCTCGATCTACGGCGTCGGCATCGAGATTCCCTACTACTGGGCGATGGCGCCGAACTACGACGTGACCGTCGCGCCCAAATACACGACCAAGCAAGGCCTGCTGATGCAGGGCGAGTTCCGGCACCGCCTGCAGGACGGCGCCTACCTGATCCGCGGCTCCGCCATCAATCAGCAGGATCCCGGCGCGTTCGCCGCCGGGCCCGACCACAAGTGGCGCGGCAGCTTCGAGTCGAACGGCAAGTTCGCGATCAACCAGAACTGGGTCTGGGGCTGGGACGCGCTGCTGCTGTCGGACAAGTACTATCTTCAGGACTACAACCCGACGCTCTCCGCCTACCGGCAGAATCCCGACACGCTGTCGGTGACCAGCGAAGGCATCTCGCAGCTCTATCTGACCGGCGCCGGCAACCGCAGCTACTTCGACGCGCGCTCGATCTACTATCTGGGCTTCTCCTCGCTCGACCAGCAGTCGCATATCCCGACCATCCATCCGGTGATCGACTACGACTACGTCTTCGGCCGGCCGATCCTCGGCGGCGAGCTCGGCTACAAGATCAATTTCACCAGCCTGTCGCGCAACCAGGCCGACTTCGACGCGATCAATTCGGCTACCGCCACGGCCTTCTCGAACAACACCGCCAATCCTTGCGGCGCCGATCCGCGGCAGAACTGCGTGCTGCGCGGCATCCCCGGCAGCTACAACCGCTTCTCCGCCGAGACGCAGTGGCGCCGCACCATCACCGACTCCTACGGCCAGGTGTTCACGCCGTTCGCGTCGGTCCGCGCCGACGCCGCCGCGCTGCAGGTCAACAACGACCCGAACGTGTCGAACTTCATCCAGACCGGCGACAGCCAGCTGGTGCGCGCGATGCCGACCGTCGGCATCGAGTACCGCTACCCGTTCATCAGCGTGCAATCCTGGGGCACGCAGACGATCGAGCCGATCGCGCAGATCATCGCGCGGCCGAACGAGCCGCAGACCGGGCGCTGGCCCAACGAGGACTCGCAGAGCTTCATCTTCGACGCCAGCAACCTGTTCCGCGTCAACAAGTTCTCCGGCTGGGACCGCGTCGAAGGCGGCGGCCGCGCCAACTACGGCATCCAGTACACCGCGCAGTTCAACAAGGCCGGCGCCGTCACCGCGATGTTCGGCCAGTCGGCGCATCTCTTCGGCGAGAACTCCTACACGCAGGCGGGCACGGCCAACACCGGCCTCGACAGCGGCCTCGACAAGACCCTGTCCGACTACGTGGCCAGCGCGTCGTATCAGCCGAACTCGACGCTGACCTTCAGCACGCGCTACCGCTTCGACCAGTCGACCTTCGCCGTGAAGCGCCTCGAGCTGGAGACCTCGGCCGCGGTCGACCGCTGGAATTTCTCGCTGATGTACGGCGACTACGCGGAGCAGCCCGAAATCGGCTTCCTCGACCGGCGCCAGGGCGTCTACGGCACCGCCCGCGTCAAGCTCGCGACCAATTGGGCGCTGTTCGGCGGCGCGCGTTACGACATCAACGCCGGCAAGTTCAACGCCACCAATCTCGGCCTCGGCTACATCGACGATTGCCTCATCTTGGCCTTGAACTACATCACAGGTTATTCCTATAGCGGGCCGACCGTGACGACCAACCACCAGATCATGTTGCAGCTCAGCCTGCGCACGCTGGGGACCACGACAACGACCCAGAACATCAGCACCGGATCGACCAGTCCGGTCAGCGGGATCGGCGCCGGGCTTTGATGCCTGACGGCCTCACGGCCGCGCCACGCGCCCCCGGCGTCGGAGATTGATTGCGATGGCTTACAGCACGACCAGCCGCCACGTCCGCGACCTGCTCGCAGCGATCCTGCTGGCCGGCGGCCTCCTTCTGCCCGCCGCCGCCCGCGCCCAGGTCGTGGTGGTCGCCAACGGCTCGCCGATCACCGAGCTCGACATCGCGCAGCGCACCAAGCTGGTCGCGACCTCGACGCGCAAGGCGCCGTCGCGGCAGGAGGTCATCCAGGAGCTGATCGACGACCGCATCAAGATCGCCAAGGCCAAGGTCTACGGCATGGAGATCGGCGACACCGAGGTCGACAACGCTTTCCAGAACATGGCCGCGCGGCAGCACCTCAACGCGCAGCAGTTCTCGCAAGTGCTCGAGCGCAGCGGCATCATGCCGCAGACGGTGAAGGCGCGCATCAAGGCGCAGCTGACCTGGAACCAGTTGGTGCGCGCCAAGTTCGGCTCCAGCCTCGAAGTCAGCGATGCCGACGTCACCAAGGCGCTGATGGAAACCAAGGAGAGCGACACCGCCGTCGGTTACATCTACACGCTCTATCCGGTCGTTGTGCTGGCGCCGCGCGGCAGCGCCGAATCGGTGTTGCGCGCCAAATTGCAGGAGGCGGCCGAGCTTCGCTCGCGCTTCACCGCCTGCAATTCCGGGCTGGCCATGGCGCGGGCGATGCGCGACGTCGCGGTGCGCGAGCCGGTGACGCGCGCCTCCGCCGACCTGCCCGAGCAGTTCCGCCAGCTGCTCAACAGCATCGAGCTCGGCCACCTGACGCAGCCCGAGCCGACCGACCAGGGCTTGCAGATGTTCGCCGTCTGCAACAAGCGGCAGACCACCGCCGACACGCCGGCCAAGCGGCAGGCCAAGGAGCAGATCTTCAACAAGCGGTTCGAGGTCGAATCGAAGCGCTTCCTCGACGAGATCCGCAAGCAGGCGATGATCGAGTACAAGGCCAAATGAGCGGCGCGGCCGGGCTTCCGCTGGCATTGACGCTCGGCGAGCCGGCCGGCATCGGCCCGGATCTGGCGCTTTCCGTCTGGCACCGCCGCCGCGAATTCGGCGCCCCAGTCTTCTACGTCATCGGCGACCCGGATTTCCTGGCCGCCCGGGCGCGCGCGCTCGGCATCGACGCCGTCATCCAGCGCAGCACTGCCACCCAGGCCGCCGCGGTCTTCGACCGGGCCTTGCCCGTCGTGCCGCTCGCGGACAAGGTGACGGCGCAGCCCGGCCGGCCCGACGCGACCAGCGCGCCGGCCACCATCGGCTCGATCGACGCCGCAGTCGCCGACGTGCTGGCCGGCCGCGCCGCCGCCGTTGTCACCAACCCGATCAACAAGCAGGTGCTCTACCGCGCCGGCTTTACCGATCCCGGCCACACCGAGTACCTCGGCCGGCTCGCCGAGCGCGCGACGGGCAAGCCGGTAATGCCGGTGATGCTGCTGTGGTCGGCCGAGCTGGCCGTCGTGCCGGTCACCATCCACGTCTCGCTCAAGGAGGCCATCGCCCAACTCTCGACGCGGCTGATCGTCGACACCGGCCGCATCGTCGCGCGCGACATGACCGCGCGCTTCGGCATCGCGCGCCCGCGGCTGGCGCTCGCCGGACTCAACCCGCACGCCGGCGAGGACGGCACGCTCGGGCGCGAGGACATCGAGATCGTCGCCCCGGCTGTCGCCGCGCTGAAGGCGGAAGGCATCGACGCGCGCGGTCCGCTCTCCGCCGACACTTTGTTCCACGCCGCAGCGCGGGCGACCTTCGACGTCGCGCTCGGCATGTATCACGACCAGGTGCTGGTGCCGATCAAGACGCTCGCGTTCGAGAGCGGCGTCAACGTCACGCTCGGCCTGCCCTTCCTGCGCACCTCGCCCGACCACGGCACGGCTTTCGACATCGCCGGCACCGGCCGCGCCGATCCGTCGAGCCTTCTCGCGGCGCTCAAGCTCGCGGCGCGGCTGTCGGCGCGCGCGCCGTCGCCGGTCGCTTAGCACCGATGGCCCAGATCGACGACCTGCCGCCGCTGCGCGATGTCATCCGCCGGCACGGCCTGTCGGCGAAGAAGTCGCTCGGCCAAAACTTCCTGCTCGATCTCAATTTGACCACGCGCATCGCGCGGGCGGCGGAGCCGCTTGAGAACGTGACCATCGTGGAGATCGGTCCCGGACCCGGCGGCTTGACGCGCGCGCTGCTGGCGCTCGGCGCCCGCCGCGTCGTCGCCGTGGAGCGCGACGAGCGCGCTTTGGCCGCGCTCGCCGAGATCGCGGCCCGCTATCCGGGCCGCCTCGACGTCATCGCGGGCGACGCGCTCAAGGTGGACCTGCGCGAGGCGCTCGGGCCGGAACGCGCGCGCATCGTCGCCAATTTGCCCTACAACATCGCCACCGCGCTGCTCGTCGACTGGCTGACCGCCGAGCCATGGCCGCCCTGGTACGATTCCATGGTGCTGATGTTCCAGCGCGAGGTCGCCGAGCGCATCGTGGCGCGGCCCGGGGGCAAATCGTACGGGCGACTGGCGGTGCTCGCCGGCTGGCGCACCGAGGCGAAGATCCTGTTCGACATCGCGCCGTCGGCCTTCGTGCCACCGCCCAAGGTGACGTCCTCGGTGGTGCGGCTCTCGCCGCGTGCCGAGCCGCTGCCCTGCGACGCCGGGATGCTCCAGCGCGTCACGGAAGCCGCCTTCGGCCAGCGGCGCAAGATGCTGCGGCAGAGCCTGAAATCGCTTCAGCCGGACCCGCTGCCGCTGCTCGAGGCGGCCGGGATCGAGCCGACAGCGCGCGCCGAGGAAATCCCGGTCGAGGGCTTCGTCAATCTGGCGCGGGCTCTGGCCGCACGCTGACCGCGCTCAGCGCACCAGGCACGGCCGCTTCGGGTCGAACTTCCAGCCGGGCACGAGATACTGCATCGCCAGCGCGTCGTCGCGGGCGCCGAGGCCGTGCTGCCTGTAAAGCGCGTGCGCCTTCTCGACCTCGGCCATGTCGAGTTCGATGCCGAGGCCGGGCTTTGCCGGCACGGCGATGTGGCCATCGACGATCCGCAGCGGCTCCTTCGTCAGCCGCTGGCCGTCCTGCCAGATCCAGTGCGTGTCCATCGCCGTCACGTTGCCGGGCGCGGCGGCGCCGACATGTGTGAACATGGCAAGCGACACGTCGAAATGATTGTTCGAGTGCGAGCCCCAGGTCAGCCCCCAGTCGCGGCAGGTCTGCGCCACGCGCACCGAGCCGGCCATGGTCCAGAAATGCGGATCGGCGAGCGGAATGTCGACCGCCTGCAAGGCCAGCGCGTGCGCGAGTTGCCGCCAGTCGGTGGCGATCATGTTGGTCGCGGTCGGCAGGCCGGTGGCGCGGCGGAATTCCGCCATCACCTCGCGGCCCGAGAAGCCCTCCTCGGCGCCGCACGGATCCTCGGCATAAGCGAGCACGCCGTGCATGTCGCGCATCAGCCGGATCGCGTCTTTCAGCAGCCAGCCGCCGTTCGGGTCGAGCGTGATGCGTCCGTCCGGAAACCGTTCATGCAGCGCGGTCACCGCCTCGACCTCGGCCTCGCCGGCGAGCACGCCGCCCTTTAGCTTGAAATCGTTGAAGCCGTAGCGCGCCCGCGCCGCTTCCGCGAGGCGCACGATCGCCTGCGGCGTCATCGCTTCCTCGTGCCGCAGGCGCTGCCAGTCGTCGGCCCTGGCGCCTTCGTCCGCGGGCGAGGCATAGGGCAGATCGGTCTTGTTGCGGTCGCCGACATAGAACAGGTAACCGAGCATCTCGACCGAGGCGCGCTGCTGCCCCTCGCCGAGCAGCGCGGCTACCGGCACGCCGAGAAACTGCCCGGTCAAATCGAGCAGCGCCGACTCCACCGCCGTCACCGCGTGGATCGTCGTGCGCAGGTCGAAGGTCTGCAAGCCGCGCCCGCCGGCGTCGCGGTCGGAAAAACGCACGCGCATGGCGTTGAGCACGGCCTGCATCGCGCCGAGCGGCTGGCCGACCACGAGCTCGGTCGCGTCGACGAGCGTGCGCAGGATCTTCTCGCCGCCGGGCACCTCGCCGATGCCGGTATGCCCGGCGCTGTCGGTGAGGATCAGCAGGTTGCGCGTGAAATACGGCCCGTGCGCGCCCGAAAGGTTGAGCAGCATGCCATCGCGGCCGGCGACCGGCACCGCGCGCAGCGATTTGACGACAGGCGTGTCGGCCATCGCTGCCCCTACGGCGTGATCTTCTTTAGGTCCGCGAGCAGCCGATCGACGAATGCCTCGATGTCGATCATCTTCACGCGCTTCAGGCGCTCCCCGGTGAGGATCGCGCGCAACCGCGCGAAGCTCTTGTCGAGATCGCGGTTGACCAGGATGTAGTCGTACTCGCGCCAGTGCGAGATCTCTTCCAGCGCGTTCTGCAATCGCTGCGTGATAATGGCCTGGCTGTCCTCGGCGCGCCGCTCGAGCCGAGCCTTGAGCTCATCGGCGGACGGCGGCAGCACGAACACGGTCACGACGTCGTCGCGCATCTTGTCCAGCAGTTGCCGCGTGCCCTGCCAGTCGATGTCGAAGAGGACGTCGCGGCCTTCGCTCAAGGCGCGCTCGACCGGCTCGCGCGGCGTGCCGTAGTAATTGCCGTGCACCTCGGCCCATTCGAGCAATTCGCCGCCGTCGCGCATGGCCTCGAAATGCCGCTTGCTGACGAAGTTGTAGTGCACGCCGTCGATCTCGCTGCCGCGGCGCGCGCGCGTCGTCACCGATACCGAGAGCGAGACGTTCTCTTCCTCGCGCAGCAGGTTGCGCGTCAAGGTCGTCTTGCCCGCGCCGGACGGCGAGGACACGACCAGCATGATGCCGCGGCGGGTGATCTCGGCGTCGCTGCTCATTCGAGGTTCTGCACCTGCTCGCGGAACTGCTCGACCACGCTCTTTAATTGCAGGCCGATATTGGTCAGTTCCACCTCGTTGGCCTTGGCGGTCAGCGTATTCGATTCGCGGTTGAGCTCCTGCGCCAGGAAATCGAGGCGGCGGCCGGCGGGGCCGCCTTCGGCGATCAGCTTCTCGGCCTGCGCCACATGCGCCACCAGCCGGTCGAGCTCTTCGCGGATGTCGGCCTTGGTCGCCAGCATGATCGCCTCCTGATAGAGGCGGTCGCTGTCAAAACGCTGCGAGGCCTCGATCAAAGTCGCGACTTGCGAGGCCAGCCGCGCCTTGATCGCCTCCGGCTTGCGGCCCGGCGCGGCTTCCGCCTGCGCCGTGAGCGCCGCGATCTCGCTAAGCCGCGCCGACAGGAGCTGCCGCAGCGTCTCGCCCTCGTGCTTGCGCATGGCGTCGAGATCCGCGAGCGCCTTTTCGAACCCCTTGAGGATCGCCGCCTCGGCGGCGCGGTGCTCGTCTTCGCTTTCTTCCTGCTCCGTCACTTCGATCACGCCCTTGAGGGCGAGGATGCCGTCCAGCGTCGGAGGCGCCGCGTCGATTTTCCCGGTCAGCTTGTTCAGCGTCGCGATCACCGCGTTGAGCACCGGCTCGTTGACCTTGACCGCCGGCGCCACGCCCTGCCGCGTCACCGTGAGATTGCAGTAGACCGTGCCGCGCGAGAGCGCCTGCGACGCGCGCGTGCGCGCCGCGACTTCGACCGCGTCCCATCCCGGCGGCAGGCGGAAGCGGATGTCGAGGCCCTTGGCGTTGACCGACTTGATCTCCCAGCTCCACGCATAGGCGCCCGCGCCCCCCTGGCCGCGAGCGAATCCGGTCATGCTCGACAGCGCCATGCTGATCGCCTCGTCTTGAATCGGAAAACGCTTGAAATCGCGGGCGACCTTAGCGGCGGCGCCCATGCCTCACAAGGCCGCTAACGGCGCTGCGGCGCGCGCCCTCGCGGCGCGGGAATGATCTTCGGTCCGGTCGCGGGCGCGGCCTCGGCCTGCGCCGGCGCGGGATCGGCCGCAGGCGCGGCCTGCGCCGCTGCGCCCTGCTCGATCTGGCGCAATTTGGCGACGTTCTTCTGGTGCTGCTCGTAGCTCTCAGAGAAGACGTGGCCGCCGGTGCCGTCGGCGACGAAGTAGAGCTCCTTGGTGCGCGCCGGTTTCGCCGCCGCCTCGAGCGAGGCACGGCCGGGATTGCCAATCGGCCCCGGCGGCAGCCCGTCGATGACGTAGGTGTTGTACGGCGTCGGCTGCTCCTTCTCGCTCTTGAGGATCGGGTGGCCGAGCGTGCCCTTGCCGCCGGTCAACCCGTAGATGATCGTCGGATCGGATTGCAGGCGCATCTTGCGCTTCAGCCGGTTGACGAAGACCGCGGCGACGCGCGTGCGCTCGTCGGCCCGCCCGGTCTCCTTCTCGACGATCGAGGCGAGCGTGACGAGTTCCTCCGGCGTCTTCAGCGGCAGGTCCGGGTCGCGGTGCGCCCAGACGTCCTGCACCGTCTTCTTGTCCTCGCTCTCCATGCGCTGGATGATCTGTTCGCGCGTCATGCCGCGCGTGAACTTGTAGGTCTCGGGCAGCAGCGTGCCCTCGCGCGGGATTTCCTTGATCGGGCCGGCGAGCGCGTCGTTCTCTTGCAGGCGCATGACGATCTGCTCGGAGGTCAGGCCCTCGGGGACGGTGATGGCGTGCTGCACCACCTTGCCCTCGATCAAGGTGCCGACGACGTCGGCGATGCTGGAATGCGCGGCGAACTTGTACTCGCCGCTCTTTAGATCGCCGCGCGCCTTGAGCGCGATGACGCCGCCGACGAAGACGTAAGGCTGGTCGATGACGCCCTCGCGCACCAGCAGGTCGGAGATGTCCTTGGTGCCGAGGCCGCGCGGCACGTTGACGACCTTGTCGGTCGCGAGCGGTCCTGCCGCCTCGAAGCGCTGGCGGCCGACATAGAGCGTGATGACGAAGGCGACGAGGACGACAACGAGGAACGTGAAGAAGGCGCTGCCGGCGACCACCAGCGGATGCCGCGCGCGCTTGGAGCGGCGTAAGCTCGGCGGCGGCACGATCTCCGGCTGCAGCGCGGCGCGCGGCGAACGCATCAGCGGCGTCTGGCCGCCGTTCGGCGGGAGCGGCGAGCCGCCAGGCGTATCCGTCACGCGCGCACTCCCCTGATCGCCACCGGCCCGCTCACCGTCCGCAGTCTCCCACGATCGCGGACGTGAGCGCACCGGCCGCCGCCCCCGGCGCCCTGTCACTACCACCGCTGGTCCGCATTGGCGGACCGAAAAATAGCAGAAGCTTCCGCAGGGTAGGTAGAATTATGGCGAAAGCTGGTGCACGCCCTGCCTGCGCCTGTGGACGGCGACGCCGCCCCCCGGCGGCTCAGCCGTTGTAGCGGCGGAAGATCAGCGAGGCATTGGTGCCGCCGAAGCCGAAGGAATTCGACAGCGCCACGTCGATATCGCGCGCCCTCGCCTTGTGCGGCACGAGATCGATCGCCGTTTCAACCGACGGATTGTCGAGATTGATGGTCGGCGGCGCCACCCGGTCGCGGATCGCCAGGATCGAGAAGATCGCCTCGACTGCCCCGGCCGCGCCGAGCAGGTGCCCGATGCACGATTTGGTCGAGGACATCGAGATCGTGCCGGCGTTGTTGCCGACCAGTTTCTGCACCGCACCAAGCTCGATCTCGTCGCCGAGCGGCGTCGAGGTGCCGTGCGCATTGATGTAGTCGAGATCGGCCGCGGTGATGCCGGCGCGCTTGATCGCCATGCTCATGCACCGGAATGCGCCGTCGCCGTCGGGCGCCGGCGCCGTGATGTGATACGCATCACCCGACATGCCGTAGCCGATAACTTCGGCGTAAATTTTCGCGCCGCGCGCCTTGGCGTGCTCGAGCTCCTCCAGCACGACGGCGCCCGCGCCCTCGCCCATGACGAAGCCGTCGCGGTCCTTGTCGTAGGGCCGCGAGGCGCGCGTCGGGTCGTCGTTGAACGCGGTCGACAGCGCCCGCAGCGCCGAGAAGCCGGCGAGCGACAGGCGGTTGACGGGAGACTCCGCGCCGCCCGCGACCATGACGTCGGCGTCGCCCAGCGCCACCATGCGCGAGGCGTCGCCGATGGCGTGCGCGCCGGTCGAGCAAGCGGTGACGACGGCGTGGTTCGGACCCTTCAGCCCGAACGCGATCGAAACGAAGCCGGAAGCGAGATTGATGATGCGGCCCGGGATGAAGAACGGCGACACCCGCCGCGGCCCCTTCTCGTGCAGATCGATCGCCGTTTTGGCGATGCCCTCGATGCCGCCGATACCGGAGCCGATCAGCACGCCGGTCGCGCACTTCTCGTCTTCGGTCCCGGGATGCCAGCCGGCGTCGTCGAGCGCCTGGCGCGCCGCGCACATGCCGAAGATGATGAAGTCGTCGACCTTGCGCTGCTCTTTCGGCTCCATCCACTGGTCGGGATTGTAGGTGCCGTTCGCGCCGTCGCCGCGCGGGATCACGCAGGCGATCTTGGCGGCGACGTCGGAGACCTCGAAGGTATCGACCTTCTTGGCGCCGCTCTCGCCCTTGATCAGGCGCGACCAGGTCGGTTCGACGCCGCAGCCGAGCGGCGTGACCATTCCCATTCCGGTGACCACGACACGTCTCATGACCGGCTCCGGGCGGAAATGGCCGCGCACGCGGTCATGCTTGCGCGGCCTTCACGGAAAAACCGCTGCGCGCGGCAACGCACAGCATGTCACAGAGGGACAGCGAAACGGGCGCGGCGGTGCCGGCCTCAGCTCTTCGCATTCTTCTCGAGAAATTTCACGGCGTCGCCGACGGTGAGGATCGTCTCGGCGGCGTCGTCCGGGATCTCGCACCCGAATTCTTCCTCGAAAGCCATCACGAGCTCGACCGTGTCGAGGCTGTCGGCGCCGAGGTCGTCGATAAAGCTGGCCTGATCCGTCACCTTGTCGGGCTCCACGCCCAGGTGCTCCACGACGATCTTCTTCACCCGCTCGGCAATATCACTCATCGTTCAACCTCTGCTTTTCAGATTGGGCCGCAACCGAGATCGGATTGCAGCCGGCGGTACGGCCTCGTCGTGGTCAACGGGGATGAGACGACTTCCGATCGCGGACCTGTTCCTGCTTCCAGCGACGTCCGCCATCGGCCGCCCCAGCCGGGCCGAATTTCGGTTACCACACTTCAATTCCGTTGACTAGCGCGCGGGGACCCCGCCCGGCAAGCCTTCGGAACGGCATTTTCCCCCTTAAATCATGGCCATGCCGCCATTCACGTGAATGGTCTGGCCGGTCACGTAGGCGGTCTCTTCGGAGGCAAGATAAACCGCCGCGGAGGCAATGTCCTGCGGCGTCCCGAGCCGGCCCATCGGCACGCGGCCCATGATCGTCTCGCGCTGCTTGTCGTTGAGCTTGTCGGTCATGGCGCTGGTGATGATGCCCGGCGCGATGCAGTTGGCGGTAATGTTGCGGCGCGCATATTCGGCCGCCACCGACTTGAGCATCCCGACCATGCCCGCTTTCGAAGCGGTATAATTGCCCTGTCCCGGATTGCCGGTGAATCCGACCACCGACGAGATGCCGATGATGCGGCCCCAGCGGCGGCGCATCATGCGCGTCACCGCCGCGCGCGTCAGGCGGAAGGTCGCCGTCAGGTTGACCGCGATCACCTTGTCCCAGTCCTCGTCCTTCAACTGGACGAACAGGTTGTCCTTGTTGACGCCGGCATTGGCGACGAGGATGTCGAGCTTGCCCATCGTCTCCTCGGCCTTGGGAACCAGCGCCTCGACCTCCTGCGCATTGCCGAGATCGCACGGCAGCACGTGAACGCGGTCGCCGAATTCGCCGGCGAGCTTGTCGAGCGTCTCGCGCCGCGTGCCGGAGATGGCGACCATCGCGCCTTGTTTATGCAGGGCGCGGGCGATGGCCTCGCCGATGGCGCCGGTCGCGCCGGTGACCAGAGCGGTCTTGCCCGTCAAATCGAACATCTCAAAACTCTCCCCGCCGCGATCAGCTCTTCGCGGCCTTGAATGCGGCAATGTCGTCGGGCGTGCCGATGGCGGCCGTGCCGGCGCCGTCGGCGATGCGCTTGATCAGCCCGCTCAGCACCTTGCCCGCCCCGATCTCGTAGAACTGCGTGACGCCCTGCCCCGCTATATAGGCAATCGACTCGCGCCAGCGCACCGTGCCGGTCACCTGCGCGACCAGCGCCTTGACGATTTCCGCCGGATCGGAGAGCGGCCCGGCCTTCACGTTCGACACCACCGGAACGGCCGGCGCCTTAACCTGGACCTTTGCGAGCGCTTCCGCCATCACTTGCGCCGCCGGCTGCATCAGCGCGCAATGGAATGGCGCGGATACAGGCAGCAGCATCGCGCGCTTGGCGCCCTTGGCCTTGGCGATCTCGACGGCGCGCTCGACCGCGGCCTTGTTGCCGGAGACGACGACCTGGCCGCCGCCATTGTCGTTCGCCGCCTGGCAGACCTCGCTCTGCGCCGCTTCGGCGGCGACCGCGACGGCGGTGTCATAATCGAGCCCGATGAGCGCGGCCATGGCGCCGACGCCGACCGGAACCGCCTTCTGCATCGCGAGCCCGCGCGTACGCAGGAGCCGCGCCGTGTCGGCGATGGAGAAGGTGCCGGCAGCGGCCAGCGCCGAATACTCGCCGAGCGAATGGCCGGCGACGAATTTCACGTCCTTGCCGAGGTTGAGGCCGGCCTCCGTCTCCAGCACCCGCATGACCGCGAGCGACACCGCCATCAGCGCGGGCTGCGCGTTCTGGGTCAGCGTCAGCGTTTCCTGCGGGCCCTCGAAGATCGTCCGGCTGAGCGCCTCGCCCAGCGCCTCGTCGACCTCGGCGAAGACCGCTCGGGCCGGGGCGAAGGCCTCCGCGAGCGCCTTGCCCATGCCCGCCGTCTGGCTGCCCTGACCCGGAAATACGTACGCGACCGCCATGCCTGTCCTTTGCGAATCTCAGCGATTTTCTGGAAATCCGGGGCGAAAGACACCGCGTCCCCGCCTATGTCAAGCCGACGCGGGTATCCGGTAACCAGACGACAATACTCGTCCGCTTAATGTTTTGGCTTAAGTTCAAGGGACAGCAACCATGGCCGGCGTGGTGACGGAGGAGGATCTGGCGCGGGCGCGCACCGATCCTGCTTTCCGGCACCATCTAATGGCGCAGAGCCTGGAAGCTCTCATTGCCGCCCTGCACCGGGCCCGCCGCGGCCAGTTCCGGCCTGAAACCGTCCGCCAGATCAAGGAAGGCACTGACCTGGCGGTTGAACTGGCCGACCGGATGCAGCACATCAAGGACAATGAGGCCGTCACCGGCGGCCGTGGGCCGAAGGCCGCCTGACCGGGCGCCTTGCCTTGCAATCGCCCGAAAAACCCCTATAACGCGCGCACTCCGTCGATCCTGGTTGGGAGCTGAACGGACGGCTGCCTCGGCAGTAGGGCCTAAGTGCCCGGCGTCCCGTGTTCCCGCCTTCAGAGCATTCGAGCCTTTCCCGAAGGGCTCGAGGGGCTAGGCGCCAGGGTCGAGGACAAGGGCTTTAACCAGGGAAAGGCATTTCATGCCCCTCTACGAACACGTCTATCTGGCGCGCCAGGACTTGAGCGCGCAGCAGGTCGAGGACCTGACCAAGCAGTTCTCCGACGTCATCGGCGGCCTCGGCGGCAAGGTCACCAAGAACGAGTACTGGGGGCTGAAGTCCCTCTCCTATCGCATCCGCAAGAACCGCAAGGCGCACATCACGCTGCTCAACGTCGAGGCGCCGGCCGCTGCGCTGACCGAGATCGAGCGCCAGGAGCGCCTCTCGGAGGACGTGCTGCGCTATCTCACCATCCGCGTCGAAGAGCTCGAGGAAGGCCCCTCGGCGATGATGCGCAAGTCGGACCGCGACCGCGACGAGCGCGGCGACCGCGGCGGCCGCTTCGGCGACCGTGATCGTGGCGACCGCGGCGATCGCGGCGACCGCGACCGTGGCGAGCGCCGCCCGCGCCGCGACGACGACGCTGAACCCGCGACGGAGGCGTAAGCAATGGCATTCGCAGCACAGGGCGGCGCGCGCCGCCCCTTCTTCCGCCGCCGCAAGACCTGCCCGTTCTCGGGCGCCAATGCGCCGAAGATCGACTACAAGGACGTGAAGCTGTTGCAGCGTTACGTCTCCGAGCGCGGCAAGATCGTGCCGAGCCGCATCACCGCGGTCTCGGCCAAGAAGCAGCGCGAACTCGCCCAGGCGATCAAGCGCGCCCGCTTCCTCGGCCTTTTGCCTTACGTGATCAGCTAAGCCGGTCACGCGAACGAAGAACGAGGCGTCCGGGTCCGTCCCGGGCGCCGATGGTTGGGGCGGACAAATCGATCCGCCTCTAACCGCACCTCGGCAACGAGAGCGGGACAGCTCGTGATGATGCAATTTGGACTCATTGGAATCGGTGCCGGCGCCGCGGCGGCTCTGCTGTTCGCCTCGGTGACGACGGGCTCGTTCCTGTCCATCTTCCTGTTTTATCTCGCGCCGCTGCCGGTGATGATCGCCGGACTCGGCTGGAGTCATTGGGCGGCGCTGCTCGCCGCGCTGACCGGCGCCATCGCGGTCGCCGCGATCTTCGGCGGCGTCTTTTTCTTCGCCTTCGTCGCCGGCATCGGCGCGCCGGCCTGGTGGCTGACATATCTGAGCGCGCTGGCGCGGCCCCTGCCGGCCGGCGTCCATGGCGCCGAGCCCTCGCTCGAATGGTATCCGCCGGGCCGGCTGGTGCTGTGGGCGGCCATCCTCGGCGCGCTCGTCGTCATCGTCGCCATCCCGAATTTCGGCCTCGACGCCGAGACCTTCCGCGCCGGGCTCCACGCCGCGCTGTCGCGCATGATCCGGCCCGAAGGCGCCGCCGACGCCCTGCCGAACACGAGCCGCCTCGTCGACTTCCTCGTCACCGTCGTGCCGCCCGCGGCCGCGGTGATCGCGACCGTCACCTCGATGGTCAACCTCTGGCTCGCCGGCCGCATCGTCTCGTTCTCCCGCCGCCTGCCCCGCCCCTGGCCCGACATCCCGGCGATGACGTTTCCGCCGTTGTCGGCCGCCGTCCTCGCCGTCGCGGTCGCGCTCAGCTTCACCGGGGGCATCGTCGCGATTGCCGCGACCATCGCCGGCGCCAGCCTGATCATGGCCTACGGCGTGCTCGGCTTTGCCGTGCTGCACACGGTCACGCGCGGGCAATCGAGCCGGCCGATCCTGATGGGCGGCATCTACGCCTCGGTCATCGTGTTCGGCTGGCCGCTGCTGATGCTGGTCCTGCTCGGCCTCGCCGACATGTTTTTCGGCCTGCGCGCACGGTTCGCCGCGCGCCGCGGCATCGCGAAGGTTTGAAGTTTCGAAACTTGAAAGAACGCAAGAAGGAGTAACGACAATGGAAGTTATCCTGTTGGAGCGCGTCGGCCGGCTCGGCCAGATGGGCGAGACCGTGCGCGTGAAGGACGGCTTTGCCCGCAATTTCCTGCTGCCGCGCGGCAAGGCGCTGCGCGCCACCGCCGACAACAAGAAGAAGTTCGAGGGCATGCGCGCCGACCTCGAGAAGCGAAATCTCGAGGCCAAGGGCGATGCCGGCAAGCTCGCCTCGAAGGTCGACGGCAAGAGCTTCGTCGTGCTGCGCCAGGCGAGCGAGGCCGGTCAGCTGTTCGGCTCGGTGACCACGCGCGACATCGCGCGGCTGATCGCCGAGGACGGCGCCGACATCGCCAAGGGCCAGGTCGCGATCAACGCCCCGATCAAGTCGATCGGCCAGTACAAGGTGCCGATCGCGCTGCACCCGGAGATCGAGGTGTCGGTCACCGTCATCGTCGCGCGCAGCGCCGACGAGGCCGAGCGCATCAAGCGCGGCGAGGACGTCACCGTGCGCCGCACCGAGGAGGAAGAGGAACGGGCGGCGGCCGCGGCCAGTGCCGAGGCCTTCTTCGACAAGCCTGCCGAAGGCGAGGCCGAGGCCGCGGGCGAAGCCGCTGCCGAGAAGCCGGCCGAGGAGAAGTAATCGCGGGCGCGCCGGGCCGGCTCGGCCGGTCCGGCAGCCTTTACGCGCCGGTCAGCCGCCGACCGCGCCGCCGGTCAACCGGGCGGCCTTGCCGCGCTCTTTCTTCTCGGGCTTCTTGTCCGACGGCGTCTCGCCGGATTTCTCCTGCGGCTTCTTCTCGTCCGTCTTTTTCTCGTCGGTCTTCTTGTCGTCCGGCTTGCTCTCGGACGGCTTGCCGTCCTTGGCGTCCGGCTTGGCATCCGGCTTGGCGTCTTTCTTCTTCTCGGTCCGCACTTTTTTCTTGCCCGGCGCCCGATGGTCGGCGGGGCCGCCGCCCACCGTATTCAGATAGGCCGAGATCGCCGCCGCCGATTCCCGGCTCGACGTGTAGTGCTCGCGCAGGAAGCTATCCAGCCCGAACAGGCCGCCGCCGCTCTTGTTCAGCGCCTGTGCCGATTTGTGACAGATCGCGCAGTTCGACTGGTAGAGCTGCGCGCCCGACTTGCCCGCGTCCAGGTTTTCCTGCGCGGCGGCGCCGCCGGCGAGCATCCATGCCGCCGACAAGAGGCTCGCACCGGTCACCGCCACGCGCATCCACGAAGTCATTGCCGTTATCCCCTTGCTCCCGCCCACGCCGCCGGGCCGCCATTGAGCCGGTCCACCGGGCCGATGCAAGCCCGGCCGGCCGCCCGGCCCCATTGATGATCGCCCGGAACTTTGTTCAAATAACATGGTTCGAACGAAATTATGGCCGGTGCGTTGCCGGCCCGGGGGGCGACGTCTTCCGTATAGCGCCCGCGAGCGAGTGATGGAGGCGGCCGATGGACCGGTTGCTTCATTTTCTGTTGAGAACGTATTTGCGGCGGGGCGATTTCACGCTGACCACGTCGCAAGGCAGGACCTTTAACTTCGGTGACCACACGGGCACGCCCGTCGCGGTGCGGCTGACCTCGCCCGCGGCCGAATGGGGCCTTGTGCTCGACCCCGAGCTCAAGCTCGGCGAGTCCTACATGGACGGCACGTTCGTCGTCGAGAAAGGCACCATCGCCGACGTGCTCGAGGTCGCGCTGGCGCAGACGATGGAAGAGCCGAAATGGGCGCGCCTGCAATGGCTGCTGCGCTATCTCGGCCGGCGCCTCGCCCAGTTCAACCCGCGCAAGCGCTCGCGGCGCAATGTCGCGCATCATTACGACCTCGACGGCCGCCTCTATTCCCTCTTCCTCGACGCCGACCGGCAGTACAGCTGCGCCTATTTCGAGAGCCCGGACGCGAGCCTCGACGACGCCCAGCTCGCCAAGAAGCGGCATCTCGCTGCCAAGCTTCTGCTGGGTCGCGACAAGCGCGTGCTCGACATCGGCTGCGGCTGGGGCGGGCTCGGCCTCTACCTCGCCGAGATGACCGGCGCCGACGTCACCGGCGTGACCCTGTCGCAGGAGCAGCACGGCATCGCCAATTCGCGGGCCATCGAGAAGGGCCTCTCCGATCGCGCCCGCTTCAACCTCCAGGACTACCGCGACGTCAAAGGCCCGTTCGACCGGATCGTCTCGGTCGGCATGTTCGAGCACGTCGGCGTCGGCCACTATCCCGAGTTCTTCCGCAAGACGGCCAGCCTTCTCGCCGACGACGGCGTGATGGTGCTGCATTCGATCTGCCGCTCGGAAGGCCCGGGCATCACCAATCCCTGGATCGCCAAGTATATCTTCCCCGGCGGCTATATCCCCGCGCTCTCGGAAGTGCTGCCGCACATCGAGAAGGCCGGGCTGCTGGTCACCGACATCGAGATCCTGCGCCTGCACTACGCCGAGACGCTGAAAGCCTGGCGCGAGCGCTTCCTCGCCCACCGCGAAGAAGCCGAGCGCATCTACGACCGGCGCTTCGTGCGCATGTGGGAGTTCTACCTGGCGGCGTCGGAAATGTCGTTCCGCGAGCAGAACATGATGAACTTCCAGATCCAGGTCACCAAGCGGCAGGGCGTCACGCCGATGACGCGCGACTATATCGGCCGCGAGGAGCAACGGCTGCGCTCCATCGAAGGCCGCAGCCAGGCCCCGCTCCGGCTGGCGGGGGAGTAAACGGCGTTCCCTCGTTTAGGTGCGCGCCGGCCTCTTCGATGTCATGGCCAGGCATAGCCCGTCGAAGACGGGCGTGAACGCCCTTATGTCCCGGCCATCTCGCTTAGGAGGGCACGGCCGTGCCTTCCTTATCGGGGTCCCCGGGACAAGCCCGGGGACGACAATGACTTAAGCGGCAATCCTGACAATCATCTGAACCGCTAGCGTGCTGTTGCGCGCGCACTTCGCCGTCAAGCGGATCGTTGTCGAATCCCCGGCGGCCCAGTGGATTGTGTGCGCAAGGATCAACTGCAGCGTTTTCCATTGGCACCGCGCCCCGCCGAGGGTTACTCGTTAACCCGTCCGTGGCGGCCGTCGCCGAAACCACGGTCCATCGTTCAGTAGCCGCCGCGTTTGTCGATCGCGTTTGCAGCGCAAGATCGAATGACCACCATTTTGCCCTGAAGGCCCGCAAGCAAGTCCCATGGCTCCGCTCGAATCAGTCGCCCGCAAGCCGGCCGAACCCGCCGGCCCGGCCTACCGCTCCGCCCCGCACAATATCGAGGCGGAACAGGCGCTCCTCGGCGCGGTCCTGGTCAACAACGAGGCGCTTTACCGGGTCTCCGACTTCCTCGAGCCGGAACACATCTTCGAGCCGATCCACCAGCGCATCTTCCAGCTCGCCCGCGAGCTGATCCGCGCCGGCAAGATCGCCACGCCGGTGACGCTCAAGACCTTCCTCGACGCCGCCATCGACATCGGCGGCATGACGGTCAACCAGTACCTCGCCCGCCTCGCCGCGGAAGCGACCACCATCATCAACGCCCAGGATTACGGCCGCACCATCTACGACCTGCACATCCGCCGCTCGCTGATCCAGGTCGGCGAGGACATGGTCAACGTCGCCTATGACGCGCCGGTCGACTTCTCGCCCAAGCATCAGATCGAGGACGCCGAGCGGCGGCTCTACGACCTTGCCGAGTCAGGGCGTTACGACGGCGGCTTCCAGCGCTTCTCGAACGCGCTGACCACCGCCATCGACATGGCGGCGCACGCCTTCCAGCGCGACGGCAAGCTGTCCGGCATCGCCACGGGGCTGGACGACCTCGACCGCATGATGGGCGGGCTGCAATCGTCCGACCTTGTCGTGCTCGCCGGCCGCCCCGGCATGGGCAAGACGTCGCTCGCCACCAACATCGCCTACAACATCGCCCGCGCCTGGCGCGGCGAGGTCAAGCCCGACGGCCATCAGACCACGGTCAACGGCGGCATCGTCGGCTTCTTCTCGCTGGAAATGTCGGCGGAACAGCTCGCCACCCGCATCATCTCCGAGCAGACCGAGATTCCGTCGAACCAGATTCGCCGCGGCAATATCAGCGAATCGGATTTCGAGAAGATCAAGGACTACTCGATCGAGTTGCAGAACCTGCCGCTCTATGTCGACGAGACCGGCGGCATCTCGGTGGCGCAGCTCGCCGCCCGCGCGCGCCGGCTCAAGCGCCAGCGCGGCCTCGATTTGATCGTGATCGACTATCTCCAGCTACTGTCGGGATCGACCAAGCGCTCGAGCGAGAACCGCGTGCAGGAGATCACCGAGATCACGACCAAGCTCAAGGCGCTGGCGAAAGAGCTCAACGTCCCGGTGATCGCGCTGTCGCAGCTGTCGCGCCAGGTCGAGAGCCGCGACGACAAGCATCCGCAGCTCTCGGATTTGCGTGAATCGGGATCGATCGAGCAGGACGCCGACGTGGTGCTCTTCGTCTACCGCGAGGAGTACTACCACGTGATGCGCAAGCCTTTGGAGAGCGACCGCGACAAGTTCGCGCAATGGCTGGCGGATGCCGACAAGGTCTCCGGCAAGGCCGAGGTGATCATCGCCAAACAGCGTCACGGACCGACGGGAACCGTCGAACTCCAGTTCGACGGCTCGATCACCAAGTTCTCCAACCTCGCCGCCAGCGACCACCTGCCCGACCGGTTTGGGGATTAGTACGCACGCAGCCGCTTGCTCGCTTCACCTCTCCCATAGGGAGAGGTCGGATCGCGGAACGCGATCCGGGTGAGGGGTTACAAACTCTCGACTCAGGAACCCCCTCACCCCAACCCTCTCCCCAACGGGGAGAGGGAGCCCGCTGTGCCTGCGGCCGGTGCAGCGCTTATAGACGCATCGTGCCGCGGAAGGCATGGTGCCGGCGGGCGCAATAATTGCGGCCGCGCGGGAGTGGAATGGATACGTTCGATTACGTGATTATCGGCGCCGGCTCCGCCGGCAGCGTGCTGGCCAACCGTCTCAGCGAAGACCCGGGTGTCACCGTCTGCGTGCTCGAAGCGGGGCCGCGCGACTGGCACCCCTACATCCACGTGCCGGCGGGCTTCATCAAGACGTTCTACGATACGCGCATCAACTGGTGCTATTCGCAGGAACCCGGCGAAGGCACCGCGGGGCGCCGCATCTTCTCGCCGCGCGGCAAGACGCTCGGCGGGTCGAGTTCGATCAACGGCCACATCTATAACCGCGGCCAGCGGCTCGATTTCGACACCTGGGCGCAATACGGCAACCGCTCATGGGGCTATGCCGACGTTCTCCCCTACTTCCGGCGGCTGGAGCGGCGCATCGGCGGCGGCGAGGACACCTATCGCGGCCGCGACGGCGCGTTGACCGTCACCGACATCAACTGGCGCGACCCGCTGTGCGAGGCCTTCATCGCCGGCGCCATGAGCCTCGGCATCCCGCGCAACCCCGACTACAACGGCCGCACGCAGGAAGGCGTCGCCTACGCGCAGCGCACCATCCACCACGGCCGCCGCGTCAGCGCCGCCACGGCGTTTTTGCGGCCGGCGATGAAGCGCGGCAACGTCGATGTGCGCACGCACGCGCATGTGCTGAACATCGCGTTCGAGGGCAAGCGCGCCGCCGGCGTGCGCTACGTCAAAGGCGGCCGCGGCGGCACGGAGACGCAGGTGCGCGCGCGCCGCGAAGTCATTCTCTCCGGCGGCACCTACAATTCGCCGCAGCTTTTGCAATTGTCCGGCATTGGCGCGCCGGCGCTGCTGCAAGCGCACGGCATCGACGTGCGTCACGCGCTGCCCGGCGTCGGCGAAGGCTTGCAGGACCATTACGCGCCGCGCTCGGTCGCGCGCGTGAAGAACATGACGACCATCAACGAGCGCGCGCGCGGCCTCAACCTCGGTGTCGAGGCGCTGAAATGGGCAGTGGCGCGGCGCGGCATCCTCGGCCTGTCGCCGACGCTCGTTTATTGTTTCTGGCATTCCGGCGAGACGGCGGAATCCTCCGACCTGCAGCTCACCTTCACGCCGGCGAGCTACAAGGAAGGCGAACAGGGCAAGCTCGAGGACGAACCCGGCATGACCGTCGCCTCGTGGCAGCAGCGGCCGGAGAGCCGCGGTTACGTGCGCATCCGCTCGGGCGATCCGTTCGCGGCGCCAGAGATCCAGACCAACTATCTCAAGGCCGAGCTCGACAGACGCGTCGCCGTCGCCGGCATGAAGCTCGCGCGCCGCCTGCTCGCTTCAAAGCCGCTTGCGCCTTACACCGACTACGAGGACTTCCCCGGGCCCAAGGTGCAGAGCGACGACGAATTCCTCGCTGCCGCGGCGCAGCGCGGACAGACCACGTTCCACCCCGGCTGCACCTGCCGCATGGGTCCGGCGACCGACCCGGCCGCCGTGGTCGACGACCGGCTGCGCGTGCACGGGCTGGAGGCTTTGCGCGTCGTCGATGCGTCGATCATGCCGCGCATGATCTCGGCCAATCTCAACGCCTCGACCTTGATGATCGCCGACAAGGCCTCCGACTTCATCCGCAACCGCCCCGCGCCGGAGGCCGCGGCGGTATAGGGCGCGGATGGACGCCGCCCGGCCGTCCCGGTAAACCCATGCTGGTCATGAACCAGCCCGTCGCCATCGATCCCCAGACCGCCGAACCCGCGACGGCGGCCGTCACCGCCGGCCCGCCGGCGGCGGAGACCGGCGGCATCCTCACCATCGATCTCGCGGCGATCGAGGCCAACTGGCGCGCGCTCGGGCGCCGCGCCATGCCGTCCGAATGCGCCGCGGTGGTGAAGGCCGACGCCTACGGCCTTGGGCTGGAGCCGGTCGCAAAGCGCCTCGCCCGCGCCGGGTGCAGGAGCTTCTTCGTCGCGGACCTGGCCGAGGCGCGCGCCTTGCGCGCCGCGGTCCCCGGCCACGCGATCTATGTGCTCGACGGCCTCCTGCCGAACACCGCTGCGGCCTTCGCCGAGGTCAACGCGCGGCCGGTCATCGGCTCGCTCGTCGAACTCGCCGAATGGGACGCGTTCTGCTCCGGGCAAGGCTGGCACGGCGGCGCGGCGCTGCACGTCGACACCGGCATGAACCGGCTCGGCATCTCGGTCGACGAGGCGGCGGCGCTGGCGCCGCGCATCCGCGCCGAAAACCACGGCATCACGCTGCTGATGAGCCACCTCGCCTGCGCCGACCAGGCGGAGAATCCGCTTAACCAGAAACAGATGGGCCTGTTCCGCGAGGTGCGGCTGCTCTATCGCGGCATCCCCGCCTCGATCGCCGCGTCGTCCGGCATCTTCCTCGGCAACCCGGCGCATTGCGACATGGTGCGGCCGGGCGCGGCGCTCTACGGCGTCAACCCGACGCCGGGCAAGACGAACCCGATGCAGCCCGCCGTCGAGCTGAAAGCGCATGTGCTCAGCGTGCGTACCATCGGCAAGGGCGAGACGGTCGGCTACGGCGCCGTGTGGACCGCGCGGCACGCGGCGCGCATCGCCATTATCGCCGCCGGCTATGCCGACGGTTATCTGCGCTCGGCGAGCGCGACCGACGAAGCGCCCGGCTCCGACGTGATGATCGCCGGCAAGCGCTGTCCGCTGGCCGGCCGCATCTCGATGGATTTGCTGGCGGTCGATGTCTCCGCACTGCCGGAGAAGGCGGTGCGCCGCGGCGATCTTGTCACGTTGATCGGCGACGACGTGACGCTCGACGATGTGGCGCTGAAGGCCGGCACCATCGGGTATGAGATTCTGACCAGCCTCGGGCGCAGGTATCACCGGGTTTATCGGGGCTGAGTATCCGCAACGTCGTCAATTTGCGCGCGCCGGAATATTCTGACCGATGCGCCACAGCACGCCGGTCGGATCGACGACCACAAAATCGCGCAGCCCCCAGGGGCGATCCTCGGGCGGCTGCGCCATGACGCCGTAGCGTTCAGTCAGTCGCTGCGCTTCAACGTGAGCCCACCACGCCTCCACGTCCGCGACGAGAATGTGCATCATGAAATTGTTGGCGTGCTCCGCCTGATAGAAATTCTGGAGCAGAAAGCCTGCATCGCCGTGATGCAGATATGCAAGGTCGTCGCTCGACCAAGCGATCGTGAAGCCGAGATCCTCGTAGAACCGTTTTGACAGCGCAAAGTCTCGTGCCGGGACGAATGCCTTGATCTCGACAACGGTCATGGTGCCCATCGCGCCCTCCTGTTTCAGCCCCAACGCCCGGTATGGCGGCTGGTTACCGGCCCTTAAACAATGTTCTTGTAATGTTCTCATGGCGCCGGTAGCGTCAAAACGAGCATTTCAGGGCGATTCCCATGTCCAAACGCGGCCTGACCTTCGTCTGCCAGAACTGCGGCGCGGCCTATAACCGCTGGCAGGGCAAGTGCGAGGCCTGCGGCGAGTGGAACTCGCTCGCCGAGGAAGGCGCCGAGCGCCCCGCCGGCCCCGGCCGCAAGCCCGGCAAGGGCCGCCTGTTCCGCCTCGAGGATCTCGCGGGCGACGCCACCGACGCCCCGCGCATCGCCTCCGGCATCGGCGAACTCGACCGCGTCACCGGCGGCGGCTTCGTCCGCGGATCGGTCCTCCTCCTCGGCGGCGATCCCGGCATCGGCAAGTCGACGCTTTTGATCCAGGCGACCGCGGCGCTCGCCCGCCTCGGCCAGCGCGCCGTCTACATTTCCGGCGAAGAGGCCGTGGCGCAGGTGCGGCTGCGCGCCGAGCGCCTGGGCTTACGCGAAGCGGCGGTCGAACTCGCGTCCGAGACCTCGGTCGAGGACATCATCGCCACGCTCTCCGAGGGCAAGACGCCGAAGCTCATCGTCATCGACTCGATCCAGACCATGTGGACCGACACGGTCGAGTCCGCGCCCGGCACCGTCACCCAGGTGCGCGGCGCGGCGCAGGCGCTGATCCGCTTCGCCAAGCGCTCAGGCGCCGCCATCATCCTCGTCGGCCACGTCACCAAGGACGGCCAGATCGCCGGCCCCCGCGTCGTCGAGCACATGGTCGACGCGGTCATGTCGTTCGAGGGCGAAGGCTCGCACCAGTTCCGCATCCTGCGCGCCGTCAAGAACCGCTTCGGCCCGACCGACGAGATCGGCGTGTTCGAGATGACCGGCGCCGGCTTGCGCGAGGTCGCCAACCCGTCCGAACTGTTCCTGTCCGAGCGCGACCTCGGCCAGCCCGGCACCGCGGTCTTCGCGGGCATGGAGGGCACGCGGCCGCTGCTCGTCGAGATCCAGGCGCTTGTCGCGCCGTCGACGCTCGGCACGCCGCGCCGCTCGGTGGTCGGCTGGGATTCGAGCCGCCTGTCGATGGTGCTTGCCGTGCTGGAGGCGCATTGCGGCGTCCGCCTCGGCGGCCACGACGTCTATCTCAACGTCGCCGGCGGCATGCGCATCCAGGAACCCGCGGCCGACGTCGCCGCCGCCGCGGCGCTCGTCTCCTCGCTGGTCGATGCGCCACTGCCGCCGCAGGCCGTCTATTTCGGGGAGGTATCGCTGTCCGGGGCGATCCGCCCGGTCGCGCAGGCGGCAAGCCGCATGAAGGAAGCCGCCAAGCTCGGCTTCACCGGCGCCATCGTGCCGGAGGCCGGCCGCGCCGAGCCGGGCGATCCGGGCCTGAAGGCGCACGAGATCGGCAGCCTCGCCACTCTGGTCGCCGAGATCGCCGCCAACGGACGGCGGAAACCGACCAAATCCGGTGGACAAGACGGGTGACGGAGCGGTGACGCCCGGCTATATAGCGGGCGTCAAAACGCGCCCCCGGCGGGCCTCACGCCAAGGCCCGGCGCCGGCGCCAAAACGGTCAAACGGATAAGCACTTAGGGTCGAGTTGCCGCCGAGTTCCTCACGCCTGGTGTAGGCTTGAGGCCGCGACTCGTTTTTCAAGGCCACTACGCCCCACGGAGCGCACGCGCCGATGCCGATCACGCTGCTCGACGTCCTGCTCCTGGTGGTGATGCTGATCTCCGGCCTGCTGGCGATGATCCGCGGCTTCATGCGCGAAGTGCTCTCGATCGCCGCCTGGGGCATCGCCGCGCTGGCGACGCTATGGGCCTTCCCGCGCGTCACGCCGCTGGCGCAGAGCTATTTCTCCAGCGACACGGTGGCCAAGGGCGTCGCCATCGCCACCGTGTTTCTGATCACGCTGCTCGTCGTCTCGATCATCACCGTGCGCATCTCCGACATGGTGCTCGACAGCAAAGTCGGCGCGCTCGACCGCTCGCTCGGCTTCCTGTTCGGGCTCGGCCGCGGCCTCATCATCGTCGTGGTCGCCTTCCTGTTCTTCGCCTGGCTGGTTCCGGACCGCAGCCAGCCCGACTGGGTGCGCGGCGCCAAGTCCAAGGTCGTCCTGCAAAGCACCGGACAATGGCTGATGGGCATGTTGCCGGACGACCCCGAAAGCACCATCTTGAAGAGGCTGAAGAAGCCCAAGCCCGAGGATCAGGACGCGCCAGACGGGCCGCCCGACAATCGCTCGCAACTCCCCGGGCCCGTTTTGGCGAACAACAGCGGAAGCCGATAGCGATGGACAAACGCGCGCAGACCTTCGAGCCGGCTGACCCTCTCGATCTGGAGGCCGACCGGCTCCGCGAGGAATGCGGCGTTTTCGGCATCTTCGGCCATCCCGACGCCGCAGCCATCACCGCGCTCGGCCTGCACGCGCTTCAGCATCGCGGCCAGGAAGCCGCCGGCATCGTCTCCTTCGACGGCAAGCGTTTCCACTCCGAGCGCCGCCTCGGCCTCGTCGGCGACGCCTTCGCCAAGCGCACGGTGATCGACCGCCTGCCCGGCAACGCCGCCATCGGCCACGTCCGCTATTCGACCACCGGCGAGACCATCCTGCGCAACGTGCAGCCTTTGTTCGCCGAACTGGAAGGCGGCGGCTTCGCCGTCGCGCATAACGGCAACCTCACCAACGGCATCACGCTGCGCAAAGGCCTCGTCCACGACGGCGCCATGATGCAGTCCACCAGCGACACCGAGGTCATCCTGCATCTCGTGGCGCGGGCGCGGCGCAACCGCTTCGTCGACCGCTTCATCGAGGGCCTGCGCCAGCTCGAGGGCGCCTACGCCTTCGTCGGCCTGACCAACAAGAAGCTGGTCGGCGCGCGCGACCCGCTCGGCATCCGGCCGCTGGTCATCGGCAAGCTCGACGGCTGCCCGATCCTCGCCTCGGAAACCTGCGCCCTCGACATCATCGGCGCGCAATACGTGCGCGACGTCGAGAACGGCGAGGTCGTCATCTTCGACGAAGACGGCTTCCAGTCGCACAAGCCGTTCCCGCCGCAGGCTGCGCGGCCGTGCATCTTCGAATACATCTATTTCTCCCGGCCGGATTCGATCGTCGGCGGACGCCCGGTCTACGACGTGCGCAAGGCGATGGGCGGCGAGCTCTCGCGCGAGGCCCCGGCGAAGGCCGACGTCATCGTGCCGGTGCCCGACTCCGGCGTGCCCGCGGGCCTCGGATTCGCGCAGGCCTCCGGCATCCCCTACGAGCTCGGCATCATCCGCAACCACTATGTCGGCCGCACCTTCATCCAGCCGACGCAGGCGATCCGCGACCAGGGTGTGCGCATGAAGCACTCCGCGAACCGCGCGGTGGTCTCGGGCAAGCGCATCGTGCTGGTCGACGACTCGATCGTGCGCGGCACCACCTCGCGCAAGATCGTGCAGATGATGCGCGACGCCGGCGCGACCGAGGTTCATTTCCGCATTTCCTCGCCGCCGATCAAGCATCCCGACTACTACGGCATCGACACGCCGGACGCCGAGAAGCTGCTCGCCGCGACGCACGACATCGAGGGCATGCGCGCCTTCATCGGCGCGGACTCGCTCGCCTTCCTCTCGGTCGACGGCATCTACCGCGCCATGGGCTATGCGGGGCGCGACAACGTCAAGCCGCAGTTCACCGATCACTGCTTCACCGGCGACTATCCGACGCCGCTCACCGACCTGAGCGCGCAACAGGCGAGCCCGCGGCAACTCTCGTTGCTGGCGGAGGCGATTTGACGGACTACCAACGCCGTCATGGCCGGGCGTGAACGCCCTCTTGTCCCGGCCATCCACGCCTATAAAAAAGACAGTCAGCAAAGGAAGGCGTGGATGCCCGGCCCAAGGCCGAGCATGACGAAAGAACAATGACCGACAAACCCCTCTCCTCCCGCATCGCGCTCGTCACCGGGGCCTCGCGCGGCATCGGCGCCGAAGTGGCCGTGCTGCTGGCCGCGGCCGGCGCGCATGTTGTCGCGGTGGCGCGCACCGCGGGCGGCCTCGAAGAGCTCGACGACCGCATCAAGGCCGCCGGCGGCTCGGCCACCTTGGTGCCGGTCGACATCAAGGACGGCGACGGCATCGCGCGGCTCGCGCTGGCGCTCAACGAGCGCTACGGCAAGCTCGACGTCCTTATCGGCAATGCCGGCGTGCTCGGACCCTTGTCGCCGCTCGATCATGTCGAGCGCAAGGATTTCGAGAACAACGTCGCCGTCAACCTCACCGCCAACTGGTGGCTGATCCGCACCATGGACGCGCTGCTGAAGCGCTCCGACGCCGGCCGCGCGGTGTTCGTCACCTCGGCGCTCGGCTGGCTCGGCCGCGCCTATGTCGGCCCCTACGCGGCGGCGAAGGCGGCGCTCAACATGCTGGTGCAGACTTATGCCGCCGAGTGCGAGAATTCGAGCGTGAAGGTCAACGCCTTCAATCCGGGACCGACACGAACACGTATGTACGCGAGCGGCTGGCCCGGCGTCGATCCGGCGACGCTTGCGCCGCCGGAGGACGTGGCGAAGGCGCTCCTGCCGCTGTGCCTGCCGTCGTGCGGCGAGAACGGCAAGGTGTGGAATTATCGCGACAAGAAGTTTTTGAGCTTCCGGATGCCGGAGTAAGTGTCCGCTTGTCCCCGCGAAGACGGGGCCCAGTTGTGACTCTTCGCTGGATTCCCGCTTTCGCGGGAATGAGCGGAAACGAATTCAATGCTTCCTTTTCGCCCGTCCCTCGAACGGGTTCGCCTTTTCACGCAGCGTCAACCGGATCGGCGTGCCGGGCAGCTCGAACACCTCGCGCAATGAATTGACGAGGTAGCGCTTGTAGGCGTCGGGTACGGCGTCGGCGCGCGTGCAGAACACGACGAAGCTCGGCGGCCGCGCTTTCGCCTGCGTGATGTAGTTGAGGCGGAGCCTGCGCCCCGACACCGCCGGCGGCGGATTGGCGTTGACCGCCTCCTCGAACCAGCGGTTCAGCGCGCTGGTCGATACGCGCTTGTTCCAGACTTCGTAGGCATCCGCGATCGCGTCCATCAGCCGGTCGAGCCCCTCGCCGGTCAGGCCCGAGACCGCGACCACCGGCACGCCCTTCAGCTGCATCAATTTCTCTTCCGCCTGCGTGCGCAGGCGGCCGATGGCGCCGGGCGTGTGCTCCTTCAGGTCCCATTTGTTGACGGCGATGACGACGGCGCGCCCCTCGCGCTCGGCGAGATCGGCGATGCGCTGGTCCTGCTCCTCGAAGGCATTGTCCACGTCGAGCAGCACGACCACGACCTCGGCGAAGCGCACGGCGTTGAGCGCGTCGGCGACCGAGAGCTTCTCGAGCTTCTCGTCGATGCGCGATTTCCGCCGCAGCCCCGCGGTGTCGTAGAGCTTGAACGGCTTGCCCTGCCAGTCGAGATCGACGGAAATGGAATCGCGCGTGATGCCGGCCTCGGGGCCCGTCAGCAACCGCTCCTCGCCGATGAGGCGGTTGATCAGCGTCGACTTGCCGGCGTTCGGCCGGCCGACGATGGCGACGCGGATCGGATGCGGGCCGCGCTCCTCGCGCGCGGCGTCCTCGCGCTGCTTGGCGGTCTTTTCCGGCAGCGCGGCGACGAGCGCGTCGTAGAGATCGACCATGCCCTCGTCGTGCTCGGCCGAGATGCCGACCGGCTCGCCGAGCCCGAGCGTATAGGCCTCCATGCGGCCCGCCTCGCCCGATCGGCCTTCGCATTTGTTGGCGACGAGCACGATCGGCTTGCCGGACTTGCGCGCGACTTCGGCGAAGGCGCGGTCGGCGGGGATCGCGCCGGCGCGCGCGTCGATCATGAAGAAGATCGCGTCGGCCTGCGCGATCGCCGTTTCCGTCTGTACGCGCATGCGCCCGTAAAGCGACTCGGGCGCGGCCTCCTCGAGGCCCGCGGTGTCGATGACGGTAAACGCGAGATAGCCGAGCCGCGCCTCGCCCTCGCGGCGGTCGCGCGTCACGCCGGGACGGTCGTCGACCAGCGCCAGGCGGCGGCCGACGAGGCGGTTGAACAGCGTCGATTTGCCGACGTTCGGGCGGCCGACGATGGCGACGGTGAAGCTCATGTGGGCTTGTCTATCTGCTGCGCGGCGAAAAGGCACGGCAATCCGGGTCCGAGCACCACGTGCTCTTATCCCTCCCCTGAAAGGGGAGGGTCCGGCGCGTCAGCGCCGGGGGTGGGGTTACGCTTCGATTTTGAATGCCCCCACCCGGCTCGCTGACGCTCGCCACCCTCCCCCGCAAGCGGGGGAGGGATAAGAAGAGGTCGCGCACGGCGCGCGGTTACTGCTTGCTGAACGTGCCCGGCGGCGGCGCCGACGGCCACGGCGCGGGGGCCTGCTGCTGCTGGTCGGGCCACGGCGAGGACGCCTGTTGCGCCGGCGCTTGCGTCTTCTGCGCCGCGGGCGGCGACGAGGACGGCCACGGCGCCGCGCCCTGCGCCGGCTGCGCTTGCGTCTTCGGCGTCGACACATCGACGCGCGTCGGCTTCGGCTTCGAGGCGACGCGCTTCTTCGGCTTCGGTTTCGGCTTCTCCGCGGCCGGCTGCTGCTCGGCCGATGCGGTCTGCGCCGGCTGCGCCTGCTCCGGCTTCAGCGGATCGATCGGCACCGCCGCGCCCGGCTGCTGGGCGACGTTGCCCTGCATGTATTCTGGCGGGATGCCCTGGCTCACGCCCGGCACGCCTTCGGGAAACAACGGATGCCGCTCGCCCGGCAGCTTCTTCTTCTGATTGAGGCCGAGCACGTCGAGCTTGTCGGGATCGAAATCGGTGCAGCCGGCGATCACCGGGGCGATGCCGATCAGCAGCGCGAGAACGACGGCGCGGTGGATGATGCGCATGACCATTCCTCAGCTCTTGCCGTTGCCGGCCATCAGCGCGGCCAGCACGTCGGCGCGCGAGCGGATGCCTTGCGGCGTCTCCGCGTCGGCCGAGATCATGTCGAGATATTTCTTCACCGCCGCCATGTCCTTCACGCGCCAGGCCGACAGCGCCAGGATATCGCGCGCGCTGTGGCGATAGATGCGGCCGGATTCGGCGAGCGGCTCGAGCCGCTTCTGCATCTCGGCAAGCGGCGCGGTGTCGACGAGCAAGAGCCCGGCGCGGACCGACGCCAGATCCTGCCAGATCGGCGCGAGCGACGGATCGGACGCGAGCGCGTCATAGGCCTTCACCGCTTCGTCCTTCCTGGACTTGGCGAGTTCGGCTGCGTCGCGGAAGCGCGCCAGGGTGCGATAGCCGGCCGGCGCCTCGGCCGCGACCTTGGCGAAAGCGGCCTGAGCCTCGGTGGCCTTGTTCTCTTCGGCCAGCGTCACCGCGGCCTCGAACTGCGTTCCGGCGAGCGCCGCCTGCCGCGCGATGTACCAGTCGTAGCCGCGCCAGGCGCCGACCCCGGCCACGATCAGGACGCAGGCGCCGATGATGAGCGCGCTGTAACGCTCCCAGATCTTGGCCAGCCGCTCGCGCCGGACTTCCTCGTCGACTTCATGAAAGATATCGGCCACGAACGGCTCCAGACTGACGGAAGGCGCCCAACCCCGAACGGGCGCAAAGAGGCCGTAACCTATCGGTATGGCGCGCTCAAGGCAAAATTTTCGCCGACAATCGTTACGATTCAGAGCGTTAGCCCCGGCCTTGGCCGCATGCGTTGAGCCACCGCCGGCTCCTGACCCGCCAACGGAACCTTTGCCTGGCATTCCCGTATTGACGGGTATAGGCAAAAATTACAACTATAAGTAGATTGCGACGCAACTGACGCGCCGACCCGGCGCGCCATGCCGGACGCGAGCGCGGCTGCGTCACCGGCTTTTGTGGGGGCGACCAATGACGGTACGACTGAACCTGCCGCGCTGGCTGATCTCGCGCGAGATCGGCCTTGGCGACGCGATCAGCCTGGGCACGGCCGCGATCGGCCTGAGGCCCTGCGGGCCTTGCGCCGAGCGAGCCGCCCGCCTCAATCGGCTGCTGGTGGCTTCACCCGCCGCCGATCCGATCCGGGCGCGGCTTGCCGGCGCCGGAATGGCGACGGATGCCGCCTACCCGGCCAGTGCCGGCGCGGCGGGCCCCGCGAATGCAGCCGACGGCCCCAGAGTCGTTCACTTCCCGCGCGACGCAAGCACGCCGGCCGAGGACACCGACGCCTGCTGCACCTATGCCGTCACCTTGACCAACCGCCATCCGTCGCCGCCGTTCTGGGCGCGCTGGTTTCCCTTTCTGCTGTGGTTATGGCCGCAGCCCTACAAGGTGCGCGTCACGGCCTTCGGCGGGACCGTCATCCTCGCCGCCGATCCGGGCGAGTGGAACGAGACCGCGTCCTCAGCCACCGGCGTGACCTGGGATCCCGGCAGCGGCGGGCCGTTGCCGCTCGGCGACCCGGCGGACTCGTGGATCATCGACAACGACTTCCTGCTGTCGCTCGGGCCGCCGAACACCGCCGCCAAGATGGTCGCGATCGAATTTCTCGGCCATGCCGGCAACGTCGTCGACGCGTTCCGCGTGAAGATTCCGTGCGCCATGCAGAGCACCGACGCGGATTTCCAAACCGACTACGAGCAATACACGTCCGTCACGCACGGCGGGCAATACGCCTTCGCCTATCTCGAGCCGGACGACTGCGACCCGGGCGATTTCGACGAGCGCTCGTCCTGCGCCATCGATACCTCGACGCCGGCCTGCGCCACCAGCATGACCGACGGCGACATGTACTCGGTGACGTTCACGGCCACGCCCGGCTACACATCCTACGACTGGTCGATCGACGGCGGGCAGCAGACCCAGTCCGGCATGCCCAACGAATGTCCGGTGTTGCTGACGTCGGGCTCGCACGACATCACCGTCACGATCGGCAGCGGCATCAACGCGATGACATGCGGCACGACCCTCGATATCACGCCGCCGGAGCCGGATTTCACGTGGAGCTTCGACGCCTGCAACAGGATGCTGACGCTGGACGGCACCGAAACCGAGAACGTCGGGGACGTCAAAGGCTGGCGGTGGACGTGCCCGTCGGAGCCGACGGTCAATGCGCAATTGTCGGTGTTCACGGGCGTGGCCGCGCTGGCCGATTTCACCGGAGTGGCGAACGGCTCCTATGATATCACCCTGGAGACAAAGGACGCCTGGGGCTGCTGGCGGTCCAAGACCGACACCGTCGAAATCTCCGGCTGCCTGGCCGCCTTCACCGCGAGCTACAGCTGGTGCGTCCCGACGATCGACCCGTCGATTCCCGCGGACATCACCGTGACCTTCACGCCTGACGTCACCGCCTGCAATCCGGCTTATGCGTGGACGTTCGGCGACCAGAACGCCACGCCGCAGAATCCGAACACGAGCACGGTCGCCGCCCCGACGCACACCTATTACGGCGCAATGAGCGGCGAGAGCCACACCGTCACGCTCGCGGTGACGCCGAACAATGGCACCGGCTGCAGCACGCAGGCGATCGTCACCCTCGCGCAGCGCAAACAGCCGCAGGGCACCGTCAAGGTCTGCGCCGACGGCCAGGTGATCTGCCGCACCAGCGAGTCCAAGCCGATATGGACGGCCACCGGCTCCCCGCACAAGAGAACCTGGCCTTACTCGAAGAAGAACGGTTCGCGCGTGGTCTACCAGTATTCGTCGTCGGGCAACTACGAGATCACGCTGACGACACAGGATGCCAACGGCAACGCCTGCACGCTCAAGATGCCAATCACGGTCACCATCGGCTGCTGCACCAAACGGGACCACAGGTCGGCGACGAGTGCGCCGATCACGGTGCAGATCGGAAGCGGGACGGCCGAACTGCGCGTCAAGGCGAGGCTGAGCCAGCGTCAGGGGCCGTTCTGGCACCGCGTCAAGGCCAAGAGCATCCTCCAGCACAGGAAATCGAACGGCAAATGGGCCCGCTTCAGGTCCTCCGCGGTGCGGCTGGAGGCGGCGTTCACCGGCACGGTCTACCGCAGCGAGTGGGACCCGCTCGCGTTCGACGGCTCATACTTTACCGGCTGCACCTGCGAACTTCCCGCCTCGACCTCCGCATCGTCGCAGCATGTCAAGAAGAGGAAGGTGCGCGCCTTCGACGCGCTCGGCGGCCCGTTCCAGTCGCGGACCGGCTCGCTGCAATCGCAGCACGGCGTGACGGTCGGCGGCGTCACCTACACGCTGGCGACGCTCTCGCTCGCGCGCCCTTGTTGAAGCGCGCTCAGCCCGGTTTTTTCATCGGGTAGACGTGTTCCGGGCCGGGGAAGGTCCGGGCCCGGACCTCGGCCGCGTAACCGGCGATCGCCTTGTCGATGCCGGGGCCGAGGTCGCCGTAGCGCTTGACGAATTTCGGCACCCGCGGCGACAGGCCGAGCATGTCCTCCATCACCAGCACCTGGCCGTCGCAGGCTGGGCTGGCGCCGATGCCGATGGTCGGGATCGGCACCGCGGCGGTGAGCTTGCGGGCGAGCGGCTCGGCCACCGCCTCGATGACGACCGAGAACGCGCCGGCCTCTGACACTGCGATCGCGTCCTGCTCGATCGGGCCCCAGTCGGCCTCGCTCCGCCCCTGCGCGCGGAACGAGCCGATGGTGTTGATCGACTGCGGCGTCAGGCCGACATGCGCCATCACCGGCACGCCGCGCTCGACCAGGAAGCGGATGGTCTCGGCCAGGCGCGTGCCGCCTTCCATCTTGATCGCGCCGCAGCCGGTCTCCTTGAGCACGCGCACGGCGCTCATGAAGGCCTGCTCTTTCGACGCTTCGTAAGAGCCGAACGGCATATCCACCACGACGAGCGCGCGCCGCGAGCCGCGCATCACCGCGTGGCCCTGCAGGATCATCATGTCGAGCGTCACCGGCACGGTCGATT
>DATNBL010000039.1:0-11386 GCA_035571935.1 Pseudolabrys sp.
AGCCCACCGATTGCCTTGGGCGCGGCGCTCGTCTAGCAAGCGGGCCATGAAACACTCGACCGACCGCATCCTCACCACCCATGTCGGCAGCCTGATACGGCCGGCCGATCTCCAGGATTTCCTGCGCGCGCGCCAGAGCGGCAAGCCCTACGACGAGGCCGCGTTCAACGCCTGCCTGACGCGCTCGGTCGCCGAGGTCGTCGCGCGGCAGGGACAAGCCGGCATCGACGTTGTGTCGGACGGAGAGTTCGGCAAGTCGATCTCCTGGGCGCAGTACGCGCTGACGCGGCTCTCGGGCTTCACGCGCCGTCCGATCAAGGACGAGGCCGCCAATCCGTTCAAGCGCGGCGCCGACCGCACCAAGTTCGACGAGTTCTACGCCGAGCTCGATGCCAAGGAAGCAGTGTCGACGACGATGGAGGCGATCTGCACCGGGCCGATCTCGTATGTCGGCAATGACGAGCTCACCCGCGACATCGCCAACTTCAAGGCGGCGCTCGGCCAGACCAAGGTCGAGGAAGCCTTCATGCCGGTTGCCGCGCCGGCCAGCGTCATTCCGGACCGCGTGAACGAGTTCTACAAGAACGACGAGGAGCTGCAGGTGGCGATCGCCGCCGCCATGCGCACCGAGTACAAGACCATCATCGACGCCGGCTTCGTGGTGCAGCTCGACGACGCGCGCAGCGCCGTCACCTATGACCGCATGGTGCCGCCGGGCAGCTTCGCCGATTACAAGACGTGGCTGGAAAAACAAATCGACATCCTCAACCACGCCATCGAAGGCCTGCCGGCCGACCGCATCCGCTATCACGTGTGCTGGGGCTCGTGGCCGGGGCCGCATACCAGCGACGTGCCGCTGAAGGACATCGTCGACGTCATTCTCAAGGCCAAGGTCGGCGCCTTCGTGATCGAGGGCGCCAATCCGCGCCACGAGCACGAGTGGCAGGTGTGGCGGAACGCGAAGCTCGGGGAGGGGCGGGTGCTCATCCCCGGCGTCATCAGCCACGCCACCAACGTCGTCGAGCATCCGGAACTGGTCTCCGAGCGCATCGTTCGGCTGGCGAAGATCGTCGGCCGCGAGAACGTCATCGCCGGCACCGACTGCGGCTTCGCGCAGGGGCCGTTCTATCGCCGCGTCCACCCGCAGATCATGTGGGCGAAGCTCGAGGCGCTGGCGGAAGGCGCTCGTATCGCCTCGAAGGAATTGTGGTCGAAGGCGGCGGCGTAAGCGAGGCGCGCAGGAGACCTGTAGGGTGCGCAAAGCGAAGCGTGCGCACCAAGCGGCCTCGCGGCCGGAGGCACGGCATCCTTCGGACGCCTTTGCCCGCCCTACGGCCTCCGGCAAGCCACCGTAGGGCGCGTTAGCCGCAGGCGTAACGCGCCGCTCGTCCCAGGATGGCGGATTACGCTTCGCTAATCCGCCCTACGGGCTATGGCCCCGCTGACGGGCGCAAGCATCTACGCTAGGCTCGCCCGGCACGTCAGGGAGAGCCTCATGAACGTCAACGCCAAGCCGGCCGCCGGCCTCGCCATTCCGTTCGATCACCAGCGCCTCGACCGGCTGATGGACAAAGCCGGCATCGACGTCGTCGTCGCGACGTCCAAGCACAACGTGCAGTACCTGCTCGGCGGCCACCGCGCCAATTTCTTCGATTACATGGATGCGACCGGCGTCACGCGTTACCTGCCGGTGCTGGTCTATCCGAAGGGCCATCCCGAGAAGGCCGCCTATATCGGCCACCGCCTTGAGAAGTTCCAGCACGAGGTGAACCCGCTGTGGACGCCGGAGACGCAGACCAATTCGTCCGGCTCCGTCGACGCCATCGAGAAGGCGATCGCCCACATGAAGAAGACGGGCGTCGCCACCAAGCGCATCGCCGCCGAGTTCGGTTTCCTGCCGTATGACGCAGCCAAGGTGCTGCGCGACGCGTTCCCGAGCGCCGACTGGGTCGACGCGCTCTATGTGCTCGAGCGCCAGCGGGTGACGAAGTCGGCGGATGAATTGAAACTTCTCAAATACGCGTCCGAAGCCGTCATCGACTCGATGAAGGCGGTGATCGCCGCGTCGAAGCCCGGCACGACCAAGGCCGAGGTGGTCGAGGCACTGCGCCGCGAGGAGACCAATCGCGGGCTGACCTTCGAATATTGCCTCATCACCTGCGGCACCAGCATGAACCGCGCGCCATCGGAGCAGCGCTGGGAGACCGGCGACATCATGTCGATCGACTCCGGCGGCAACTACAAAGGCTATATCGGCGACGTCTGCCGCATGGCGATCCAGGGCGAGCCCGATGCCGAGCTCGTCGACCTGCTCGGCGAGATCGAGACGATGCAGCGCGCGGCGATGAAGCCGATCCGCGCCGGCGCGCTCGGCAAGGAGATCTACGCCGCCGCCCAGCCGGTGGTGTCGCGCTCGAAACACCACAATCACATCGACTTCCTCGCGCACGGCATGGGCATGGTCAGCCACGAAGGGCCGCGGCTCGCGCCGCGCGGCCCGGTGCCTTATCCGAACGAATATGCCGAGGAGCCGCTCGAGGCCGGCATGGTCGTCTCGGTCGAGACGACGCTGCTGCATCCCGTGCGCGGCTTCATCAAGCTGGAAGACACGGTGGTCGTCACCGACGCCGGCCACGAGGTTTACGGCGAGGGCGCACGCGGGTGGAATAGAGCGGGCTAGCCTTCTTATCCCTCCCCCGCTCGCGGGGGAGGGTGGCGAGCGACAGCGAGCCGGGTGGGGGCGTTTTCAATTGCGACGTAACCCCACCCCCGGCGCATGCTGCGCCGGACCCTCCCCTTTCAGGGGAGGGATAACTCAACCCCCAGCGAGCCTATCCGCCTCGTCCGCCAGCGCGCGCAGGACCGCCGCGACCTCGACCGGATAATCGTGACCCGGCGTGAGGGCGGCGAGCGGCTCAGGCAGCCGCGCGAGTTCGCGCGCCGCGCGGGCGCGGATGGCGGCGAGGCTTTCGGCGGGCGCGAGGCGCTTGCCGCCGCGCATCACCGGCACGATCAGCGTTTCGCCGTCGTGCCGGTCGTCCTCGACCGACAGCACGTCGCCGCGCATGCGGCCGTCGGCGTCGTAGGCGCGCCAGACCTGCTTGCGGCCGGGCCAGGTCGCCTTGCCCTCGGAGCGCTTGCGCCGCGGCCGGTCCTTGAATTCCTGGAGCTTGTAGGCGCAGTCGAGCGACGGCGCATCGATCGATGCGTCGAGATTGACGCCGATGCCGAAACCGTCGATCGGCGCCTTCTCGCGCATCATCCCCTGAAGCACGTCCTCGTTGATGCCGCCTGAGACCAGGATGACGACGTCCTTGCATCCGCCGGCGTCGAGGATGCCGCGCACCTTGCGCGCCGCGGCGATGAGATCGCCGCTGTCGATGCGCACGCCGCGAATTGAAATTCCGTCGCGTTTCAGGCGCGGCGCGAGTTCGACGACTTTCCGCGCGCCGGCCTCGGTGCCATAGGTGTCGATCAGCAGTACGACGCCGTCGGGCCGCGCGCGTGCGTAATCCTCGAAGGCCTGCGTCTCGTCGTCGTGTACCTGGATGAACGAGTGCGCCATCGTGCCGACGACCGGGATGCCGTAGCGCAATCCGGCCTCGACGTTGGCGGCGCCGGAAAAGCCGGCGATGAAGCTCGCCCGCGCCGAGAACAGCCCGGCTTCGGCGCCGTGCGCGGTGCGCAGGCCGAAATCGGCGAGTGTTTTGCCCGGCGCGGCGAGCACCATGCGCGCCGCCTTCGAGGCCACCATTGTCTGGAAGTGCAGGATGTTGATGAGGCGGCTTTCGACAAGCTGCGCCTGCGGCAGCGGCGCGGTGATGCGGATCAGCGGCTCGTTCGGGAAGCACACTGTGCCCTCGGGGATCGCGTGCACGTCGCCGCTGAAGTGGAACGACGCGAGGTAATCGATCAGGTTGGCGCGGAAGCGGCCGCTCTTCTTGAGCCAGTCGATCTCCTCGGCGCTGAATTGCAGCGTCTCGAGATAGGCGAGCACGTCGTCGAGCCCGGCCGCGAGCAGGAAGCCGCGCCGCTCCGGCAGGCGGCGCACGAAGAACTCGAACACGGCTTCGCCATCCTCGCCGCGGTCGAGATAGGCCTGCACCATGTTGAGTTCGTAGAGGTCGGTGGCAAGCGCGCTGGCGGGCATGGGACGGTCACGCATTTGGGGGCGGCGAGGGGCGCCACTCTAGGGACTTCGCCGCCGCGGAGCGACCCAGGCGCCGCCAGGGCGGGCAGGCGTCGGAAGTTCCGGAGGCGTGCTTAATCCTGGAGGCGAACGGGTGGCTCCCGAGGCTGGGATCGAACCAGCGACCATTCGATTAACAGTCGAATGCTCTACCGCTGAGCTACTCGGGAACAGGCTTGGCCCGTTACGGAGGGGCCTCATAACAAAGCCCATCCGCTTTGCAAAGGCCGAATGGCGGCCTTGAGTAAACGAAAACTTGGCCGCTGCCGCCGCCGCGGCGCTGTCCAACCCCCGTCCTGGCGGGATCGCGCCCGGTCGCGGTGGAGGAGAGTGGAGGCCTCGCCCGGAATCGAACCGGGGTGCAAGGATTTGCAGTCCTCTGCGTAACCACTCCGCCACGAGGCCTTACCGCGCGGGGCCCCGAGTCAGGCCGGGCCCCGCGCGCGCCCTGCCTAATATAGGAGAGGCGCGCCGTCCACAACGATGCCGCTCGCTTGCCTTTTGCCGCCCCTTGCCGCAGAACAACGCCGCATTCCCCTTCAGAATCCAGGCGCCCGAGAACCGCGATGACCGATTTTGCCGCCGCTCGCCGCAACATGGTCGATGGCCAGATCCGCACCGCAGACGTCACCGATCTCAGGCTCCTGTGGGCGTTCCAGGAGACGCTGCGCGAGCGCTTCGTGCCGCCGCAGTCCGCCGCGCTCGCTTACGTCGATTTCGACCTGCCGGTCGCGCCGGGGCGCTGCCTGATGAAGCCGCGCGTGCTGGCGAAGATGCTCCAGGCCGCCGGCGTCGCGCCGGCAGACCGCGTGCTCATCGCCGGCTGCGCCACAGGTTACGGCGCGGCGGTGCTTGCGCGCGTGGCCGCGCAGGTCGTGGCGCTCGAGGAGAACGCCGATCTCGCCCGCGCCGCGCGCGCGGCGCTTGCCGGCGTCGCGAATGCCGAAGTCGTCAGCGGACCGCTCACGTCCGGCTGGGCGGCGGCGGCGCCCTACGACCTCATCGTCATGGAAGGCGCGACCGAGGTCGTGCCGGAAGCGCTGCTCGGCCAGCTGAGCGACGGCGGCCGCCTGGCCTGCGTGCTCGGCGGCGACCAGGCCGCCAAGGCCATGGTCTACCTCCGCACCGGCAACGACGTCGGCGGGCGGGCGGTATTCGACGCGGCCGCGCCTGTGTTGCCGGGCTTTGTGAAGCCGCCCGCCTTCGCCTTCTGAGCGGTACCGGGCGCGCGGTTCATATCGTGGCGAAAATGCCGCGCCCCCTGAGCTATCTACAGCTCGTTTGAGGCGAGGGGGTTTCAACCCCGTCCGCCCGCGCTTATTGTTCATGTTCCTTGTTGCGCCGCACGCCCGTGTGGCGCCGCGTCGTCGTTCTCGGGGCATTATCGCGGTACGGTGGGTCGGTTGCGTCCAGTTGCGAAAAAACTGCTTGCCGTCATGGCCGCGGCCCTCATGTGCGCCGCGTCGCCTCTGGCTCTCGGCAGCGCGCGGGCCGACACGCTCGAGGGCGCGCTGGTCCTCGCCTATCAGAACAATCCGAGCCTGAACGCGCAGCGCGCCGGAACGCGCGCGACCGACGAGAACGTACCGCAGGCGCTCGCCGGCTACCGCCCGAAAGTGTCGATCACCGCCACCGGCGGCGAGCAGTCGATCTCGACGACGAGCAAGACCGCCTCGTCCACCAATCCCGGCGCGTCGGTCTATTCCACCTCGAGCGGTTACAATTCGCCGTTCTCGGTCGGGCTGACGCTGACGCAGACCTTGTTCAACGGCTACCAGACGGCCAACCGCACGCGGCAGGCCGAGGCGCAGGTGCTGTCGGCGCGCGCGACCTTGGCCAACACCGTGCAGACGGTGATGCTCAGCGCCGTCACCGCCTACATGAACCTGCTGCGCGACGAGGCGATCCTCGATCTGCAACGGCGCAACGTCGAGGTGCTGCAGGAGCAGCTGCGCCAGACCCGCGACCGCTTCAACGTCGGCGAGGTGACGCGCACCGACGTGGCGCAGGCCGAATCGAGCCTCGCGGCCGGCCGCTCGCAGGTGCTGACGGCGGAATCCAACTATGCCTCGTCGCAGGCGACCTACCGCCAGGTGATCGGCGTCAATCCGGGCAAGCTCGCCGCCGGCAGCCCGGTCGACCGCTTCTCGCCGAAGACCCTGCCCGGCGCGGTCGCGACCGGAATCGGCACCAACCCGTCGGTCGCCGCCGCGCAATACAATGTCGACGTGGCGATGCGGCAGGTGAAGGTCGCCGAGGGCGCGCTACTGCCGAACCTGTCGGTGCAGGGCAGCGTCAACAAGAGCTATCTCGGCGTCGGCGTGCTCTCGACCATGGAAAGCTATAACGCCTCGCTGCTCGGCACTCTGACGGTGCCGGTGTACCAGGGCGGTTCGGAATACTCGCTGATCCGCCAGGCCAAGGAGACGCTCGGCCAGAACCGGCTCAACCTCGACGTTGCGCGCGACCAGGCGCGGCAGAGTGTGGTGCAGGCCTGGGGCCAGCTCGAGGCCGCCAAGGCCAATATCGAGGCGACGCAGGCGCAGGTGCAGGCGGCCGAGATCGCGCTCAACGGCGTGCGCGAGGAGGCCCGCGTCGGACAGCGCACCACCTTCGACGTGCTGACCGCGCAGCAGACGCTCGTCAACGCGCGCGTCGCGGTGGTGACGGCGCAACACGACCGCGTGGTGGCGTCCTACACGCTGCTCGCCGCCGTCGGCCGGCTCAGCCCGGAAGTGCTCGGCCTGCACGTGCCGGTCTACAAGCCGCAGGTGCATTACGAGCAGGTGCGCGACGCCTGGGCCGGCACGCGCACGCCGGACGGGCGCTAGGCGTCGCCTGATCGTTCGCGTCCGTGCGCGCGTTGCAGTCCACAACTTCGTTCCCGTTCCCGGATTGGACTCTGCCGCAGCCGCACCGCTCTGGCGTATAAGTGGAATCCGACGGCGATTCGATTCGGGTTGGCGCGCCAGCGCGCGTTCGCTTCGCCGGACGACGTGCAGCGCTTCGGGCGGGACCTATGGCATGAGTCAATCGGCGAAGGCGCAAGAGCCCTCGATGGAGGAGATTCTCGCCTCCATCCGACGCATCATTGCCGACGACGATACCAAGCCCGCCGCCAAGGCGCCGGAGCCGCCGCGTCCCGCGCCGGCCGCCGCCGCGCCGGCCCGTCCCGCCGCGCCGCCTGCTCCTCCTCCTCCGCCGCGTCCGCCCGCGCCCTCGAAGCAGGATGAAATCGACGCCGTTCTCGCCGACGCGTCGCCCGCCAAACCCGCACCGAAGCCGCCGGCCGCGCCGGGCACCGACGTGCTCGATCTGACCGAAGCGATGACGGCTGCGCCGGCAGCACCTGTGCCGGCGTTCCGCACCATCGACGGCGGCTCCGACGTCATCTTCGCCGAGCGCGCCGGCGATGCGCCGGAAGCGCCGCGCCAGCCGGCGCCGCCGCCGGCCCCCGTGCTCGACCGCGGCCTGATGTCCTCGGCGACGCGCTCCGCCGTCGACAGCGCCTTCAACTCGCTCGCCAACACCGTGCTCGGCAACAACGCCCGCACGCTCGAGGACCTGGTCAAGGAAATGCTGCGGCCGATGCTCAAGACCTGGCTCGACGACAATCTGCCGGGCATGGTCGAGCGCATCGTGCGCGCCGAGATCGAGCGCGTCTCGCGCGGCCGCTAGCGGCCGTTATCGCGCTCGGCGCTTCAGCCGCGACCTGATCCACACCGCCAGCAACGGCCACAGCACCGCCGCCGTGACGAAAACCGGCGCCGCGCCGGCGCGGTCGACCAAAGGCGCGGCAAGCGTCACGCCGGCGCTGGCGCCGAGGAACAGCGCCGAGGAAAATCCCGCCACCGCCGTGCCGCGCGCTTCCGGCAGCATCTGCGTCGCGTGTGTCTGCAACGTGTTGTGCAGCATGTAGTAGCCGAAGCCGAGCGCGGCGATGGCCGCCGGCGCCTGCTCCCAGAACGGCGCGCCGGCGAGCGAGAGATAGGCAAGCGCGACGACGATCCCGCCGCCGATGACCAGCCCGATCTCGCCCAGCGCGCCGATCAGCATGCGCACCGCGAAGGCATAACAGATGCTGCCGACGCCGAACCCGGCGATGGCAAAGCCGATCACCGAGAAGCTCAGGCCAAACCGCGCGTGCAGGTCGGCCGAGATGTAGGTGAAGGCGCCGAAGAAGATCGCGCCCTCGCAGAATACCGCGATGACGACGAAGCGGCACCAGGGGTCGGCCAGCAGGCGGCGGTAGTCGCGGATGAGACCGGGCTTGCTCTCGGCGGCGCGGCGCATCGGCTTGGTCCAGGGATTGCGGCGAAGCTGGCTCGCGAGCGCGAGGCCCGCGACCGCGAACACCACCGCGAGTACCAGGAACACCGCGCGCCAGCCGAAATGATCGCCGATGACGCCGCCGGCGACCTGGCCGGCGATCATGCCGGTCATCTGTCCCGCGAGGAACCGCGCCAGCACCGTCTGCCGCCGCTCATAGGGGACGACGTCGCCGACATAGGCCATGCCCAGCGGCACGATGGTGGCCGCGGCCGGCGCGCAGACGAGCCGCGCGATCGTGAGCTGCGGCAAGGTCTGCGCCAGCGCGCACAGGAGCACCAGCACCGCCGAGGCGAGGCAGGCGACCGCGACCCACTGGCACTTGCCGAAGCGGTCGCCGAGGAGGCCGGCGAAAGCCTGTGCCAGCCCGTAGGGGACGGCATAGGCGGTGACGATCGCCGCGGCGACGCCGACGCGGGCGTTGAAATCCAGCGCGATCTGCGGCAGCAGGGGATCGGAAATGCGCAGCGAGAAGCCGCTGGCGAAGGCGGCGAAGGCCATCAGGACGATGGCGCGGCCCAGGTCCTTCTGCGTTGCTGATTGGGGCGATGACACGTTGACTCTCGATGGCGCGGCGGGCTTTCTAGCCCGTCCCGTCGCATAGACAAAAGACAATGATCGACAAGACTTACCAGCCCTCGGAGGTCGAGGGCCGCATCTACCGCATCTGGGAAGAGGCGGGCGCCTTCCGCGCCGGCAGGCCCGAGCGCGCCAAGGCGCAGACCTACTCTATCGTCATCCCGCCGCCGAACGTCACCGGCTCGCTGCATATGGGCCATGCGCTCAACAACACGTTGCAGGACGTGCTGGCGCGCTTCGAGCGCATGCGCGGCAAGGACGTGCTGTGGCAGCCCGGCACCGACCATGCCGGCATCGCGACGCAGATGGTGGTCGAGCGGCAGATGATGGAGCGGCAGGAGCCGGGCCGCCGCGAAATCGGCCGCGACAAGTTCCTGGAAAAAGTTTGGGCGTGGAAGGCGGAGTCGGGCGGGACGATCGTCAATCAGTTGAAGCGCCTCGGCGCGTCCTGCGACTGGTCGCGCGAGCGCTTCACCATGGACGAGGGCCTGTCGAAGGCCGTGCTGAAGGTGTTCGTTCAGCTCTACCGCGAGGGGCTAATCTACAAGGACAAGCGGCTGGTCAACTGGGACCCGAAGCTGCTCACCGCGATCTCCGATCTGGAAGTGATGCCGGTCGAGACCAAGGGCTCGCTGTGGCACCTGCGCTATCCGATCGAGGGCAAGACGTTCAGCCCGGACGACCCGACGAGCTTCATCGTCGTGGCGACGACGCGGCCGGAGACGATGCTCGGCGACACCGCGGTGGCGGTGCATCCGGACGACGCGCGCTACAAGGGCGTCGTCGGCAAGAACGTGATTTTGCCGCTGGTCGGCCGGCGGATTCCAATTATTGCCGACGAATATTCCGATCCGGAGAAGGGATCGGGTGCGGTGAAGATCACGCCGGCGCACGACTTCAACGACTTCGAGGTCGGCAAGCGGCACGGGCTGCCGCAGGTCAATGTGCTGACCGTCGAGGCGAAGATCACCTTTGCCGATGAGGCGTTCGCGCAAGCGGGACAGACGAATACCGATTTTGCCGAGACGAGAAAGCTCGAAGGCGCCGACCGCTTCGCGGCGCGCAAGACTATCGTCGCGCGGCTGGAAGCGATGGGCCTGGTCGAGAAGATCGAGCCGCACGGCCACGTCGTGCCGCACGGCGACCGCTCGAACGTCGTCATCGAGCCGTACCTGACCGACCAGTGGTACGTGAACGCGCACGAATTGGCGAAGCCGGCGATCGCGGCGGTGCGCGGCGGCAAAACCAATTTCGTTCCGAAAAATTGGGAAGCGACCTATTTCAACTGGATGGAAAACATCCAGCCGTGGTGCATCTCGCGCCAGCTCTGGTGGGGGCATCAGATCCCGGCGTGGTACGGACCGGACGGCAAGGTGTTCGTCGCCGAGGCCGAGAGCGAAGCGCAGGCCGAAGCCGATAGACATTACGGCAAGGCGGCGGCGCTAAAACGCGACGAGGATGTGCTCGACACCTGGTTCTCCTCGGCGCTGTGGCCGTTCTCGACGCTCGGTTGGCCGGAAGATACGCCTGAGGTGAAGCGCTACTATCCGACCAATGCGCTGGTCACGGGCTTTGACATCATCTTCTTCTGGGTCGCCCGCATGATGATGATGGGCCTGCATTTCATGAAAGAGGTGCCGTTCAAGGACGTCTACATCCACCGTCTCGTCCGCGACGAGAAGGGCGCCAAGATGTCGAAGTCGAAGGGCAACGTCATCGACCCACTCGCGCTCATCGACGAATACGGCGCCGATGCGCTGCGCTTTACGCTGTCCGCGATGGCCGCGCAGGGCCGCGACATCAAGCTCTCGACCCAGCGCGTCGAGGGTTACCGCAACTTCGCGACCAAGCTCTGGAACGCCGCGCGCTTTGCCGAAATGAACTCCGCCGCGATGGTGCCGGGTTTCGATCCGCGTCTTGCAACCGAGACGCTGAACAAATGGATCGCGCATGAACTCGCCAAGGCGGGCCGCGACATCACCACGGCGATCGAAGGCTACAAGTTCAACGAGGCGGCGGGCGCGGCCTATCGCTTCGTGTGGAACGTCTATTGCGACTGGTATCTCGAGCTGGTGAAGCCGGTGCTGACCGGGCCGGACGGCGATGCCAAGACCGAGACGCGCGCGATGATCGCCTGGGCGCGCGACGAAATCCTGAAGCTGCTGCACCCGTTCATGCCGTTCCTGACCGAAGAGCTGTGGCGCGTGACTGCCGAAGGCGTGACGCCGCGCGCGGGCCTGCTCGCGCTTGGCCAGTGGCCGGCGCACGAGGGGCTCGACAACGAGGCCG